>CAYGRU010000001.1:0-42063 GCA_964352385.1 uncultured Candidatus Planktophila sp.
ACGACCGCGCGCTGACCTTGCCGACATTTTATGATGTGTATCTGGATCAGCGCGCTCAGTGGCTGAACACCGAAACCGGCATCAACCCACCGCCCTTTCTGGCATTTTTGCCGCCGATACCACCAGGCGGATCTACCGTCAGCCTGTTTCATCAGGCGACAGGCACCGGGTTGACGCTCGACCCGAAGGCAGTGCGCGAGGATGGCTCACTTTCCCGCTTTATCGGCGGTGCTCCGCAGATCCAGATGCGCCCGGATTATGACGACACCACCGGCGCACCGCTCGATGCCGATGGTAATGGCACCCATGACCTGACAGTGGCCTACCCGAACTACACCTATCGTGACCCGTCAACCAATGATGTGGACCCGTCGATCGAGCGCAGGGTGTTTGATGTCACGCTGGTCAATTGCGGTGAATCAAGCGTCGATGACGATGGTGACAACGTCGCCCCCATCGCGGGCTATGCACAGGTCGTCCTGATGGCACCGCCGCAGGTAAGCTGTGCCGATGGCACCGAGAATTGCCTGAATTCCAACCTGACTTCGACCCGGCTCATCATGGAATTCATTGGCGAAAGCGCCTATACACGGACCGGCTATGCGGTGCTTGTCCGCTGATCTGACTAGACTGACCTGACAAGGCGCGCATGAAAAAGCCCGGCTGATCCTTCGCGGTCAGCCGGGCTTTTTCGTCTGTTCACACCGACTGTGAATCAGGCACCAGTCCCGATCGGGCAGGTCACGCCAGTGCCGCCAATGCCACAATATCCGCTCGGGTTCTTAGCCAGATATTGCTGGTGGTAATCCTCGGCATAATAGAATTCGGATGCCGGTTTGATTTCGGTGGTGATTGCTCCGAACCCGGACTGGCTCAGCCTTGTCTGGAACATCGCCTTCGCCGCTTCCGCCGCCGCGCGCTGTTCGTCGGTGAAGGTGTAGATGCCCGACCGATACTGCGTGCCGACATCATTGCCCTGCCGCATGCCCTGCGTCGGGTTGTGCCCTTCCCAGAACACCTTCAGGAGCGCCTCATAGGAGATGATCGCCGGATCATAGACAACCAGCACGACCTCGTTATGCCCGGTCGCACCGCTGCACACTTCCTTGTAGGTGGCATTCGGCGTCTCGCCGCCGGAATACCCGACCACGGTGACCCACACTCCGTCCAGTTTCCAGAACATCCGCTCGACACCCCAGAAGCAGCCCATGCCGAACATGGCCTTTTCCAGATGCGCCGGGAAATCCTTCAAGGGGCGGCCATTCACGAAATGCGTATCCGCTGTCGGTATGGCTTCGGCCCGTCCGCGCAGGGCAAATCCGGCTGGGGGCATTTCGGGGCGTTTGAACAGGTTGAACATGGTTGGGGTCTCCTCCTGCCGCATAATATAGGCTTCCGTTCGATGGCGGAAAGGGGGTCGATTTGAATGAACATTTCAAGAACAGCGCATTTCCTTAGCCCTGAACATGCGCTATTAACGATTTCATGAGCGATCCGATGTTCGACGATGCCTTTGAAAGCTGGGAAGGTGCCCGCCCCCGGCTTTCGGACCTTGCACGCCCGACCCCGCCGGGGATGGGCGCGGCCCCCTATCTCGACGGGTTGAACCCGCCGCAGCGTGAAGCGGTGGAGGCATTGGACGGCCCTGTGCTGATGCTCGCGGGGGCAGGCACCGGCAAGACCAAGGCGCTGACGTGCCGCATCGCGCATCTGCTGACCACCGGCAAGGCACGCCCGAATGAAATCCTCGCCGTGACCTTCACCAACAAGGCGGCGCGCGAGATGAAGCACCGGATCGGCGGGCTGATCGGCCATGCGATCGAGGGGATGCCCTGGCTCGGCACGTTCCATTCGCTCTGCGTGAAGCTGCTGCGCCGCCATGCCGAACTTGTCGGGCTGAAGTCGAATTTCACGATCCTCGACACCGATGACCAGTTGCGCCTGATGAAACAGTTGATCCGCGATGCCGGGATCGACGACAAGCGTTGGCCCGCAAGGCAACTCGCATCGGTGATCGACGGCTGGAAGAACCGCGCCATCACCCCCGGCAAGGTGCCCGCCGCCGATGGCACCGCCTATGGCGGCCACGGCGCGGCGCTTTACGCGCAATATCAGGAACGCCTGAAGACCCTGAATGCCTGCGACTTCGGCGATCTGCTGCTGCATGTGGTCTGCATCTTTCAGGACAATCCCGATATCCTGAAACAGTATCAGCGCCGGTTCCGCTATATTCTGGTGGACGAATATCAGGACACCAATGTCGCGCAATATCTCTGGCTGCGCCTGCTGGCGAACGATCACAAGAACATCTGCTGCGTCGGCGATGACGATCAGTCCATCTATGGCTGGCGCGGGGCCGAGGTCGGCAACATCCTGAAATTCGAAAAGGATTTTCCGGGCGCGACGGTGATCCGGCTGGAACAGAACTATCGCTCCACCCCGCATATCCTCGCCGCCGCCTCCGCCGTCATCGCCGGCAACAAGGAACGGCTGGGCAAGGACCTCTGGACCGATGTGAATGACGGTGAAAAGGTCCGCCTCACCGGCCTCTGGGATGGCGAAGAAGAGGCCCGCTGGATCGGCGAGGAGATCGAGGCCTATCAGGGCGGCACGCGCGGGCTTGACCCGGTATCGCCGGACGAAATGGCGATCCTGGTGCGCGCGTCCTTCCTGATGCGCGCCTTCGAGGACCGGTTCCTGACCATCGGTATGCCTTATCGGGTGATCGGCGGCCCCCGTTTTTACGAGCGGATGGAGATCCGCGATGCGATGGCCTATTTCCGTGTCGTCACGTCGCCCGATGATGGCCTTGCGTTCGAGCGGATCATCAACACCCCGAAACGCGGCCTTGGCGACAAGGCGCAGCAGACCATCAACATCGTCGCCCGCAGGAACGGCGTGTCGCTGCTGGAAGGCGCGCGCATCTGTGCCGAGGATGGTGAGGTATCGAAAGCCGCGCAAAAGGCGCTGAAAGAGGTCGTGACCCTGTTCGACACCTGGATCGCCCGCGCCAAGGCCCCCGATTTCGATCATGTCGAGGGCGCGATGCAGATCCTCGAGGATTTCGGCTATATGGACCACTGGCGCAACGACAAGACGCCGGAGGCGCCGGGGCGGCTGGAAAACCTCAAGGAACTGGTGAAGGCGCTGGAGGAATTCGAGAACCTTCAAGGCTTCCTCGAACATGTCTCGCTGGTCATGGAAAACGAACAGGAGGACGCGGCGGAGAAAGTCACCATCATGACCTATCACGCCGCCAAAGGCCTTGAATACGACTGCGTGTTCCTGCCGGGATGGGAGGATGGCGTCTTCCCCTCGCAGCGGTCGATGGATGAAAGCGGGCTGAAAGGGTTGGAGGAGGAACGCCGCCTCGCCTATGTCGGCATCACCCGCGCGCGCAAGTTGCTGACCGTCAGCTTCGCCGCAAACCGCCGTGTCTATAACCAATGGCAAAGCGCGCTGCCGTCGCGGTTCATCGACGAACTGCCCGCCAGCCATGTGGATGTGATGACGCCGCCCGGCCTCTATGGCGGAAACTACGGTGCGGCCTCCGGGCGCGGCGAGGGCGGCATGGCCGCGATCCCCGGCGTGATGAAAGGGTCGGTGCTGGAGGAACGCGCAGCGTCCGCCTCCGCTTACAATTCGCCAGGTTGGCGGCGGATGCAGTCGCGCGCCGGACAGCGCGGCATGCGCACCCCGTCAGAGGTGAAGGGCATCGTCATCGACGCGGACGCCATCGCCCGCTTCGCCATCGGCGACCGGGTGTTTCACCAGAAATTCGGTTATGGCGCTGTGACGGAAATCGAGGGCGACAAGCTGACTGTCGATTTCGAAAAAGCGGGGGTCAAGAAGGTCGTCGCCAGTTTCGTGAGCGGCTCCGACGAGGTGCCGTTCTGAAAGGCGACGCGATGCGCCGACCCTGAATCGAAAAGGCGGAACCCGTCAGAGGCTCCGCCTTTCCGCGATCTTACCCACGCATGCGGGCGACGGCCTTGATCTCGCCGCGCGTGATTCCGATGTCGTCCAGTTCGCGGTCGGACAGCGCGCTGAGCGCGATCACGGTCTGGCGATAGCTGCGCCATGCGAGGATGCGTGCAAACACGTCCTTGATGGCATCGCTGATGACGCCGGTGCGGGTGCCCATCGGGGCGGTCGGGTTATTCGTTGTAAAGATGGCCATTTTCGGCTCCTGTTCACTGCTGTTGCAGTGCAGCAAATGGCGATCACCCGCGTTCCCGACAACGGCTGTTGCCGCAATCCTGCCTTGCGTTTCGTGCAACGCGACGCTGCGTCACTCGCCCGTCAGGTTATGCGGTTGCCTGCGCATGAAACCGAAGATGGTCTTCGATGAAGCTCGCGATGAAGAAATAGGAATGATCGTAGCCGGGTTGCATCCGCACCTCCGCCGCCACGCCCGCCTTGGCGCAGGCCTCGATGAAAAGGGGTGTCTTCAACTGATCAGCCAGAAACCCGTCCGCCGCCCCCTGATCGACGAGGATCGGCACCGATGCCCCGCGCGCTGCGATCAGCGCGCAGGCATCATGCGCCGCCCATGCCGCCCGGTCCGGGCCGAGATAAGCCGTCATCGCCTTTTCGCCCCACGGGCAGCTCAAGGGCGAGACGATGGGAGAGAAGGCAGAGATTGATCGGAACAGTTCCGGGTGCCGCAGACCGACGGTCAGCGCACCATGCCCGCCCATCGAATGGCCGCTGATCGAAAGGCGGCTCATATCCGCCGGAAACGCCTCGGCGATCAGCGCGGGCAGTTCTTCGGCCACATAGGAATACATCGCGAAATGCGGTGCCCAGGGTGCCTCCGTCGCATCGACATAGAACCCCGCGCCCTGCCCCAGATCATAGGCCGGGTCGTTCGCCACGCCGTCGCCGCGCGGTGAGGTATCGGGCATCACGAGGATCATGCCCAGTTCAGCCGCAACGCGCTGCGCGCCCGCCTTCTGGGTGAAATTATCCTCGGTGCAGGTCAGGCCGGACAGCCAGAACAAGACCGGGCGCGGCCCGTCCTGCGGCGGAAGGAACACCGCGCAGCGCATCTTGGTGCCGGTCGCGCGGCTGTCATGTTCGATGGTGATCTGGCGTCCACCGAACATCCGGGTTTCCGTGATGGTTTTCATAAGCTGCCTCCTTGATTGGCGCGACAATGGCCCGGCGCGGCGCGCGCCGCAACCGGCGCTGGACGGCGGCGCGGCGCGGGACTACACCATTGCCATGCACCTCCTCCCCGCGCTTCGCGAGCCGCAGTATCGGCTTTATGTTCTTGGCAACTTTTTCTCGCTTCAGGGCATCTGGGCGCAACGCGCCGTGATCGCCTGGCTGGCATGGGATCTGTCCGGCTCCGCATCCTGGGTCGGGGTGATCGCCTTTCTGTCCTTTGCGCCGACGCTGGTGTCCGGGCCGATCTTCGGGGTCTATGCTGACCGGGTCGACCTTCGCCGCGCGGCGATGGGCACCCAGACCGCGACTGCGCTGGTGCCTGCCGCGCTGCTGCTTGCATCGCTGGGCGGTGTGCTGACCATCGGCATTCTGGCGCTGATCGCCCTCGCGCAGGGCATTGCGATCAGTGCGCATCATCCCGTGCGGCTGGCGTTGACGCCGCGCCTTGCGCCGCGCGATGCGCTGGCGAACGCGATTGCCATTTCCTCGCTGAATTTCAATCTGGCGCGGCTGACCGGCCCAGTGCTCGGCGGTTACGGCATTGCGCATTTCGGGGCCGATTCCACGCTGGCGCTGTCGCTCATCCTGTTTCTGCCGATGATCGTCATTCTGACAGCGATCCGTCCGCGCGCATCCGATCAGCCCCCCGCGCCGCGCACCGGGCTGATCGCCTCGCTGACGGAGGGGGTGCGGCTGACGATGAACACGCCTGCCATTCGCAATGCCATGTGGCTGACGGCGATCTTCGCGCTGGTCGGGCGGGGGTTGCTGGAGATTCTGCCTGTGATCGCCGACGGCATCTTCGCACGCGGCCCCTCCGGCCTTGGCGAGATCATGGCGGCTGCCGGGGGGGGCGCGCTGGTCGCGGCGACGGTGCTGACCAGCCGCGATCTGGTGACGGCACCGCGCCCGCCCCGGATCGCCCATGTATCGATCTTCGCGGGGCTGATCGCGACCGGGCTGGTCGGCCTTGCCCCCGCGTGGCCGGTGACGCTGGGCCTGATCGCCGTGACCGGCTTTTGCGGCACGGTCGTTGGCGTCACCATGCAATCGGTGGTGCAACTCGCGCTCGACGACAATTTTCGCGGGCGGGTGATGAGCCTCTGGATCATGGTCGGCATCGGCGCGGCGGCCATTGGTGCACTTGTGATGGGGGCATTGGCCGATCTGATCGGGTTTCGCCTGACACTGCTGCTGTCGGCGGGGGCGGCCTTGCTGGCATTGTTGCCGGTGATGTTGCACCGGGGTGATGCTACAGCTTCCGCCGCATCTCCCGCTCCAGCACTTCCAGAAACCGCGACCGGTCCTGTTTCGAGAACGGTCGCCCCCCTCCCCCCTGACTGAGCGGGTTGGCGGCGCGCAGATCGGTCATCAGATCGCGCGTTGCGAGGATGTTGCCGATATTGGCGGCCGTGAACATCTCGCCATTATGCCGGATCGCCCGCGCCCCCGCCTTGATGCAACGATCCGCCAGCGGGATGTCGCCGGTCACGCAGATATCGCCGGGAAGAATGCGCTCCACAATCCAGTCATCGGCGGCATCGGCACCTTGGGTGACCACCACAACCTCCACCAGCGGGTGCGGGTTGGGCCGGATGCCGCCGTCCGAGACATAGACGATCTTCGCCTTGTGCCGCTCTGCCACCCGCAGCGCCTCGGCCTTTACCGGGCAGGCGTCGGCGTCGATATAGAGGATTGTCACGGGTAAGCGATCAATAAACCACCACGCTCCGGATGCTTTCCCCGCGATGCATCAGGTCGAACCCCTCGTTGATCTGATCCAGACCCATCGTGTGGGTGATCATCGGGTCGATCTCGATCTTGCCGTCCATGTACCAGTCGACGATCTTCGGCACATCGGTGCGCCCGCGCGCGCCGCCGAAGGCCGTGCCACGCCATGACCGCCCTGTGACGAGCTGGAAGGGCCGGGTCGCGATCTCCGCCCCCGCAGGGGCCACACCGATGATGATGCTTTCGCCCCAGCCCTTGTGCGCGCATTCGAGGGCGGTGCGCATCACCTGCACATTGCCGGTGGCATCGAAGGTGTAATCCGCGCCGCCCTTGGTCAGGTTCACGAGATAGGGGACCAGATCGCCCTCCACCTCTTTCGGGTTGACGAAATGGGTCATGCCGAACCGCTCCGCCATCGGCACCTTTGCCGGGTTCACATCGACGCCAACGATCATGTCCGCCCCGGCCAGCCGCAGCCCCTGAAGCACGTTCAACCCGATCCCGCCGAGGCCGAACACGATGGCCTTCGACCCGATTTCCACCTTGGCGGTGTTGATGACGGCACCGATGCCGGTGGTCACACCGCAGCCGATATAGCAGACCTTGTCGAAGGGCGCGTCCTCGCGGATTTTCGCCGCGGCGATCTCGGGCATCACTGTAAAATTCGAGAAGGTCGATGTGCCCATATAGTGAAAGATCGGATCGCCATCGAGCGTCGTGAACCGCGACGTGCCGTCCGGCATCAGACCCTGCCCCTGTGTCGAGCGGATCGCCTGACAGAGATTGGTTTTCGGATGCAGGCAATATTCGCATTCGCGGCATTCAGGGGTGTAGAGCGGGATGACATGATCGCCCTTCTTCAGCGAGGTCACACCGGGGCCGACATCGACCACGACCCCTGCCCCCTCATGGCCCAGAATGGCCGGGAAAATGCCCTCCGGGTCGGCACCGGACAGGGTGAATTCGTCGGTATGGCAGATGCCGGTCGCCTTGATTTCCACCAGCACTTCGCCCGCGCGCGGGCCGTCCAGATTGACCTCGGTGACTTCCAGTTTCTCGCCAGCTTTGGTGGCCAGTGCAGCGCGGGTTCTCATCGCGTCGTCTCCCCTGTCTCGATCAGTTTTCTGCCGCGACTTTCGGCGAATTGTCCACCGGCTGCAAGGCCTGCACCCGTTTCTCGCCCAATCGCGGATGCAGCCGCCCGGCGATCAGCCAGCCGATCAGCAGCGCCCCTGCCGTTGCGGCGAACACACCCGCAAGCGGCGAAACCAGCAGCACAAGGCGCACCGCGCCCGGCGTGACGATGCCTGAAATGTCGCGAAAGCTGGAATAGATCACCGACATTTCTGTCCGCTCGCCGGGTTTCACCGCCATCAGGAACGGCAGGCCGCCCGACACATCCAGCAGGATCAGAAAGAACGCCCCGCCCGCCAGCAGGACCAGCGCCGCAGGCGGCCAGATGAAGGAAAAGACGAAGGCCGCGAAAAAGCACGCCGTCGCCCCCGCAAACCCGGTGCGCACGGCAAACTTCACCGACCGCCGCCGCATCCAGCGCAGCATCAGCGGCGTCAGCAGAAGGAACGCGTTGCCGAGCGAGACGAGCGCGCCGCCGATGGTTTCGTCATAACCGGCTTCGACGACATAGATCGGCATGTAGACCACGAATCCCCACCAGCCGATGGACCGGAACACCGCGAACAGCCATCCCGCAACCAGACGCGGTTGCGCCAGAAACCGGGGCAGGAACCGCAGCGGGTTGGGGCTGGCGCGGTTGCGCGCTGCCGTGATGATCTTGCCATTGCCAATCCGCATCCACCAGAACAGGCACAGCAGCACCAGCGCCATCGTCGCCGCGATCAGGAACGGCGCATAATGCCAGAGCCGCCACAGCCAGATGCCGGTGATCGGGCCAACCACCCAGGCCATGCTGGAATAGAACAGGCGCAGCGTCTCCGACCGCCCCAGTTCGTGCCGCTCTATATAGTCCATGATATAGGCGTTGAAGCAGATGAAGACGCAGACGACGCCGATATTCGTCATGCCAAGACCGATGGGCGTCAGCAGCGGCCCGCCCTGCGATGCTGTCAGCGCGCCCGATGCCAGCAGCACCGCGCCAAGCGTGTAGGTCCAGCGCCGCGAAATCAACCGCGCAACGGTCGGCACGCAGAACGATGCGAACAGCGCGATGATGCCGATGATGAAATAGACCTCTGAAACCCGCTCCGCATCGCCGAGCGCCTCGTACATCGCAATCGGATAGACCGACAGCATGATGCCCCTGACCCAAGCCTCGATGGACGCGAGGATGGCAAAGCCGCGCACGCTCGGAACCGGCGCATGGCGCAGCATTTCCGGGATTCGTCTTTCATGCGCCACGGGATACCCTTTTTCTGATCCGCTTGTGCGCCCGGCCCCCGGGGCGGGTCTGTGTCAATGCCGACGCGCGCGTCGCAATCAGACCATGTCGGCCTGATCTTGCCGTCTCACTGCCTCGCGCTGCGGCTCAGGCCAAGTGCCATTTGCCGTCGGGGATGTCGATATAGGCGGCGACACCTGCGGTGGCGATCACGGTGTCACCGGGCCCACCCATGCCATCGGCGGTAACGCCTCCTTGAACCACCGTCACCACCTTGGTGCCATAGGGCAGAACGGCGGCGACCGCGTCGCGGTCCACCTTGTCGGGTTCCGCCACGCCAATGGTCACCTCCACCCGCATGGTCGTGTGGTCAAGGCCAAGCTGGCGAAAGATCGACAGCGACGAATGCCGCATCGCATCCTCCACCGCCCGCATCGCGGCCTTGGTGTAATCGCGGCCATGCAGATCGGCGCCCGCGCCCAATTCCAGAATGATGCGCTGTTCGGTCATCGCGCTTCCTCCACATCGAACGATACCGACACGATGGCATTGGCGATGATGGTCGTGCCGGTGTCCATCGCGATGGCGAGGCCACCCTTGACCGGGTCCACCGTCACCACGCCGTAAGGCGCGCAGGCGGCAACGACATCACAATCGACCAAAGCCGGGTCGGGCACGCCGACGCGGATATCGACCAGCATTCGTTCTTTTGGAAACCCCAGCGCCTGCGCCACGGTCAGGGCATTGCGGTGCAGCGCATCCTTGACCGCGCGCACCGCCGCCTTGGTGCAGTCTTCGCCGCGCAGGTCAGTGCCCATGCCAAACTCGACGGCCATCTGCTTTTTCATGCGATCCCTATTTGCTCGTCGCCACATAGACGCCGTTCCAGTCGGCGGGCGGCGGATTCTTGCGGTATTCCGCGATCCGTTCATGAAACACATCGCGCAGGCCGGTCGGGTCGAACGCTTCGGTGCGCTGTTCGGCGGCGCGGGCATAGGCGGCCTCGGCCCGGTCCCAATCCTGCGCCTTGTAGGCCTCGATCCCCTCATCAACCGCCGCCCGGATCGCGAGATAGGCAGGGTCTTTCAGCATGTTCTTTTCGCCAGCGACGGTCCAGATCCGTTCCGGCAGGGTGCGGCCCTTCACGGCCACCTGGTCGATCTCGACCAATGCGAAGGCCTTCTTCACCGCCTGCGCGGTGTTGTTGCCGATGCAGTTCCACAATCCGTACTGCTTGGTGATCCCTTCCAGCCGGGACGACAGGTTCACTGCGTCACCGATGCAGGAATAGTCCAGCCGCGCCTTCGACCCCATCGCGCCGACGGCGCAGGGGCCGGTATTCACACCAACACCGATGTCGATCTCGGGAAAACCGATGGTCACGAATTTCTTGTTGATCTCGACCAGTGCATCCATGAACTGGAACAGCGCGAGCGTCGCCTGTTCGGCGTGAATTTCAGATTTTCGCGGCGCATTCCAGAACGCCATGATGCAGTCGCCCATGTATTTGTCGATGGTGCCGCCATTGCGCAGCACCACTTCAGTCAACGGCGTCAGGAATTCGTTGATGAACAGAATGGTTTCCTGCGGTGTCATCTTTTCGGTGATGGTCGAAAACTTGCGCACATCGCAGAACATGATCGACAGATCGCGCAGATCGCCGCCGGGGGTCAGATAACGTTCCGGGTCCTCGGAAATCTCCTCGATCACCTCGGGCGACATGAAATGCGCGAACTGGTTCTTCACCGCCCGCTTTTCGGCGTCTGTCTTGACGTAGTTATAGACGGTCAGCGTGCCCCAGGGCAGCAGCACCCCCAGCGCCGGATAGACCGGGCCGAGCAGGAAACCGTAAATATCGAACGCGAACCAGCAGGCCGCAACGACCGTGATCGCCCCTGCGCCTGCCGCGATCCCGCCAAGCATGGTCTGATTATAAGCCAGAAGGATACAGACGATGATCCCGATCACCAGAATGAACAGCCGCTGAATGCCAGTCGCAAGGTCGGGCCGGACAAGGAAGACCGGTTCGGAAAACTCGTCTATTGCCGCTTCCAATTCGGCAATCTTCGCCTCGACCGCCGGTCGTTCCTCCGCGCTGGCGGCGGGCAATGCCGCCACCAGTTCATCGCGATACGCGATCCTGTCGGTCTGAAAGAATTTGGTGATGATCTGTTCTGCCAGTTCGGCATGGACATTCACCCCCGCCGCCGCAGGTTCGAACGGTGTCGCCACAAGGTCGAGCAGGCCGGGCGCAGAGGTGCCGATGAAGACGATCTTGCCGCCGATGCGGTCCGCCAATGCCGGATCGACCGTATCGCCGCGCATGATCTCGGCGACGGACACCACCCGCTCCTCGCGCGACGACATCACGCCGGAGTAATAGACATAAAGCCCGCCATCGAATTCGACCGGAATTTCCATCGGGCCGACACGCATCGTGGCGATTTCGGCGGCGACGCCCGCGATCTCGCCCGATCCGTCAGTGCTCTTGACCAGAATGGACCCGGCCTGAAAGCCGACGCGGATCGCTTCGAGCGACAGGGTGGGGACGATCTGTTCCTCGATCCTGGTCAGCAGCGGCACCCGGCGGATCACCTCTGCCCGCTCATTACCGAGCGAGAAGTTGCCAACACCTGATGCGCGCTCGCTGAGGATCGCAAGATTGATGTTCGCCGAGACGGATTCGGGGATCACCGCACGCGGATCAGACCCGGAATAGGAGATACCGGCCTTGGTCGGTGGGCGGCTGCCGCCCGGATCGTTGTTCATCACGATACCAAGGACAGTCGGCGTCTGCGCGATCACATCGGCAAAGACCTGATCGTGGTCGCGCAGGGATGCGTCAGAGATCGCCGCTGCGCTGGGGTCGTATTTGCGCCAGCTACGTTCGATCAAGGCAGGCGAAGTCCGGTCCGGTTCCGCGAACACGACGTCAAATGCGATGGACAGGGCGCCAAGCTGCGCCAGCCGCGAGGTCAGTTCCGCCAGTTCGGTGCGCGGCCACGGCCATTGCCCAAGTTCCTGCAAGGACGCAACATCGATATCCACCACCGCAACAGGCACCGAAGGATCGACCTTGCGTGGTTTGGCGAGCTGATATTGATCGAATGCGGCATCATTGATCTGTGACAGCCCGCCGAAATCCTGCACCTGCAACGCAATCACCGCAGCAACGACCGCCATCCCATAGCCGAAGGCGCGCCAGCGGAACGCACTTTTCTTGCGCCGCTTTTCCATCTTCTTCAGCTTGCGACGGGACCGTTGCCAGACCCGGTAAAGCCGCAAGGGATTACGCAGTTTCATACCCGATCAGCCCCAGTCAACACCCCTGGCAGAAGCGTAGCGCCCCGCAACGTGGATCGCCACCACAAGAGTGCACCAAAGGTCACAGCGGGGTTAACTTCTGCACGCGAAGCCGCTCGAATGACGGGCGCGCTTGCGCGACGATATCGCCCATATGAGGCGGCAAGGGGCGCGGCGGCGCGGGTGGCGCAAACCCGGTGGACGCGATGACAGAGGCATACCAGTGCGCTGCCCAGACACCATCGGTCTTGCGCGTGCCTGCCCGCCATTTCAGCATTTCAGGCATGAATTCGATGTCGAGCGCCGCGCAGAGCGCCCGCATCATGCCTTCGGGATTGGCGCGAATATCCTCCGCCTCGATGATCGGCGGGGCCTTGCCGGTCGCGGCCACGATATCGGCGATCACGTCGTCCATCTGCGGCACGCCCAGATCCTCCAGCGTCGATCCCGGTCGCCCCGCCTCGAAACTGGCGGCGACCAGCGCCGGGTCGCGGATCAGGATCGCGTGGCGCATCTGCCCGAACCAGCCGCGCGGCACGCCCTCCACCATGTGATGCGGCATGTGTTTCTGATACCAGACCGGCGCGCCATGAGGCACCGGGCCGGTGATGACCCGCTCCACCGCATAGGGATCGTTCGGCTGCGCCAGCAGCACCTCCTTGCGCATCGGATGGTCGATGCCCGTGGCGCGCAGGTAACAGGCATAGAACGGCTCGTCGATCACCACGGTGTCATGGCGCGCGCCGAAGGACCGCATCATCGCGGTCGAAAGGTTGCGCGGGCCGGACCACATCGCGATGCGGATCGGGGCAATATGGGCAGCATCAAACATCACGTCCCTCCGCTTCGCTGTTCTGCATCGCGGCATAGAGGCTGCGCAGCCTTGTGACCATCGGGCCGGGCAAGACCGGCGGCCCTTCCAGCACCGGGCCGAGCACGCGACCATCAACCTCGCGCACCGGCGTCAGCCCGGCGAATGTGCCGGTCACGAATGCCTCCTCCGCCGTATAGACATCATGCAGCGAAAACGGCTTTTCGTGGATCGCGATGCCCGCCGCCCGGCAACAGTCGATCACCCGCGCGCGGGTGATGCCGCCAAGGCAATACATGCCGGTCGAGGTCCAGACCTCGCCGCCCTTCACGATGAAGAAATGGGTCGAATTGCAGGTCGCGACGGCGCCGGACGGGTCGAGCATCAGCGCCTCGTCCGCCCCTGCTTTCGCCGCCTGAATGCAGGCCTGGATGCAGTTCAGCTTGGAATGCGAATTCAGTTTCTGATCCTGCGCATCAGGCGCAGTGCGTCGGATGGTGGAGGTGAAAAGGCTGATCCCCTGATCGTTGGTCTTCGCCGTCTTGTATTCCGGGATGATGACAACGGTCGGGGGCGTGATGGTGATGCGCGGGTCCTGATAGGGCGTGGCGCGGATGCCGCGCGACACCATCAGTCGGATATGCACGCCATCCGTCATGCCGTTCGCATCGAGGCAATCGAACAGCCGCGCGCGCATGGCGGCGGGCGGGATCATGTTTTCGAAATCCAGCACCCGCGCGCCGCCATAAAGCCGTTCCAGATGTTTCGTCAGGAACGGGATCTTGCCATCCTTCAGCCGGATCCCCTCCCACACCCCGTCACCCAGCATGAAATTGCTGTCGAAGACCGAAATCACCGCCTTGTCGCGCGGCACCATATCGCCATTGATCGAGATCAGGACGGAGGCATTGCGCGGGTCCGCCTCGTAGGAATGCGCGCCATAGCTCATGGCGCACCGACCGCATCGGGATGCGCCCTCTGGAACGCCGGAAGCGCGGCGCAGCGCGCCTCGATTGCCGTTAGTGTCGGATAAGGCGTCAAATCAACCTCCCAGCGTCTGGCATTGTAGAGTTGCGGAATGAGGCAGCAATCGGCGAGGCCCGGCGCATCGCCCTGACAGAACGCACCCGCCTGTCCGTCGGACACCATCGCCTCCACCCCGGCGAGGCCGAGCGGGATGAAATGGCGCATCCAGTCACCCATTTCGTCACCCGATTTCTGCGTGGCATAACGCGCGACGGACATGTTGCAGACCGGGTGAATCTCCATCGCGATTGCCGCCGCGATGGCGCGCGCCCGGTGGCGGGCAAGGCTGTCCTGCGGGATCAGGCGCGGGTCTGGATGTGTCTCGTCGAGATATTCGATGATCGACAGGGATTGCGTCAGCGTCAGCCCGTTCAGGGTCAAGGTCGGCACCAGCGCCTGCTTGTTCCGCGCCAGATTCGCGGCCCCCTTGTGCTCGCCCGTCAGCAGGTTCACCGGCACCGCGCGATAGGTCATCCCTTTGAGGTTCAGTGCGATCCGGACGCGGTAGGCCGCCGAGGAGCGCCAGTAATCATAAAGAACGATTTCGCCCATCGCGCCTTCTCCCGGATGCTTTGTGACAGTCTTGCGCGGGCTGCACGCCGCTGGCAAGGGCCGCCGGGCCGGATGGGACGGTGTCTGGATATTTGCAGAAGAGAAAGAGCACGGTCAGCGCGACACAGGACATGTCGGAAACAGGCGTTCAGCAGGGTGGCGCTGCGGCAATGATCCGGCGCAGATATCAGGGAGGACGTCATGAAGATCGGATTCATCGGGCTGGGCAATGTCGGCGGCAAACTGGCGGGAAGCCTGTTGCGCAATGGCAAGGACGTTGTGGTGCGCGACCTCGACAAAGCGGTCGCGCAGCCGTTTCTGGACCGGGGCGCGGGCTGGGCAGACAGCCCGGCGGCGCTTGCGCGGGTCTGCGATGTGGTCATCACCTGCCTTCCCTCCCCCGCCGCCTCCGCCGTAGTGGTTGAAGGCCCGGGCGGGTTGCTGGAGGCGCTTGGCCCCGGCAAGATCTGGCTGGAGATGTCCACCACAGACGAGGCGGAAATCCGCCGCCTTGGCGCGAAGGTGGCGGCGACGGGCGCGGCGGCGGTGGATTGCCCGGTTTCGGGTGGTTGCCACCGCGCCGATACCGGCAATATCTCCATCTTCGCGGGCTGTGATCGCGAGGTGTTCGAGCGGATCCTGCCGATTCTGACAACGCTGGGGCGGCGGGTGCTGCATACCGGCCCGATCGGCACCGCGTCGGTGCTGAAGGTGGTAACGAATTTCCTTGCGACCGCGAACCTCCTGTCCTGCTGCGAGGCATTGGTGGTGTCGAAGGCGGCGGGCATGGACATGAATGTCGCCTATGAGGCAATCAAGATTTCATCGGGCACGTCTTTTGTGCACGAAACCGAAAGCCAGGTGATCCTGAACGGATCGCGCGATATCTCGTTCACGATGGATCTGGTGAAAAAGGATATCGGCCTGTTTCAGGCGGTCGCCGACCGGGCCGGGGTGCCGCTGGAGATGAACCCGAAGATGATCGAGATCTTCAATGACGGCATCGCCCGCTATGGCGCGCGCGAATTGAGCCCGAACATCATTCGGCGGCTGGAGGACGCCACCGGTCTGTCGATCCTCGCCCCCGGCTTTCCGCCGGAAATGGTGGATGACGAGCCGGAGGCGCCGGGTTACGAGGTGATCCCGAACCGGGGGTGAACGTGGATCAGGGGATCAGGGGATCATCCCCTCCAGCACCCGCAGGATGATGGTCAGCGCGGCGGCGGCCCCCAGCACATAGATCGCATCGCCGATCGAGGCATGGACCCGCTTGATGACGACCAGAATCGCGCCGATCACCAGCGTGATGCCGACCACCGCCATCAGCGGCACGTCGATCTCCAGCGACCGTCCGATGAACCACGCCATCGCATAGCCACCAATGGCGAGCGAGGCGGGCCAGACAATGCGCAACCGATACCAGTCGGCCTTGCCGAACCAGAGGCCAACGGTCAGGAAGCACATGCCGACGACGAACAACTGGCCAAGCTCGACCCCGATGTTGAAGGCGATCAGGCCGACCACATACTGCCCCTGCGGCAGCCCGAATTCCGCCAGCACCCCGGCAAAACCGAGGCCGTGCAACAGGCCGAAGCCGAACACCAGTGCGGGCCGCCACGGTGTCATCTTGTTGAACAGGATGTTTTCCAGCGCGACATAGGTGATCGAAAGGGCGATCAGCGGCTCCACGATGGAGCCGGGGATCGAGATCACCCCGAACAGGCCAAGCGCCAGCGTCACCGTGTGGGCGACGGTGAAGGCGCTGATCTGGATGATGAGCGGGCGAAGCTGCGTCGAGAACAGGAACAGCCCGATCACAAAAAGGATATGGTCAAGGCCAAGCGGGACGATATGTTCAAAGCCCACACCGATGTAATCGACGAACACATCAAGGGCGGATTGGATGGGGCCGCCCGATGCGGAAACCGGAGCGCTGGCCTCACCGTCTTGCAAAAAGGCGGAGTATCCCTCGCCCGCCTCGGTCAGTTCGGTGCGGAACACCACGGCGCCGAAGGACGGATCCCATGCGAAGGTCAACGCATCCGATCCTTCGGGCAGCGCGCCGCCGATGGTCAGGCTGCTGTCGCGCGGCAGATCGAGATCGCCGACCGGCGGGACCGTCTGTGCGATAACCTCCGGTGACAGCCTTGTGCCGCTTGCGTCGATCATCACCGCATCGAGGAACCGGGCCGCGAACCCGTCGAATTCGGCACGCAGGGCCGCAGGGTCCATCGCACGAAGGGCGTCATAACGCTGGGCATTGGGCGACTGGTCGGTGTCTTCATGTTCCTGCCCGATCCCGGCGATCAGCGCCTCGAGATTCATCACGAAATCGATGCGATAGCTGGCCTCGCCTTCGGGAAAGCTGATTTCCGCCAAGGCAGGGCGAATTTCATGGGCTTGCACACCGAACGCCATGACGGACAGCAGCAGGAAAGCGAAAGCTTGACGAAGCAGGGCAGGCACGCGAAGCATTGGGGGACCCCTCTCGATTTGAAAGACAACGCCCTTATGGCTTTTCCCCGCCCTGTTGCCAAGTTTGCGCTGCCGCTGCTGATCGCGCTTTGTGCCGCGAATGCCCGCGCGCATGAATTCTGGATCGAGCCGATCACCTATCAGGTTGCCGTTGGCGACAAGATCGAGGCCCGCCTGAAGAACGGTGAAAATTTCAAGGGATCGACCTATCCCTATCTGGACGAATTGTTCACACGGTTCGACATCACCACCCGATCCGGCACGGCAAAGGTCGCCGGGCGGCGCGGCGACAACCCGGCGCTGCGTGTCGATGCGCAGACCGGCGGGCTGCATGTGGTCACCTATGACAGCAAGATGTATTCGCTGGTCTATTCGGATTTTACCAAGTTCGAGTCCTTTGTGGAGTCAAAGGCGCTTGGCTGGGTGGTGGATGCGCACAGGGCGCGCGGCCTGCCCGAGGACCGGGTGGTGGAGACCTATTACCGCTATCCGAAAGCGCTGATAAAGGTCGGCTCCGGCGCGGGCCGTGACAAGGCGATGGGGCAGATTTTCGAACTGGTGGCGGAAATCAATCCTTATTCCGAGGCTGCGAAGGATGGTGTCCGGGTGCAGCTTCTGTATGAAGGCGCGCCGTTTCCGGGGGCCGATATCCAGATCTTCCACTTCCCCGAAGGTGCGGAAGAGGCCGTGAAGGATCACGTCAGCACCGATGCCACCGGGCGCGCTGTGATCCCTGTGTTCGATGGCGGGCCGTTCCTCGTGAATGCCACCCATATCCGCGAACCCCGGCCCGAGGGGCTGGCGAAAGATGCGATGTGGGAAAGTCTTTGGGCCACTCTGACTTATGAGATCGAAAAATGATGACAGAAGCCGAGATTGAGGCCTTTCAGCGCGATGGTGCCATCGTTCTGCGCGGTGTGCTGGCGGATTGGGTCGATGTGATGGCGGAGGGAATTGCCCGCAACATGGCGGAGCCTTCGCAATATGCGTCGGAAAACGCGGTGACGCAGGGCCGGTTCTTTGACGATTACTGCAACTGGACCCGCATCCCGGAATTTGAACGCATCATCCGCGAAAGCCCGATTGCGGCCTTGGCCGCGCAGGCGATGCGGTCCACAACCGCGCAGATCTTTCACGATCATGTGCTGGTGAAGGAGCCGGGCACATCCAAGCCTACACCCTGGCATCAGGATTCCCCCTATTACTTTGTCGAGGGCACGCAGACTGTCAGCTTCTGGATACCCGTCGACAAGGTGGAGGATGCGACGCTGCGCTTCATCGCCGGGTCGCACCGGTGGGACAAGATGGTCCGCCCGGTGTCATGGGCGAACAATGCCGATTTCTATGACAAGGGCGACTGGACACCGGTGCCCGACCCGGATGCCGATCCCGGCGAGACGCAGGTTCTGGAATGGGCGATGGAGCCGGGGGATTGTGTCCTCTTTGATTTCCGCACCGCCCACGGCGCACGCGGCAATCCGGCAGGCCGTCGCCGCCGGGCGCTGTCGCTGCGCTGGGTCGGCGATGATGCCCGCTATGTGGAACGGCCCGGCCGCACCTCGCCGCCCTATCCGGGGCATGGCATGGTGGCGGGGCAGAAACTGCGCGAAGACTGGTTTCCGGTGATCCACGGCGGCGCTGCATGAAACGGCACACGCTTTCCCCGACGGATATCGTCGATCTGAACATCCCCAATTACGCCCACGGCATGGTGGTCGAGGGGGCGGCGAAATGGGTGCATCTGTCCGGTCAGATCGGGATGGCGCCCGATGGCACCGTCGCTGACGGGTTCGAGGCGCAATGCCGTCAGGCCTTCACCAATATCAAGGCCTGTCTGCGGGACGCGGAGATGACGCTGGATGATGTGGTGATGCTGCGCATCTATCTGATCCGGCAGGAAGACCTGGCGACGTTCCGGCGCATTCGCGGCGAAGTGTTCGGCGAGCGCATCTTTCCTTCAACGCTGCTGTTCATCAGCGGGTTGGTGACGCCTGCCTTGCTGGTGGAACTCGAAGTCGTGGCCGCAGCCTGACAGTCAGCCCGCCCGGCGCGGCGGCTCTGATGCCGCGCCGGGTAATCTTGACCCCTATTCCGCCGCCTGCATCACCGGCGCGCCACCGGCACGGAATTCGGCCAACAATTCGGCCTGACGTTTCGCGGCGGCCTGCGCGTTCGCATCCTTCACATGGCCAAAGCCCTTGATCTGAAGCGGCAGGCTGGCGAGTTGCACCGCGACCGCGTGCGTTTCCGCCCGCAACCCCTTGCAAAGTTCGGCCAGCAGGGCCTCTTGCGCCGCGATCGCCGCGCGTTCGCCCTTGCGTTCGGCTGAATATCCGAACAGGTCCAGCGGCCCGCCGCGCAGGCCCTTCAGCTTGGCCAGCCGTTTCAGAACAGCCAGCATCCACGGGCCAAAGGTCGTCTTGACCGGGCGGCCCTGACTGTCCTTGCGCCCGAAAATCGGCGGGGCCATGTGGAATTCGATCTTGCTGACATTATCGAACCGATCCGCGACCAGACCTTCCAAAGTCTCCGCATGCAGGCGCGCGACCTCGTATTCGTCCTTGTAGGACATCAGCTTGAACAGGCCGAGCGCCGCAGCTTCGGCAAACCCGGTGGCACCGGGAACCTTTGCCTCCGCCGCCTCTGCCGCCTTGACGGCACCGAGCCAGCGGTCGGCCCACTTGGTGTCCTGATATTGCACCAGACGGCCATATCGCAGATCGATCTTGTCAGCATAGGTGGTGGATACCACCTGTTTCGGCGCGATGACGGCCTCCGCCTCCGCCGGGTGGACGACAGCCCAGCGCCCGATATCGAACGCGGCCTTGTTGCCTTCGATACCAGCGCCGTTCAACTCGATCGCCTTCATGATCGACGCTTTCTGCAACGGGATGCGGCCCATCTGCCAGGCCGCGCCCAGCACCAGCACGTTGGAATAGATCGCATCGCCCAGCAGTTTTTCCGCCAGCCGTGTCGCGTTCAGATAGACCACCTGATCGGCACCGACCCGTGCTTCCAGCCCCAGCCGGAGCCGATCCGCCGGGATCTTGAAACCGCCGTCGAGGGTGAACTCGCCAGTATTGATCTCATATGTGTTGCAGACAACGCCGGACCGGCCATTGGCCATCAGCGCCAGTGTCTTTGCGCCCGCCGTGACCAGCAGATCGCCGCCGATCACCACATCCGCCTCGCCGGTGGCAACGCGGATCGCGGTGATATCCTCAGGCTTGTTGGCGATGCGGCAATGGATTTGCACCGCGCCGCCCTTCTGCGCCAGCCCTGCCATTTCCATCACGCCCGCGCCCTTGCCTTCGACATGCGCGGCCATGCCCAGCAGCGCGCCGATGGTGACAACGCCAGTGCCACCGACGCCGGTGGTGACCGTGTTATAGACCTTGTCGATGGACGGGATCACCGGATCGGGCAGATCGGGGATATCCAGCCCCGCCGCCTTTTCCTTCTTCGGTGTCGCGCCGTGCAGCGTTACGAAGGACGGGCAGAACCCGTTGACGCATGAAAAATCCTTGTTGCACGAGGATTGGTCGATCTGCCGCTTGCGGCCCAGTTCGGTGTCCAGCGGCGCAACCGACACGCAGTTGGATTTGACGCCGCAATCGCCGCAACCTTCGCAGACTTCGGGATTGATGAAGACGCGCTTGTCGATATCCGGGAACTTGCCCCGCTTGCGGCGGCGGCGCTTTTCGGCGGCGCAGGTCTGCACATAGATCAGCGCCGTCGTGCCCTCTACCTCGCGCAGGTCGCGCTGCACGGCATCCAGTTCTTCGCGCTTGTGGGTGACGACCCCGGCAGGAACGCGCGACGGCTCGAAGCCTTCCTTTTCGTCATAGACGACCGTCAGCTTTTTCACGCCGAAGGATTTCACCTCGTCGATGATCTTGTAGACGTCCAGTCCACCCTCAAGCGTCTGACCGCCGGTCATCGCGACGGCATCGTTATAGAGGATCTTGTAGGTGACATTGGCGTTCGCCGCGACCGCAGCGCGGATCGCCTGTGCGCCGGAATGGTTGTAGGTGCCATCGCCAAGCTGCTGAAACGCATGTTTGGTGGTCACGAACCGGCTTTCGCCGATCCAGTTGACGCCTTCGCCGCCCATATGGGTGTATCCGACGACGCCGCGTTCCATCCATTGTGCCATGAAATGGCAGCCAATCCCGGCGAACCCGATGGACCCATCGGGCAGCTTGGTCGATGTGTTGTGCGGACAGCCGGAGCAGAACCACGGCGTGCGTTCCGGCGTCGCCTCGACATTGGCGGAATTGGCCGCCTGTTCCAGCGCCTGAATGCGGCGGGTGTTCAATTCGCCCGCAATGCCCTCGTTGAACAGGATCTTGCCCAGCTTCAGCGCGACATCCACCGGGCTGAGGCCCATTTCGACCGGGAACAGGACATTCCGATCCTCGTCCCGCTTGCCGATCACGCGGGCGCGGGTCGGCTCGTCGAACAGAATTTCCTTGATCTGGCTTTCGATCAGCGACCGCTTTTCCTCGACCACCACGATCAGGTCCAGCCCCTCCGCCCAGGCTTTCAGGCCGGTCGGCTCCAGCGGATAGATCATCGCAGGCTTGTAGACGGTCACACCCATCCGCAGCGCCGCTTCCTCGTCGATGCCGAGAAGGTCGAGCGCATGGGCCACGTCGAGCCAGCTTTTGCCGGCCGAGACGATGCCGATCTTCGCGCCCTTCTGGCCGCGCACCCGCTTGTCGATGCCGTTCGCGCGGGCATAGGCATGGGCGGCCCACCGCTTGTAACGCTGCATCCGGCGTTCCTGCGGGATGCGGTCATCGACGACACGGATCGAAAGCCCATCCTCGGGCATTTCGAAATCGGTCGGAAGGATCGTCTTCACCCGGTCGGGGCGACCGTCGATCACCGCCGTCGATTCGATGGTGTCCTTCAGGCATTTGATCCCGACCCAGAGCGAAGCGAAGCGGCTCATCGCATAGCCATGCACGCCAAGGTCGATAATCTCCTGCACCCCTGCCGGGGCGAGGATCGGGATCTGCGCATCGACAAAGGCGAAATCGGATTGGTGAACGGTGGTGGACGATTCGCCGGTATGGTCATCGCCCATCGCCGCCAGCACACCGCCCAGCGGATGCGTTCCAGCGAGGTTGGCATGGCGGAACACATCACCCGAACGGTCAACGCCCGGCCCCTTGCCATACCAGAGGCCGAACACCCCGTCATGCGTGCCATCACCGCGAAGCCCCGCCGCCTGCGCACCCCAGAGCATGGTCGCGCCGCTGTCTTCGTTCAGCGCAGGCTCGAACCGGATATCCGCAGAATCGAGCGCCTTCTTGGCACCGAGGAACGTGCCATCGACCCCGCCCAGTGGCGATCCGCGATAGCCCGCGACATAGCCCGCCGTGCGGTGCCCCGCCTGCGCATCGCGCCAGTGCTGCGTGAGCATGAGGCGCACAAGCGCCTGCGTGCCGTTCAGCAGAACCTGATCCTTGCTGAGGTCGAACCGGTCACCGAGACTGATATCAGTGTGCTTCATCGCCATTGCTCCCGACATGACTGGTGAGTCCTTTTCGGACTTGTTTCCATCAAGGTAAGCAAAGTTGACCTATTTACGCAAGAAATATTTGAACCAACGCGCAGATGGTTTTGACACGTCATGTGCATGACTTGTCAGGAACAGACTTGCCATCCGGGCCATCGCGCGTCACCTAAGACTGGGGAAAGACGTAAAGGTGGCACATGACACGACGAGGTTTTTTCACGACCGCAGCAGCAGCCGGTTTGCTTTCGGCCTGCACCGGTGGCGCGCGGCATACCGACAGCGCGGAAGAAGCCTATCCACCGCTTGGCGCGTTCACCACGGTCGACGGGATCAGGATGCACTATGTCGATGTCGGGACCGGCCCGGCGATCGTTCTGGTCCACGGCGCGAACGGCAATCTGCGCGATTTCACATTCTCGATGGTCGACCGGTTGAAGGATCGCTATCGCGTCATCGCCATCGACCGGCCGGGCCACGGGTATTCGGCGCGCCCGAACAGCGATGGCGCCAACCCCGCAACGCAGGCACGGCTGATCGCGAAGACCGTCGATGCGCTCGGTGTGGATCGGTGTGTCATCGCCGGGCATAGCTGGGGCGGCGCGGTCGTCACCGCATGGGCGCTGGACAGGCCCGAACAGGTTGCGGGCGTCGCGGTTCTGGCCGGGGCGACCTATCCTTGGGATGGCGGGCCGGGCTTGCTCTATTCCCTCGGCTCCAGCCCGCTTGGCGGCGCGGTCAACGCCATCGCCCGGTCCTATGTCACCGGATCGCGCGCCGAACGGCTCGTCGCTGATGTGTTCGCCCCCAACCCGATGCCCGCAGGATATGCAGATTACATCGGTATCGAACTGGCCTTGCGGCCCGATACGTTCCTTTGGAACGCCGAAGACATCAAGCAACTCAGCGGATTTCTGGCGCAGCAGGCCCCACGCTATGGCGAGCTTGCGATGCCGATGGAGGTGATCCACGGCGATGCGGACCAGACCGTCTATCTCGACATTCATTCGGTCACACTGGCGCGGGATGCGCAGGATGCCGTGCTGACCGTGCTGGGCGGGGTCGGTCACATGCCGCACCATGTGGAAGAGGACACGACCGTCGCCGCCATCGACAAACTGTTCGAGCGGGCAGGATGACGGCGCAGCCCGTTTGGCGGCGATATACCGAAAAGAAACGAATCCCGGAATAAACCCCTCCTGTCCGATCCGTCGGGCCAGCGCAGAAGCGCACAGAAAGGGGAGAACCCATGGGATCAGTATTCGCGGCATCCGGTCTGCACGCCGCCGTGCCCGCCGAGGCGAAGCGCAAAACGCCGCTTCAAGGCAGGTTCAGAAGGTCGTCCGGCCAGATTGCGCCGCCCGCGCCACAGGCGACCGAAAGCGCACTCGACGGTGATGCGATGCGGCGGCTCGATGCGCTGGCAGAGGTCAGCGGCAACATCGCCCATGACTTCACCAGCATTTTCGGAACCGTCCTGCCCGCCTTGCAACTGGCCCTGCACAGTGCCGAGGATGCCGGTATCCGCGATCTCGTGGATCGCGCGCTCAAGGCAAGCCTGACCGGCGCAACCTTTAGCCGCCGCCTGCTTTCCTGTCGGCGCAGCCCGCAAGACATGGTGGAGGATCATCGTCTCGCCGATGTGTTCGCGGTGGTGGAGGACGTGATCCAGCCAAATCTCGACCCGTCATTGCAGGTCGAGTTCGTGCCCCCTCCCCCCGCAATCATGCTGCGTTGTGACCGCGCGTTGCTGGAAAGCGTGATGATGAACCTGCTCTTCAATGCGAGCGATGCGATCCTGAGCGGTGGCGGAACCGGCACGATCCGTTGCATCGCATCCCTTGCCCATGCACCGACGGAAGGACCGGCGATGTTTGATATCGCGATCAGCGATACCGGCCCCGGCATGACGGATGACGTCAGGGCGCGGGCGGCGGAGCCGTTCTTTACCACGCGCAATCATGGCAGCGGCAGCGGCCTCGGCCTGTCCATCGCCTATGGGTTCTGCCGACAGTCCGGGGGCGAATTGCTGATCCGGTCCGCTCCGGGCATGGGCACGACGGTGACGCTCAAACTGCCTTTGCTTGTCAGCGGTCACGACGCTGCGGACACCGTCGCGCGCTGGCAGCAGGGCGCAGGGCAGCATGTTCTTGTTACAGAACCCGAATCCGGCCTTCGGCAATCGCTGGCCGATGCTTTCACGATGCTGTCCTACAACCCGATCATCGTCGCCTCTGGCGAGGCGGCGCTGGAAAAGCTGCATTCGGGGCCGGTCGATATCCTGCTCGCGGATATCCGCATGCCCGGCGGCATGAATGGGTTCGAACTCGCGGCACGGGCGCGGCGGATGCAGGGCGCGCTACCGATCCTTTACATGTCCGGCGAAGCCGCGCCGCGTTGTCATCGCGACATGACGATACCTGCACCGGTGCTCCGAAAGCCTTGCCAGATCCGTGACCTCAGCCGGGCATTGTCGGATGCGCTGCACCCGGCAGCCTGAGGCGGATCAGTACCGCGAAAGCACCGTCTTCACTGTTTCCAACGAGGTCGCCGCTCTCGCGACCCGTGCCCCGGCCCGCTTGCATTCGGGATCGCTGCGCCGATAGTCGATGGAACAGCGCACCGCCTCGATCAGCGCCTGCTTTTGCGCCTCCACATCGCGGCGATAGCGGTTCATCGTCTCCACCGCACCCGGCGAGCGCATCATCCGCTCGAAACTCGCCAGCACGTCCTGGCAGGTGACACCCTGCCCACGCAACGCCTCTGCCAGCGCGCTGGACGATTGCGATCCCCGGCACAGTTTCCAGACGATATCAGTCTGCACCACGGCATGAAGGCGGATCAGCGTGCGATAGCGCCCGCGCACCATCTCATAGCCATAACCGACATTCAGCGACGGCCAGAAGGCATAGCTGTCCACAAAGGCGAGCGGATCGACCGTGCCCCCGGGCCCCGATGGCGGCGGCACGAAACGGTCGGGGCGCGGCGGCGCGTCCACCCCGTCCTTCAGAAACACATAGGCAACCGTCTGGTCCGACATCAGACTGCCCTCGGCGGACAACGGGATCGCGAGGACGCTGACGCCCAGCGGCTCCTCCGTGAAAAAGAAATAGACCTGGCCCTCGGCACGTTCGACCGTCGCCTCCGCCCCGCCTTCCAGCGGCGTCGCGACAAAGGGCTGGCTGCCCCCAGCGCGATCCGTCAGCACCCCGGTCAACGCATCGCCATCCGGTGCGAACTGCAACCGCATCCCCTCCGCCTCGTCTATTCCCCGGTATCCGCCATTCAATTCGGCGAAAACCGCAACCGGCGATATGCACAGCGCGAGCATCATGGCGGCGTATATGGCAATCAGGCGCATCGACATTCATTCGTCCTTCCGTCAGGAACCGTGGTAATCGTCTAACGCAGCATCATGGCGTAGGAAAGACGCGCGCCGTCACAACGCAGGGAGGCCGCATGCCGACAGATTGGGACAAGCTTCGCGTTTTCTTCGCGGTGGCAGAGGCCGGAAGCCTGACACATGCGGGCGAGACGCTCAACCTCAGCCAGTCGGCGGTCAGCCGTCAGATTCGCGGGCTGGAGGAAAGTCTAGGCGCGACACTGTTCCACCGACATGCGCGCGGCCTGATCCTGACCGAACAGGGGGAATTGCTGTTTTCGGCGGCACGGGACATGTCCGCGCGGCTGAACCTCGCCGCCGCGCGCATCAAGGACGCGAAGGACGGCGATGCGGGCAATCTCAAGGTCTCCGCCACCCACGGTCTCGGGTCGATGTGGCTGGCACCACGGCTGGGGCGGTTCTTTACCGAATATCCCGATATCTCCGTCGATCTGATCCTGACGGAGGAGGTGCTGGATCTGCCGATGCGCGAGGCCGATGTCGCCCTGATGCTGCGCGAACCCGAACAGGCCGACCTGATCCGGCGCCCCCTTGTCCAGAGCGCGATCCGGTTCTTCGCTTCGCGCGCCTATATCGAGCGGTTCGGCGCGCCGCAATGTGCCGCCGATTTTCGCCATCACCGGCTCATCAGCTATCGCGCCACCCAGAAATCGCCCCTGCCGCCGGAGGTGACAGGCTGGCTGGCCGAAACCGTGCAGATCGAACACCAGAGCGACCTGTCGACGAACAACTATTTCGCCGTCATGCAGGCCGCCGAAACCGGGATCGGCATCGCGCCCCTGCCCGATTACCTGTCGGCCCTGAACAGCGATCTGATCCAGGTCGCGCCGGAACTGGTCAGCCCGCCCTTCACGATCTACATCGCCTATGCCGAGGAATTGCGGCGCTCCCGCCGGGTGCTCGCGTTCCGTGATTTCGTGCTGTCGGAACTGCCCGCGCTGAGGGCCGATCTTTGACAAAGAAGCCATGCGTTTCTTGCAACACTGCATTGCACAATAAAGAGCCACTTTATTCTTGAACGGCCCAATCGTGCGCCTTATATCACTTGCAGACGGTGCAGCGGCGCGACACTCTGTTGCGAAGATGCATCGCCTAACCTCCCTGTTGAACTAGGCCGAGCGTAAGCTCGGCCTTTTTTTTGCGGCGCGGCTACCGCAAAGCACAAAAAAGCAGGCATGACGCCTGCTTTTTCATCGTTCACAAGTGGTTGGATCAACGCCAGAGGCGGTCGCCTGCGGCTTGCGCCTCGGGATTGTTGTCATAGAGCGACGCGACCTGTGCGCCGTATCCATTGAACAACTGCGTCGGCAGCCTGTCACCCGTTTCCAGATCCCGCTCGGTCGCCTGCGACCAGCGCGGATGCGAAACTTCGGGGTTCACATTGGCCCAGAACCCGTATTCCGATTTCTGAAGGTCTTCCCAGAACCCGACCGGCTGTTCCTCGACAAAGCTGATCCGGGTGATCGACTTGATCGATTTGAAGCCATATTTCCACGGCACATGCAGGCGCACCGGCGCGCCGAACTGGTTGGCGAGCACCTTGCCATAGGCCCCCATGACCAGCATCGGCAGATCATTCATCGCCTCCGCCATCGTCAGCCCCTCGACAAAGGGCCACGGATACCAGCTCTGCCGCTGCTCGCGCGCGACCTCCGGGTCGAGAAAGGTCTCGAAGCGGAGGTATTTGGCCGACGATAGCGGCTGCGCCAGCTTCACCACTTCTGCAAGCGGCATGCCGATCCACGGTGCGACCATCGACCAGGCCTCGACGCAGCGATGGCGATAGATGCGTTCCTGTAGCCCGACCTTGGCGATCAGGTCATCCACCGAGATTTTCATTTCCGTCTCGACCAGCCCGTCGATGGTCAGGGTCCAGCCATCGGTCTTGAGGCTCTGCGCCGCATCGGCGATCTGCTTGCTGGTGCCGAATTCATAGAAATTGTTGTAGGTCCCGTTGATCCGCTCCGGCGTGATCGGGCGGCCTGCGTCGCGATAGTCGGGATGTGTCGCCGCAGTGTCAAATGGTGTAGCCGCGAAGGCACGCGGGGCGACGGCTGCGACCGCGCCCATACCCATGGCAGCAATCAGCGCGCGGCGGTTCAGATAGGCGCTTTCCGACGTCACCTTGCCTTCGGCAATATGCCAGTCCGGTTTCCGGATCAGTCGCATATGATATCCCTCCGAGCAACTTTTGTTGGAACAGAGATATGGACGCATTCGCAAACGGTCCAATCACGACGCCGCCAGAGGATGAAATATCAGGCAAAACCGGGGGCGGCCATGCCTTGCAACCGCAACACCGCCGTAAGATCGGAATGATCCAGCCGCGCATCCGCCTCCGCCGCGACGGCGGGTTTCGCGCGATAGGCAACACCGAGGCCCGCCGCGCCGATCATCGCAAGGTCATTCGCCCCGTCGCCCACAGCCACCGCATCCGCCACAGTCAGCCCCCGTTCAGCGGCGAGGCTGTTCAACGCCTCCAGCTTCGCCTCCCGCCCCAGAATGGGCGTGCCGGTCTCGCCGGTCAGCGCACCGTCCGCGACGGGCAGGCTGTTCGCCTGCTGGTGCTGAAACCCGGCGAGCGCCGCGACCCTGCTGGTGAAGAAGGTGAAGCCGCCGGACACCAGCGCCGTAAAGGCACCGGCATCCCGCATTGCACCCACCATCTCCGCCGCGCCGGGGTTCAGCGAAACCCGCTCGTCGTAGACCTGTTGCAATGTCGCCTCAGGCAGGCCGCGCAGCAGGGCAACGCGCGCCTTCAGCGCTGCTTCAAAATCCAATTCGCCGCGCATTGCGCGTTCCGTGATGGCCGATACGCGGTCCTTCACACCAGCAAAATCGGCAATTTCGTCGATGCATTCGACCGGAATGATCGTGCTGTCCATATCGCAGATCAAAAGCCGCTTCCGCCGGTTTTCGGCGGGGACGATGTTGGCATCGACCGGTTGTCCCGCAAGCCGGTGCCGAAGGTCCGCGAGCAGCACAGCCGCGTCGGCGGGCGGCACAGCGAATTCTGCGGCATCCGGCGCAAGGCGGCGAATGGCACCCGCGCCGGGCACGGCACCATGAAGGCCCGCGATCAGGCTGTCGGGCAGCCGGATCGCGGATGTCAGAACCAGAATGCTGTCCAAGACCTCAGACAGCCTCAGCGCGGCTCATCGGAGCGACCTTTTCAAGCTCCTCCGCCAGAAGGAAAGCCAGTTCCAGCGCCTGCGAGGCATTCAAGCGCGGATCGCAGGCAGTGTGATAGCGGCTGGACAGATCAGCCGAGGCGAGGTTGTGCATCCCGCCAAGGCATTCGGTCACGTCCTGCCCTGTCATCTCGAAATGCACGCCGCCGCCATAGGTGCCCATCGCCTCGTGAATGTCGAAGAACTCGCGCACTTCGCGAAGCACGGCGTCGAAGGGCCGGGTCTTGTAGCCGCTTTCGGCCTTGATCGTGTTGCCATGCATCGGATCGCAGGACCAGACGACTTGTCTGCCCTCACGCTCCACCGCCTTGATGAGGCGGGGCAGATGCTGATCGACCTTGCCCGCACCGAACCGCGCGATCAGGGTCAGACGGCCCGCTTCGTTCTTGGGATTCAGAATGTCGATCAGGCGGATCAGGTCATCATCCGAAATCGTCGGGCCGCATTTCAGCCCGATCGGGTTGGACACGCCCCGGCAATATTCGACATGCGCGCCATCGACCTGCCGCGTGCGGTCGCCGATCCAGATCATGTGACCAGACCCGGCCACAACATCGCCGGATGACCCGTCGATGCGGGTCAGCGCCTCTTCATATGGCAGCAGCAATGCCTCGTGGCTGGTGTAGAAATCGACACCGCGCATCCGCTGCGAATTGGTGGAATTGACGCCACAAGCCTCGGTGAATTCCAGCGAGGCGGAAATCTGTTCGGCGATCCGCATGTAACGTTCGGTGCCGGGGCTGTCCTTGGCAAAGCCGAGATTCCAGCTCGCGACCCGTTTCAGATCGGCGAACCCGCCTTGCGCATAGGCGCGCAGCAGATTCAGCGTCGCCGCCGACTGAAGGTAGGCCTGAAGCATCCGCGCCGGATCGGGGATGCGCGCGCCGGAGGTGAAGTCGATCTCGTTGATGATGTCACCGCGATAGGATGGCAGCTCCACCCCGTCGATGGTTTCGGTATCGGCGGATCGCGGCTTGGCGAACTGTCCCGCCATGCGTCCGACCTTCACCACCGGCTTTTTCGCCGCGAATGTCAGGACCACAGCCATCTGAAGCAGCACGCGGAACGTGTCGCGGATGTTGTCGGCGGTGAATTCCGCGAAACTTTCAGCGCAATCGCCCCCCTGAAGCAGGAAAGCCTCGCCGCGAGCAACATCGCCAAGCCGCGCTTTCAGGCTGCGCACTTCACCGGCGAACACCAGTGGCGGATAGGTTGCAAGTTTCGCTTCAGCCTGTTTCAAGGCGTCCTGATCGGGGTAATCGGGCATCTGCAAGGCCGTGCGTGCGCGCCAGCCTGAGCGGGTCCAAGGGGCGTTCATGTCTTGCCTCCGGCAAAATTGACGTTATCAGCGCGGGTTCTAGCCTGTGAGGACAGCAATATCCAGATCAGGGCATCGCAGAATTCGACCTTGACGCCCTTCGTGAAAACACTGATCGTTTTTTCATCAACGTGGCGGGGAAAGACCATGACAGACCAGACGGGGCAGCCCACGCGCGAATTCGTATTCCTGCTGATCGACCGGTTCTCGATGATCGCGTTTGCATCTGCCATCGAGCCGTTGCGCGTGGCCAATCGCATGGCCCGACAGGAGCTTTATCGCTGGAGCATCGCGACCGAGCGGGCGGAGCCGGTGCGTTGTTCCAATGGCACCCGGTTGATGGCCGATACCGATCTCGTTGATATCGACCGCGACGCGATGATCTTCGTCTGCGCCGGGCTTGATGTGAACCGGGTCGCAACGAAAGGTGTCATCACCTGGCTGCGCAAGCAGACGCGGCGCGGCGTGGGGCTGGGCGCGCTCTGCACAGGCACCTATGTGCTGGCGAAGGCCGGTCTTCTGGACAAGGCCCGCTGCACGATCCACTGGGAAAATCGGGAAAGTTTTCGCGAGGAATTTCCCGACATCAACCTGACGAACCGGTATTTCGAACGCGACGGCACGCGGTGGACATCGGCGGGCGGCACATCCTCCGCCGACATGATGCTGCACATGATCAACGCCGAACAGGGGCGCGATCTGGCGGCGATGGTGGTGGATCAGCTTGTCCTGACGCCAACGCGAAAGGATTCCGACGACCAGCGTCTTTCGGTTCCGGCGCGGATGGGCGTGCGCCATCCCAAGCTGACGACCGTGATCCACATGATGGAAGAACATATCGAGGACCCGATCAGCCCGTCCGACCTCGCCGAGGATGTCGGCATGTCGACGCGGCAGCTCGAACGCCTGTTCCGCCGGTATCTGAACCGCTCGCCCAAGCGGTATTACATGGAGCTGCGCCTGCAACGGGCGCGCAACCTACTGTTGCAGACCGACATGACGGTCATCAACGTGGCGCTGGCCTGTGGCTTCACCTCGCCGTCGCATTTTTCGAAATGCTACCGAAATCATTTCGACCACACCCCCTACCGCGAGCGCGGTGTGGCGGATGCAGCGATGACGCCTGAGGTTTGAACGGGGCATTCAGCGATATTGCGGGCGCTGACATCCCCGCAACATCTGCAATACGAGCCAATAGATGCCGCCTCTGACTTGATCAGGAACGTATCCTCGCGGGGGGCGTTCCCGGACAACAGGCGCAAGGAAACCCCCGCAGGCCCTTGTCCTTCGGCGCTGCGTATTCGACAAGCTGAGGTCGGCGAAGCGGTTCAGACCCACAAGGCGGACACCCATGAGCATCGACCAGATTCTGATTTCCTGTGTTCTGGCGGGCACGATGGCGTTGTTCCTGTGGGGGCGGTTTCGCCACGATGTTGTGGCGCTGACCGCGCTGATGGCCTGCGTGATCGCAGGTCTGGTCCCGGCGGCCGATGCTTTTGCGGGGTTCGGGCACCCTGCCGTCATCACCGTCGCATGTGTGCTGATCCTCAGCCAGGGCTTGCAGAATACCGGCGCGGTGGACTGGCTGGCGCGCAGTGTGCTGCCGCGCGATGCGGGACGTTTGGGAAGCATGGTCGCGCTGATGGGGCTTGGCGCGGCCCTGTCCGGCTTCATGAACAATGTGGGCGCAATGGCCCTGCTGATGCCGATCGCGCTGCAAGTGTCGGACCGGCTGGAAATGACGCCCGGACAGGTGCTGATGCCGCTCGCCTTTGGCACCATTCTGGGGGGCATGACCACGTTGATCGGCACACCGCCGAACCTGATCGTATCAGGCTTTCGCGCCGAGGCGGGGCTGGGCCAATTCGCACTTTTCGACTTTGCACCCGTCGGGGTTGCCGTTGCGGTCGCAGGGGTGCTGTTCGTCGCGCTCATCGGCTGGCGGCTGGTCCCCGCACGGAAATCCGCTGCGGATGATGGCTTCGCGACGGGTGCCTATTTCACCGAATTGCGTGTGCCCGAATCCAGCAAGGCTGTCGGCCTGACCATGCGTGCCTTCGAGCGAGAGATCGAGGATAGCGATGTGCAGATCGTCGGCCTTGTGCGCAACGATGTTCACATGATCGCGCCGCATGGCGGGCGACGCATTCGTGGCAATGACATTCTGGTGCTCGAAGCCGAGGTCGGTGCGCTCGCCAAGGCGCTGTCCGTGTTCGACATCAAGCTGGAACAGGCGGTCGTTGCCCCTGTCGATGAAGACCCGAACGAAGCCACCGGCGATGCGAAGGGAAAGGCTGGTGACAAGGCCAGTCCCACACCCGATGACAATGCAGCCGCGACACGCAAGAGCAGCAGCGAAATCGAACTTCGCGAACTGGCCGTGCTTCCGGGGTCGAGCATTGTCGGGCGTTCCGCCAGGGACATGCGCCTGCGCACGCGCTACGGGGTGAACCTGCTCGCCGTGTCGCGCGAAGGGCATCCGCCAAGATCGGGTTTGCGAACGCTGAAGCTGAAATCCGGTGATCTGCTTCTGGTGCAAGGTCCGGCGGAAGCAGTGGGAGAGTTCATCAACGACACGGGCTGCGTGCCCCTGGGGGCGCGGGAGCTGCGCATTCCGGACAGGAGCATGGCCATCATCGCAGCCGCGATCATGCTGGGCGCGATTGCGTTGGTCACACTGGGCCTGCTGCCGGCCGCCGCCGCCTTCGCGCTCGGTGTTCTTGCTTCGATGGTATCGGGCACGGTGCCGCTGAGACAGGTCTACACCGCCATCGACTGGCCGGTAATCGTGTTGCTGGCGGCGCTGATCCCGGTGGCAAGCGCGATGCAAACCACGGGCACCGCCGAAACACTGGCACGGTTTCTGGTCGACACGGTCGCACAGGGCAATGCAATCGCCGCTTTGGTCGTGGTGCTGATTACCACGATGTTCCTGTCGGACGTGATGAACAACGCTGCGACGGCTGCGGTCCTCTGCCCCATCGCACTTGGCATATCTTCGACGCTGGGGGTCAATCCGGACAGCTTTCTGATGGCTGTCGCGATAGGAGCTTCCTGCGCGTTCCTCACGCCCATCGGCCACCAGAACAACACCCTGATCCTGGGGCCGGGCGGTTTCCGCTTTGGTGACTATTGGAAACTCGGCATGCCGTTGGAGGTGCTGGTCATTGCCGTCAGTGTGCCGCTTCTGCTGTTCTTCTGGCCGCTATAGGCATGTGCTAGATGGCAACTGCGCATCCGGGCCGAATAATGACCGCGTTCAAGTGACAAGCGCGACGTGCTGAGGGAAGCTGGTCGGAGCGAGAGGATTCGAACCTCCGGCCCTCTGGTCCCAAACCAGATGCGCTACCAGGCTGCGCTACGCTCCGACGAGGGCTTCCTACAGGGTTCGCAGGATTTCGCAAGGCTCCATTCCGTCCGGCCCGTCCGAAATCGGGCCTTTCAGGCGTTTGCCAGCCAGTCGCGAAACAGCGCCGCGCCGCGTGCCTTGTTCCTGTGCCAGTCGTCCGGCGCGCCCTCGTCCGCGCTGTCACTGACGAATTTGACGCATCGGAATGCGACCCCGGCGCGGAGGCAGGCCTTGGCGAGCGCATAAGCCTCCATATCCACCAGATCGGAGCGTAATTCAGGCGGCCCTGCGGCAAAGCTGTCGCCGGTGCCGACGACCGGGCCATCGGCCCAGCGCAGCATTGGCGGTTCCGCGTCGCCGAAGGTCAGGCCCAGCGGCAGGCCGAGCGGGCGCAGATCCATATCCCGCTGCACGGCAGCACCGCATTCGATCAGCCCGGTCAGCCCCGCCGTCACTGCCCCCGCCGTGCCGAAATTCACCGCCCGCAAGGGTCGCAGATCAGCCAAAGCGGCGGCAGCGGCCAGCGCGGCGTTGACCTTGCCGACGCCGGTATGGACGAGGTGCATCCCCGCAGGGACAGGGCCGGAAAATTCATCTGCCAGTGCTACGAAAATCACCGTGTCGGTCATGATCCGCGCGCGTCCCACAACGCTCTGGCGCGGTCCTCCGCCGACTCGCAGGTGTCTGCCGCGCCCGCGATGAACAGGGCGGCCCCTGCCGTGGCGATGACCACCGCTTCGTCAAATGCATCGCGGCGTGCGCCGGACCACAGGTCGGACAGGGCTTCGGGTGTCAGGACGGTGTCTTCGGGTTTCAACCGCCGGGCGGCAAACGCGGCAACCGGCGGCATGGTCAGATCGAAAGCGCCCGTGGCGGAAAAGCCATACAGCTCCACCGCCTTACCGGGGTGCCGCTCGAATTCGCCGCCGCCGCCCTTGATGACGCCCATCGCGGGTTGACCCAGCGCCCGCGCCGCATCGGATTGCAGCGCGCGATAGGTGGGGTGAAACACGCCCTGCACCGAAACCGGCGCGGCGGCGGGGTTCAGCGCCCGCAAGGCGGTATTGAGGGGCGAGCGCAGGCCGAGCACATCACGCAGCCGCAGCAGCCGCAACATCTCTGCGTCCAGATCCCCCAGCGGGACATAGACGATGGCCTGTTCGCGCAGGGCCGCCGCCGCCCCGGCGGGATCGCGCACCACCGGAATGCCCAGCGCCGTGACCCCTGCAAGGGTGGATACTGGATGCGTCAGGTGCGAATTCCAGCCGTGAATCATGACCGGCAGACCAGCGCGCGCGACCAGCTTTGCCGCCAGCAGGAACAGCGGCAGCCCCCGCGTGCGCCCCGCCGCATAGGACGGCCAGTCGACCGTCGCGCCGATCCCCGCCCAGTCGGGCACCCGGGCCCGCAGCGCCGTGACGAACCCCGCAACCTCATCCGCGCTTTCCCCGCGATAGCGCATCAGCATGAACAGCGCGCCCACAGCCTCGGGTGCCGCGCGCCCGGCGAGGATATGGCCGAGCGCATCCTCCGCCTCCGCCCACGTCAGCCCGCGCCCGCGCGAGGGTCCGCGCGCCATCGCACGGACATAGGGCGCGATCTGATCGCCGGTGCCGGCCTCGGTCGTAGTCGTCATTCGCAGGGCCACAGCGGGTCAAGGATGCGGCTGTGCCGGGCCGGGGCACCCACCCGAAGCCCCATCGCCACCGCCTGCCCTGCATTGACCTCCAGCACCGTCTGCGCGGCGCAGCCGGACGGGATATGGTCCAGCGAATAGGGCACGGTATCGGCGGCGATCGAGCAGATCACCCCGCGCCGGTTCATGAAAATGATGTCGAGCGGCAGCGGCGTGTTCTTCATCCAGAACGCCGTCTCGCTCGGTCGGTCATAGACGAACAGCATTCCCTGATCCGGGTCCATCTGTTCCCGATGCATCAGGCCCCTGGCCCGCGCGCTGTCGGTATCCGCGATCTCGATCCTGAACCGGACCGGGTCACCTGCTGTCTGGATGTCGATCACATCCGCCGCACAGCCTTCGGCGCCGGTTGCCATCACCGCCGGAGCGGTCATCAGGACGGCAGAACATGCAAGCAGGACGAGATGCAGGCGGATCAGCCGGATTGAAGAGATTCCCACAGGCATACCTCCGACGCCATCTTGCCGCGCGGCCCCTCGACCACGCGAACGGCGATCGCCTCGCCCGGTGCCAGATCGGGCAAACCGATCAGCCGCAGTGTTTCCATATGGACGAACACATCTGCGCTGTCGCCGAAGATGTTCAGAAATCCGAACCCTTTCGCCCGGTCGAACCATTTCACCCGCGCGGGCAGCCATTCGCTGCTTTCGGAAGCTGCCCCGATGATCTCGGTCGGCTTCGGCTCACCTTTTGGCGGCTCGTCATCGGCGTTCATTTCATCGAGTTCGATGACGGCAACAGCCTGGCGGCCACGCTCACCCTGCATCGCCTCCAACACGACGCGCGCGCCCTCCGCCGCATGGCCCAGCCCGGCGCGCCGCAAACAATTGGCATGCAACAGAACGTCGCCGCCATCATCATCGGCGGCAACGAAGCCATAGCCTTTGCCGGTGTCATACCATTTGACCCGTCCAACCACCTTGAACGTGTCTGGCGATGCAACATCGCTCAAAATGCAAACCCCATGAGTTGACCCTAAGTCTGCCACTCTAACGCTCATCTATCCGCTTACAACTATGGAAAAACGCTCTAACACTGATTATGCCGGTATTTCCAGCCAAAACCGGAGCGAAAATCAGATGACAGCCGCCGCCTTTCGCCTGCTTGTCATCGGTCTGTCAGGAATCATCTTTCTTGCCGGGTGCGCCGCGCCGGGGTCACGTGGCAGTTCCGAAACCGGATCGGTGATCCTGAACGGGCCTCGTGAAAGCGATTTACTGACGATGATCTCGCTCCCCAACCCACCGGAACTGGTGGCGCAGAATGATCGTGAAGTTGCGGAGCTGTCGCGATCCCTTGTCATCGCCACGCTGGAGACCCTGAAGGATCGGCGCGGTGCGCGCGCGCTTCAGATTTCGGCGATTCCGTTCTTGCGCGCGGCACCAGCCGGGGCCGCTTTTCTGCAACAATCCGGGCCACGGGCGCTGGCACAGGGCGCCCCCAGCGCGCTCTGCCCCGTCACCGTCGCGTCCAATGCTGCCACAAGCCGGGTCGAAGCCACGGCGAACGCGCTGACCGGCTGCCTGCGCGGTCTGGCAGCAATCGGGGCGGATGCCGGGTGCGGGTGCCGGTTGATGGCGGTCGATACGGTTCTGCTCGCGCCGCAAGAGGCATTCAGCTTCGCCCCTGTCGTGTCCGCCGTTCTGATCGATGCCAAGGGGCGGTCGGAACGGCTGGTCGCCGAATCGGTCAGCGCCGATCCCGACACCGAACTGGTGCTGCTGCGCGATGCGGCGGGTGAACGCGCGCGCCTGATCCTCGTGAAGGGCGGTGCTGCGCTTGTGTTTTCGGCGGAACCGGACATCCAGTTCAGCGGCACCAGACAGCCCTTCGGTTATCGTCGGGGCCGGGTGGCGGAACGGCTGCGCATGACCAATGCGTCGGGTGACGCGATGACCCTGCTGATCGGGGTCGAAATGCGGGATGTCGTATCGCCTTGACGGATCGGCATGGGCGCACTGATAGCAGAAGGATCAAGAAGGAATGTACCAGTCATTCAAGGCGGCACCCTCTGCCGATCACGCCGCAAGCCGGGTCGCTGAGCTTCGGCGGATTCTGGCCGAGCGGGATATTGCGGGCTTCATCATTCCGCGCGCCGATGTGCATCAGGGCGAATATGTGCCCCCTGCCGATGAACGACTGGCCTTCATGACCGGTTTCACCGGCTCCGCCGGGATGGCGGTGGTGCTGGCCGACAAGGCCGCGCTGTTCATCGACGGGCGCTATACCGTTCAGGCGGCGCGCCAGACCGATACGGCGATTTACAGCCTTCAGCCCCTGCACGACATGCCTGTGACGGACTGGATCGTCACCGCCGCCGCCCCGGCCCCGCGCATCGGGTTCGATCCGTGGTTGCACGGCAAGGCGCAGATCGACGCGATCAGCGCGGCGCTGGCGCTGGCGGGCGGCGAGGCTGTGCCGCTGGCGGATAACCCGGTGGATGCGATCTGGCAGGACCGCCCTGCCCCGCCCGCCGCCCTGATCCGCCCGCACCCGGAGGAGCTGAGCGGCGAAGCCTCTTCCAGCAAACGGCAGCGGATCGCCGCCGCGCTGCGGGACAAGGGGGCGGATTGCGCGCTTCTCACCCTGCCAGACAGCATTGCGTGGCTGCTGAATGTGCGGGGCAGCGATATCCCGCGCAATCCGGTGCCGCTGGTATTTGCGATCCTTGAAAGCGACGGGCGGGCGACCCTGTTCGTGCGGCCCGGCCAGTCGGATGAATCGCTGACCAACCATCTTGGCCCCGACATCACCCTCGCCCCCCGCGACGGGTTCGAGACGGCGCTTGGCACGCGCGGCGGCAAGACCGTGCTGCTGGATCGGCAGACCTGCCCGCTGGCGGCGGCGACGCTGCTGGAATCGGCGGGCGCGACCATCCTTTGGGGGCAGGACCCGTGCATCGCGCCCAAGGCGATCAAGAACCGGGTGGAACAGCAGGGCGCGCGCGACGCGCATCTGCGAGATGGCGCGGCGATGGCGCGCTTCCTTGCCTGGCTCGACCGCGAAGCGCCTTCGGGGCGGCTGACGGAAATTGCCATCGCCCAGCGGTTGGAGGAGGAACGCCGCGCCACCAACGCGCTGCGCGACATCTCGTTCGATACCATCGCCGGGGCCGGGCCGGACGGGGCCATCGTGCATTACCGCGTCACCGAGGCGACCGACCGCACCCTGCAACAAGGTGAATTGATGCTGGTCGACAGCGGCGGGCAATATGTGGACGGGACCACCGACATCACCCGCACGGTCGCGGTCGGCACGCCGCCGCCGGATGCGGCGCGGGCCTTCACGCTGGTGCTGAAGGGCATGATCGCGGTGTCGCTGGCGCGGTTTCCGCAGGGCACCAACGGGCGTGACATCGACACGATGGCGCGCATGGCGCTGTGGCGTGCCGGGCTGGATTACGACCACGGCACCGGCCACGGCATCGGATCTTACCTTTGCGTCCATGAGGGGCCGCAAAGCCTGTCGCGGCGCGGTCAGGTGGCGCTGGAGCCGGGGATGATGTGTTCCAACGAACCCGGCTATTACCGCGAGGGCGCGTTCGGCATCCGCATCGAAAACCTTGTCATCGTCACCCCCCCCGACGTGCCGACGGGCGGCGACCGCGCGATGATGGGATTCGAGACCATAACCCTCGCCCCCATCGACCGCCGCCTGATCGTGGCGGACATGCTGACGGCGGAGGAACGCACCTGGCTGAACGCCTATCACGCCGAAGTCCGCGCGAAGATCTGGCCGCAGCTTGATGACGTGGACGGCGCGTGGCTGGAGGGGGTTTGCGCGCCGATCTGATGTGTTGGCGGGGGGGAGGAAAGTCAGCTACCTTCACGGCATTGGAGCGTGAGGGGCTGTCATGTCGATGAATTCAGAAGCCGAGACGAGCATCGCCGACCGTCTGGCGGGCGACAATAGCTGGCTCGCGTCGCTTCTCGACGACGGTGAGGTCAAACTTGCCCTGCGCGGCGCATGTCGCGATGCGGGGCTGCCACCCCCCAGCGACCTGATCTTTTCCTTCTGCCTTGAAAAGGCGCTGCGCGGCGCTGCGGTGTTCCTCGGCGCGGCGGCGCAGACAAAACTGATCGGGCTTTGTGAGCGCAACAGGATCGCGCGCGGCATCCTACTGCGCCTTCTCAGTGTCCATGACAGTGCCGCCGACAAAGCAAAGCTGAAGGCCGGGCTGCTGGCAGAACTGCGTGGGGGCAATGCCGAGACGCATGGTATCGAGATCGACCATTCGACCGACCTCGAAACCCTGATCGCGCTTCACAATGGCCACAAGATCGATGGACTGAGCGACGATTTCGCCGACGTTGTGCGCGGGTTGGCGGACGAGGTCATCAGCTTTCTGAAGGGCCTGAACGACCCGAATCTGGATTGGCTGCTTTATACTGGGCCGCTCAAGGCGCTCGATTCCTCCATCGCGCGCATTACCTATACTGCGCCTTACAGCCTTTACGGGCGCGAGGACGATCTGGATATGCTGGAGCGGGACCTGATCGGCGATATCACCAATATCGGCGGACGCGGGCGGTTTCGCTGGATGATGCTGACCGCGCCGGGCGGCGAGGGCAAGACCCGGTTGGCGCTGGAGCTGACCCTGAAACTGCGCGAACGCGGCTGGCTGGCCGGACCCATCGAGAATGCCGAACTTGGCAATTTCGACCCCGCCCGCTGGCGCCCGCGCCGCCCGACCCTTTTTGTCATCGACTATCCGGCTTTGCGGCCTGAGGCGGTGCGCGACCTCTTGCGCGGGCTGGCAACCCATTCGCAGCATTACGGCCTCCCCGTCCGGGTCTTGTTGTTGGAGCGGGAGGCGGCGGGCGAATGGTTCAAGACGATCTTCCCGGCGGACAGCCGGACACAGGTGATCGAGGCGCACCGCGCAGGTGCCGCGCCCTCGGTTGAACTTGATCCAGTCACGCCGGAGGCCATTGTCGATCTGATGGTGGAGCGGTTTCAGCTTGCGGAGCGAGACGTGCCAGAACCGGGGCTGCTGATCCATGCTGCATGGCAGGTCGATAATCGCGCCTTGAAGACGGATCAGGGGATCATCCCCCTGCCCCGCGCGCTGTTCGCCGCGGCAGTGTCGGAATGGCTGATGAACGCCGTCCCCTCCGGCGAGCGTTACGAGCACGCGATGGGTCGGCTGGACAGGGCGGAGGTGCTCGACTTTCTGATCAATCGCGAACGCGACAAGAAATGGATACCGACACAACAGGGCGCGGATACCGATACGCTTACGCGCCATGAAACCGCGCTGGCCTTCGCGACCTTGTGCCTCGGGATTTCGGCGGTGGATTACAAGGCGCGGGCGGAGGCGATTCGCCCCCTGACCCCCGATCTGCCGTTGCGGGGCGGCCCGGCGGGCAACGACTTGCTCCGCGCGATGGGGGCAACGGTCGATTCCCTGCGCGAATTGCAGCCTGACATCCTCGGCGAACATTTCGTCCTGAAAATGCTGGAGGACGAACCCGAACTCCGCCAGACCCTGATCGACGCCGCCTTCGCGCAACCGGGCGACGGCGCGCATATCTTCGTCCTACTGCGCTGCCTACGGGATTTTCCGGATCGGCTCGCCAAACTCGATTACCTCGCCCCGTCCGCAGCGGCGGGCAAGGCGGGCTTCGCGGCTTTCATGGGGCTCAATGTCAATCTGACGAACCGTCTCGGCGAACAGGGACAATGGGATGCGCTCGACCGGATCGCGGGGCGGATCGAGGCCGCACGCCCACCCACCCAAACCGGCACGCCCGACCCGCTCGACACCGAAATCGCCCTCCGCGAGGCTATGGCCGCAACCAACATCACGAACCACGCCGGGGCGCAGAGAATCTGGGACAAGGTCGAGGACGCCCTTCACCGCATCGAAAAGACCCGCGCTGCCTTCCCCCAAAATGGGGAAATCGCCCTCGAAGAGGCGATGGCCGTAACCAATGTCACAGACCACGCCGGGGCACAGGAACTCTGGGACAGGGTCAACAACGCACTCGCCCGCATCGATGAGACCCGTGCAGCTTTTCCCAGTAATGAGGACATCGCCCTCGCAGAGGCAGAGGCAGCAACCAATATCGCGATCCACGCAGGGGCGCCGAAACGATGGGGTGACGTCAAGGGCGCACTCGACCGCATCGACAAGACCCGCGCCGCATTCCCCAA
>CAYGRU010000001.1:42163-175087 GCA_964352385.1 uncultured Candidatus Planktophila sp.
CAATGGCCGCAGTCAATGTCACCAGCGACGCCGGGGCGCAGAAACGATGGGACGAAGTCGAGGCGATGCAAGTACGGCTCGCGGCCTTGCTGCCGCTATTCGATGACGCGCCCGCGCTGCTGCACCAGCAAGGTGCAGGGGCGGCTTTGGGCTATTTACGTCGGCGGGAAGCGGGGCAGTTTCCCGATGAGGTGGCGACTGAAGGCGCAGCCTTAGGCGGTGCCCAATGCCTTCTGGTGGGGGACATGACCGGCAACGATTTCGGCTTCGGCTTCTCCCTCCGGGTCATCGCCGACGCCCATGCGCGGTTCCCCGATAACGCGCAGATCAATCAGGTGAAGGCGAAGATGGAGGAAGGTTTCGGCGATCACCTCGACTGGTCCGAAATCGCCCCGATCACCGGCTGACCCGCCCTCACATCCCCTCCACCGCCCGTTCCAGCGCGCCGCGCAGGCGGTCCAGTTCGACCGCCAGTGCCAGCGCCTCCCCCGCCTTCATGCCGACGCTGTCGAGCAGGCGGCAGGGGATCGCGGCGGCCTTGGCTGACAGGGCCGCCCCGGCCTCGGTCAGGGTCACCTGCACCACCCGTTCATCCCTGTCCGACCGGCGGCGGCGGATCAGGCCCGCCGATTCGAGCCGTTTCAGAAGCGGGGTCAGCGTGTTGGATGACAGATGCAAAAGGTCGCCCAGCGCGCCGACCGACCGGTCATCCTCGGCCCAGAGCGCGGCCATGACCAGATATTGCGGATAGGTCAGGCCAAGATCGGCCAGCAGCGGCACATAGAGCCGGTTGAGCGCATGTTGCGCCGCATAGACCGAAAAGCAAAGGCGCACCCGGTCGGAAAACGCCATCGCGTCAGGCTGGGCGGTCGCTTGTGTCGTCGGGGACGGGGTGTCTGGTGCAGGCTGGATCATGTCGTTGAAATATATCGCGCGCGATCAGATCGCAAGGGTTGACGAATGATGGCCCCCGCCATATCTACGGCTCACGATTTAATCGCACACGACTGAAAGGAACCTGCCATGCCTGTCAACGTTCTCTACCGCACCTCCTCCACCGCAACCGGCGGCCGCGATGGCCGTTCAAAATCCCATGACGGCCCGCTCGACGTCACGATGGTCACCCCCAAGGCGCTCGGCGGCGCGGGCGGCGACGGCGTGAACCCCGAACAGTTGTTCGCCACCGGCTACGCCGCCTGTTTCCTCGGCGCGATGAAGTTCGTCGCCTCGCAGAACAAGGCCTACAAGGTGCCCGCCGAGACGAAGGTCGAGGCGACGGTCGGCATCGGCCCGCGTTCGGAAGGCGGGTTCGGGATCGAGGTCGCGCTAAAGATCGACCTGCCCGGCGTCGATGCGGAAACCGCGGATGCGCTGATCGCCGAAACGCATCAAGTCTGCCCCTATTCCAACGCGACGCGCGGCAGCCTCGATGTGAAGCTCAGCCGCGCCTGACCTGACCGGCGGCGGGGCGGCGGATCAGCTGCCCCGTTCGCGATCCGCGTCCAGCAGGGCGCGGTTGAAGGCCTTCAACGCGTCGATGTGATAGACCGCGCCCAGAAGGCTGCGGTCCTCGTCGATCACGGGCACGAATTCCAGCCGGTCGCGGTCGAACATTGGCAGCGCGTCCGCCAGCGTCGCGCCCCGTTTCAACAGCGCCCCCTGCTCCACCAGCGCCCAGCAGGCCGTGTCAGACGCGCAGCGGTCGTCGCCCCGGATGCGCATCAGCCCCAGCGCGCTGATGGTCGGCGGCAGATACCGCTCCGGCCCTTGCGCCAGATTGATCCCGGCGCGCATCAACTGGCTGAGGAAGAAGGACTTCCAGACGAAGCGATGCGCCGTGACCGAGGCGAGCGAGACGGATACCATCACCGCGATGGCCGCCTGATAGTCGCCCGTCAGTTCGAACACGATCAGGGTGGTGGAGATGGGTGCCCCCAGCACCGCCGCCGCCACCGCGCCCATGCCCGCCAGCGCGTAAAGGCCACTCGTCCCCGACATTTCGGGAAAAAGCTTCGTCGCGATGGCCCCGAAGGCGAGGCCGGTCAGCGCCCCCATCATCAGCGCGGGCGAGAATACCCCGCCCCCCATGCGCCCGGCATAGGTGATCGCCACCGCCAGCGCCTTCACCGCCGCGAAACTGATCGCCACCCACAGCGGCAGGTTGCCGGTCAGCGCCAGCGTCGTCGTCTCGTATCCGACCCCGATGATGTGCGGAAACCAGATCGCCAGCCCGCCCAGCATCGCCCCTGCGATAACCGGGCGCAGCCAGCGCGGCAGATGCGTGCGCGCCTGCGCCTTGTCGGCGATATCCTCGGCAAAGAACAACGCGCGCATGAAGACGACGGCAACCAGACCGCAGACAATGCCGAGGATCATAAAGGCGGGAATTTCGGCATAGAAGGCCAGCGAATTCGCCGGCAGGACAAATTGCGTGATCTCGCCCATATGGATGCGCGAAATGACCGCCCCCGCGACCGACGCCATGACGATGGGGCCAAAGGCGTGCAGCGCGTAATGGCGCAACACAACCTCCAGCGCAAACAGCGCCCCGGCAATCGGCGCGTTGAAGCTGGCCGATACGGCGGCGGCAACGGCGCAGCCGAGGATGTCGCGCGCCGTCAGCCCGTGATGATCCAGCCGGTCATCGACCCAGCCCGAAATCACGGCGGCCAGATGCACCACCGGCCCCTCGCGCCCGGTCGACCCGCCGGTCGACAAGGTGATGAGCGAGGCCGCGGCAGAGGCCAGCCCGATCTTGCGGTCCACCCGCGCATCGCGCAGCGCCGCCGCCGCGATGACGTCCGACACCGACGCCGCCCGCCCGTTCGGGGTAAAGACATGCAGGATCAGCCCGACCGCAAGCCCGCCACAAACCGGGATCGCAAAGACCAGAAGCGGATCGAGGCTTGCCGCGTGGGTATGGATCGACCGGCTGTCAGCCCCGTAGAACAGTTCCTGCAACAGGTTGATGGCGATGCGAAACCCGATGGCGGCATACCCAGCGGCGATGCCGACCACCAGCGCGACGATCCAGAACACGATCCGGCCGGGCGCGCGGGCCGCACTTTCCGACAGCGCATCGGTCCACCGCTTGCGCCCCTCGTCCGAAGCCGCCGCGCCGGGTTCCGGTATCTTGTTCATCTTCGCCCCTTTGCAGCACATCATAGCGCTGCGGACACTGCACCGAAAGTCAGCTCTTGCGCCGGATGCCGATCATCTGGCCGACCTGCGGCGGGCGCGGGATCGCCGCCTGCGCCGCCGTCATCGCCGCCAACCGCGCCTGCGCCCAGTCGGGATAGGGCGCGCTGCGGCGCGCTTCCAGATCCACATTCATGCCGAGGCTTTCATAGGTCGCCGCGATCCGGCCATCACGCGACGCGACCATCTCTGCAAAGACATGCATCCGTTTGTCATCGTGATCGAGCAGGTAGAACCGAACATCGAATTCCTCCCCCTCCACCAGTTCTGCCAGATAGCAAAGCTGCGCCTGCAACGCCATCGGACCCATGCGGGATCGGGCGACAAAGCTTACCCCCGTGCCGATCCAGTTTTCCAGAAAGTCATCGAAGGCCTTGTCGAAGGCCAGGGTATAATAGGCCACATTCATGTGGCCGTTATAGTCGATCCATTCCGGCAGAACCTTTTGCGGTGCCGTTGTCACGGTGCCGTCACCGAAATCGGGTTCCGGGCAGGAAGGGCTGTCATCTCGCATCTGCGCGTTCCTCCAATTTTTGCATCGTTTCTACGCGCCCCTGCCGCAGGTGCAATCCCACTTTTCGGGGCGGATGGCTTGCGTTACTGCTGTCGCCAAAGGGAGACACGCTTATGACCATCGAAGCCGCATTGACCCGCGTTCGCGATCTGATCGGAGAGAGGCTTTCGACCTCGCCTTCCGTCCGCGATCTACACGGCCAGAACGAGGCCTATTTCACGCCCGTCCCGCCGGATGCCGTCGCGTTTCCGCGCAGCACGCAGGAAGTGTCCGACATCGTGAAGATCTGCAACGAAGAGCTGTGCCCGATCACCGCCTGGGGCACCGGCACGTCGCTGGAGGGGCACGCGGTGGCCTTCAACGGCGGCATCTCGCTCGACCTGTCGGAGATGAACCAGGTGCTTGAGGTGCATCAGGAGGATATGGACGCTGTCGTGCAGCCCGGTGTCACCCGCGAGGCGCTGAATGCGGAACTGCGCGCGACCGGCCTGTTCTTTCCAGTCGATCCCGGCGCGAATGCCTCGCTCGGCGGCATGGCCGCAACCCGCGCTTCCGGCACCACGGCGGTGCGCTATGGCACCATGCGCGAGAACGTGATGGCGCTGGAGGTTGTGCTGGCCGATGGCCGCATCATCCGCACTGGCACCCGCGCCCGCAAATCATCTGCGGGATATGACCTGACCAAGCTGATGATCGGGTCGGAAGGCACGCTCGGCATCATCACCGAACTGACCGTCCGCCTTCAGGGTCAGCCGGAAAGCATCACGGCGGCGGTCTGCCCGTTTCCCGACATGGAAAGCGCGGTGAACACCGTAATCGCCACGATCCAGATGGGCATTCCGATGGCGCGGATCGAACTGGTCGATCCGACCGCGATTCGGGCCGTGAACAATGCCAACGACATGACCATGCCGGTGGTGCCGCATCTGTTCGTCGAATTTCACGGCTCCACCGCTGGTGCGAAGGAACAGGCGGAGACGTTCGGCGAGATCGCGCGCGATTTCGGCTGCCTCGGCTTCGAATGGTCCGCCAATCTGGAGGAACGCAATCGCCTTTGGTCGGCACGGCACAACTTCTATTATGCCTCGTTGAAACTGAAACCGGGCTGTCGTGGTTTGACGACCGATATCTGCGTGCCGATTTCAAGGCTGGCAGAGGCGTTGCTGGAGACGGTGCAGGACATCGAGGAATCGGGTATGATCGCGCCCATCGTCGGCCATGTCGGCGACGGCAATTTCCATACCGGGTTCCTGATCGACCCGAACAAGCCCGAAGAGCTTGAGATGGCGAAGGCGCTGACCCACAAGATGAACCAGCGCGCGCTGCGCCTCGGTGGCACGGTCACGGGCGAACATGGCGTCGGTGTCGGCAAGAAGCGCTATATGGCCGAGGAACATGGCGAAGCCTGGTCGGTGATGGCCGATATCAAGCGGCTGTTCGACCCGAACAACATCCTCAACCCCGGCAAGGTGGTTGAACTGAACTGAGGTTTGGATGCGTATCGTAGCCCCGATTCTGGCACTTTCCGTCGCCCTGATGGCAACGGGGTCCTTCAAAGGCATCGCCGCCGAACGCGCAGGCGATGTGACCAAGATGCAGCCGGACGCCTTTCAGGCGCTGGACGCGCCCGCGCGCGAAATGCGCACGGGCGACGAGGTGTTTCGGAACGCGACGCTTTATACCCGGCAATATGGCACTGTCGAAGTGTTGCTGGATGACGGCACCGACCTGATGCTGTCACCGAATGCCAGTGTGAAGATCGACGATTATGTCTATGCGGGTAATTCGGGGTCGATGGTGTTGTCGCTCGCGTCGGGGGCGATCCGGGTGATCAGCGGACGCCTGCCGAAGGAAAGCTATACCGTCACGTCGACAATCGCCCATATCGGTGTGCGCGGCACGCGATTCTGGCTCGACCGGGGCACGCCTGACCTTCTGAAGATCTGGGTGGACGAGGGGGCGGTGGTCGCCCGTCCGGTGCAATCGACCGAGGTGTTCGAATTCACCGCGCCGATCTATGCGGAATGCACGGTCATCACCTGCGAGATCACCCCCGCCCCACCACCACCGGTGAAATATCCGACAGACCCGCGCGGGTTTCGCCGCGAATAAAAGCCACCGCTTGCCATTGCCGGGGCGCAGGCACAGACGCCGCGCCGCCGACAAGGCAGGTGATCCCCTCAGCATAAGGCTGGTCTCCGCACATCGCGGGGGCCAGCCTTTTCGTGTGCAGCGGTTCCGAGACGCGGCAAATCCGATCCGGTCCACATCGTTTGAATATTTCTTGACTGAAATAGTAGGATAACGATAGGCATGGTATCAAACCTGAGTCTTTAAGTAAGACTTACCCATGCCGCGTTCCCTGAACGCCCGCCCAAGCCACCGCCCAAGGCAGCCCGGATGTCGAAGGAAAGGACAGACCCGTGACGACAGCCGAGCAGACCCTGCCGCCCCCGCACTGCGCCCATGCCAGCAACGACACCGCGAGCCACGATGCCCGCAATCTGATCCCGAACGGGGTCAAGGCCGAAATCGTGCTGGACGATCAGACCTATACGCTGCGCATCACCCGTGCGGGCAAGCTGATCCTGACCAAATGAAGTATCCACAGGGCCAATCGAGCCCTGCACAGAGACACCCCACCAAGCCGGAACGATCCGCGAGGCAGCCATGACAAAGACCCCCAGCCCCTGCATCAGCGTCTGCAAGTTCAAACGCGAAGGCCATTGCATCGGCTGTTCGATGACGAAGCCGCAGAAAGAGATGTTCAAGAAGCTGAAAAAGGAATCGCATCGCGAGGCCTTCGTGGAAATGCTGGTGGCACAGCAGACCGTCATGGGCCGCTACAAGCATTGGGTGCGGGCCTATGGCAAGAAATGCCCCAAGAACAGCGCCGCGCTTTCGGTGGTGGAGGGTGGCAAGGCCGCATGATGATTGACGCACTCATTGCTGCCGATCCCGCGCATGAAAGCCTGCGCTTGAAGGAAAGATGACCCGGGGATGACTGCCGCGCTCCGCTCGAACTTCACCTACCCCTCGCCGATCGAGGATCGTGGCCAACAGGCCAATGGCCTGCTTGACCACCTGCGCGGGGTGGCGCGCCGGGTGCGGTGCAAATCCCATACCGATCTGTTCGGCGCCTGCGCCGCGCTGTCCGGCAATCGTCAGGTCGCCGCGCAGGCCTCGTGCGAGGTGCTAATGCGCTGCCTGTCGCAGGCGCTCGGCCACCGCCCGATCTTCCTGCGCCCCGGAGAGCGTGAGCGGTCGTTCGACGAAGCCTGGCTCCTGTCCCTCGCCCGCTGCCTCGGCGAGGGCGACCTGCCAAGCGCCACGTTCCTGCTGCATTCCCGCGTTCCTGACCATGCACGGCGGAATGTGGTGTTTCTGCTGCGAGGGGTGATCGAGCGGTTCTGAGGTTTTACCCCCCGAAGGGCCGTTAATCGCAAGCCAGGATTGCCGTCAAAGTCTATCCACGCAGCACCTTCCTTAGAAACATTCTAAATTTCACTTGCCGCCCGGGCCCTGCCCGACTATCTCTCACTGGCAAGCCAGCCAGACGCCAGCCAGCGATCCACCATCATTACAGGAGGTTTGGATGAACCAGACCGCACAATCCCTCTCGACCGACGCGGCGACGCAGATCGTCGAAGCCTTGAACCAGTGCGTCGCGGAAACCGCAGTCACCACGATGCTTGCACAGAATTTCCACTGGAACGTGACCGGCATGGCGTTCGGCCCGCTGCACGACTTGTTTCAGACGATCTATGAGGACCATTTCGGCGCGCAGGACGATCTCGCCGAGCGGATCAAGGCGCTGGACGCCCATGCCGAGGGCACGCTGGCTGGCATGCTGAAGCGATCGAAGGTTGCCGAGGTGAACGGCGTGCCGTCGGCTGAGGATATGGTGCGCCTGCTGAAGGACGCACAGGAAACCATCGCGGAAACCCTTGCCGGTGCGGGTGAGTTGGCGGCGCAGCACGGCGATGCGCTGACCGAGGATCTGTGCATAGCACGCGGTCATGTGCATGAAAAATTCGCCTGGATGCTCCGCGCCCACCTGAAATGATCCGTGGGGCCGCGTCGCGCAGCCAGAGAATCCTGCTTTTTGCCGTGACCGAACGACCTGACGGCGCCCCTTGACGGGGGCGTCTGCCCAGAACGTGTTCAGCCTGCGATCAGGGCATCGGCGGCGGCACGCGCCGCATCGGTGATCTGATCCCCGGCCAACATCCGCGCGATCTCGTCGCGCCGCTCCGTCCCTGAAAGCCGCAGAATGCCGGTGCGGGTCGTGCCTTCGGTGACGGCTTTCTCGATGCGGAAATGGCTGTTGCCACAGGCCGCGACCTGCGGTGAATGGGTGACGACCAGCACCTGCGCGCCGTCCGCCAGTCGCGCCAGCCGCCGCCCCACCGCATCCGCCGTCGCACCGCCAACCCCCCGGTCGATTTCATCGAAGATCATCGTCCCGCCCGCCATTCGGCCCGCAAGCGACACCTTGAGCGCCAGCAGAAACCGCGACAGCTCCCCGCCCGATGCAATCGTCGCCAAGGGTCCGGGCGGTGCGCCGGGATTGGTCGCGATGGTAAAGGCGACCTGATCGACGCCATCCGGCCCCGGTCGGTCCAGTGCTGAAATGTCGGTGTGAAACCGCGCGCGTTCCATCTTCAACGCGGGCAATTCGCCTGCCACCGCCGTGTCGAGATCGGCAGCCGCCGCACGACGCATTGCGCTCAGCGTCTCCGCCGCGCTGTCATAGGCGGCGTCCGCTGCCGTCGCTGCCTTGCGAAGGGCCGCGATCTGCCCCTCCCCCGCCGACAGCGCCGCAAGGCGCGCCGCCATGTCGGCGGCGAGGTCCGGCAGCGCGTCCGGCTGGCAGTCATGCTTGCGGGCCAGGGCGCGGAGGGCAAATAGACGCTCCTCCACCCGTTCCAGTTCCAGCGGATCGAAGCTCATGTCATCCAGCGCACGCTCGACGCCGCCCGTCGCCTCCGCCAGCGCGTCCATCGCGCGTGACAGGGCGTCGAGCGGGGCATCGAGGCGGCCTTCGGCGCTGGCCGCCGCATCGCCGAGGCGCCGCGCGGCATCGGCCATCGCGCCCTCCGCCCCGTCACCGCCGAGGGCCGCCTGCGCCCGCGCCACATCCTCGCGAATCCGCTCCGCCCCCTGCATCAGGCGGCGCTGACTGTCGAGCCGGTCATCCTCGCCCACCTCCGGGCCGAAGGATTCAAGCTCCGCAACCGCATGTTCGAGATAGGCACGGTCCCGCGCGGCGGCCTCGATCCCGGCCTCGGCGGCGGCCACCGCTTCGCGGGCTTCGCGCGCAGCCCGCCAGGCCTCGCGGGTGGCGGTCTGGGCGTCCTCCGCCCCGGCGAACTGATCCAGCAACATGCGATGGCCACGGGCATTCAACAGGCCACGGTCATCGTGCTGGCCATGCACCTCCACCAGCGTCTCGCCGATCAGGCGCAGTGTTTCTGCATTCACCCGCTGATCGTTGACAAAGGCGCGGCTCGGCCCGTCCGCAGCGGCGAGGCGGCGGAGCACCAGTTCCCCCTCCGCCCAGCGCAGCCCGGCTTCATCCATGATCGCCCGCGCCGGGTGATCGTCCGGGCAGCGGAGGCTGGCCTCCACCATCCCCTCGGCCGCGCCCGCGCGCACCAGTCCACGCGCATCGCGCCGGCCGAGCGCAAAGCCCAGTGCATCCAGCAGGATGGATTTGCCCGCGCCGGTCTCGCCGGTCAGCACATTGAGGCCCGCCTCGAAACCGAGATCGAGCGCTTCGATCAGGACGATGTTGCGGATCGCCAGATGTTCAAGCATGACGCCGCCCCGCGTCGGTGGTGCCGGTTTCGGCCCGGCCGGTCAGAACTGGTCGCCGTAGACGACCTTGCGGAAGTTCCGGCTCAGCCAGCTTTCCGAATCAAGCTCCGGTCCGACCCGCTCTCCGGTCAGCAAGGCATAGCTGTCGACATACCAGTCGGAGCCGGGAAAGTTGTAGCCCAGCACCGCCGCCGCGTTCTGCGCCTCGTTCATGATGCCCAGTGCGGCATAGCTTTCGACCAGCCGGTGCAGCGCCTCCGGCGTCTGGGACGTGGTGTTGTATTGCTCCACCACCGTGCGGAACCGGTTGATCGCTGCGATGTAATGGCCGCGACCGAGGTAATAGCGCCCGATTTCCATTTCCTTGCCTGCAAGGTTGTCCAGCGTCAGATCGCTTTTCAGCTTCGCGTCGCGGGCATAGGGGCTGTCAGGATACCGCTCCATCACTTCGCGCAGGGCCTGCCGCGCGCGGATCGTGTCGCCCTGATCGCGGCCCACATCGGAAATCTGGTCGTAATAGCTCAGCGCGATGATGAACTGCGCATAGGCCGCATCATCGTCGGACGGGAAGAAATCCAGATACCGCTCTGCCGCCAGCCGCGCCTCGGTGTAACGCGTGGCACGATAATACGCCTCAGCCGACCGGATCATCGAAGTCTTGGCAAGCTGCGAATAGGGATAAAGGCGCTCCACCTCGACGAAGCCTTCGGCGGCGCTGATGTAGTCGCGATCCTCCGCCGCCGCCTGTGCCTCGGCAAAGATCGCCTCTGCCGGCCGCGCGTCATCAACCAGTTCATCATCGGACGAACAGGCCGCGACGGTCAGCACGGCACCCACCAAGATCAGCCCGGCACGAAGCCTGATTTCGCGAAACATTCGTGTCTCCCCAGTCCTTCGAAACGCGCGCCTTGTCGGGGCGCAGCGAACACCACGTGGCCTTGCCTTGCAAGGCAGAAACCATCCGCTTTCCCTGTTCTTAACAGGACGGAATGTCCCGCGCCAGCGGTCACTCCATCCGGCTCTGAACGAAAATGGGCGCCTCCGGTCGAAACCGGAAGCGCCCATCGTTGGCGACAGGGAGGAGGTCGCCGGTCAGTTTGCCTGACGGCGCAGGAAAGCGGGAATTTCCATCCGCGCGTCCTCGTCGTCGTCAGACGCAAAGTCTTCGTGCTGTTCGTAGCGGGGGGCCGTCGCAGCCGCCGTGGCCTGCGATGCCACCGGCTCGCGGCGGGTCTGCCCCATCACTGGTGCGTTCGCATCCTTGGCGCGTGCAGCGCTGCCACCACCACCACCAGTCATCCGGTGGATCAAGCTGTTGAAGCCGAAGCGATGCTTTTCCTCAGGCTGCTGCGTCGCAGCTTCGGCCTGCATCCCCGCGACGGTGAAGGGCGTCGGGTCACCTGCATGCTGCGCACGGCGCTGGACCGGAGCAGGTGCAGGTGCGGGTGCCGCAACTTCGTCGTCGATCATCGGATCGCCCGGCTGCACGGCCTGCGGCGCGATGAAGCTGGCGACCGATGCCTTGGGGCGATCAAAATCGTCATCGGCGAACAGGTTCGGCTCCTCAGCCGGGGCCTGACGGCTCACCGCCTCACGGTAGGCCGGGCGCGCCGGCTCAGGCCGCATCTCTGGGGCCGGTGCCGGGGCTTCGGCAGCCGGTGCAACGGGACGTTCCATCGCCGCCGGGGCCGCGGAAGCGCGGCGCGGCGCTGCGGCCTGCACCGATTGCGGCACGATCCGGGCGGTGGTGACAGGGCGACGCTCCGACGGGCGCGGCGCGGCATTTTCCATCTCGACAGCGTCGATGCCGGTTGCCACGACGGACACGCGAATGGTGCCCTCCATGCTCGGGTCCAGGGTGGAACCGACGATGATATTCGCATCAGGATCAACCTGTTCACGGATTCTGTTCGCAGCTTCATCCAACTCGAACAAGGTCAGGTCGTAACCGCCTGTAATATTGATGAGAACGCCCTTCGCACCCTTCAGGCTGACTTCATCAAGCAGCGGATTGGCGATGGCTTTTTCGGCGGCGTCGACAGCGCGGGTTTCACCCTCTGCCTCGCCCGTGCCCATCATCGCCTTGCCCATTTCATCCATCACGGCGCGCACATCGGCGAAGTCGAGATTGATGAGGCCGGGCCGGACCATCAGATCGGTCACACCCTTCACACCCTGATAGAGGACATCATCCGCCATCATGAAGGCTTCGGCAAAGGTCGTGCGTTCATTCGCGATGCGGAACAGGTTCTGGTTCGGAATGATGATCAGCGTGTCGACGACCTGCTGCAATTCCTCGATCCCGGCATCCGCAAGCTTCATGCGTTTGGTGCCTTCGAACTGGAAGGGCTTGGTGACAACGCCAACCGTCAGGATACCCATTTCGCGCGCGGCGCGCGCGATGACCGGGGCCGCCCCTGTGCCGGTGCCACCGCCCATCCCGGCGGTGATGAAGCACATGTGACTGCCCTGAAGATGGGCGACGACATCGTTGATGCTTTCCTCGGCGGCAGCGGCCCCGACATCGGGCTTTGCACCGGCCCCAAGGCCCTGCGTCACATCCACACCCAACTGAAGCTTGCGCTCCGACTTGGACTGCTGAAGCGCCTGCGCATCGGTGTTCGCGACCACGAACTCCGCGCCCTCAAGGCTCTTCTCGATCATGTTGTTGACAGCGTTTCCGCCAGCGCCGCCAACGCCGAATACGGTGATGCGGGGCCGGAGGTCATCGGACTCCGGCGTCTTCAGGGTAAGGGCCATTTTATCCGCCTGTATTTATTATCACTGCTGCGACGCCTTCATTCGAATTTGTGAGGCGTTATTCGAAAAGTGTAACTGACAACTTGAATCCTGTCGACGGATAATCAGCGTCCAGAACAGGAAAATGGCAACAAAATCATCACCAATTGTCCTTGAACCACCTGAACGCGTTCGACAGACGTTTGCGCGATGCAAAATTCGAGGCCGGTTCGAAATCCCAAAGCTCATCCTGCGGTCGGGCGGCATAAAGCGCGAGTCCGACAGCGGTCGCGAACATGGTTCCAGTGGCCATTTGCGGCAGGCCATTGATCCGCATCGGGCGACCGATCCGCACCTGACGGCCCAGAATGCGCTGCGCCGCTTCCTCGATCCCCGGCAATTGCGCACCGCCGCCGGTCAGGACGATCCGCTGTTGCGGCAGATGCTGAAATCCGGCGGCGTCCAGCCTGCGCCGGGCATCCTCCAGAATTTCCTCCAATCGCGGGCGGATCACGCCGATCAGGGCCGACCGGGAAATCGTGCGCCGCTCCGCCGGGTGGCGGTCGCCGATATAGGGGGCTTCGATCTGCTCGCGGTCATCCAGCCCGGTGGCAACCGCGCCGCCATGAAAGGTCTTGATCCGCTCCGCCGCCGCCTCTGGCATCGACAGGCCTGCGGCAATGTCATTGGTCAGATGGTCGCCGCCCAGACGCGCGCTGTCGGCATAGATCAGATGATTGCGCAGGAAGATGGAGATATTGGTCGATCCGGCCCCAAGGTCGATACAGGCCGCGCCCTGTTTCTGTTCATCCTCCACCAGACAGGCCAGCCCCGCCGCATAGGGCGCGACGACGACCCCGGCCAGTTCCAGATCGCAGCGCCGGATACAGGTCGCGAGGTTCTTCAGCGGTGTCGTCACCACCGAAATGGCGTGCAGATCGACGCTCAGCAACCGCGCCGCCATGCCGCGCGGGTTGGGGGCGCTCGTGGTGCCGTCCACGGTGAAATTCACCGGCATGGCGTGGATCACTTCGCGCCCGTCGCGCCGTTCCGGCCAGGAACAGCCATAGACCGCGCGCGACAGGTCGCGATCTTCGACAGCATCGCCCTCGACCTCCGCTTCGCCAAAGCTGGAATAGCTTTCGGGACGGGCACCGGACACGGCGGCGATCACCTGATCGACCCGCGCCCCGGCCATCTTTTCAGCGGATTCGAGCGCCGTGCGGATCGCACGTTGCGCCTCCTCCAGATCAATGATCTCGCCCAGACGGACACCGCGCGACCGGGTGACGCCGGTGCCGATGACCCGCAATGCGCTTTGCGCATCATGCGCCGAGCCGGATTGCGCCGCGATTTCCAGCCGCGCCGGATCGACCTTCAGGATGAAGCAGACAGTCTTGGACGACCCTACATCCAGCACCGCGATCATGCCGCGCTTCAGTGCGGCCTTCAGGCGAAAGCGCATGGCGCGCATATCGGCGACATAGGTGTTCATGCGTCTTCTCCGGGCGCTTTGGGTTTTCGGTTCTGGGTCAGCGTGTCGAGCGCCTCTGGGTTCAGACGGAGCGTCGGACGCCCCTTCAACCGCAGGTCGATCAACGCGATGTCCCGCGCAGTGATGTCGCGCCCCTCGTCCAGCGACACGAGATATCCGACAGCATCCAGGGGTGCCGTTGCGGGCAACATGATCTTCGGCCCGTCATGCAGGACCATGTCCCAGCGCCGCTCACCGACCCGCACAAGGCCCCGCAAACGCGGGGTCAGCGGCCCGGCGGCGGCAAGAATGCTCTGTGCCTCGGCCACCGCGCGGTCAGCCCCCTCCCCCGCGAATACCGGCAGGTCCATGCGGTCCGACCGCTGCGCCAAAGGCGCGATATGCGCGCCATCCGCATCGAGCAATGTCAGCGCATCGCCCATCCGCCAGATCGCGACCGGGGTGCGCACATCGACGGTGACGATCAGGGTTTCGGGGGCCGACAGCCGCACACGGGCGCGTCGCACCCAGCCGATGGTCTTGACTTCGCGGCGAACCTCCGCCGTGTCGGCCAGCAGCGATGATGTGCCGATATAGTCTTGCAACAGCGTGCGAATGCGCGCCTCCACATCCGGTGGCGCGCCCTTGACCGACAGGCGCTGGATCGCGAATTCCGGGCGGGTCGACAGGTCCTGCGTCAGCGCGGCATAACGATCCATCGCCTGCACGCGCAGTTCCTTTTGCGAGGCAATCCAGCCCGCGCCGATCAGCAGCGCCAGCGCCGGCAGCCAGACCGTTAGCGCGCGCCGCAGGCGGCCACTGCGCCAGTTGCGCTTTACCCGATAGGCAAGGCGGCTTGGCGCCGGGTCGCGGCGGCGGGGCAATTTCAACGCTCGCATGATGCATCCTCGACCATCCAGGCGCAAAGGTCCGGAAAGGAAATGCCGCAATGCGCCGCCTGTTCCGGTGCCAGCGATGTCGGCGTCATGCCGGGCTGGGTATTCGTCTCCAGCACGATCAGGCCCTCAAGGCCCTTCGTGTCATCCCAGCGAAAATCCGTGCGGCTCAGCCCCCGACAGCCAAGCGCATCGTGGCAGGCCACCGCATAATTCATGCAGGCATCGAAAACCTCAGCCGGAATGTCGGCTGGCAGAACATGGTAGGACCCGCCCGCGCTGTATTTCGCGTGATAATCATACCAGCCGGACACCGCGACGATATCGGTCACGGTCAGCGCCCGGTCGCCCATCACCGCCACCGTCAATTCCCGCCCCGGCGCGTATTTCTCGACCATCAGGATATTCGGCGCGTTGGCGTCCAGCTTCGCCGGGCCATTGGCCCGGTCCTGCACGATGTAGATGCCGACAGATGACCCCTCGTTATAGGGTTTCACCACATAGGGCGGCTCCATCGGGTGGCTGCCTTCGACCTCGGCGCGGCAGACGAGGCGGCTTTCCATCACTGGGATACCTGCGGCCGCGAACACGCCTTTCGCGCGTTCCTTGTCCATCGCCAGAGACGAGGCGAGCACGCCGGAATTGGTATAGGGAATGTTCAGGATTTCCAGCAGGCCCTGCACACAGCCATCCTCGCCCCAGCGGCCATGCAGCGCGTTGAACACCACATCAGGCTTCGCCGCAGCGATCTGCGCCGCGAGGTCCCGCCCGGCGTCAATTTCTGTAACGTCATAGCCCGCAACGCGCAGTGCCTTGGCACATTCGGCCCCCGTGACGAGTGAAACCTCGCGTTCGGCGGACCAGCCCCCTTTAAGCACTGCCACGCGGGAGGTCCTGCTCGACATCCGCGCCTCTATCTCTGCCCCTCTTGCGGGGGCGTTCAGTCGGCCGGGTGGACCCCGATCCGCTTGATTTCCCACTCTAGCGTGATCCCATGTGATTTGAGAACCCTTTCCCGCACCAACTCGCCAAGATTTTCCAGATCGGCGGCGGTCGCCCCCCCGGCATTGGTCAGAAAGTTGGAATGTTTCACGTTCATCACCGCGCCGCCCAGGGTCAGGCCCCGGCATCCGGCGGCGTCGATCAGTTTCCACGCCATCAGATCCTGCGAATGGTCGCCCTTGCCGGTGGATGAAAACCCAGCGGGGTTGCGGAACGTGCTGCCTGCCGTGCGGTCCTTGGTGGGCTGGCTGGCCTCGCGCTGTGCAAGCGCCGCCTCCATCCGCGCCTCAATCGCCTCCGGCGCATCCTCATGCCCGCGCAGGATCGCATCGATGAAGATCACCTCACCCGCATCCGATGACCGATAGGCGAAGTTCATCGCCTCAGGCCCAAGCGTGATGACCTCGCCCGCCCGCGTCACCGCGCGCGCGCTTTCAAACACATCCGCCGTGTAGGTGCCGTAACACCCGGCATTCATCGCCAGCGCGCCGCCGATGGCACCGGGAATGGTGCGCAGAAACTCCAGCCCGCCGATCCCCGCCCGCGCCGCCGCCTTGGCCACCTGCGCATCAAGCGCCGCCGCCCCAACGCGGATGCGATGATTGTCCAGCGGCGCGATCTGGCTGAAGGCCTTGCCCGACAGCCGGATCACCACACCCGGAATCCCGCCATCGCGGATGATGAGGTTCGATCCAACGCCGATGATGGTGACCGGCACCGCCGGGTCCAGCGCCGCGAGGAATTCTTGCAGGTCCTCGGCAGATCGCGGCATGAACAACCAGTCGGCAGGCCCGCCGACCCGCAGCCATGTCAGCGGCGCAAGTTCGCGCCCCGGATGAAGCTGGTCAGAAAACCGGGCCTGAAGCGCGGCAGAAATCATCCCGCCAGCTTGCCCGGCAGCGCGTTGGTCCAGCCGGAAATCGTGCCCGCGCCAAGGCAGACCACCATATCCCCCGGCCCTGCATGTGCGCGCACAAACGCGATCATGCCCGGCTCGTCGTCTATGGCGAAGGCGGCGCGGTGGCCGTGGGCGCGCATCCCGGCGACGAGGCCATCCCGGTCCGCCCCGGCAATCGGGTCCTCGCCCGCCGCATAGACCTCGGTAATCGCCACGACATCGGCATCGTTGAAACAGCCGCAGAAGTCCTCGAACAGATCCGCGAGACGGGTATAACGATGCGGCTGGTGCACCGCGATCAGCTTGCCCGTGCAGGAATCGCGCGCAGCCTTCAGCACCGCCGCGATTTCAACCGGGTGGTGGCCGTAATCGTCGATGATGGTCGCGCCGTTCCAGCTTCCGACATTGGTGAACCGGCGCTTCACCCCGCCGAACCCGGCAAGGGCGGCGCGCACGTTCTTGCCGCTGACGCCGAGTTCCCGCGCCGTCGCGATGGCGGCCAGCGCGTTCTTCACATTATGCTCGCCCGGCATCGGCAGGACCATGCCGTCGAGCCGCGCGCCATCGCGGAACGCGACATCGAACACCGCCTTGCCGCCCTCATAGCGCAGGTTTTCTGCCCGCACATCGGCCTGACGCGAAAAGCCATAGGTGACGATCCGACGATCATTGACCAGACCGACCAGCCGCTGCACCTCCGGATGGTCGATGCAGCAAATCGCGACGCCATAGAACGGAATGTTGGATACGAAGGTCAGGAACGCATCCCGCACCCCGTCAAAATCGCCGTAATGATCCAGATGCTCTGGGTCGATATTGGTGACGACGGCGATGGTCGCGGGCAGCTTCACGAAGGTGCCGTCGCTTTCATCCGCCTCTACCACCATCCATTCCCCGGTGCCGAGCCGGGCATTGGAGCCATAGTTCTGGATGATCCCGCCATTGATGACGGTCGGGTCGATCCCGCCACCATCCAGCAGCGCCGCGACCATCGAGGTTGTGGTCGTCTTGCCATGCGTCCCCGCCACCGCCACGTTCTGGCGCAGGCGCATCAGTTCGGCCAGCATTTCCGCCCGCCGCACCACCGGCAGCGACGCGGCGCGGGCCGCATCCAGTTCGGGATTGCCGCGCTTGATGGCGGAAGAGATCACGACAACGCGGGCATGGGCGACATTTTCCGCCCGCTGGCCGATGAAAATCTCCGCCCCCATACCCTTCAGCCGGGCGGTGATCGGGGTTTCCTTCAGATCGGACCCCTGCACCTGATAGCCGAGGTTCAACAGCACTTCGGCGATGCCCGACATGCCGATCCCGCCGATGCCAACGAAGTGGATGATCCCGATATTCGTCGGCAGGGCAGTGGTCATCATGGTCGGTCTCAGCCTTTGTGCGTCGCGATGCTTTCAATCAGATCGGCCAGCCGCGCCGCCGCGTCAGGCCGCCCCCGCAACCGCGCCTTCGCTGCCATATCGGCAGCGCGGGTCGGGTCGCCGAGGATCGCGCGGATGTGCCCCGCAAGGGCCGCCGCCGTCAACCCCGCTTCGGGCGCAAGGATTGCGCCGCCTGCCTCTGCCATCGGCCTTGCATTCGCGGTCTGGTGGTCGTCCATCGCCGCCGGATAGGGGACGAGGATCGAGGGCCGCCCGATGGCCGCCAATTCCGCCATCGTCGATGCGCCGGACCGGCACACGACCAGATGCGCGGCGGCAATCCGGGCGGGCATGTCGGGGAAGAATTCCGCAAGTTCCGCATTGATGCCCGCAGACTTGTAGACGGCGGACAGCGCCGCATGTTCTGCCGGGCGCACCTGCTGGGTGACGATCAGGCGCGCGCGTATCTCTGGCGGCAGGGCGGCGATGGCGGGTGGCAGAAGGTTCGCAAAAACGCTCGCGCCCTGCGATCCGCCAAAGATCAGCAGGTTCAGCGCGCCGTCTGATGGGGGGGCAAAGGCAACATCCATCGCCACCCGCGCCGCATCGCGGATCGGGTTGCCCATGTCGATCAGCGTCGCACCCTTCGGCGCATTCGTCACCGGATAGACCCCGCAGGCCAGCGCATCGACCCGCGCCGCAAACACCCGGTTCACCCGGCCCAGAACGCCATTCTGTTCGTGGATCAGGCGCGGGATGCCGTGATACATCGCCCCCGCCAGCGCAGGCAGCGCCGGATAACCACCGAAACCTGCAACTGCCGCCGGGCGGTCATGGGCGAACCAGCGGCACGCCTCGACAATGCCCCAGCCGATGCGGAACGGCGCGGCGAGTTTCGCCTTCATCCCGCCACGCGCGAAGGTCGCCGCCGACAGGGCGCGGCGCGTCACCGCGTCAGGAAACCCGCCCGCATAACGCAGACCGCGTGCATCGCTGGACAATTTCACCCGCCAGCCGCGCGCCAGCATCGCCTCCGCCAGCGCCTGCGCCGGAAACATGTGCCCGCCGGTGCCGCCCGCCGCGATGACCAGAAGCGGCGCGTCGGTCATCGGCCACCGCGCAGCATGTCGGTCACATGGTCCTGCGGCCGGTCCCGCGTCAGCGCCAGCAACAACCCCATCGCGATGCCCGATGCGATCATTGACGATCCGCCGTAGGATATGAAGGGCAGCGTCATGCCCTTGGCAGGCAACAGCGTGAAGGTCACGCCGATATTGATGAAGGCCTGCGCCCCGAACATCACCGCCAGCCCGACCCCGGCGACACGGCAGAACATGTCCCGCTCCCGCGTCAGCAGCCGGATCGCGCGCAGCGCGACAAAGAGGTAAAGCGCGATCACGACGATGCAGAAGATCAGACCAAATTCCTCGGCTGCCACGGCCATCACGAAATCGGTATGGGCATCGGGCAGCGACCACTTCACCGACCCCTCGCCGGTGCCGACGCCGAACAGGCCCCCCTTAAGGATCGCGTTGGTGGCATAGCCGATCTGACTGGTCGGGTCGATTTCCGCTGCAAGGTAATCGTCGATCCGGCTCGCGATATATTCGAAGTTTGAATAAGCGAACCAGATCATGCCGACAGCCGCACCGACCAGAATGACCATCAGCCAGATCGAGGCGCCCCAGACGAAGAACATCGCGCCCCAGGCGGCAACGACCAGCAGCGCCTGACCGAAATCGGGCTGGATCGCCAGACTGCCGATCACCGCCGCCGTGACGATGCACGACATCAGCACACCTGGCGGGCCGTTGGGCCGCGTCGCGGCGGCCATCATCCAGCCGGTCAAAATGGCGAAACCCGGCTTCAGAAACTCCGATGGCTGCACCGACATGCCGAAGGAATACCAGCGCACCGCGCCCTTGCCGAAATCGGTTCCGAAAAACGGCAGCAGCAGCACCGCGATGAAGGTCAGGACGAACAGCCGAACGCCGTTGCGGCGCACCTGCAACGGCGTCATTACCGACAGCGCCAGCATCACGCCGACCGACATCATCGCGAACACCGCGTGGCGCAGGACGAAGTAATAATCCCACTGGTTCTTCTTTTCCGCCAGCGGCACCGACGCGGCGAACGAGATCAGGAGCCCGGTCAGAATGATCATCATCAAGGCGGCGAGCGTCAGCTTGTCCACCGTCCGCCACCAGCGCCCCAGCACCGACGGATCGGCAAATGTGGTTTGCGGGGCCTTGAAGGCCAGCTCGGTCATGCGGCACCTCCGATGATGGTCAGGGCGGCAGCGCGGAACGCATCGCCGCGTGCCTCGAAGCTGGTGAACTGGTCGAAACTGGCACAGGCGGGTGACAAAAGCACCGTCTCCCCCGCCTCCGCCTCTGCGGCAGCGCGGGCAAGGGCGGCGGAAAGATCGGCGCAAACCTCGAAGGCGTTATCGCCGAGCGTGAAGGCGAACTCGTCCGCCGCCTGTCCGATCAGATAGGTTTTCTTGACGCGATAAAACAACGGCTCCAGCGATGCGATCCCGCCAGCCTTGGGCACGCCGCCCGCGATCCAGCGGATGTTGTCGAATGTTGACAGGGCTTTTTCCGCAGCGTCGGCATTGGTGGCCTTGCTGTCGTTCACATAAGTCACGCCGTTGGCCGCGCCGACGATCTCCATCCGGTGCGGCAGGCCCGGAAACCCGATTAGCGCCTTGCCGATAACCTTCGGCCCGATGCCGAGCGCCCGCGTCGCGGCCCATGCAGCGCAGGCATTCTGATAATTGTGACGGCCCTGAAGGTTCGGGGCATCGCGCATGTCGAAGGCCGCGACCTGCTTGCCCTTCCATTCGGTCAGGAAATTCTTGTTCATCGACACCGACGGCGCATCGCCTTTCAGGCGCTGCGTGATCGACACCCGCACCAGCGCCGCGCCGTCCTCGCTGTCGTCCTGCGCGCCGGTGGCAAGGAACTGCCCGAACCGGTCATCGACGCCGATCACCATATGGCTGGGCGCGCCCAGTTCGAACAGACGCCGTTTTGCCGCGAAATAGCCGCCCTCGCCGCCGTGCCGGTCCAGATGATCGGGCGACAGGTTGAGGAACACCGCCACATCAGGGGCCAGCACGCGGGCAAGGTCGAGCTGATAGGACGACAGTTCCAGCACCACCGCCTCGCCATCGGCGGGCGGGTCGAGGTCGAGCACGCCGCGCCCGATATTGCCGCCCATCTGGCGCGGACGGGCCGCCTCGCCGAGGATATGGTCGATCAGGGCTGTCGTCGTTGATTTGCCGTTCGATCCGGTGACGCAGATCACCTTCACATCGGCGGCGGTCATCGCGATGGCCCTGAAAAACAGGCTGACATCATTGTCCACCAGCGCCCCGGCCTGCCGCGCCGCGACAATCGCCGGATGTGGTGCGGGATAGAGGTGCGGAATGCCGGGCGATACCACTAGCAGCGGCATGTCCCCCCAGGCCTGTTGCCGGGTCAGATCCTCGACGATGAACCCTTCGGCCGCCGCCGCGTCGCGCACCATCTCGCCATCATCCCAGAGGACCGGCACAGCACTGCCCGCGCGCAGCGCCCGCGCCGCCGCGAGGCCGGATCGGCCAAGGCCCAGAACGCCGATGCGGCGTCCCTCATATCCCCTGACTGCGATCATTCCTCCGTCATGCTTTCATCCCGCGCTTTCAGGTAGGCGGCACGCAGAAGCTGTTCCTCATGCCGCGCACGGACCAGATTCTGCACCGCTTCCTCGAACCCGTGGCGGCGTTCGATTGCCTTCACGCCCAGCCGCATGGCCGCCAGAAAGGGGGAGCTTGTAATCATCATGCCTACCTCAGTTTCAGGGATGCGAGGCCGATCAGCGCGAGGATGACCGAGATGATCCAGAACCGGATCACCACGGTCGGCTCGCGCCAGCCCTTTTGTTCGAAATGATGGTGGATCGGGGCCATGCGGAACACCCGCTTGCCGGTCAGCTTGAAGCTGGCGACCTGCACGATGACGCTGACCGCCTCCAGCACGAAAAGGCCACCGATCACCGCCCAGACGATTTCATGCTTCACCGCAACTGCAATGGCCCCGAGCGCGCCGCCGAGTGCCAGCGACCCGGTATCGCCCATGAACACCATTGCAGGCGGCGCATTGTACCAGAGAAAGCCGAGGCCAGCGCCGATCAGCGCCGCACAGAACACGGCGATTTCCCCCGTGCCGGGAACATAATGAAGTTGCAGATATTCGGTGAAATCCGTCCGCCCGACGACATAGGCGATCACGCCCAGCGATCCCGCCGCGATCATCACCGGCATGATCGCCAGCCCGTCAAGGCCATCGGTCAGATTGACCGCATTCGCGCTGCCAACGATGACCAGCATCGCAAACGGGATGAAAACGAGGCCGAGCGGCAGCAGCACATCCTTCAGCACCGGCATCGCAAGCTGATATTGCAGGCTTTCGGGCTGCAACGATGTGGCCCAGACCGATGCGATCAGCGCGATGGCGAACCCGATGGCCAGCCGGACCTTGCCGGAAACGCCCTTGTGGTTCTGCTTGGTGACCTTCTGGTAATCATCGACGAACCCGATCGCCCCGAACCCGAAGGTGACGAACAGCACCAGAAGGACAAAGCCGTTATCCAGCCGCGCCCAGAGAAGGGTGGAGATCAGCACCGCCGCGAGGATCATCACCCCGCCCATTGTCGGGGTGCCTGCCTTTTCGATGATGTGCGATTGCGGCCCGTCCTCGCGGATCGGCTGGCCTTTGCCCTGCATCCTGCGCAGACGGTTGATGATCGGCTTGCCGAACACGAACCCGAACACCAGCGCCGTGAAGAACGCCCCGCCGGACCGGAAGGTGATATAGCGGAACAGATTGAAGAAATCGCCGCCCGCCGACAGGGGTTCGAAAATCTCGTACAGCATCGTCTTCCTCAGCCCCCCTCGCGCGCCGAAGCGCCCATCTTGCGGATCGCCGCGATCACAAGGGCCATCCGCGACCCGAGCGACCCTTTCACCATCGCGACATCCCCGGCGTCGAGCTTGCGCCCGGCGCGATCCGCCATGTCGCGGCTGGTCTCGAACCAGCGCCCGCGCTTTTCGCGCGGCAACATCTCGTGCAGGTGTTTCATCAGCGGGCCGCAGGTGTGGACGATGTCGATCCGTTCCATCTCCGGCGCTTCGGCCAGACCGGCATGCAGCACCGCCTCGTCCGGGCCCAGTTCCAGCATGTCGCCGAGGAAAGCGATGCGCCGTCCACGATCCACCCGGCCGACATGATCCTCCGGCTCCGACGCCGCCAGCACCGACAAGGCCGCGCGCATCGAGGTCGGGTTGGCGTTGTAGCTTTCGTCGATCAGCGTGATGGTGCCGTCGATCCCGTCGTTGCCGAGGCTGATCGTCCAGCGCGACCCGCGCCCATCGGGCGGCGACCATGATCCGATGGCGAGGGCGGCGCGGGCGACGTCGCCGCCCGCCGCCTCCGTCGCGGCCAGTGCCGCCAGCGCGTTCATCGCCAGATGCTGACCAGGGGCGGACAGTTTGAACAACAACGGCATGCCCGTCAGTTCGGCCCGCACCACGGTCGCACTGGCGGTCACATGCGCCTGAATCAGGCGGGCATCACAGCCCTCTGCCGCGCCGAAACTGACGATCCGCGCGCCCTGCCGCCGCGCCGCCTCTGCAAGCCGGTCGAAATGCGGGTTATCGCGGTTCAGAACCGCCGCGCCGCCAGGGGCCAGCCCCTCGAAAATCTCCGCCTTGGCATCAGCAATCTCCTCGACGCGCGTAAATGCGGCCATGTGGACCGGGGCGATGGTCGTGACGACCGCCACATCGGGCCGCGCCATGCGCGACAAAGGACCGATCTCGCCTGGATGGTTCATGCCCATCTCGATCACGCCGAAGGCCGTGACTGCGGGCATCCGCGCCAATGTCAGCGGCACACCCCAATGATTGTTGAAGCTTTTGGCCGCCGCATGGGTCTGGGCGGTGGCACCGAGGCAGACGCGCAACATCTCCTTCACCCCGGTCTTGCCGACCGATCCGGTGACACCGACAATGCGCCCCGCCATCCGCGCCCGCGCCGCGATCCCCAGCTTTTCCAGCGCCGCGAGCGTGTCATCGACCACCAGCAGCGGAAACCCCTCCGGCGCATCCTCCGGCACCCGCGCGACCAGCGCCGCAGACGCCCCCGCCGCCTGTGCCGCCGCCACGAAATCGTGGCCGTCGCGCACATCCTTCAGGGCCACGAACAGATCGCCCGCCGCCGCCTCGCGGCTGTCGAGCGTGATGCCGGACACCGCAAACGGCGCGGTCGCGCGCCCGCCGGTCGCCGCCTCCGCTTCTGCTGATGTCCACAAGGTCGCGCTCATGCTGTTTCTGTCCCGTCAAGCACCGCCACAGCGGCGCGCGCCTGTTCTGCATCGTCGAAAGGAATCGTCTCGCGCCCGATGATCTGGCCTGTTTCATGTCCCTTTCCCGCGATCAAGAGACTGTCTTGCGGCGACAATGCGTCCACAGCGGTCAGAATCGCCTCAGCCCTGTCGGGGATTTCGATGGCATTGGCGCAGGCCGCCAGAATCGCCGCGCGGATCGGCCCCGGTGCCTCGGTTCGCGGGTTGTCATCGGTGACGATCACCCCGTCCGCGCCCTCGCAGGCGGCATGACCCATCAGCGGGCGCTTGCCCGGATCACGGTCGCCGCCCGCGCCGAACACCACGATCAGCCGCCCCTCGGTATGCAGCCGCAGCGCCGCAAGCGCGGTCGCGAGGCCGTCGGGCGTGTGCGAATAATCGACATAGATCGCCGCGCCATTCGCCCGCGTCGCCACATGTTCCATGCGCCCGCGCACCCCGGTCAGATGCGGCAACGCCGCGAACACATCCAGCGGGTTCTCGCCAGTGCCGATCACCAGCGCAGCGGCGGTCATCGCGTTCAGCCCCTGAAATCCGCCGATCAGACCAAGCCGCACGGTAACAGGCGTGCCCCGCCATGCGAGCGACAGGGTCTGCCCCTCGGCATCGAAGCGGGCATCGAGCAGGCGCAGGCCGATCCCCGCCGCCTCGTCCCGCCCAAACGGAATGACATCCAGCCCGGCATCGCGGGCCACCGTCCAGGCCTTGCCATAGGTCGCGTCGTCAGCATTCAGCACCGCCGCCGCGCCCAGCGGCAGCAGGTCGCGGAACAGGCGCAGCTTGGCGTCGAGATACGCCTCCGCCGTCGCGTGATAATCCAGATGATCGCGGCTGAAATTGGTGAACGCCCCTGCGGTCAGCCGCACACCATCGAGCCGCGCCTGCGCCAGCCCGTGGCTCGATGCCTCCATCGCCGCATGGGTGACGCCCTCGGCGGAGAGTTCCGCCAAAAGGCGGTGCAGCGTGATCGGCTCTGGCGTCGTCATCGACAGGGCGCGGGTGACAGCCCCTTCCACCCCGACGGTGCCGAAACTGGCGGCGCGGCGGCCCAGCAGCGTGAACAACTGCCGCGCGAAACTGGCGACGGAGGTTTTGCCGTTCGTGCCGGTCGTCGCCACCACGATTTCAGGTTGCGCGCCGTAGAACCGCGCCGCGACATGGGCCAGCCGCGTGCGCGGCGCGTCGTCGATCAGAAACGGCACCGGCAGATCGCCGATCGTTGCCCGCGCAACGGTCAGCCCTTCGGTAGAGCACAGCACCGCCGATGCACCCATTCGCACGGCATATTGCGCGAATTCCGCGCCATCGGTTGCAGTGCCCTTCAAAGCTGCGAACAGAAAGCCCGGTTTCGTATCTCGACTATCGACGCACAGGCCTTCGATGCGTTTCATCGGGTCAGGCGCAGGCCCGGCATAGGGCAGATCGGCCAGACCGAGGTCGCGCAGCGTCACCATCACAGCTTCCCCGCAGCCGACGCGACGGTTTCAACCGCGACCGGCTTTGGCAGGGGCCGCATCCCCAAAAGCGGCGCGATACGTTTCACCGCGATGCCTGCGGTCGGCGCAGCGGTCCAGCCCGCCGTGCGCCATTCGCGCCCGTATTTGAATGTCCGCGCCTCGTCCAGGGTCACGACGATCACGTATTTCGGCGCCGACATGGGGAACGCCCCGGCAAAGGTGCTGAGCGTCTTGCGCTCGTCATACCCACCGCCCGATGCCTTGTCGGCGGTCCCGGTCTTGCCGCCGACCTCATATCCCGGCACCTCGGCGAAATTCGCTGTGCCTTTTTCCTCGGCAACCACCGCGCGCATCATCTCGCGCAGATGGCGCGATGTGTCGGCACTGATGACCCGGTCTGCCTCGGTTGCGCGCGGGCCGCCCATCAACAGCGTCGGCTTTACCATCAAGCCGCCATTGACCATCGCCGCATAGGCGGCAGCCAGATGAAGCTGCGTCGATGCCAGGCCATGCCCGAAGGAAATCGTCATGGATTCGAGCCGCCCCCAGTTCTTGGGGATCAGCGGCTTGCCGATGCCCGCCTCGGCGATCTCCAGCCCGGTGACATCCATGAAACCCAGCTTGGTCAGAAACTCCCGCTGCTTATCCGGCCCGATCATCAGCGCAAGCCGCGATGTGCCGACATTGGAGCTTTCGACGATCACATCGCGCAACATCATGCGCGGCGGCATGGCGTGAAAATCGCTGATCTTGTGTTTGCCGATCTTTAACGGCCCGGCGGTGTCGATCAGCGTCGTCGGGGCGGCGATGCCCATTTCCATCGCCTGCGCAGCGGCGAATATCTTGAAGGTGGAGCCAAGCTCGTACACCCCTTCCGCCGCACGGTTCATCATCGGCTTGATGCGCGCCACTTCGGGATCATTGGTATCGGGGCGGTCATTCGGGTCGAAATCGGGCAGTGAAACCATCGCGATGATCTCACCGGTGCGGGCATCCATCAGCGTCGCGGCACCGGCCTTCGCCTTGAACTCGACCAGCGCCGCCTGCATCACGCGGGTCAGCGCGGTCTGGATCGTCAGGTCGATGGACAGCGCCAGCGGGCCGGAACCATCGCGCAGGCGGTCATCCAGCGCACGTTCTACCCCGGCGCGGCCCACCAGTTCGGCATAGGTCACGCTTTCCTCGCCGACGCGCGCACCGCCCAGAATATGCGCCGCGATGCGCCCGGCAGGATAGATCCGCGTCTCGCGCCGACCGAAATACACACCGGGAATGCCGAGGTCATGAACGGTTTGCCGTTCCGCCGGGGTGGCCGGTCGCTTGACCCACACCAGCCCCTTGCGGCGCAGGAACCGCTCGCGCAGCACCGCCTCGTCAATGCCCGGAACCGTGGCGGCGATGCGGGCGGCCGCGTCTTCCATATCGACACCGGCGCGCGCCATCTCGGATGGATGCGCATAGATCGACCAGGTCGGCAGATTGGTCGCCATCAGGTGACCCTTGCGATCGGTGATGATGGCGCGCCCGGCCTCCACCACCTGATCCGAAGCCGCCGCCACCTTCGGCTCCTGCGGGTCGGAAGCGGCGAGGTAAGTCATCCGCCCGGCCAGCGTGCCGTAGCCGAGGATGAAGAACAGGCAGATCAGCCAAAGCCGCCATTCGGACCGCTCCGCGCGCGCCTCGCGGCGGCGTTCCCGCTTGGCGGCGCGCCGCTCCGCACGGTTCTGCAACAGCGCCTGCCCGTCGGTTCCGTCCGCCAGCAGCGAAATCAGTGTGGCGCTGCGGGTCCGGCCCTGATCCACGCTCATGGCTTCAATCCCGTTACCTGAACCGGCTGATCCGCAGCCCGCTTCACCATCGACTCCGGTCCTGCCTCGTCGAGGTCGATCAGGGCCACCGGGTCCATGCCGTCATCGACCGGCGGCATCGCCACTTCGGCCAGTTCGGCGAATGTTTCGGGCATCATCGCCACGAGCGCCAGCGCATCGGCGTTTTCCGCCACCAGCCGCTCCAGCCGCGACGGGCGGTTCAGCCATGCCCATTCCGCCTCCAGCACAGAAATCACTTCGCGTTCCTGCCGGATGTCCTTGCGCAAGGCATTCACCTCGCGCAGCGCTTCGCGGGTCTGATTGCTGACCACATTCGACCAGACGACGGCGATGGCCAGCATGGTCAGCCCGAGGCCGTAGAACACCCACCGCATCATCTGCTCCTCCGGGTCCGGCCCGCGCGCGGTGCGGCGATATCGACTTCCGGCAGTCCCAGCGTCTTGGCGTCGATCCTCTGCGCGGGTGCTGCCGTCCGCCGCCCCGCCCGCAACCGTGCCGACCGGGCGCGCGGGTTGACGGCAAGCTCCGCATCCGATGCCTCGATGGCTTTGCGGGTCAGCAATTCGAACGCGGGTTCCGCCGATGCCGTCAGCGGCGCATGGCGCGATCCCTGCGGATCAGCGCCGGAACGGGCGCGGAAAAATCGCTTGGCGATGCGATCTTCCAGCGAATGGAACGTGACGACTGACAGCACGCCGCCCACCGCCAGCAGCGCCTCGGCAGCCTCCAGCCCGCGCGCCAGTTCGCCCAGTTCGTCATTCACCGCGATGCGCAGCGCCTGAAACACCCGCGTCGCCGGGTGCACCTGGCCGGGCTTTGGGCGCGGCAATTGCCGCTCCACAATTGCGGCCAGTTCCAGCGTCGTGGCGATCGGCGCTTCGGCGCGACGCGCGACGATGGCGCGGGCGATCCGGCGGGCGGCGCGTTCCTCGCCATACAGAAAAAAGATGTCAGCAAGCTGCGCCTCGGCGGCCTTGTTCACCAGATCGGCGGCAGATGGGCCATCGGCACCCATGCGCATATCGAGCGGGCCATCCTTCTGAAACGAAAACCCGCGCGCAGCCTGGTCGATCTGCATGGAGGAAACGCCGATATCGAACACGACGCCCGCCAGCGGCCCCTCGACAAGCTGTTCGATATCGCCGAAACAGCCCTCGACAATGTCCAGCCGCCCATCGAAGGCCGGTGCCCAGACCGCACCACGCGCCACGGCTTCAGGATCGCGGTCGATGGCGATCACCCGATCTGCCCCCGCCTCCAGCAAGGCAACGGAATAGCCGCCCGCGCCGAAGGTGCCATCGAGGAACGTGCCGCCGCGCGCGGGGTCCAGCGTCGCCAGAACCTCGTGCAGCAGGACCGGCGCGTGGAGCGCCCGGGCCTCGGCCAGCGCTGCCATCGCCGCGCCGCCCATCAGTCCTGCCCCCTGATCGGGCGTGCTCCGCCCCACGGCATCTTCCCGATATTGGCGCGCGCCGTCTCGCGCATCGCCGCAAGGCCAGCGCTGTAGGTTTCAGGATTCCAGATCTGGAAGGTGTTCGCGCGCCCGACAAAATAGGCCAGATCGGTGATCCCGGTCAGATCGCGGAAGGCCTGCGACAGGATGATCCGCCCGGTATCGTCCAGCGGCAGTTGCTGCGCCTCGCCGAACACGACATTGGCGAGCGCGTCGTATTCCGGGGAATAGGGATTCATGTCTTCCAGCGACGCCGCCAGCTTGGCGAAATGCGCTTCGCCAAAACCTTCGATGACGGGCCTGCCAGTGATTTCGGGAACGAGCACGATGACTTCGCTGCCCTCTGCCTGCAACACCTTGCGAAAGGGCGCCGGGATCGACACCCGGCCCTTCGCATCGACCTTGTTGGTCGCGTTGGAGGCAAAGAATTTCATAACCTTTTCGGGCCTCCCCGATCCTGTCGCTGCGCCTCACGCGGCGGCGTGAAACAAAATGGGCCGGGCACCTGCTCGAATGCCCGACCCATCGTCTGTCCCTCAGAGCTGACTGCGGCGTCTGCGGTATTAGGGCAATTTTTTGCCTCTGCTTGGCTTAGGGCGGCGCCTGTATGAACCTGCCTCAATTCCGTTCACTGCCTGCCCGCTGCCGATGCATTGGGATTAGCATGGAGAATTATGGTTTTGCAAGGTTTTTTATTCCACTTTTACGGAATCGGATCAGGATTTTGTGGTGATTTCCAGTAAAGCCGGAGCTTTCAAGGGCAGGATCGCCGGTGAATTCATTAATTGTTCTTTTAATGTTCTTATTTTGATCCAAAGCTGCGCTTGCATGGCATGTCCCATGAGAATCCCTGCGAATCCAGCACCTGACCGCGCCATCCGGCCCAAATCCCGGCCCAGTGCATCAACCGCGCCGAATCCCGCCCGCGATCCGCTCGTGTAATCGTGCACTTCCGTGAATCGGCCTGCAGTGCGATTCAGGCGCCACAGGTTCAGGAGGAATGCCCGTGTCGAAACCCACCATCATCGCAACTGTTGCGCTCGTCACCGCCTTCATGCTGGCGTCGGCGGTGGCACACGGGTCGGTCGATGGCCGGGCAATCGGCGCGGCCCCGGCAGTCGCCACCAACTGACGAACGCGCGGCCCCAAGCCGTCGCGACACGATCATCACAGCAAAGGCGGAAGGTGCGGATGGCCTTTACGCCGGGTTCTGTCCCCCCGATGCAGGTTGCCCCGCAGCAGGATGGATAGCCATTCATCTGGGACGCATGTCGCCATGCGCCTCGTGCAGTCAACCCGGTCAGCGGGGCGGAGACCCCCTGCGGCCAGTCCGAAGACCACCGCTGCCAACCCTATTCGACCTTGCGACCAGCGGGGCTTGCCGTGCCGCCCCTGTTACCAGCGGCGCGGTGGGCTCTTACCCCACCGTTTCACCCTTGCCTGACCGAAATCAGGCGGTTTCATTTCTGTGGCGCTTTCCCTCAGGTTACCCTGGCCGGGCGTTACCCGGCGCCGTTTCTCCATGCCGCCCGGACGTTCCTCACCTCTTGCAAGGCGCGGCTATCCAGCCATCCGCAGCGCCCCTTTACGCGGCGGGGTGCGGATCAGCAAGCCTGCTCCTTCACCACCGCGCCGCCGCGCATACAGACAACCTTTGGCCCGGTCTCACGCGATGGATACTGCGCCGTGCCTTCCGGCACCCCGTTCACGAAGGGCACGACAGCGTCGAGCCGCGCACCGATATAGCGGCGCTGTTCGATCATGCCGGGGGTATCCCCCACCCGCATCGTCATGGTCCGGCGCACGAATCCGCCCTCGGTCACCGGCACGAAATCCTGCGACAGGAAGAACCCGGCAAGCGCACCACGGGAATATGTGGCTTGGCGAAAGGAGAAATAGCTGGGGAACGCGTCCCAGATATCCGATTCGTAGCGGGAGCCTGCGCTTTGCACCACTCCGGTCAACGCGCCGCCCTCCATCGCCCCTTCAAGCAAGGTGTAAACCTCCAGCACCGGCGCTTCCGACGCCTCCGCCTCGCGCAGGATCAGCACGCGGAACGGGCCGGAAAGGGTGCCGTTGCTGCATGCGCCCGACAGAACCTTCACATCCGGCATCGACACCCCGCGCGAAAGACGCTCCGCCGCCGGACGCTGATAGACGATGGCGCTGATCGTGTCGTCGTTCAGGTCGCAAATCGACGATGCGTCCTGAAACAGGCTGCGGTCGGCAATTTCGGCGCGGGCGCGGAACGCGTCGAGGCTGGCAAACGCTGCCACCTCATCCGGCGCGGTCAGTTCGGGGTTGCGGTTGAATTCATTGGCCGTCACATCCACGGCACCGGACAACAGGGCGAACACGGCACCTGCCGCAAGGATGAAGGCGTGCGGCATGGCGAAACTTTCCGCTGTCTGCATGAACATCGAACCAAACCAAATTTAGCCCTGCCTCCGGCGCATCTGTCAATTGGGCAGGTCCGCCAGCCCTTGCCGCGCCAGCCGTGCCCAATCGAATTTCTCTCCGGGGTCGATCTTTCGCCCCGGCGCGACATGCTCATGGCCGACAACATTGCGCGCCGCGACCGGCCAGCGCGCCAAGATCGCAGTCAGCAACTGCTCCAGCGCCGCCATCTGCGGTTCGGGGAACGGGTGATAGCCCCAGTCATGGCCCCGGTTGACCAGTTCGATGCCGATGGATCGGGAATTCACATCCGTCTCCCCCTCCCACATCGACACCCCAGCATGCCATGCGCGGCGGTCTTCGGGCACCAGCGCCTCCGTCGTGCCGTCGAGGTCGATCAGCCAATGCGCCGACACCTCCGCCGCCGGATCGCAGAGCCGGGCGCGCGCCGCCGCCGCGTTTTGCATTCCAGTGTAATGGATCACCACCATATCCGGCGGGCCTAGGCGGCGGTCGTTGTGATTGGGGCTTTGCATGGGCGGCATCTTCGCCAAGGATGGCCGGATGTCCAGCCGCCCCTCACCGCTGCCAAACCGGGTCACGCCCTTTGGGGAAATCGTCGCACATGCGACGCGCGGCACGATGTTCGGCAATCGCGGGGGCCGCATCCATTCGGATGATTACCGCATCACCCGACATCAGGGGTCGGCGCGCTGGATCTGCTGCGTTCTGGCATTCAAGAACCGGAAACGGCCCCTGATGGGCAGGGGATATACCGAGCTGTTCTTTCTGGACGAGGCGACGGCACTGGCAGCCGGGCACCGCCCCTGTTTCGAATGCCGCCGCGCCGATGCGCAGGCCTTCGCGGCGGCTTGGGCGGCCGGTCAGGGGCGCGCCCTGCCCGCGATCGCCGACGAGATGGACAAGGTGCTGGCGGTCGAACGCCGCGCCCCACGTCCCATTGTTGCCCCGGCTGATCTGGCCGCAGGGGCGATGGTCGCGGCAGGCGATGCGGCGTTCCTTTTCGACGGGCGGCGGTTTCACCGCTGGTCATTCGAAGGCTATGTTCCGGCGGTGCCGCAGGGGAGGCTGACCCTGCTTACCCCCGCGTCGGCCCTCGCGGCGCTCCACGCGGGGTTCCGCCCGGTTTTGCATTCCTCGGCGTGCTCGGCTTAGGCGCAGCGGGTTTCGCAGCCGCAGGCTTGCCCCCCGCCCCGCGCGTCGACGGCGCATTGCGCGGCGCAGGCTTGCCGCCCTCGCGGGCCGATTTCGGCGCGAGGCGATTGCTCTGCCCCGGCCCGACGCCGCGTTTCACCGGCTTGGTGGAGGCGCGCACAGGTTCCGGCGCATTCTCGACGCCAAGCTGATCACGCAGGATCTTCGCCTTGATCTCCTCCACCCCGCCCACCGCCAGATCGCCAAGCTGGAACGGGCCGTAGGAAATGCGGATCAGGCGGTTCACGATCAGGCCGATCGCCTCCAGCGCCCGGCGGATTTCGCGGTTCTTGCCCTCTTTCAAGGAAACGGACAGCCAGACATTCGCGCCTTGCTGACGTTCGATTTCCACGTCCATCGGCATGAAATGCTCACCCTCGACGGTGATGCCCTTGCGGATCGGCTCCAGCGCCTTGTCGTCGATCCGGCCATGCGCGCGGGCGCGATAGCGGCGGGTCCAGCCGGTCGATGGCAGTTCCAGCTTGCGCTTCAACGCGCCGTCGTTGGTCAGCAACAGCAACCCCTCGGAATTGATGTCGAGCCGACCGATGCTCATCACGCGCGGCAGTTCCGGCGGCATCTTGTCGAACACCGTATCGCGGCCCTTTTCGTCGCTCGCCGATGTGACGAGGCCGGTCGGCTTGTGGTACCGCCACAGGCGCGGCGGTTCCGCCTCCGCCATCACCTCGCCGTCGATCTCGATCAGGTCCTTGTCGGTGACGTTCAGTGCCGGGCTGAGGATCTTGCGGCCATTCACCTTCACGCGGCCCGCTTCGATCATCCGTTCCGCCTCGCGGCGTGATGCGACCCCGGCGCGGGCGAGGCGTTTGGCGATGCGGTCGCCCTCTGGCGTCTTGGGGTCGGTCATGGCAATCAGGCCTTGCAAGTGTGGCGGGCGCTTGGTTCAACCCTCCCATGACCCGTTTCGCCCCCCATATGCAAGTCGCGCTTGCAGAGGCCGCCGCCGCCGCCGCGCGCGGCGAGACGCCTGTGGGGGCGGTGATCGTCGATCCTGCGACCGGGGCAATCATTGCCAAGGCAGGCAATCGGACACGGGAATTGAACGACCCGACCGCCCATGCGGAGGTGCTGGTGATCCGCGAAGCCTGCGCGGCGCGGGGGTCGGAGCGTCTACCGGGCCTCGACCTTCATGTCACGCTGGAGCCTTGCGCCATGTGTGCGGCGGTCATTTCCTTCGCCCGGATCGGGCGGCTTTACTATGGGGCGGAAGATATCAAGGGCGGCGCGGTGGACAGCGGCGCGCGGCTCTTTGCCCAGCCGACCTGCCATCACGCACCCGAGGTATACGGCGGCATCGCAGCGGCGGAGGCCGCCGTATTGCTGCGCGATTTTTTCAAGGCGCGGCGATAGGCCGAACCTGTCAGGGCGTCTTGCGGTTGATGATGTTGCCCGGCCCGACCGAATATCCCGGCTGCTGCGACCGACGCGTCGCGTCCAGAGCATTGTCCTGACGCCGTTGCGTCTGTTCGGGAAAGGGCGCGATCTTGCCGTCATCGGTGAAGGCGGGCGACCTTTTTGGGGGCTTGTCAGGCGACAGGTCGCGATCTTCGCTGACAGACGCCGGCGGCTCCGGATCATCAGCGCGCGGAAAGGGCGTCTGCGGCGCGCCGGGCTGTTGCGCCAGCGCCCCCTGCCCGATCAGGCCGAACGCCAGTGCCGCAAACCAAAGGATAGGCCGCATCACCGGAAGGCGAAGCCCTGACGGGGCGCAAACCCGCCGCGCCGACCCTCCCCCCGCAGACTGTCGAAATTGAATTCGTTGACCCCGGCCAGATTGCGATCCGGCCCGCTGTCCGGCGGTGCGGGCAATCGGCCACGGATATCGCCGGTGCCCGGCGTGTCGAAGAACGGGTTGAAAGGCCGGTTCGGATCGGCCGGATCGGCCTCCAGCCGGAAGGGGGCTGCCTCCTCCTCCGGAACGGCGGTCTGGGCGAAGGCGGCGGATGTTCCCAGCAGCACGGTGATCGCCAGGGCCGTGAATCTGATCGTATTTACGCTACGCATCACTTGTTCCTCACTCAGCGCCCCACCCCAACGTGGGGCCGAAGGCGCCTTCGGTCAACATTCGCCGCCCCTGCCGCATCAGATCGTGATCGGCTGCATCACTTCAGGTTCCACAATCTTCGCGCCGGGCACATCCATCCCCGACGCCGACTGCGCGAGCAGGGGGAAGGTCCGGTAATGGCAGGGAATGATGGTCTTGAAATCGAAGAACTTGCGGCAGGCGAAGGCGGCGCGCGGCGGGTCCATCGTGAAATGGCCACCAATCGGCACAATCCCGACATCGGGGGCGTGAAGTTCGGCGAAGATGCCCATATCCGCCATCACATCGGTGTCCCCCATGTAATAGATGACATGCCCTTCGGCGGCGATCATGAAGCCGCTTTCATGCCCGGCATAGATCGGCCCGTTATCGGAAGCGATGGAGGAAGAATGCGCCGCATTCACCATCGTGACCTTGACCCCGCCCAAGCCGACGGTGCCGCCCTTGTTGAACCCGATCCCCTCGATCCCCTCCGCCGCCGTGACCCATGACACCCAGTCATAGATGCCGACCACCGGTGCCTTTGTGGCGCGGGAAATTTCCGCCGCCTCGGACGCATGGTCGCCGTGACCGTGGCTGACAAGAATATGTGTCACCCCCGCGATGGCCGCGTCATAATGCGCCGCGTCGAACATCGGATTGCCCTTTAACCAGGGATCAACCAGCAGGACCTGATCCTCTGCTTCGATGCGAAAACTGGAATGGCCGAGCCAGATGATGTTCATGTGTAAACTCCGATCCTTGCGATGCAGTGCGTCGTGTAACAGGGCATGTGCATGACGATCCACCTTCATCTTGGTGCACACAAGACCGCCTCGACGCATTTGCAGGCGGTGATGCGCAAGAATAACGGAAAACTGATTGCGGCAGGCGTGCACTACGCCGACCCTTCCAGCCTGCGCGACCGGCTTGGCCCGGCGCAGCGCGCGGCGGAGGTGTTGGCACCGCTGCCGTCCTTGCGGGCCATCATCGCGGCACTGCGGATGCGCAGGCAGGTGGCGGCAGCCCCGCGCCTGTTCATCGCTGCCGATGAAAACACCTTGGGCCATTGCACCGACATGATGGATGCGGCTGCGCTTTACCCTGCGGCGCGCATCCGCCTGTCGCTCTGGCAGCGGATCGCGGCGCGGCGACCGATCACCTGCTTTCTGGCGGTGCGGGATTACCCGGAATTTTTCTCAGGCGTGCATGTGCAGTCGATCCGGGACAATCTGTTCACTGCCCTTGGGCCGGACGACACGGCAGCACTGACCGCCCTGCCCCGCCGCTGGCCGGACCTTGTGGCCGACATCCGCGCGGCGCTGCCCTCGGCCCGGATCGTTCTGTGGCAATACGAAGATTATAAGCGGCTGAAAGGCCGCATCGCGGATCGCCTGACCGGGATCGAGGGCCTGCGGGCGGTGGAGCGGCGATCCATGCAAACACCCAGCCGCACCGCGATGGTGGCGCTGCAATCGCTCGCCGCCGCGCATCGCGACGGGCGTGTGCCACGCGATGCCTTCGCCCGGATCGTGCAGGACCACCCCATCGGCCCCGGCAACCCGCGCTACACGCCCTGGACCGCCGACCAGATCGCGGCCATGCGCGCCGCCTATGCCGATGACATCGCGCGCCTTCGCGCCGATCCGGCGGTCGAGTTTCTTCGGGCCTAGGCCTTGCCCAACTCCCGCCCCCGATCACGGGCGGCTTCGACCGCCTCCGACATCATCCGCTGCATCCGTCCACCCTGCATCAGGACCGAAAGCGCGGCGGCGGTGGTGCCGCCGGGGCTTGTGACCTGTTCGCGCAGGGTGCCGGGCGCGATGCCGCTTTCGATGGCCAGCAGCCCCGCCCCCATGACCGTCTGTGCCGCCATCCGCGCCGCAAGTTCAGGCGGGAGCCCCACCGCCACAGCGGCAGCGCCCAAGGTTTCGATCAGGTGGAACACATAGGCGGGGCCGGAGCCGGAGACGGCGGTGACCGCATCCATCAGCGCCTCATCCTCGATCCAGGCGACATCGCCTGATGCGGCAAGCAACGTATCGCAGAACGAACGGGCATCTGCATCCACGCCCGCCGTCGCGCAGCAGACCATCATGCCCTTGCCGATGGCGGCCGGTGTGTTCGGCATGCAGCGGATGATCGGCGCATTCGCACCCAACCCCGCGCGCAGCGTCGCAATGGTGGTGCCTGCGGCGATGGAGACATAGGTGGTGCCGACCAGCGCCGCGTAATCCGGCAGGATCTGCGGCATGACCTGCGGTTTGACCGCGAGAATCGTCAGATCGGGCGCGGTGCCCTGTGGCAGATCAGCCGCCGCTGCGAACACCTCCGCCCCCAGCGCCGCCGCCTGATCGCGCAGATCATCGGACGGCTCCACCACCAGCGCCCGCAGGCCCGTTATGGATCGCATCCAGCCACCGAGCATGGCGCGCCCCATGTTGCCGCATCCGACCAAAAGAACCGTTCTGCTCATCCAAGCCTCCTCTGGCGCACTCTTGCGGCCTGCGCGCACAACAACGCTCGCCACAAGACCGCAATCGAGATAGACGGGGGACCTAGCAAATATGGGCGCGGTTATGAAGCTGTTCTTTCGGATCAAGGAAAATGGGGCAAGCGTGTTTCGGGTGGATGAAGACGCGCGGGACCAACGTATCACCCTCGTTCCGGTTGCCGAGGTGAATGCCCGCAACGCCAATATCAAGCTGCGTCCGCAGATCACGCTGACCACCGAAGAATCCACCGAAATCGCGGCATGGATCGCAGAGCGTCAGAGCCTGATCGAAACGCAGGAAGCGAATATCCCGTTTCGAACGATAGAAGCACTGAATGCGGCGGCGCACTGGGTATCCGGCCAGCCTGACCCCGAAGCCGTCGACAAGTCGACCGATCCCCTGCTGATGGCGATGCTCGACCTCCGCACGGCGCTGCTCCGCTTCAAATCCAGACGGGGCGAGGACCAACCCGATTGACCAGCATGACACGCGGAACGTGGATCGCCGTCGCGGCGGCGCTGACATCGGTGGCGATCTGGGCGAATTTTCTCGTGACCACGGGCGGCGTCGTCGGCGCGGGGCTGGGTCCGGTGGAACTTGGCCTGTTGCGGGCTGTCACCTGCACGATTGCGCTGTTGCCGGTCATCTGGCGCATCGGGCTTTATCCGAAGGGGATGGCAGCATGGCGGTTCTTCGTCATGGTGATCGGGGCGGGCCTGTCGTTCATGTTCATGATCCCGCTCGGGTTCATGTTTGCGCCGGCGGCTGACAGCGGCATTTTCGCGCCGGGGGTGCTGCCGCTTTGGGTCGCGCTTCTGTCATGGACCCTGCTCGGCGAAAAGATCAGCGGCAGCCGGGTCTTCGGGTTCTTCATGATCGCAGTCGGTGTTCTGGCGGTCGGCGGTTACAGCGCCGTCATGAATGCCTCCGATGGCGCATGGCGCGGGTATCTGTGCTTTTCCGGCGGGTCCTTGCTGTTTTCGTTCTACTCGATCGCGCAGCGCGGGTCCGGGTTGAGCGCGCTGGAGGCGACGGCGCTCGTCTCCGTCTGGTGCATTCCCATTGCCTCGATCGCGGTGGCGATCTTCGGGGTCGATTTTTCCGGTGTGTCCAACGCGGCCATCGTCTGGACCAGCCTGGCGCAATTCGGCTCCGGTGTGGTCGCCATCGTGACATATACCTATGCAATCATGCGCCTCGGCCCGTCGCGCGGGTCTGCCTTCATCGCGCTGACGCCGGTGATCGTCGCGCTGGCATCGGACCTGTTTCTGGATGATCCTGCCACACCGTTGGCGCTGGCAGGGGCGGCGGTCGTTTCGGTCGGTGTGCTCATCGCTTCCGGCATTTTCGAACGGCAGCGGGCACGCCCGGCGTGACAATGGCGCGCGGCACTTGCACATGACCTGACCGCGCCTAAAATCAGCGTCACCCCGTTCTGATCGAACGTCTGTCGAATGCCTGTCTGAGGAGACCCCAATGGACCCCGCCATCCTGTGGACCGGAGCCGCGATCATCGGCCTTTTGCTGATGTCCGCGTTCTTTTCCGGATCGGAAACCGCCCTGACGGCGGTCAGCCGTGCCGCGCTTCACCGGATGTCGGCGGGGGGGTCGAAAGGCGCGTCCATCGCCCTGCGCCTGACCGAGGACAGCGAGCGCCTGATCGGGGCCGTGCTGCTTGGCAACAATTTCGTCAACATTCTGGCCGCTGCGCTTGCGACCCAGCTTTTCACCACCCTCTTCGGTGAGGCGGGCATTGCGTGGGCGACGCTCGTGATGACATTCGTCGTGCTGATCTTTGCTGAGGTGACGCCGAAGACCTATGCGATCACCAATCCGGAAACGGCAGCGGTGCGCGTCGCACTGCCGATCAGCGTCATTGTGCGCGTTCTCGCGCCGCTGGTTTCCACGGTGCGTGTGATCGCGCGGGGGGCGCTGCGATTGTTCGGCGTGAATGCCGACCCCAATGCCAAGATCATGTTCGCACACGAAGAAATCCGGGGGGCCATCGACCTTCACCATTCCGAGGGAGCGGTGGAGAAGGACGACAGGGATCGACTGCTCGCTGCGCTCGACCTCAGGTCGCGCGAGGTTGCCGAGGTGATGATGCACCGGCGCAACATCGAAACCATCGACGCCGATGCCGCGCCGGAGGATATCGTCAATTTCTGCCTCAACTCATCGCATACCCGCATCCCGGTCTGGCGCGGCGAGCCGGAAAACATCGTCGGCGTCATCCACGCCAAGGACCTGCTGCGCGAGGTGAACCGCCTTGGACGCGTCGCGCAGGATTCCGGCAATCCGCTGGACAGCTTTGATGTGATGAAGGTGGCGATGGAGCCCTGGTTTGTCCCCGACACCACCTCGCTGGACGAGCAGATGCGCCGGTTCCTGAAGCGCCGCAGCCATTTCGCGCTGGTGGTCGATGAATATGGCGACCTTCAGGGCCTCATCACATTGGAGGATATTCTGGAAGAAATCGTCGGCGACATCGCCGACGAGCATGACGCCGAAAGCGCCGGGATCGAAGAGGTCAAGGACGGGGCGATCGAGGTCGAGGGCGACATGACGATCCGCGATCTGAACCGGTTCGGCGACTGGTCGCTGCCCGATGACGAGGCGACCACGGTCGCAGGCCTGATCCTGCACGAGGCGCAGACCATCCCCGAAGTCGGGCAGATATTCTCGTTCCACGGCTTCCGCTTCGAAATCCTCGGCCGCGAGCGGCACCGGATCACCCGGATCAGGGTCAAGCAGTTGGGTGCTTCGTGATCTGTTGAGGCGAAGGGCGCCTAGGACGCATTGAACCCGGACCCTTAGCCAGCACGCGGCGCGGCGATGGCCTTCAGGGCTTTCATGTCCTCCGCCAACATCCCTGAGGCTGCCGCCGCTTCGAGGACAAGGGCGATCTGCCGTTCCGCCGCTGCCTGTCCCCCGGCCTTGAGGCGCGGTAACAGGCGGCAGAGCGCAGCGATCAGCGCCTCGCTGACAAGGCCGTTGCCGACCGAATTGCGGCGGATCGGATCGAAGGCGGTGGCGATCAGGTCGGCGATGTCGGTCTTCGGGACGATGACCCGCACCGCACCGTCCGCATCGCAAAACACCCCCGGCGTCAGCCCCCGGTCGACCGCCGCCGCGAAGGACGCGATCAGCCGGTCGATGCAGGCAATGGCGGTAAAACTGTCATTCACACCCGGCGACAGGGCCCGCAGCGCGATCTCTACCAGCAGGTTGACCGAAAACCGCAAATCGCCGTCGGCGGTGCGCTTGTCGGCGATGACGATGCTCGGTTTTGCATCCTCCGCGACGATCCCTGCATCCCGCCCCACGATGCGCCCGATCACATCGCCTTGCAGAACCGGATCGCCGGGGCCGACGATGAAATCGGCCAACACCGCGTGGCGGGCGGCCAGCGGCACAAGTGTAGCGGTGTCGATCCGCACGACATAGCCGGATCGGGCGGCGCGAATTTCCGCCTCCGGGCCGTGCGGCAGGACAATCTCGTCATCCGACAGACCACTTGAACGGGCGGCGGTGCGGGCCAGTTGTCTGTCCAGTTCTGCCGCGATTTCCGACACTTCCTCGTCGATGGTGATCCGCCGCGACACCCGGTCGACAAAGAACAGGAGGAACAGGATCGCATGTAATGCCAGGATGCCCGCCACCACGACCGGCAGAAGAAGCGGCCCATCGGTCATCGACAGCGAGGCGAGCGAATGGAGGAACAACGCGCCAAGCGAGCCGACCGCGACCTGATTGGTGCGATCCTTGGCGAACCGTTCCAGCAGGCGCGGCGCGATGGTGCCAGCCGCCAGCGTGAAGACCACCAGAACCATCGAATAGACAAGGCTGAGCGCGGTCATCGCCGCGCCCGTCAGGGTGGACAGAACGGCGCGCGCAACCTCTGTCGAAAACGACGCGGCCCCGGTCAGATCCTGTGCCGCAGGGTCGAACCAGAAGCACAGAATGGCGGTGGCGAGCCCCGTCAGGGTGATCCCGCCGGGAACGGTCACGAACCCCCGCACCAGAACCGCCCGTGCGCGCAGATGCCCCCAGAGAACGCGAAACGGCCGGGCGAGGCTCACACGTGCTGCCCGCCATTGATTTCGATCTCCACGCCGGAGACGTAGGAGCTTTCCGGCGTGCAGAGGTAATAGATGGTCCGCGCCACTTCTTCCGGCTTGCCGAGGCGACGCAGCGGCAGGGTTTCAACGATCTTGTCGGTGCCGGGCGAGAGGATATCCGTCTCGATCTCGCCGGGGGCAATCGCGTTGACGCGCACGCCGAGCGGCCCGAAATCGAACGCCATCTCGCGGGTCAGCGCCGCCAATGCGGCCTTGGATGTGGAATAGGCCGCCCCCGCAAACGGATGGACGCGCGCCCCGGCGATCGACGTCACGTTCACGATTGCGCCCTTGGCGGCCTGCAATTCCGCCTTCAGCCCGCGCGCCAGCACGACCGGCGCGAAGAAATTCACATGGAACACCTGCCCCCAGGTCCGCAGGTCTGTATCCATCGTGTTCAGCCGTGATCCGCCCTGCCCTTTGGGCGAGATTCCGGCATTGTTCACCAATGCCTCCAGCTTGCCGCCCTTCAGCTTCGATCTGATTTCCTCGACCGCCTCGATGGTGGATTTCGGATCAGCGAGATCGACCTGAATATGATCCTCCTCCCCCGCTTCCCACGGGCAATCCTCCGGGAACGGATGGCGCGAACAGGAAATCACCCGCCACCCGGCAGAGGAAAACCGCTTGACGGTCGCATGGCCGATGCCACGCGAGGCACCGGTGAGGAGAAGGGTCTTGCGGTCTGACATGGTATCTCCGTTCTGCGCCGGGGGGCGGAGGGCCGTTTCGGCCCATCAGGCGCATGAGCAACCCTATGCTGCCCTGCACCCAAGGTCCAGCCGGTCACGTCCCGCAAAACGTCCGCTGCACCCTCTCCTCTGGTGCCGGCGGCGCGGCGTAGGCGGTGTGTTCGGGCTGATCGTCGAACGGGTGCGCCAGCACGGCATTCAGCGCCTCGAAGGGGGCGAAATTGCCGCCATAGCCCGCGATGATCGCGTCTTCCACCCGGTGATTGCGGGGGATGTAGCGCGGGTTGACGGCACGCATCCGGGCGGGCGCATCGGCAGCTTCGGGGCCGAGGCGTGCACGCCAATCATCAAGCCACACCTCGATGCCGGATGTATCGGCCCCGAACAGCGCCGCGACCGGGGCAGACCCGCCCGCCGCACAATCCGACAGGGCGCGGAAGGTCAGGGTGAAATCGGCCTCGGCAGCGGCCATCAGCGCCAGCACCCCCTCGATCAAGGGTTTGTCGGCGGTTGTGGGGTGGGCAAGGCCGATCTTCGCACCCATATGGCGCAGCCACGCAGCCTCGAATTGCGGCGGATAGAGGTCGAGCGCGGCCTTCGCGATCTCGACCGCCTTATCCTCGTCGTCATCCAGCAGCGGGATCAGCGACAGCGCGAGGCGCGAAAGGTTCCAGTGCCCGATACCGGGCTGCATGTGATAGGCATAGCGCCCGCCCTGGTCGATGAAGCTGAACTTCTGTTCGGGCCGGAACCCGTCCATGAACGCGCAGGGGCCGAAATCAATCGTTTCGCCCGAGATCGTCATGTTGTCGGTGTTCATCACCCCGTGGATGAAGCCGATCGACATCCACCGCGCGATCAGGTCCGCCTGACGCGCGATCACCCCGGTCAGCAGGGCCAATGCGGGCGTGTCGGCAGGGTCCGCATCAGGGTAATGCCGCGCCAGCGCATGATCGGTCAACAGGCGCAGCGCCTCGATATCCTGCCTTGCGCTGAAGAACTGGAAGGTGCCGACGCGGATATGGCTGGCCGCGATACGGGTCAGCACCGCACCTAGCAGGGGGCCATCCTCGCGCAGCACCCGCTCGCCCGTCGTCACCGCCGCCAGCGCGCGGGTGGTCGGCACACCGAGCGCCGCCATCGCCTCGGACACGATGTATTCGCGCAGGACAGGCCCAAGCGGCGCGCGCCCGTCGCCCATGCGCGAAAACGGTGTCGGGCCGGACCCTTTCAGTTGCACATCGCGGCGCTGGCCATCCGGGCCAACCACCTCGCCCAGCAGCATGGCGCGCCCATCGCCAAGCTGCGGCGACCAGCCGCCGAACTGGTGCCCGGCATAGGCCTGCGCCAGCGGGGCCGCGCCCGGCAGAGGCAGGTTGCCCGCCAGTGCCGCCACGCCGCCCGGTGCGGCGAGCATCGCCGGATCGACCCCGAGCGCACGCGCCAGATCGTCGTTTATCTTGATCAGCCCCGGTGCCCTCACCGGCGTCGGGGCCATGCGGACATAGAACCTGTCAGGCAGCCGCGCATAGCTGTTGTCGAAAGCGAATCGCGGCAGTGTCATGTCATCCATCGGTCACTCCGCCGGGTTATGCCTCAGGGGTTGAGGCGGGTTTGCGTCCACTCCCCTGATCTGGTGTCGGGCCTTGTCCAGCGAAACCGGTCATGCAGCCGAAAGTCGCCATCGGCCCAGAATTCCATCTCGATCGGGCGGATGCGATAGCCACCCCAATGCGGCGGGCGCGGCGGGTTCAATGGATAGCGGGCGGAAAACTTTGCCACATCCGCCATCAGCGCGGCGCGCGACCGCAGGGGCCGCGACTGTTTCGATGCCCATGCCCCGATCCGGCTCTGATAAGCGCGGGATTTGTAATAGGCGTCCGACTGCGCGGGCGATACCTGCTCCACCGGCCCGCGCACCCGCACCTGCCGGTGCAGCGATTTCCAGTGCAGCACCAACGCCGCCTGCGGGTTTTCCGCCAGTTCCCGCCCTTTCGCGCCCTCGTGATTGGTGTAGAACACGAAACCGCCCTTCGCGATGCCCAGCTCGATCTCTTTCAGCAGCACCATGCGCACATTCGGCAGGCCGGATTTGTCCGCCGTCGCCAGCGCGATGGCGTTCGGGTCGTTCGGCTCGCTCTGCGTTGCTTCGTCCAGCCACGACTGCGCCAACGCGAACGGGTCTGCCCCGGCGAATATGTCTGTTTTTGCGGCTGCCATTTCAGTCTCCTCTTCCGGCGCTTATCATAGCGTGCCGCGCGGCGTCGTCCATTGCGGTCGCTGCCCATGCCACCTTGCTGTCAGTGGTCAAACCCCGTAAATGACTTCGCCACAAGCGGGAAAAGCAAAGAGGGTTTCGCGATGACAACATCCACGGGGCTGATGGCCGGAAAACGCGGCCTGATCATGGGTGTCGCCAACCAGAAATCCATCGCCTGGGGCATTTCCGAGGCCTGCGCCGCACAGGGTGCGGAACTGGCATTCACCTTTCAGGGCGAGGCGCTGGAAAAGCGGGTGAAACCGCTCGCGGCCTCCATCGGGTCAGAGATCGTGCTGCCCTGCGATGTGACCGACACCGCCTCCATCGACGCCGTTTTCGCCGAGCTAGAGGCGAAATGGGGCAAGCTTGATTTTCTGCTTCACGCCATTGCCTATGCCGACAAGACGGAACTGACCGGGCGCTATGTCGATACTTCGGCGGCCAATTTCGCCATGTCGATGAACATCTCCTGCTATTCCTTCACCGCCATTGCCCAGCGTGCGGAAAAGCTGATGCATGATGGCGGCGCGATGCTGACGCTGACCTATTACGGGGCGGAAAAGGTCATGCCGCATTACAATGTGATGGGCGTCGCCAAGGCCGCGCTCGAAACCTCTGTGCGCTACATGGCGATGGACCTCGGGCCGAAGAACATCCGGGTCAATTCCCTCTCCGCCGGGCCGATGAAGACGCTTGCGGCATCGGGCATCGGCGATTTCCGCTATATCCTGAAATGGAACGAGCTGAATTCGCCCCTGCGCCGCAACGTGACGCAAGAGGATGTGGGCAAATCCGGCCTTTATCTGCTGTCCGACCTGTCGAGCGGTGTGACCGGCGAATGCCATCACGTCGATTGCGGCTATCATGTCGTCGGCATGAAGGCCGAGGACGCGCCCGATATCGACGTGTCCGTCGGGAGGAAATGATGTCTGACCGGCTGCCCCACGAAAAAGGCTTTCACATCTCCTGGGATCAGATGCACCGCGACAGCCGCGCGCTCGCGTGGCGGCTGGAGGGCAAGGGGATCGAGCCGGAGGGCGGCTGGAAAGCCGTCATCGCGATCACCCGCGGCGGCATGGTCCCGGCCTGCATCATCGCGCGGGAGCTGAATGTGCGGGTGGTCGATACGATCTCCGTCAAGTCATACGATCATCAGGCGCAGACCGAGGCGCAGGTGCTGAAAGCGCCCGATGCGGGCGTGACCGGCGATGGCACGGGCATTCTCATCATCGACGATCTGGTCGATAGCGGCAAAACGCTGGAGGTTGTGCGCGCGCTCTATCCCAAGGCGCATTTCGCCACGGTCTATGCGAAACCCAAAGGCAGACCACTGGTCGATACGTTCATCACCGAGGTCAGCCAGGACACCTGGATCTTCTTCCCCTGGGACATGGCGCTGCAATATGTGGAGCCTTACCGGGGCACGGTTTGAACCCGGTTTCGCCTTCTCCACCGCTGCGGATCAGGCAAAGATGAAATCATCCGCCTTGATCTGACGCGAATCCTCCAGTGTGATCGCGATCTGCACATCGGCGAAGGTGATGACTGTGTCCGTGCCGACCTGGCGGATGGTGAGGTCGGCAAAGCGGTTGGCACCCGAAAGAATGACGATCTTGTCCTCGTTATCGAGGTAATCGTTGATCCGGTCGCTGCCATCCCCGCGCCGGAACAGGAACAGGTCACGATCCGCCCCACCGCCGATCACATCGTCGCCGCGCCCCGCGTCAACCGTGTCCCGGCCCTTGCCGCCGCCGACCATGTCGTTGCCGCTGCCGCCCTTGACCCGGTCGTCACCGAACCGCCCGAACACCGTGTCGTCGCCGCTGCCGCCGGTAATCGTATCGTCGCCCTTGCCGCCGATCACTCGGTCATTGCCACCGGCACCGACGATCTTGTCGTCGCCGTTGCGGCCATTTGCGTTGTCATCGCCGCCGAACAGAAAGATCTGGTCATTGCCACTGCCACCATCGGCGAAATCGGCAAATTCACCAAAGCCGCCGAACATCCGGTCATCGCCAGCTTCACCGAACAGACGATCCGCGCCGCCATCGCCATTCAGGATGTCGTTGCCGCCACCGCCGCGCAGTTCGTCATCGCCGTCACCGCCGTTCAGGGTGTCGTTGCCCGACTGCCCCAAAAGCCGGTCATTTCCGGCATCACCCGACAAAAGGTCATTGTCGCCACCACCATCGAGGATGTCGTTGCCCGTGCCGCCCGACAAGGTATCGAGGCCCGATTGGCCAAGCAGCGTGTCATCGCCATCGTCGCCAAAGAGCCGGTCGTTTTCCGAACCGCCGTCGAGACTGTCGGCCCCAAGCCCGCCGAACAGCAGGTCATTGTCGCTGAACCCGAACAGACGGTCATTGCCATCGTCGCCCCTCAGCGTGTCTCTGCCTGAAAAGCCTTCCAGCCGGTCATCACCTGAATTGCCGCTCAGGCTGTCATTTCCGGTGAACCCCCTAATGATGTCGGCACCGATTGTGCCAGTCAGGCGGTCATTCCCGCTTTTTCCCTCGATAACAGCCATTTCAACAATACTCCCCAGCCCGATCAAACTCACAGACGCGATGAACCCCACCTTCAATATAGGCTATTTCGGAGAATCTTCGATCATCTCTTGTTTAGAATTGAGCGTATGGCCGATATCAGCCATCCCGCTGTGAGGATTCTCACGGCAGCGTGACCCATCCGACAGCGATGTCGCGCCGCTTACCGCCCCCGGAACAGCCCGCCCAGAACGCCGCGCACAAGCTGCCGGGTGATCTGGCTGCCTGCGGTGCGCACGACCTGCTTCACGATGGTCTGGCCGATACTGTCGGACCGTGATGCGCGACCGCTGCCGGATTTCGGCGCTGCTGCCGGTTTGTAGCGGCGCGCCGAACGATAGGTGTCATCATCGCGCCAGCTTGGCGCGAGGTCCGATCCCGAATAATCACGTCCGCCATCCTGACGCTGCTTGAAATCGTCCCAGCCGGTGCTTTCCTCCGGCATGTCGATCTTTTCGGCGGCCTTCGCCGCATCCTCCGCCGCCTTTTTCAGAATCTCATAGGCGCTTTCGCGATCCACGGCCGCTTCATACAGACCGGCAATCGGCGATCCTGCGATCATCGCCGCGCGGGTTTCCGGCGCGCAGGGGCCGAGGCGCGACGATGGAGGGCGAATCAACGTCCGCTCCACCACGCTCGGGATGCCCTTGTTCATCAGGGTGGAGACGAGAGCCTCGCCGGTGCCGACCTCCATGATCGCGGCTTCCGTATCAAAGGCCGGGTTTGGCCGGAATGTTTCCGCCGCCGCCCGCAGTGCCTTGCGGTCACGCGGCGTATAGGCCCGCAACGCGTGCTGCACCCGGTTGCCGAGCTGGCCGAGAATGTCATCGGGCACGTCAGCCGGGTTTTGCGTCACGAAATAGATACCGACCCCTTTCGACCGGATCAGCCGCGCGACCTGTTCCACCTTGTCGACCAGCGCCTTAGGGGCACCGTCGAACAATAGATGCGCCTCGTCGAAGAAGAACACGAATTTCGGCTTGTCGGGATCGCCGACTTCGGGAAGGTCCTCGAACAGTTCCGACAACAGCCACAACAAAAACGTCGCATAGAGCCGGGGCGACTGCATCAGCTTGTCGGCGGCCAGCACGTTGATCCGCCCGCGCCCGTCGCTGCCGACCGCAATCATGTCGTCGAGCTTCAGCGCAGGCTCGCCGAAGAACCCTGCCCCACCCTGATTTTCAAGCACCAGAAGGCTGCGCTGGATCGCCCCGACAGAAGCGGTGGAGATGTTGCCATAGGTCAGCGACAATTCCTTCGCCCGCTCGCCGACATGCACCAGCATCGCCTGAAGATCCTTCAGGTCGATCAGCAGGAGGCCTTCCTGGTCCGCCAGCCGGAAAGCGATGTTCAGCACGCCTTCCTGGGCCTCGCTGAGATCGAGCAGCCGCGCCAGCAGCAACGGCCCCATTTCGGTGACTGTGGCGCGGACAGGATGGCCCTGTTCGCCGAACATGTCCCAGAAGACGACCGGAAAGGCGTCATAGCCATAATCGTCGAATCGAATCGTCTCCGCCCGCTTGATGAAGGCATCGTGCAGCTTGTGATCAGGTGATCCCGCCTCGCACAGCCCGGACAGATCGCCCTTCACATCCGACATGAACACCGGAACGCCGGCAGCAGAAAAGCTTTCTGCGAGGATTTGCAGGGTGACAGTCTTGCCCGTTCCGGTCGCGCCGGAGATCAACCCGTGGCGATTGCCGTATTTCAGAAGCAGCGATTGCGCATCACCATATGCAATGCCACCGCCACCGATGAAAATTCTGTCTGATTCCGCCATTGTCATCCCCGTTGGTCGATCTTCGTGCTGACTCGCACATCATTCCTTAAAGGTATTCCGATCATTCTCAAATGCGGTCATGTCGTCTTCCGGCCTGTCCGCACTCCCTCCCTGTTGAACTGACCGCGCTTCGGCGCGGTCTTTTTTGCGTCTGGCGCGACTTCCACAAGGCGGAGTGCAAATTTACGATGCGCGAACATCCCGGTTCAGGCCGAAGTCAATTCTTTTTGGATTGACCGCGACGATCAGTCCTCATAAGTTTGTCACAGAACTCGCGAATGCTAGTTCGACAGGGAGAAGATAGAGGCTCAGCCTCACGAAAAGGCGCCCATCGGGGCGCCTTTTTTAATCTTTTGTGTGGTGTTTCCACTGCTTGCGGATCATGGCATGCGTCACAATCTCCGTTAGTCGCTGACAGGGATGTGACCATCCCGCCTTGATTTTGCTCGGTTCTGCCCGCATCACTCCGGTCACAGAAATTGCTTCGGATTTTCCGGGGCCAAGCTGATAGGGATCAGATACCGTGTTTCGAATGTTGAAAGCCGCCCTCGCCATTGCTGTCACGTCCACCGCACTTCTGGCTGGTGCGTCTGGCCTTTCTGCGCAGACGGCAACGCCGCAACCCGCAACGACCCTAAAGGCCACCCACGGCGCATGGGAAGTCCGGTGCAGCGCGCAGAATCCCGAAGCCTGCGTGATCGCGCAGACTGGCAATAACGCCCAGAGCCAGCCCGTGCTTCAGATCCTCCTGCGCAAGACACCCGGCCTGAAAGGGCCGAATGATCAACCCATCGCAGCGGTCATGGAAGTGATCGCACCGATCGGCGTGTTCCTGCCTGCCGGTGTCGCTGTGGCCATCGACGGCAAGGAAATCGGTCGCGGTGTGTATCGCTATTGCAACCCGCAGGCCTGTGTCGTTGCCGAACCGCTTCAGGACACGTTCGTCAATCAGCTCAAGGGCGGGACCAATGCTGTCATGACCGTCGTGGGCGTGAACGGCGAGGAAGCGAAGATCACCATCTCGCTGTCCGGTTTCACCAAGGCTTACGGCACGCTCTAATCCGGTCAGACCTTGCGGAACGCCAGAACGGCGTTCAGCCCCCCGAAGGCGAATGAATTGGAAAGCGCGGCGGTCACGTCGCGCTTTCTTGCCGTCAGCGGCGTGACGTCGATATCGCATTCCGGATCGGTTTCTTCGTAATTGATCGTCGGCGGGATCACGCCAGCGTTCAGCGCCATCAGCACCGCCGCCGCCTCCAGCGCCCCCGCAGCCCCGATTCCATGTCCGTGCATGGATTTGGTGGAGGATACGGAAACCGTTTCAGCGGATGCGCCCAGAACACGCTTGATCGCAGCGACCTCGGTGCGGTCATTCGCGGCGGTCGCGGTCCCGTGTGCATTGATATAGCCGATGTCAGACGGGTTCAGCCGGGCGTCGTCCAGCGCCAGCTTGATGGCCCGCGCGGCACCGTCCTCGCTCGGCATCACGATGTCGGCGGCATCGGCTGTCATGCCGAACCCGGCGATTTCGCCCCAGATATGGGCACCGCGCGCGGTCGCGCGTTCATATTCCTCGAGCACGAGCACCGCAGCTCCTTCGCCCTGCACCATGCCTGATCGGTTCTTCGAGAACGGGCGGCACGCCTCGCGCGCCATGACGCGCAACCCCTCCCACGCCTTGATGACACCGAAGAACAGCGGGGCCTCGGCCCCACCGGCAAGCATCACATCCGTGGCACCGGATCGGACAAGCTGAAACGCCTGTCCGATGGCGTGGTTGGAGGATGAACAGGCGGTCGAAACCGTCCAACTTGGCCCTTTCAGGCCGCAGCTCATGGAAATCTGGCTCGCGCCCGCATTGGTCATCAGGCGGGGGACGACAAAGGGGTGAACCCGGTTCTTGCCTTCCTGAAACACCGCCCGGTAATTCGCGTCGATGGTTTCCATCCCGTTAAGGGCGGTTCCCATCACGACACCGGCCTTCAGGCCCTCTTCCTCGGTCAGCACCAGCCCGGCATCCAGAACCGCCTCGGCAGCGGCGGTCAGCGCCATCTGGGTGGTGCGGTCGAACAGGCTGAGCTGTTGTCGGTCGAACCGGGTCGAGCCGTCGAACCCGCGCGCCTGCCCGCCGATCTTGACCGAAAGACGATCCACATCGGTGATGTCGAGCGCGCTGATGCCATCGCGCCCCTCTTGCAGGCCGGCAAAATGGCTGGCTCTGTCCAACCCGAGGGCGGAGACCACCCCAAGGCCGGTGACGACCACACGACGCGTCATCTGCCTATCCCTTCGCCTCACGCAAGGCCTTGACGGCTTCGGCGATCTTTTCGACGGACGAGATGTCGAAATCGGATGAACCTGCCTCATTCGCATTGAAGGGGATGGAAATGTCGAAGGCTTCCTCGATCGCAAAGACGATTTCGACCAATGCGAGAGAATCGAGCCCGAGGTCTTCCGGCGAGGCGTCCAGCTTCACTTCGTCGGGGCGCAGCATCGCCTGCTCGGCTATGATCGCGATGACTTTCTTTGTCGTCTCGTCATGTGACATGGGCTACTCTCCGGCGTTGTTCACCGCTCTTTAGCCTGTCACGCCCAGAGCCGAAAGATCATTCTCGCCGCATCGCGGGCGAAAAGCGGTCAGCGGTCGATGCTCGTCCTCTAGCCGTCCGCACCGGCACCGACGCCAAGCGCCTGCAATGCCGCCAGCACGCGGCCATCGCGGCCATAGACATCATCGCGGAACTGATGAACGCCATTTCGGTCGATCCAGGCCGTGCGATAGGTCAGATGAACCGGAACAGGCGATTCCAGATTCACGGTGGCTTCGCGCCCCCGATCCAGAATGCGCTGCACATACCCGACAGGATCGTCGCTTTGAGGTGCCAGAAGGGCATGGGCGAACAACAGAGGGTTCTGCACCCGCACACAGCCATGACTGAAGGCACGGGCATCTTTCCTGAACAGGCTCTTGGACGGCGTGTCGTGAAGATAGATCGAGAACTGGTTCGGGAACATGAATTTGACCTGACCCAGCGCATTCCCTGCACCGGGGCTCTGTTTCACGGCATAAGGAAAATCATTCGCTGAATAGAGCGACCAGTCGGTCAGCGTCGGATCGGGCGTCTCGCCACCGCCACGCGCCACAAGACGCATGTTCTTCTTCGACAGATATTCCGGATCCGCCTGAAGGTTCGGCAGGATTTCTTCCCCGGCAATCGAGCGCGGCACATGCCATGTCGGGTTCAGCACCATATGGCTCATCTGGTCGCTGAACTCCGGGGTCCGGTGACGGCGCGCAAGGCCGATCACGACCCGCTCGTTGAACAGGACCGTTTCGCCCTCCATCAACTGAACCGTGAAATCGGCCTGATTGACATAGACATGACGAAACCCGAGGTCACGGTTCATCCAGCGGAGCCGCTCCATGTTCACCATGATCTGGTCGCGCCGCGCGGCTGCGGTCACATTCATCGCATCAATCGTGCGGCGCCCGGCAATCCCGTCATCGTTCAGCCCGTGACGCACCTGAAAACGGCGCACCGCATCCTCCAGTCCGATGTCATAGGTCTGCGGATCGAACCCCTCCGGTGCAGGCACGGCCGCCTGATAGTCACCCAGCATCGCAAGCCGTGCACGCATCGCGGCGACACGCGGCCCGGCCTCACCAAGGCGGATCGACGGGCCATCGGCTACGGGTGCGAAGGTTTCCGCCGGTGCGTCCTGATTCAGGCGTGCCAGTTCGGCCTTCAGCGAAGCATAGTCGGCACCTTGCGGCGGCAGGGATGCAAGAAGGCCCTCGACCGAAACCGATGTCGAAAGGCGCGACAGCAACAACACCTCGTCCGGGCGTTCGGGGAAAACATGCAGTTCGCGGTCAACCGCCGAAGGTTCCAGCAGGCCCGACCGGACATCCCGCGCATAGCGCAGGAAGGCGCGCGTCAACGCAATCTCTGCCGTGGCGATCAGCGCCTTGTCGCCCGAAGCGGTCGCAAGCACCTGCTGGCGCAGCAGCGGAACGGCATAGCGCCCGGCAGGCAGCGCGTGTTCCGGGGCGCGTTCCAGCACATCCAGCAACGCGTTCGCATTGGTATCGTCGCCTTCCGGCCCGAACCAGACAGGCTTGTAACCACCCATCTCATAGTGGAGCCGCGTCGCCTCGTTCGCCATGTCGGGCACCGCGAGCGCGAGCGCCATCGCCTGATGACCCTCGGCCAGAACCGGCGCAGTGGTGGAGAGCGAGGCCTCAGGTGCTTCGGTTGTTGCGAGACCTGGCTGACCCAAGGTGACACTGAAAACCGCGGTCGCCGCGAAAATCGCGATAGATTTGTTACCAATATGGAACACTGTTGCCTCTTGGATACTTTTGCGGTGATCGCTTACGAAATTAGCGCCCCAGCGGTGAGGGGAAAGCCGCATTTCGTGTCTACCTGAAAGTTTTGATCGCAAAGTGTGAAAAAAGACGCAGTCAAACGGCAGAATATGGCCCGAAACGCGATCTTGGCAGCGGCGGATTGCTGTTCTGGAACAATGAGGTGACGCCAAACTACAACTTGCCATCGCAGGTAATTTGGTCAAAATGTGTCATCGACGTAAGGAAACTGGCGAAAACAGCCAGGCCAGAACGAACCGAGGGCACTGTGATTTCAAATGAAGAGCAAGGCGTGACTCTGTCACGCAGAGGTCTGCTGGGCGTGGCTGCTGGCGCAGCGTGCCTGCTGGCAGCACCGACCGCCTTCGCGGCCCCCTCCATCATCAAGGGCGCAGGCGACATTCGCCGCCTCCACCTGATCAACCCGCGCACCGGAGACGAGGTGAACACGGTTTATTGGGTCGAAGGCGAGTATATCGACGAGGCCAAGGCCGAAATCGACTTTCTGCTGCGCGACTGGCGGGAAAATCTGATCATCGACTTCGATGTGAAGACGGTCAACATCCTCGCGGGCACCTATCGCCTGCTCGAAAGTTCCGAACCTGTCAGCATCGTGTCCGGCTATCGCAGCCCGATCACCAATGCGATGCTGCGCAAGAAGAACCGGGGCGTCGCGAAGGACAGCTATCACACAAAGGGCATGGCGATCGACCTTCAGATGAAGACCCGGTCATCCAGTCAGATCATGCGCGCGGCAAAGCGTATCGGCGCAGGCGGTGTGGGCGGATACCGCACCTTCACTCATGTCGATAGTGGCCCGGTGCGGAGCTGGGGTCGCGGCTGATCCTTTAGGCGCAGCGAATACTACGAATTGCCCGGCCTAGCGCCGGGTTTTTTGTGCCTAGTGGCCAAAACTGAAAGCTGCAAACACGGGCAACAAAATCATGCACGGATGGTGCCATTCCCAACGACCAGATATTTGAAACTGGTCAACTGCGCGGCCCCGACCGGGCCGCGCGCGTGCATCTTGCCGGTGGCGATGCCGATCTCGGCCCCCATGCCGAACTCCCCGCCATCCGCAAACTGCGTGGAGGCGTTGCGGATCAGGATCGCACTGTCGAGACGGCTGAAGAACCGATCTGCCACCGCGTCATCCTCGGTCAGGATGCAGTCGGTATGGTTGGAGCCATAGCGTTGAATATGCGCAATCGCGCCATCGACTCCGTCGACGATCTTCGCTGCGATGATCATGTCGAGAAATTCGCGCCCCCAGTCATCATCCTGTGCCGCCGTCACGCCGGTGATCGCGGACAGAAGGCGATCGCCCCGCACCTCCACCCCCGCGTCGATCAGATCGCCGATGAAGGGCGCGGCATGGGTGTCAAAGAATTTGCGGTCGATCAGCAGGCATTCCGCCGCGCCGCAGATGCCTGTGCGCCTTGTCTTGGCGTTCAGGATCACCGCGCGCGCCTTTTCCAGATCGGCAGCGGCATCAACATAGATGTGGCAGATCCCCTCCAGATGCGCAAAGACGGGCACGCGGGCGTCGGCCTGCACCCTGCCGACCAGACCCTTGCCGCCGCGCGGCACGATCACGTCGATGAAATCGGTCGCCGTCAGCATCGCGCCGACAAAGGCCCGGTCGCGAGTCGGTGCCATCTGCACCGCATCCGAAGGCAGACCGGCGGCGCGCAACCCGTCCACCAGACAGGCATGAATCGCGGTGGCTGAATGAAAACTCTCCGACCCGCCGCGCAGGATCGCCGCATTGCCGGATTTGAGGCACAGCCCGCCTGCATCGGCCGTCACATTCGGGCGGCTTTCATAGATCACGCCGATCACGCCCAGCGGCGTGCGCACCCGGCGGATGTGGAGGCCGGAGGGCATGGTCCATTCCGCCAGAACCTCGCCAACCGGATCGTCCTGTGCCGCCACCGTGCGCAGGCCCTCAGCCATCGCCGCGATCCGATCCTCGGTCAGCAGCAACCGGTCAAGCATGGCGGAGGAAAGGCCCTTGTCGCGCCCATAGTCCATGTCGCGCGCATTCGCGGCTGCGATCTCCGCCCGCCCCGCCCAGATTGCATCGGCGGCGGCCAGCAAGGCGGCTTCCTTCTGCGCGGCACTGGCATAGGACAATTCCCGCGCCGCCGCCTTCGCGCGCGCGCCGATTTCGGCCATCAATGCGGTGCCGTCGATCCGGTCAGCGTCCATTCCGCCCCCTCCTAATCCCACAGCACCATGTCATCGCGGTGCGCCAGCGCGGTGCGGCCCGGATGGCCCAGCGCCGCCTCGATCTCATCGCTTTGCCGCCCCGCGATCAGGCGCGCCTCGTCGGATGGATAACCTGACAGCACGACGCCCAGCGCCGCCCCGGCCTCGGTCACGATGGCCACGGGATCACCGCGATCAAAGGTGCCCTCGACGCCGCGCACCCCGGCGGGCAACAATGATTTGCCCCGGCGCAACGCCGCCGCCGCACCCGCATCGACGATCAGACGGCCTTCGGGTTTCATCCCGGCAATCCATTGCTTGCGCGCCGCCTGCGGGCTGCCTGCCGCCAGAAACCATGTGGCGGCAGCCCCTTCCGCCAGTGCCCGCAGCGGCCTGTCGCGGTCGCCGCGCGTGATCGCCATTGCGCAACCTGCCTTCATCGCGGCCTTGGCCGCCATAAGCTTCGTGCGCATACCACCCGATGACAGTTCCGATCCGACATCGCCCGCCATCGCCTCGATCTCCGGCGTCAGGTCCTCGATCACCGGCAACAGACGCGCCGCCGGATCGAGACGCGGATTCGCGGTGTAAAGCCCGTCGACATCGGACAGCAGGATCAGCGCATCCGCCCCGGCCATCGACGCCACCTGCGCCGCGAGCCGATCATTGTCGCCATAGCGGATTTCGTCTGTCGCCACCGTGTCGTTTTCGTTCACGATGGGCACGACGCCATAATCCAGCAAGGTTTTCAGCGTTGCGCGCCCGTTCAGATACCGCCGCCGGTCGCGGCTGTCGTCGAGCGTCACCAGCACCTGCCCCGCCTTGATGCCGTGAACGCCCAGCGCCTCCTCATAAGCGCGCGCGAGGCGGATCTGCCCGACCGCCGCCGCCGCCTGGCTCTGCTCCAGCGCCAGCGGCCCGCGCGCAAAGCCGAGCGCGCGGCGGCCGAGCGCAATCGCGCCCGATGACACGATCAGAACCTCCGCCCCGCGTGCCCTGATCTCCGCCACGTCCGAAGCGAGGCCCTGCAACCAGTCCGACCGGAGCGCGCCGCTGCCCGCATCGACCAGCAACGCGGAGCCAATCTTCACCACGATGCGTTGCGCCGTTGTCAGCCGGTTCGCCGTCACGGCATCCGCCGTTACGGTGCCCACGGCTTTTCCTCTTCATTCGCGGCCGCCTCCGCCTTGCGGGCGCGCTCGATCTGCGTGCGGATCGCCCGCAGTGCCCCCGGCACACCATCGCCCGACACGCCGGAAATCATGCGGATATTGTCCGCCCCCGCCGCCTCCAGCGCCGCACGCTTTTCGGCGGCTTCTTCCTCGTCCAGCGCGTCGATCTTGTTCAGCGCGGTGATGCGCGGCTTTTCCGCCAGCCCGCCGCCATAGGCCTCCAACTCGCCGAGGATCGTCTCGTAATCCGTCACCACATCGTCGCTGGTGCCGTCGATCAGGTGCAGCAAGACGGCGCAGCGTTCGACATGGCCCAGAAACCGGTCACCGATGCCCTTGCCCTCATGCGCGCCTTCGATCAGCCCGGGAATGTCGGCGATCACGAATTCGCGGTTGTCGATCAGCACGACGCCCAATTGCGGGTGCAAGGTGGTGAAGGGGTAATCGGCGATCTTCGGCTTGGCGTTGGATGTCGCCGCAAGGAAGGTCGATTTCCCGGCATTCGGCAGGCCGACCAGACCGGCATCGGCGATCAGTTTCAGCCGCAGCCAGACCGTGCGTTCCACCGAGGGCTGGCCGGGATTGGCACGGCCCGGGGCCTGATTGGTCGACGTCTTGAAATAGAGATTGCCGAAACCGCCATTGCCGCCCTTGGCCAGAACCAGCCGCTGCCCCAGCGTCGCCATGTCGGCGATCAGCGTCTCGCCGTCTTCCTCCAGGATTTCGGTGCCCACCGGAACCCGCATCACGATATCATCGCCATCCGCACCGGTGCGCTGCCGCCCCGCGCCGGGACGCCCGTTCTTGGCAAAGAAATGCTGCTGAAAGCGATAATCGATCAGCGTGTTCAGGCCATCGACCACCTCGACGATCACATCGCCGCCGCGACCGCCATCGCCGCCATCCGGCCCGCCATATTCAACGAACTTCTCGCGCCGGAAGCTGACCGCACCGTTGCCACCCGCGCCAGCGCGGACATAGACCTTTGTCAGATCGAGGAATTTCATAGCATCGGCTCCTTTGCGCGTTTCCTACGCGGTCGCGTCCAAGACGGCAATGTCGAGCGTGAAGAACCGCATCGGCATCGGCGCATTCAGTGCCACGCCGAACGCCTCCCCAACCCCGGTTTCGCGAAACCCGGCATGCATCAGCACATGCGCCGAGGCCTCGTTCCCGGCGCGGGCGCTGGCATTCAGGCACGCCCGTCCCGCACCGCGCCACATCGCGACGACGGCAACCGCAGCTTCCGACGCATAGCCGGTGTTCCAGAACGGCGGGCCGACCCAATAGCCGAGCTCGTCGGCGGCGGGCTTCATCTTGATCGAGATCGCGCCGATGAATTCGGGCCCGTCGATCTTGCCCGCGTCCATGATCCAGACATGCTCCGCCGTCTGACCCTTCAGGCTGCGCTCGATGAACGCCTCGGCGGCACCCGGCGGATAGGGATGCGGCACGGATGTCAGCATCTCCGCCACCCGACGGTCGCCAGCATAAGCGGTCATCGGCCCGGCATCGGACCGGCGCGGTCGGCGCAGCGTCAGACGTTCCGTCTCGATGGTATCCGGAAACAGCATGTCAGCCCCCCTTCAGCACGACATAGAGAACGCTCAGCACCGTCGCCGCCGCCAGTGCGCCCATGATCCAGCGTTCCGCCAGCGTTCCGGCCACGGCACGCGCCATCCTGTCACCCGCAATCGCATAAAGCGGCTGCATCACGAACTGCACCCCGATCACGGCCAGCGCGACCGTCAACGTCGCGGCAAAACTGGACGACGCGGGATCGACGAATGTCGCGAACGAAGCCGTCACCATTGCCCATGCTTTCGGGTTCATCGGATGCACCACCAGACCGGACAGAAAACCGGGCACCGCCGCACCCTCCTGCCCCGGCCTGATCCGCAGGAAGGCGATCTTCCACGCAAGATACAGCATATAGGCGATGGAGGCCCATTTCAGCGTTGCGAAAACACCCGGCGCCTCCGCCGCCAGCCCCATCAAACCGAACCCCAGCGGCCAGATGATGAACTGCTTGCCGAAGATCACGCCAAGGATCAGCGGCACCGTCCGGCGCACACCGAACCGCGCCCCCGCCGCCATCAGGACGACATTGGCCGGGCCCGGCGTGCCGATTACGGCAAACGCGAAGGGCAGATAGGCGAAGAGGTCGACAGGCAGGGCCATCACTCTGGCCTCCGGAAACGAAAAAGGGGTCGGCGCGGTGCCGACCCCTTCCATCAGATATGGGATGCGGCGTTACTCGGCAGCCTCAGCCACCGGGATGACCGACACGAAAGTCCGGTTCTTCATGCCCTTGTGGAACTGAACATTGCCTTCAGCGGTCGCAAAAATGGTGTGATCCTTGCCGATCCCGACATTGTCGCCCGGCCACCACTTGGTGCCGCGCTGACGGATCAGGATGTTGCCCGGGATGACGGCTTCGCCGCCGTATTTCTTCACGCCCAGACGACGGCCCGCGCTGTCGCGGCCGTTGCGGGAGGAACCACCTGCTTTTTTATGTGCCATGCTATCCTCTCCTTACTTCTGTTCAGCGGCGAATTCGGTCGCCTGTTTGATCCACTCGTCGCGGCCGATCCGGCCCTTGAACGAAAGCTGGTCATCCATGAAGGCAACTTCGGCATCGCCCCATTCCTGGATCTGCCAGAAATGATAGACGCCGTTCTGGTTCAGCTTTTCCAGCAGCTTCGGGCCAACACCGCTGATGCGGGTCAGATCGTCAGCTTCGCCTTTCGGCGCGTCGAGCAGGTTCGACGGGCGCGTGCCGGATACGGCAGCGGCCTTCGCGGTCGCCGCCGGCTTCGGGCCTTTGACAGACCCGGAGCCGAGCGCGGTCATCACCCCGGAGTTTTCCGCGCCAGTGGCCAGAATTTCCGTGATCTTCACTAGCGTCAAGTCCTGCTTGTGGCCCCGGCGGCTTTTCGAAGAATGCTTCCGGCGGCGACGCTTGAACGTCATCAGCTTCGGGCCGCGAACGCTGTCGACGACCTCTGCCTGCACACCGGCACCGGCGACGCGGGGCGTGCCCACGGTCACGTCGCCCTCGGAGCCGAGCATCAGCACTTCGTTGAACTGGATTTTGTCACCGGCTTCGGCAGCCAGCTTCTCGACGGTAAAGATATCGCCGGAGGCGACCTTGTATTGCTTACCGCCCGTCTTGATCACCGCGAACATATCGCGTTTCCTTTTCATACTTTCCGCGTCCTGTGGCGGTGGTTTCCCACGCTTTTCGGGCCATGATGACCCGCCTCGGACAGCGCGCCCCGGTCAGGGCGTCATAACAAAAACCCCCGGCGATGCATCGGCACCCCAGCGGAGCGCGCCTTATCTCCGATAACCCCCGTGTCGTCAAGCACCTGCCGCAGCATCCCGGCAGGTGTCGGACCCGGCACGCATTACGCGCAGCAATGCCCCTTGCCAGCCCCCGCCCCCGCCGCTAAACACCGCCCGTCGTCGACAGGCTGACGCATCGCGGAGAGGTGCCGGAGTGGTCGATCGGGGCGGTCTCGAAAACCGTTGTGGGGGCAACCCCACCCAGGGTTCGAATCCCTGTCTCTCCGCCACGCAGCCCTAAGTATCTGATAATAATGGATAATTTGCGAAATACCCCGTGTTTCCGGGGGTTGGCATCCGCCTTTTCCTGCCAGAGACCGTCTCTCGGAGACGACACCGCCCCAAATGCCACTTTATCTCCTTTGGCCTTTTCGGGGGTACGGTTTCAGGCTTGGGAGATGCTGGTGATGGTTGGCGGCTGTTTATTCGCAGTCAAACAGCGCGTGCTGCTCTGTCCAGCCGTCAGGAATGCTGAGCCGCGAGAGGGACTTCGCGCTAAGGTTCCGAGGCTGCTTTCCGGCAACGATGGCGTCGGTCAGCTTCGGGGAGAGGAAGGCCAGATCAATCAGGCGGGCAATGTAACTGCTGGTGACACCCTCACGATCCGCGATGTCTTTCAGGGATGCACCAGTGGTGATCTCGGTCAGCCATGCCCGACCCTTTGCAACTGACCTCAGCAGGCTGGTATCGACTTTTGAGGCTGCACCTTCGATCACCAACTTCGTCTCGACGCCGCGTCGTCGCATATTGCACGGGATGCGGATGGTCAGGGTCTCAGGCGCGACGCGGTCTGGCTGGGTCTTGAGGACGCAGGCGATGTGATCCGCGCTGATGGTCATTGTCAGTTCTGTTGGCGAGACAGACCTGGATTCGGTGATCCGAGTGAGATGCAGTTTCGCATCTTTGCCTTCCAGATCATGCATTATCTTGCCGGCTGCCGTTCGGGACGCTTCGATCTCTACAGCCGTTGGCTCCTGCAGCAGCGACGTCGAAAAGCCCGGATCGCGCAGATTGGCGATGATCGCATCCGTCACAGCCTGTTCGAGTTCCTCCGCCGGGAGCCGCCAGCCGGTTGTATCCGGCTCGCCGCTCTGTGCGATCAGGCGGCGCGAGATGTAGTAGCGATATCGCCGTGCGCCTTTCCTGGCATGGGATGCCGTCAGGCGATCCCCTGTTTCGTCGGTGAACTTGCCTGCAAGCGGGGATAGAGCCTTTGAAGAGGATCGTCCCCTGCCTCTGCCACGTTGCTCTGCAAGCTGCGCCTGTGTCGCTTCCCATGACTCCATGTCGATGATCGGATCATGCTCACCCACATAGGAGACATCCTTATGGCGGATCCTGCCGATATAGACCGGGTTCGACAGCAGATAGTAAATCCGCCCCCGGCTGAAGGTGGTTCCACCTCGCGCCGTACCGCTGGCGTGCGGACGGTGCTTGGTGCGCAAGCCCAGCCTGTTGGTCTCCTGCTTCACGAGCCGGACATTCCCGAGCTTCAGATAAAGATCAAAGATCGTCCTGACTGTCTGAGCTTCCGCTTCATTCACCACCAGCAACCGGTTCGGGCTGTCATATCCCAGTGGCGTCAGCCCGCCCATCCACATGCCCTTCTTCTTTGAAGCCGATATCTTGTCGCGGATGCGCTCTGCCGTCACTTCCCGCTCGAACTGGGCGAAGGACAGCAGCACGTTCAGCGTGAGCCGCCCCATGCTGGTCGCCGTGTTGAAGGACTGGGTGACTGAGACGAAGGACGCTCCTGCCGCATCGAAGCGGTCCACCAGCATCGCAAAGTCCGTCAGGGAACGTGTCAGGCGGTCCACCTTGTACACGATGACCCGGTCCACCTTTCCGGCATCAATGTCGGCCAGCAATTGCTGCACTGCCGGGCGCTCCAGCGTCCCGCCTGAGATGCCGCCATCATCATAGTGATCCTTCAGCAGCACCCAGCCCTCATGCTTCTGGCTGGTGACATAGGCAGCACAGGCTTCCCGCTGCGCATCCAGAGAGTTGAAGGCCTGTTCGAGGCCCTCCTCGGAAGACTTGCGGGTGTAGATCGCGCAGCGGATGCGGGTCGGCTTGGTCATGATGCGGACCCACTTGATGCTGCCGCCGCTTTGACAGTTGCTTTCCTCAGCCCGAAGAAGCGCCGCCCTGACCATTTGGTGCCGGTGATCTCCGCCGCGATGGCGCTCAGGGATGACCAGTGTGTCCCGCGCCAGTGGAAGCCCTCCGCCAGCACTTCGACGTCATGGACAGCCTCGTTCCATTCACGCACGAGGCGGGTGCCAGCGGTCGGCATCATGGTGAAGGACAGGCTTGCAGACCCGCTGCCAGAGCCAAGCGCCACCTTCAGCGCACGCTTTGTCTGTGCAGACAGCCCGCCATAGGCCTTTGCCTGGGCTTCCCATGCCAAGGCTTTCCGCATCAGTCTTGATGAAAGGCCTGAGGCGGGTGCGGCGCCGTAGATCCGCACCCATGCGCTCACGAGGCCGGCGCGGCTGAGATCACCGATTGCGGCGATCTCAGCATCAGGATGCGTCCGGCTCATTCGGCTGCGGTGGAGGCAGAGGTCGGAGCTGATGCTGCATTTGCCGTGGCCTCGGTCCTGCCGACAATCCGGTAGGTCACCAATCCGCTGTCCTTCGCAACTCCCCTCTCGATCACGAACCCGGCTTTCCGCAGCCCGGTCAGAGTCGCCCGCGTCGAGTGCGCTTGCCAGCCAAAGGTCTCCGAGAGGCCTGTGATACTGGCTCCTGCCTTGCGACGCAGCACCTTGATGAGTTGGTCGCGTTTGGTGATGCGCCTGGGCGTGGCCGCGTGTGCGAGGGCGGTTGGCAGCGTGGAGTCAGCCATCGGCTTCGGCTTTGGGACCTTGCCTGGATTTGGAGTCCCCGCCTTCTTAGCCCGGGGCGGAATCGGCGGCGTGATAGTGGCTGTGGAATTGTTCTCGGTGACCTGCCCCCCGGAAGTCGCCTCAATCTGATGTAGAGTCTGCCCAACCTTTGAAGGAGCAGACGTTGCTCAAGTCGAGGCCGAATGTCCGGTATGGGCCGAGAGCAGCCATGGCCGCTTCGGGCGGGAAGGGGACATTCGTGTCGGTTTCGATAGCATCCCCGGCCACTTTGAGAGCGGGCACGCGCAAGCAACTGAATTTGGAACAGACGTTTCAGCACGAAGCGCAATCAGGAGTAGATGCAGAGGCAACACGGGCAAGGAAAAGCCATCCAAAGAGAAGCGCTAGATTCTCAGCGCCTCAACCACCGCCGGCCTCGTGATGTGCGGCCGCTCCAACACGAACGTAAGGCCGCCTGCATCAATTGCCTGCACCCGATCAGCAACGGCCTCGATCATCGATACGTTTTGTTCCAGCAGTAGGATCGCGGCGCCCGCCTGCTTTTGCGCAATGATCAGGGTTTGCATCTTCTGGATGTTCTCCGGCTGGACACCCTCTGAAGGCTCATCCAGCACCAGCATCCGCCCATTGCCCAAAATGGCCCGTGCGAAGCCAAGCATCTTGCGCTCGCCTCCTGACATCGATCCAGCCCGCTGGATCATACGTTCGCCCAGACGGGGAAACATCTGTATCATTTGAGCAATTTCATGCGGATCTCCGTGCGTTAGTTGCAGATTCTCCCGTACGCTTAACGTGTCGAACACCATCCCCGTCTGGGGCATGGTCACGATGCCCTGGCGCGCACGGGCATGGGCCGGAAGCTGGCCGACCTGAAGACCGTTCAGCAGAATGGTGCCCGCGGCCAGAGGCAAGTCACCTGCGATCAGCCGGGCAAGCGTCGTCTTGCCGGTCCCGTTGCGTCCGACGACGACTGTGACCTGACCGGCCGGTAGCGTCATGGACAGGTTCCTGTGAACGAGTGTATCTCCATATCCGCCGCTGATTGCGTCCAGTTGGAGGGTCATTTGTGGCCACCTTCATAGACGGCAGCCACGCGCGGGTCGCTTCGGACCTGTGCCAGCGACCCTCGGACCAGGGTCTGGCCCTGATGCAACACTGCGACCTCGTCAGCGAGGGCATCGACCAGATGCATGTCATGCTCGATCACCACAATGGCTGCGCCCGTACGGTGCTGATACTCTCGGATAAGACGCACCATCAGCTGCGTTTCCGCGGGAGACATGCCGGCGGCCGGCTCATCCAGCATCACCAGTCGCGGCTCTGGGCTCAGCGTAAGGGCCAGCTCCAGAAGCTGCCTGTGGCCTTGTGGCAAATGTGCGGCGGACTTGTCGAGCGATGCGGCCAGCGGCACGTCGGGATCGGCCAGCAGGTGGGCTACGGGCACTGTTTCCCAGCCGAGGGGTGCTAGACGGAGGGCGTCGGAACGCTGCATCCGCCCGGCCAGCGCGGCGAGTTGCAGGTTCTCGCGCACGGTCAGGTCGCCAAAGATCGTGGGAATCTGCATCTTGCGCGCGATGCCTGTGTCCAGCATCTGCCATGTGGCTCTTGTCGCTAGGTCAACTTCGCCAAGAACGATCTGGCCGGACTGGATTGGCAGGCGCGCGGTGACCGCGTTCAGCATGGTGGTTTTGCCCGCACCGTTCGGACCAATCAAGCACAGCACGGCGTGTTCAGGCAGCTCTAGCGTCAGGCGATCCAGAATGCGCACGCCGCCCGCAGTCAATTCGACTTCGCGCAGGCGAAGCGGGCCGCGCTGAACGGCCGCCCGTGACGGCGGGGCGGGTAGGGACTTGGCCTGCACCACAGTTTGCCGCAGCCCCAGCACATTGAGCGCGCGGTGAACGAGAACCATCGCCCCACCCGGCAAAAGCAACACCACCAGCAGAAAGACTGCGGCAACGCCGACCTCCCACCAAGAAACCGTGTCGCGAAGGGTGGCGGAGGCCCAGCCGATCGCTACCGCCCCAAATAGTGGCCCCAACGGAGAAAACCGGCCGCCAACCGCCGCCCAGATCACCAGTTCCGCCGACAGTGCAAACCCGATGGCTTGCGGTGTCACAATTCCCTGATGGCTGGCATAAAGCGCTCCGGCCAGCGCTCCGACCGCAGCGGAAAATGCGAATGCCAATGCCTTGATGCGATGCGGCGCAAATCCGAGCAGTTCCAACCGTCCCTCTTGCGCGACCATCCCGCGCAGGATCAGGCCAGCAGGCCTGCGCTCGACCAACATCAGGGCGAATGACACGGCGACAACCAGCGCGACAATCAGGAAATAGAACGACCCGAACGGATCCAACCCGGCAAGTGGCGGATAGCCTGAAAAGCCGTTGAAACCGCCCGTCAGCGCTGGCGTCGTCTCGGCAATCTGTGCGGCGATGAGGACCGTCGCCAGCGTGACCAGCGAGAAACCGGGGCCAGAGCCCACTCGCCCGCGAAACAGCACCAGTGCAATCCCAAATGCCAGCGCAGCGCAGAGCGCGACGATCAGAACCATCGCGCCGAGATTGACCCAGAACGCGCCGCCACTGGCCTTCAGCGCCGCCGCCGCTGCATAGGCGCCAAGACCGAAGAACAACGCATTTCCAAGGGGCAGAAATCCGCCGCGGCCCCAGGCAAACCCCACCCCCTGCGCCGCGACGCCGTAGAGAAGAAACAACCCAATCTGCCATGCGAGGAAGTCACCGCCGAGCCAGGGGACCATCAGCAGCCCTAGGGCAAGCACCGCGTTAACGGCGACGATGGAGCCCATCGGGCCGCCTCCACAAGAACAGGATTGCCAGTACCAAAACCCCCAGATAACCCGCCGTCTGGCTGAAGACCGCGCTGAGACCCGATTGCACGCCGCCGATGGCGAGCGCACCGATGGCCAACCCTTCAAGCGTGCCAAGCCCGCCGACGATCAGGGCAAAGAATGACCGGATCAACGCATCCAGCCCCATGCCGGGAAAGACGCTGATCGTGGGGGCCAGCAACAGGCCCGACAGCCCGGCCAGCAGGCAGCCAGTCACAAAGGCCCCGGCTGACAGCCACGTGGTGTTGATACCCGCGCCCTGCGCCAGCGCCGGATTGTCGATCATCACGCGAAGCTTCAGGCCGGTCAGGCTGCGACGATACCAGAGCCAGAGCGCCAGCAACCCCAACACTGCCAGCGCGATCACCGCCAACCGATAGCTGGGATATCCCACCGGGCCGACCCAAGTGACCCCCTCGAGCGGCGGCGCCACGTTGTGGAATTGGCGGCCAAAGGCCAGTTCGGCCCCTTCGCGCATCAGGATCGACAAGGCCCATGTCGCGAGAAGGCTGTCGAACATGCGCGCATAGAGGTGTCGGATCACCAGCCGCTCGACGATCAGCGCGGTCAGGCCCACCATCAGCAGGCACAACGGCACCGCCATTATCGTCGGCAAACCCATCTGCGCGGTCATAACGGGAGCATAAGCGCCCAGCATCACAAACTCGCCATGCGCCATGTTCATGATCCTGAGCAATCCGAACACCAGCGCAAGCCCCAGCGCCAGAAGCGCCAGGGCCGCGATCTGCCATGTCACGTTCAGCAGGAAGAGTACAAGCGTATCCATTCCTAGGGGCAGGTGACGCCGTGCGGCACGGTGTCGAAGTTGGCCACCACATCGAATGCACCCGATGCCCCGTCAGCAAGGAATATCGTCTGCGCCACATGGTTTCCGTCCAGCATCGCCGCGCCACGGGGCGAGGTGAATGTTGTGCCGTCCGCAATCTCGGATACCGCCGCCGCGTCCAGCGATCCCGCCGCATTTCCGAGCGCCGCCATCAACATCAACCCATCATAGACCGATTGCCCCAGCCCATTGGGCTGCGCTACGTCGGCTCCGAAGTTCGCGCCCAGCCTTTTGGCATAATCGCGCGCCGCGTCGCTCTCGATGCTGGCGAAGTAGCCCATCGAGGCAAACAGCCGGTCGGCATTGGCAGCGCCGATCCCCGCGAGGGTGTTTTCCTCGATCAAGGTGCCGAGCCGCAGCGCCTGCTGGTCCAGCCCGAAGGCCGCGTAGGCGATATTGAACCCGACCGAGTCACCGCCGACCAACGTCACGAGCACCGCATTGGCACCCGAGGCCCGGATCCGACCAAGCGAGGAGTCGAAATCCGATGCGCCCAAGGGCACGTATTCCTCGCCCACGACAGTGCCGCCGCTGGCTGCAATGATGGCTTGAGCCGCCGCGTTGGTTTCACGCGGCCAGTTGTAATCATTGCCGATCAGATACCAGTTGCTTGCGCCTTCGTTGGCGGCCAGCCAGGGGATAACCGGGGCCAGTTGCTGCGCCGGGGTCTCGCCAGTGACATAGGTGCCGGGGGCACATTCGCCGCCCTCATAGACTGCCGTGTAGACATAGGGCACCTCGCCGCGCAATTGGCCCGTGATCGCCGCGCGCACGGCGCTGTCATGCATGCCGACAAAGCCTTGCACACCCTCGGACCGCCACAACCGTTGCACGGCCTGAATGGCCTGCGCCGGTGGCAGGCCCACATCCGCAAAGATCAGTTGCACGGGTTCGCCATTGATCCCGCCAGCTGCGTTGATGTCCTCGGCGGCCAGTTCTGCCGCCTGACGCGCGGAAGGCCCGAAAAGCCCAGCCGGCCCGCTGTCGGGCACAAGCACGCCAATGCTGACATCGGCCACCGCCGCACCCGCCATCATTCCTGCGATGACTGTTGAGATAAGTAGAGTCTTCATGTCGGTCTCCCTGATCTTGTTGAAGTTGACGTCAAAGGGCCAGCAGTCCCTCCAGCCGGGCGGCTATGCCCAGAAGCGCGCGGTCCTGGCCGGCAAGTCCATCCAGCTCCAGCCCCACGGGCAGGCCATCGCCCGGCAACGGCAGGCTGATTCCGGGCAGGCCCATGACTGATCCATGATCCGTGTTGCGAATATAGGTGGCGAAGGTGGGCAGATCGGCCCCGTTCAGCCTGACGGTTTCATCCGCGCCGATGGCGCGCGCGCTTAGCGGTGTGGTGGGGAACAGGGCGCCGTTGAGGTTATCGGCGGCGAACCATTTTGCCCAATTACGTTGCATCGCGGGGCGATGGATGTCGAGGGCCGCGCGATACGCTGTTTCGGGCATCGCTCCCTCGCCCATCTGACTTTCCAGAATGCCACGAACATCGGGTGAAGCAATGCCGACCAGCAGATCCGCAAAGGTCACGCCCCGCGCGCCGCAATAGGTCGGCAATTCGCGCATTGTTTCGTAAAGGACGATTGGAAAGGATGCCGCGGTATTATCGACCCAGATATCCTCGGGGTCGGTCTCGATCAGTGTGACCCCGGCGTCAGACAGGCGGGCAAGGGCTGCCTCGCAGCGGGTGGCGATTTCGGGCTCCAGCCCCTCCCACAGGATCCGGCGCGGCACGCCGATCCGCAGGGCCGTGGCCTCGGGCCGCACGAGGCTGTACCGTTCGCCTGCCATGACCGCATCTAGCAGCGCCACATCTGTAACCGTGCGACCCATTGGCCCGATGGTGTCGCGCGTCGACGACAACGGCACGACGCCGCCGACCGGATACCGCCCCACCGTCGGACGAAACCCGGTGATCCCGCAAAGGGCGGCCGGAACGCGGACGGAGCCGCCGGTATCCGTACCCAATCCCGCGGGGACAATGCCTGCGGCAATTGCGGCTGCCGTGCCACCGGAGGATCCGCCCGCGATCAGGTTCGGATCGTATGGGTTATGCACCGGACCGAAGGCCGCGTTGTTCGAGGTGATCCCGAATGCCAATTCATGCAGGTTGGTCTTGCCCGCAACCAGCGCACCCGCGTCGCGCAGTCTTGCCAACGGCGGAGCATCTGCTGTGGCAGGACCCTTGAGTGCCCTTGTGCCGCCGGTCGTTGGCAGGTCTGCTGTGTCAATATTGTCCTTGATGGCCAGCGCGACCCCGTCCAGCGAACCCGCAGACCCGGTGGCGCGTCGCGCATCACTTGCACGCGCAGCAAGGCGAAGGGCCTCGGCATCCGAGGTGATGAAAGCCCCCAGAGATGCAAAGCTAGAGGCTCGATCCAGCATCCCATCGACATGCGACAGCGCGCTCAGTGTACCGCCTTCCAGCGCGGCGAGGGTTTCTGACAGTGAAAGGGGCATGGCATTCTCCGGACCTGTTGTCCAAAGCCTGCGGCCTGTTGGGCCTAACCGCCATCATCACTAATGATGAGATTCACGCCTGCGACTGGGTCAGGATGAACGCCAGTTGGCTGCGCCGTTGTGCGCCCGTCTTGCGAAATACAGACCCCACATGGGTACGCAACGTGGGTTTCGAAATGCACAGGATAGCGATGATGTCTTCATCCGACAGGCCGGTGACCAGCATGTCCGCCACCTCTGCCTCGCGCTGGGTCAACCCCCACAGGTCCGGGCGTTGCGTGAACCGACGTGCCGTCGCACCGGTGTTCAGCCGGTTGGCCCGCGCGAGCGCATTCACAAGGCTGGGCCCGATGGCATCGACCAGCATGGCATCGCGGGCGCTGAAATCCTCTTTGCGCTGGGACCGCCAGATACGCAGATCGCCAATGTTCTCACCCCGGTCCCAAGCGAAATAGTTCATTCCGTAGCAAAGACCGTCCTTGAACAGAAAATCGTTGAAGAACTCGGTCCGCTTCAGCCGGTCGTGCGCCATGATCGCACTGACAGGCGTGGCTTGCCGTCGGCGCTGCAACGTGGGCGTGATGGGGTCATGAAACTGGTAATAGCTTTCATAACGCGACAGGTTGTCGGGCGTCATGTTGATATCGACACCCGAGACATATTGCTGAGCGCCCTCATCCCAAACGTAGGAGGCAAAGAAATCGGCGTCGAGCAGTTCCAACAGCCAGCGCCCAACCCGCTTTCGCACCTCATCATGCGCAAACTCGCCCGAGAGTTCCCGCATGATGGCAAAGATCAGATCGGCTTCGCGATGTGTAAGGTTCAACCTAGGCTCCGCGATGTTTGCTCAATGATAAGCACGTCAGACGACTTGGAGCAATCTGAGGGCGGGAAGACGGGACCGCCGCCAGCAGAGTTTCTGCGCAATCTTTGGCCGCGACGAATTAGGTTCGCCTAGCGCCGCTTACTTTTGAAAACACTTCGCCCGAACAAAATAATGGCGACTTTCGTTAAGTTCATAGGGTCCTACGTGTTGAAATTGACTGTCCACAAAGGGCCGATCACGCCTCTCCTCACTCCCTGACCTCCACCCCGAGCAATTTCAACAATGAACCGCCCCGGGTTTACCGGAGAGTTTCTGGTTCAATGATTAAGCTGCTTTCTCGTCAGCGTTCAGGGTTGTGTAGAAGGATTCCTCTGCTTCGTTCGGGGTGATGTAGCCGATGGCGCTGTGCAGGCGGGTGTTTTTATACCAATCGACCCATTTCAGGATTTCCCATTCGACCTGACCAACGGACTTCCAGGGGCCGAGGAACTTGATGACGTCGGTCTTGAACAGGCCGATGATGCTTTCGGCCAAGGCGTTGTCGTAGGAATCCCCGACGCTGCCGACCGAGGTGTCGATGCCGGCTTCCGCGAGCCGCTCAGTGTAACGGATCGACAGGTATTGGCTTCCCCGGTCGCTGTGATGAATTAGTTTATCAGCCTCGGATGGCGCGCGCTGACATATGGCCTGGTTCAGGGCATCCAGGACGAACCCGGTCGTCATCGAAGTCGAGACGCGCCAGCCAACAATCTTGCGGGCGAAGACGTCGATGATGAAGGCCACGTAGACCATTCCTTGCCAGCTGGAGACATAGGTGAAGTCGCTGACCCAAAGCTGGTTCGGCATGTCCGCCACGAAGGCGCGGTTTACCTTATCGTCCGGGCAAGGCTGTGCCGTATCGGGGTTGGTCGTGATCACCTTCTTGCCCCGCACAACGCCTTGTAATCCCATGACCTGCGTCAACCTCTCCACCGTCCAGCGAGCGATATCGTGCCCGCTGCGGCGTAACTGGTGCCAAACCTTGCGCGCGCCATATCGGCCCCGACTGCCATCGAAGGCCTGCTTGATGGCAGCCATGTCCAGCCGATCCTGCCTGGCCCGATCCGATGCAAGGTCGGGATCACGCTCGACAGCCTTGAACGCATGGAACGTCGATGGTGCGATCCCCAGAACCCGGCAGATCGGCCCGACACCATGGACACAACGGTGATCATCAATGAACGCGATCATTTGCGGAATGGGCGGTCGAGCTCCGCCGCTGCGAAATATGCGCTGGCCTTCTTCAGGATCTCGTTGGCCTGGCGTAGTTCACGGACCTCACGCTCCAACTCCTTGATCCGGTCCTTCTCGGCGCTCGTGTGTCCAGCGCGCTGACCGGTGTCGCGTTCGGCCTGCTGGCACCAGACGCGCAGACTGTCCGGCGAACAGCCAAGCTTCGGCGCGATGGCTTTATAGGCGGCCGAATCGCTGGAATAATCGGCACGGTTCTCTCGAACCATCCGAACACCGCGTTCGCGAAGCTCGGCAGGATAGGCGGGGGTGAATCTCTGCTTTGTCATAGGGCTCATCCTTTGAGTGTTCTACTCTCAGATAAACTCAGGGCGGTTCATCCGCCTGCTGCCCGAAATCGCCGAACGCCTGCCCTCTACCGATGCGAGCGGTACGCTTCAGGCAGCGCGCAATCCGTTGTCATGATGGCCACCACCCACCCGCCTGACCCGGGCAGGCCCTGTCAGCCTCTACCGCCACCACCGGTAACGCGAAAGCCGGGAAATGACGGGGTGAGATCGACCTGCCGCGCGTGCCGTCCGACATGCGGTTGCTCTTGTCGCTGGCCAGCCGTTATCAGAACGCTGATCATTCCCGCCAGACCGAACAGGCCATCGCTCTCAGCCCTTTGATGTTACAGCCGTCCCAGTTTTCGCCTGCGTCAAGCGAGACCACGATGCTTTAGCACCCCATGATAAAGCGCAAAATCTTCATGCAAAACACTCCGAAGAATTGGTGAGTATTTTTCATATGCCCGGTGCATTTCCCCTTTATTCAAATTTATGTTTGCTTTTATTTCTGTGTTTGGTGCCCTTCCAAGGGAATGGGCGATAAATGCAAGATCATGTGAGAAATTCTCTGTGATCCCAATAAAGTCGAACGCGCGCAGAATGTCCCGCAGTTTGTCTTGTGCTGATGCCTCTGGCTCAAGGCACAAGAAATCTGTCATCTTGTTCATTTCACCCGGGTTGCTCATATAGTGTTCGAAAGTAGGATAATTCGAAACAAAGGCTGCCATTTGAATGTGTGCTGCAGAAATGCAGTAATAATAATCCGATATGGTCCGCCATATCGGGTCGCGCAAAAAGGTTATGACCGACACACGTTCGCGGCTGGGTGATATGACATCCACAACGTTTCGAAAAATGACATGCCCAGATATCATTCGACAATCTTGGTCAAACAGCTTTGGGAACCTTGCCGCAAAGTCTTTGCGAAGCCCGTCATGATAAGGCATGTCTGGTATTGGGTCCACACTTATGATTGATTTCTTATCACTGTGCTTAGTTGTGGGAAGAATTTCCGCTAAGTTTGCGCGAAGAGCAGTACCTGCCGACTTGGGAATGTGAACGTTGACAAGATGAGGCTTCACAAGATACTCCTGACGGCAATGCGTTTAACGGGGCGGTCTAGCCAAATGATATTACGAAATAAAATCGGTTTCGAGCACAAATGTTACAGCTCGGAATTTACCTGTGCTGTGAAGCTCGGTTTTTCGAAAAAACTGAAGATGTTTCAATGTTCTTGATGAAGACCGAACCTCAGGCAGCCGTTAATCCAAGCCTTCGGTTATTCTTGCGGAAGTTTTGGTTCATGAAACCGTTTGCGCCATGAAGAAGAAAGTTCTCGTACTTGGGGGCGCCGGATATATCGGAAGCCACACTTGCAAACGGTTGCACGCTTTGGGGCTCGATCCCGTAACATTCGATAACTTCTCCGAGGGGCATCCTGAGTTCGTGAAGTGGGGCGACGTGATCGTAGGCGACATAAGGTCAAGAGCGGACCTTGATGCCGCGATCGCCAGAACTGCGCCGACTGCGATCATTCACTTTGCCGCTTCCGCATATGTTGGCGAGTCCGTTGCCAACCCATCGAAATATTACGAAAACAACACCCTTGGTTCCCTGAACGTTGCACAGGCCTCCGTCGCTGCGGGAAATGTCCCGATCATCTTTTCATCTACCTGCGCAACCTATGGCGCGCCCGACGTCACGCCGATTGGCGAAGACACTCCGCTGTCCCCGATCAACCCCTATGGCCATAGCAAGCGCATGGTGGAACAGATCCTCGACGACTTTTCTTCGGCCTATGGGCTTCGCAGCATCCGCCTGCGTTACTTCAACGCCTCCGGCAGCGATCCTGAACTGGAAATCGGCGAAGCTCACAGGGAAGAGACGCACCTGATTCCGCGTGCAATCCTGTCCGGGCTAGGCAGAATCAGCGATTTCGCGGTATTCGGGCATGACTTCGATACAGAGGATGGCTCAGCCGTGCGAGACTATATCCACGTTCTGGATCTTGCAGATGCCCATGTTGCAGCCTGCACCCACCTCCTGAACGGCGCGCAGACAGATGTCTTCAATCTTGGCGTCGGCACCGGCTTTTCGGTGTTCAGCATCATCAAATCGGTGGAGGCTGAGATCGGTCGGCCTGTGCCTTTCCGATTGGAGCCGCGCCGCCCCGGCGACCCGGCGACCCTAGTCGCTGACCCAAGCAAGACCCGACGTGTTCTTGGCTTTGAAGCGAAACACTCTTCGCTTGAAAATATCATCAGGACAGCGACTGAATGGCATCGTTTGGCATGGAAGCCCGCACCGAATGAAAACCCGAGGCAACATGCATAGCGAAGCTCTCGGCCTCGCCCGGATCTGTTCGTGGTTCTTCGATCTGGATTTCGTGAGGGCGATGAACGACCAGGCGTGCGAGCTTTCGGACGACATGTTGATTGCGACGATGCTGGACCCTGAAAACCACGCCCCCTACGCTCCCAACATGCTATTCGACGCCGCCTACTGCCGATCCGCCCTCGGTCTGCGTGGCGATGGGGAGAACGTGGTCTTGCGGTTTCTGGTGGAAGGGATGAACCGTGGCGTTTCTCCGAACCCGCTTTTCGATCCGGATTTCTATTTACTGCATCGCCCGCGTCTGCCGCAGAAACCAGGTGCTGCGATCAAGGATTGCCTCGCTCGCCTGGGCAGGAATGAGACGCTTTCCCCATTCCATCCCTTCCTTGACGAAGCATTCATGCGCCAACAGCGGGATTTTGGCGCGCCAGTTGATTTCTACAAACGCTTGTTCGCTGGTGAAATATCTGAAAAGCGCGCTCACCCGCTTGTCGACTTTGAATACTTAAGTATTGAGTTGAAAATTGATTTCAAAACATGTGGTCAAGTAATTGCAGCATATTGGGACTCGAGCGTAGATGTATCGACACATGTTCTTTTTGATCTGGATTACTACCAGAGCCATATTGGCAAAGAATTTGGAATTCGGCGAGCGGCCTACCACTACCTCGTGTCCGATGCGAAACAGTCACCGCAACCTCTGTTTGACGTGGACTATTACGCCGGCGCGGCAGAGAAGGTCTTTGGCTACAGCCCGGTCCGCCCGTTCGAACATTATATCTGTCACGGTCAGAACGCCGGGATCGATCCGTCCCCCTTTTTTGAAGCAGAACATTATCGCGCGCATGCTGAATGTCCGGGCTCGGCGCTCGAACATTTCCTGAGCGGCGGCTACCTTGCCGCGCCGGGTCATTCTCTTTTACAGTTTTCACACTCTCGCCTTTACGCAAAGGCATCACTTCATCCCGATGTAGCGACTGAGTCCTTGCTGGCGCGGCGGTCAGGCGCTGTCCCCCAAGAAGTCATGCCGGTGTTTGACCCGGTATACTGGAAAAACAAGAGCGATGATTTGGCGAGTGATGCGGACCCAGCCCTTATCAGGGATCATTACCTGCGTTTTGGTTACCCAGAAAATAAGTCTCCTAACGGCCTACTGAACAAAGCCTATATTTCAGAGCAGATTGCTTTCCTGGGTGACGATAACTCTGCGCCGATAAATTACTATTTCAGGCAGGGATGGCATCTGAGGCCTCGCGTTTTGTTCGCAGTTGATGATCTCGAGGATACGGCGATCAATCGTTCGCTTTGCGTGGCTCTGCGCCTGCAACTCGGCGACCCCAAGCTGGAAGTGGTGATCGTCGCCCGCGCTGGCGGCGCACTGGAATCGAAGTTCAGGCGCTTCGCGCAGATCTGGATGCTGATGTCGAAAACCGCAAATGGACATGATGCGCATTTTCGAAACAACATCGCCCGGCTTCGCAACGGTCTTGGCGGAAACCTTCCGGAGCTTGCCTTCATACAAGCGGACAAGAACTTGTTTTTGCTGGAAAGCCTGCGTGACCTTTCTGCAAGAAACGTGCTGATGTCAGACACTCTGGCTTTGCCATTCGACAAGGATGGTTCGACACCGCTGAGCGAAACTGCGGATCATTTCCTTTGCCGCTTCATCACGAAAAACGGGCGAATGCACTCCCCTCCGAGCGAGGTCGGGGTAACATTTACTCAAGGCTACACGCTCAAAGTCCCGGCAGGCGGGGCGTTATCGCCCGGATGCGGACAGGGGGGTGGGGTCCGTGCGCGACTGGGAATAAGCGAAGACGCCTTCCTCGTCGTCGGATGTGGTTCGCTTGATCTCGAAGACGGGATCGACATTTTTGGGTTCATCAACGCAAAGGTTACCGCTATCGCAACTGATAGAATGGATATCTGTTTCGTTTGGGTAGGGGATGGCCCAAAATACCCACACACACCTTATTTTTACGGAAGCTACTTCTCCCGGCTGTCAGGTGAATCAAAGATATTTCAAACTGTAAACAACATTGATATTTTGCAAGCTCTTCAGGAGGCAAATGCTTACCTTGAAACGAGTCGCGAAGTATCTGATAGCGCGACACTGAGTTACGCCCGGCAAATGGGCTTGGCGACAGTAACGGCGAGATGCGCACCAGTCCGGCGGTCGCCTGACGAAAAGAACACGACCAGTGAAACGTTCGATTTTGTGGGGGCTGCCGCAGAACTGTTGCGATTGGCGGAGACGACCGAAAATGGTGAAACCCTAGATGCCGCTCAGCTTTCCGAAATTGGCCATGCGATGAACTTCCTAGGAGAACTAAATACCTGCGCGCGATCAGTTGGCCAAAAAGAGCCATTCTTGTCGTTGCTGCCATTCAGCCCACCGAACAAAGTACTGGTCGTTGCCGGAGTGCTGGCCTTTGAAAAACTCTTGCCATTGGATATTTCTCCCACACGCCGCCATCAACGCGCTCCGATAAGGTTCTTCGCAAGGCAGATCACGCGGTCCAACCTGACGATAGGATTCAAGGCTGCACTACACGTCAATGGCGCGACCGAGTATTGTGTAAAGCTTCTGAATGCCGACCTTACGCCCGCCGATTTAGGCGATTTCGATACTGTGATTTGGATACTGGATGGTACTGAGACCGAGTTGGCAGACACCTACCGCCTTGGTAATTTCGCCGAGGAAATCTGGGTCGCTGATGACCAACTGATCGCCACAATGACTCAGGCCAACCCAAATATCGCCGCCCGTATGCGCTTTCATGAAGGCTTCAAAACATGATGAAGACTCGCGCAACGTCTCTTCGCAATCGAATTGATTGGTTTGTTGAGAAAGAAACAAAGCGACGGAAGATCAAATATGCAGACAGGTTTGTATTTGACGGAGAGCATTATTTAAGATTGAATCCGGACGTTCGCAAAGCAAATGCCGATCCTTTGCTCCATTTTCTCAATTATGGGCGTCAGGAAGAGCGGCGGCCAAATGAATGGTACTCCAAGAAATATGTGTTGAATTCGCTTCATCAAGCATCCCACTATGGGACGAATTCACTTGACGCCTATCTCGGCTCTGATCTTCCGCGCAAACCACGGCTTTTGTTCGTCAGCCACGAGGCGTCGCGGACCGGCGCGCCCGCGATCATCCTGAGATTGCTGGAAATGTTCAGCGAGAGCGGGGATTTCGAATGTTTCTCGATTCTCGATATGGGTGGCGAAAGGCAGGAGGAGTTCGAGGCGCTTTCCCATACCTATGTAATGTCCCAACCGCGCCATAACAAAAGCCTTACGGACGAAGCTGCGTTTCAAGAAATTTCACGGCTTTTCAACCCATCCGGTATCTTCCGGAAAAATCGTCCAATCTGCGCGCTTGTGAATTCAGCTGAATCGTTGCGTATCGCACAAGGTCTCAACCGTGAAGGAATCCCGATTGTCTCGCTTATTCACGAAATAGGCGCTTCCTACGGTCCCGAAAGGCTCACGGATTTCGGCGAGATTTCTGAGAAGGTGGTTTTTCCGTCAAACTTCGTAAGAGCTGCAGCTGCGCGCTTTTCGAATATGGATATGTCCAAGGCTTTGGTGCGTGGACAGGGTCTTTTGACTGACGGGTTCGGTGCGATGGACCGCACCCGGTGCCGCCGTCTGCTGCGAACAACGCTGGGCGTTGAGGAAAACGCTTTCATTGTCCTGAATGTCGGAACCATGGATCTGCGCAAGGGTGGCGATCTGTTTGTCGATACCGCAAGTATCTGTTTCGAAAGATTGCCTAAAGATACACCGCTCTATTTTCTTTGGTATGGCAAGCCGAACGCCGGTTTCACCTATCCGGAGAAAGCCGTGCGCTTGAACGGTTTGGAAGGGCGGGTTCGGTTCATGCCATCAACCTCTGATATTGAGCAGGTGTTCCTCGGGGGTGATCTCTTTCTGCTGACAGCGCGCGCGGATCCCTTTCCCTGCGTGATTCACGAGGCGATGGCCTGCGGGCTGCCGGTTGTTGCATTCAGAGACGGCGGCGGAGCCCCTGAGTTGATCGGCGATGACTGTGGTCAGGTTGTTGACATGTATGATCTGTCGGCAATGGCCAATGCTGTCATTTCTTGCATGGAGAACCCCGAAGCAAGAACTGCGCAGTCTGACCGCGCCATCGCTAGGATCAAAAGCGATTGGGATTATCTGAGCTACCAAAAGGACATCTACGAGCTGATGCGGCAAAGCGCGCCCGCGCCGAAATCCGGATGGCCCGCGATCCAGGCACCGTTTTCGCCTGACCATCTGGTTATCATGAACGCTTCGAAGGACGACCTTGACGTATTCGAGGATCTCGCCCGGCAAAGTCCGGAAAGCCCCTTGGATGTCGCGTTGATCGACGGGCGCTTCGGTAAAGAGGCTGATGCGATTGCTTCACGCCTCAGGCATCTTGGAAATCGTGTCCGGCACCACCAACCCAAAAGGGACAACCGGGTATCGCGTGCCGATCTCGTGGCGAAGTTACTGGTCAATCCGAGGCCGAAGGCCGTTACCTTACTGAATACTTTGCATTTCGCACCGCTCTCGAAAATGCAAGTATTGGCCTACCCGCTGCGTGCCGTGGAAACGCGCGGCAATACAAGTGTCGATAGCATGTATCAGGCATTACCCTATCTTGCGGGCCTCATGCTGACCGACAGTCAAGCAGTCGACCTGCTGGTTCGAATGAACCCGATGTCAGGAAAATTCGTCTCCTGTTTGAACGCTATGTCGAAGTTCGAACAATGAGACGCGTCAAACAGAGGAACGCCAATGGATAACGAAGCGCTGATCGACAATGTCCAGAGCATGGCCCCCTGGCACCATCGCCTGAAACTTCGCGACGGTGTCTTTACGGAATCCAAAAAAACCAATGATCTGACTAAAACAGTGGTGCATTTGGTGGACCCGCACCAGTCGTTTCACTTCGCGATCAAGCACGTCTTGCCCAACGGGATGGAGGGCCGCAGCTTTCTGGACTGCGCCTGCAATTGTGGAGGGCATTCCTTTGCCGCGAAGGATGCGGGCGCCAGCAGGACGCACGGTTTCGACGTTCGTGATCACTGGATCAACCAGGCCAAGTTTGTTGCCAAGAACAGGGAAGCCGACAGCACGGGCATGACATTCGAAGTTGCCGACCTGATGCAGATCGAGGGCGGAGGGCAAGACTTCGACGTGACATGGTTTTCCGGGATTTTCTATCATCTGCCTGATCCGGTCACAGGGTTAAAGTACGCCGCTGATCGCACGAAAGAACTGCTGTTCCTGAACACGAGCTGTTCTGCCTACGTGCCGGGTGAACCGGAAAATCCCGCCCTTCATTACAAGAAGGAAGGGGTGGAGCAGTTGATGTCTGGCGTATACGGGCTTAGCTGGTTGCCCAGTGGTCCGAGGGTCTTAAAAGACATCCTGAACTGGCTCGGCTTCCCAGAGACCAGAATATACTACTGGGTTTCGAAACCTCCGAACGACACCACACAGAACCCGATGTCCCGGATCGGCATCGTAGCGGCACGTGAACCCGGACGGCTCGACGCTTTGCCGCACCTTTCGCAACCATCCGACCTCGATCATCCGTCGCGACCAGCAAGACAAGTGCGAGCCAACCCTCAAAACAGAACGGTCGCTGCCGAAGCCCCTGCAGAAATGCGGCCCCTGCGCTGGGAAGACGATATTTCTACCAAAGCGCTCGACACGCTCCCCTTTGATAACGTGACGCCGATTGCGACGTGGGAGGAGAGCAAGTTCAGGGCCATACCCGCCGGGAAGGTTCCACAGAATCTGAAGTCGCTTCGGCTCAGGGAGCTGGTCGCGAAAGATAATATTCCCATACCGGATGCCAGCGACAGGGAGGCTTATAACCTCGGGCATGATGAGAACTATTGGCTCTCCGGCCTGAGCGATTACCACAATGTTCTCGATGCTGCAGCGAAGAGGAATGTGAAGGTTGATCGCATCCTGGACATCGGATGCGCCAGCGGTCGCGTACTTCGCCACTTCGCTTGCCAGCGCGACACACCCGAGATCTGGGGGACAGATATCAACGGCCGACACATCCGCTGGATGTCAGAATTCATGCCATCCAACGTCAGGCCGGTCTTTTTGCCATCTCTCCCGAACATGCCGTTTGAAGACAACTATTTTGATGTCGTGACCGCGTTTTCCGTATTCACGCATATCGACACGTTCGAATCCGCGTTCCTCGCAGAGATCCGCCGTATTCTTCGGCCCGGTGGGCTCGGTTACCTCACAGCACACACGGAACCAACGTGGGAGGCATGGGGAAAGGAGGCAGCCGTTCCCGATTCAAGCCTTGCCAATAAGGTTGCCAAGTTTCCCGACCTCAGAGAAGATCTTCGTCATCCCATGACGCAGGGATTTCAGGCTTATCGTCACAAGGAAGTCGGCCCCTATCGTTCACTCGCCTTCCACAAGGCCAGCTATATTCAATCGACTTGGGGTCGCTATCTGAATATCGAAGAAATCATTCCCATGCAGCATAATCTGCAAACCTGCATCATCGTCAGCATCTAACAATTCAAGGCGATTGAAACATGGTGCGTAAATACGATAGCCGTAAACGAATTCTTGTGACGGGCGGCGCCGGCTTCCTTGGCTCCCATCTCTGTGATCGTCTTCTTTCGGATGGTCACGAAGTTTTATGTGTCGACAATCTGTTCACCGGAAACAAACAAAATATCTATCATCTCCACGGCAATCCTCTTTTTGAGTTCATGCGGCACGACGTGACCTTTCCGTTGTATGTCGAGGTCGATGAAATCTACAATCTTGCCTGCCCCGCCTCGCCAATTCATTATCAGCATGACCCCGTGCAGACGACGAAAACGTCCGTGCTTGGCGCGATCAACATGCTCGGTCTCGCCAAACGGCTGAAATGCAAAGTACTGCAAGCATCCACCTCAGAGATTTACGGCGATCCGTTGGTTCATCCCCAGAACGAAACCTACTGGGGCAACGTCAATCCGTTCGGCCCCCGGTCGTGTTACGATGAAGGGAAACGCTGCGCGGAGACGCTATTTTTCGATTATCACCGCCAGATTGGCCTCGAAATAAAGGTCGCGCGCATCTTCAACACTTACGGGCCAAGAATGCATCTCGCCGACGGCCGCGTTGTGTCGAATTTCGTCGTGCAGGCATTGCGTGGAGAGCCAATCACGATATTCGGAGATGGGCGTCAGACGCGGTCATTTTGTTATGTGGATGATCTCGTGGAGGGATTGATGCGGCTCATGGCAACAGGCAAGAGCGTCAGCGGCCCGATGAACTTGGGAAACCCCGTCGAATTCACAATCCACGAGTTGGCGGAGATGGTTCTGAAACTTACCAACTCCACGGCACCGCTCGAATATCGCGATCTTCCGAAAGATGACCCGCGTCAACGTTGCCCCGACATCGCACTGGCGCAGCGAGAGCTGAATTGGAGCCCGAATGTCGGATTGACCCAAGGTCTTCCCAAGACGATTGCATACTTTGAAAAAGTGCTTTCAGAACAGTAAGACAAGTGAGATGGGCACCCGCATTAGTGCGGTTTTCGATCATTCTGGATCATATCCGCATGACGTGAAGTCGTTGGCGCACTCGTGCGGTTGGAGGATATCGACAAGCCTGCCGATCAGGTCCCAAAGGCCGTTCACAGTCCGCTCGCCGATCGTTCTGAGCATGGCCTTGAGTTTGGAGAAGGCCTTTTCGATGGGGTTGAGGTCGGGGCTGTAGGGCGGGAGGAAGCGCAAGGTTGCGCCTGCCGCCTCGATCCGTTCGCGCACCGATACCCGTTTGTGGCTCGACAGGTTGTCCATGATGACGACGTCACCGGGCCGCAGCCCCGGCACGAGCACCTGGGTGACATAGGCTTCGAACCAGTCTCCGTTGATCGGACCATCCAGCACCATCGGGGCGACCATGCCGGTCATGCGCAGGCCCTGCCACCAGTGTGGTGGTTTTGCGGCGGCCACGCGGGAAGCCCATGCGCAGGCGTTCGCCCTTGCGGCAGCGGCCATGGCTGGTTGCCCGACCATGACCTCAAGAACCTCGTTGGCGACTTCCCTCTGGTGATCGACGAGCCGATCTGCGGGCCAGACTACGACCCGCCCTTGCCGGATCCGCCTTCTCCGTGAACCTCAAATCGGCTGTTGTTTGGATGCCGCCCGCTCATGAGTTCACTTGCCGTACAGCCAACGAGCATCGGGATTAGCCCTGTTTAGTTGCCCCTGGCCTTGCCTGCCCCATTCCGAACAGACGGCACGCCACCCCGGACAGACAGCAATCGAAGGCGGATGGCCTGCACCACAAGGCGGATGGTTGACACGGGTTCCCGGATAAAGCGCACGCCAAGCCGGATGGACGACAATCGTAAGCGGATGGGGGACAATCGTTCCCGGATGGGCGACACAAAGTCTGGGGGAATTCCCTGTTAATGAAGATCGTTCCCTGTTTTTGAAATCAAGTTCCTTGATAAGACGCGCCAATTTCCCTGTTTTTCCCTTTTAGGGAAATCGCTCGCAAACCATTGATAGCGCGAGGAAAAGAATAGCAGTTTCCCACGAAGCGCCCGCAAAGCGCGCCGATTTCCCTGTAAATTCCCTGTTTCCAGCGTTTTTCGGTAACAGGGAATTCAAAAAATTGGAGGCAAGTTCGATAGTGACTGGCCGCACCGCCACGCAGTCACAAAAGCGTTCTCCCCATCTCGCTCCCCACGCGCGGCGTTCGCGTTGAACTTTGACCGCTCCTTTGTGGACCGATCACGCGGTACAGGGGGACCGTGTGGTATCACCCTGAATTCGGCACCAACGTGTCTTTGGCAGCGATGATCAACCCACCCCATGCCTCGCCGGGGGCTGTGATCGGTTCGGTGTCAGGCTGCGCTGTTGAGGGTGCCGGAGGTGCGTCCCCCTACAATCCCCCGATCAAACAGCCGCGCAATTTCCATGTCATCCAATCCGGTGACTTCGCTGAGGATTTCTTCGGTGTTTTCGCCCAGAAGCGGCGCTGCCTTCGGCCGTTCGCGAAGGAAATCAGCGAAATCCGCGACATGACCCGGCACCGGAAACCGCCCGACGCCTGGTTGCATCAGCTCGGTAAATATCGGGTTGTCGGGGCTGAGGTCGGGGTCGAATTGCACGGCTTCCTTCACGGTCCGGAATTCCGACCATGTCAGTTTCGCCTCGTCGAACAGGGCTGAAATGACATCTGCCGGGCGCGCGGCGAACCACGGCTTCAGGATTGCGGTGATGTCTGCGCGCAACGTCCAGCGGACGCCTTCATCCGACAAGTCCACCTTTTTCCGCCGCGCGAGGTCCGCCAGTTCGGATTCTTTGCCGGTCACCCGCACCAGACCCGACCACTGGCGACCGGTCAGGCCGATGACCATGATCCGGCGCCCGTCAGCGCATACGAAGTCCTGACCATATGCACCGTAAAGCGCGTTGCCGGATTTGCCGCGTTGATCTTCGTTCAGCACCGCATCGCCGATCATGCCGAGATGCCCGAGCGTCGCAGCGGCCACGTCTTTCAGGGTGAGCGTCACCTCTTGCCCGACGCCCTTGCGCAGGCGGTGCCGCTCTGCCGCCAGAACGGATGAAACGCACATATGCCCTGCCATAAGGTCCCACGCAGGCAATGCGTTTGCGACCGGTTCGTCGTGCCCCTCCGGCCCCGTGAGGTCGGGAATCCCGAGCGCGGGGTTCACCGTATAATCGACCTGCGGGCGGCCATGCCTGTCACCAAGAAGGGTGACCATGATCAGATCCTTGCGATGCTGGCTCAATGTCTCATAATCCATCCACCCGCGCACCCGCAGGTTGGTCAGGAAAATACCTGCGTCGTCACCGGGCGCAGTGATTGTGCGGGTGATGATCTCGCGTCCCTCCGGATGGCTCATGTCCACGGCAATCGACCGCTTGCCCTTGTTCAGCCCTGCCCAGAACAGGCTGCGGCCCGTCGGGGACAGCGGCCAGCGGCCCGCATCCAAGCCACCTTCCAGCCGGTCGAACCGGATCACATCGGCACCCATCTGGGCGAGGGTCATCCCCGCGAGGGGCACAGCGACGAAAGCGGACCCTTCGACGATACGTAGTCCGTTCAGTATTCCGGCCATCTAATCCTCCCACTCCGCCTTTGATTTCATTCCGATATGCCCGGCGCTCGCGACCGTGCACATGTCGAGGCCACCGCCCTCGGCGTGCGTGGCGCAGAGGCGCATGTCGCTGTCGTGAAACATCGGATGCACGCCGCGAAAGCTGAACCGATCCGGCCTGCGCCCCTTCCATGCCGTGGCTTCCGCCATCAGGAGATTGGCCTGAAGCGGCCCATGCACGACCAGCGCCGGATAATGCTCGACCTGCTGCGCGTAGGGCAGATCGTAGTGGATCCTGTGCGCATTGAACGTGATCGCCGAATAGCGGAACAGCAACGCAGCGGAGACGGCTTGATGCACATCGAAGACGAGGTTTGCGGTCGGGCCGGGCTGCTTCGGCGGCGGCGTGAATTGCGGCGCGATCGGCAGATAGACGATGGTCTGCGTTTCCCTGATCGCAAGCCCGGCACGGCCACGCAATTCATGCGCCACCTCGACAAAGACCATGCCGCCGGTGGAGCCGTATTTTTCGTCCACTCTGGTAATCACCGATGTCTTTTCAATCTCTTCGCCAACACGGAGTTCACCGAGGAAGCGCAGATCGCCGCTGGCCCACATCCGTCGCTCAAAGGGGACAGGGGGCAGGAACCCGCCGAGTTTCGGGTGCCCGTCCGCAGACAGGTCCGCCATGCCGACCACGGGCGGGAAAGCATACCAATGCCAGAGCGCGGGAAGCGGATCGTCCGCTTTGGGGCATTCGAGGTTCGGGCGCGCCAGCGTTGCATGGATCGTGGCCGCAGTGATGGGCGACACGCATCCTGTCGTGACCTCCGTCCGGCCGATCCAGTCGGTGAGGGCGGCGTCCCCGGCCCTGTCTTCACCTGAAAGCATCAGCCCGTCCATCGCTGCTGTCACGCAGCGCTTCGCTTGGATGACACGAGCCGCGCCACGGTGTCCCCCATCGCAGACGGGTTGGGTGCAACCTCGATGCCGCAGGAACTCAGCAAAGCGACCTTTTCCTGCGCGCTTTCACCGAAGGCGGAAATGATCGCACCGGCATGGCCCATCTGGCGGCCCTTTGGCGCGGCAAGCCCTGCGATATAGGCCGCCACGGGTTTGGTCATGTGATCGCGCACATAGGCCGCCGCCTCGGCCTCCTGTGGCCCGCCGATTTCGCCGATCATCATCACGGCATCGGTTTCGGGGTCCGCCTCGAACAGCTCGAGGATGTCCCGGAAGGACGAGCCGTTGACGGGGTCGCCGCCAATGCCGATGGACGATGACACGCCGATGCCCAAGGCCTGCATCTGCGACGCCGCTTCATAGCCGAGCGTGCCGGACCGTCCGACGATGCCGACACGACCCGGTGTATAGATATGCGGCGGCATGATGCCCATGAACCCCTTGCCGGGGCTGATGATGCCCGCGCAATTCGGCCCGATCAGGCGCATCTTGCGGTCACGCGGAAAGCGGCGCAGGAAACGTTTCACGCGCATCATGTCCTGCGTCGGAATCCCGTCCGTCACGCAGACGGCGGTTCGAATGCCTGCATCCGCCGCCTCCATCATCGCGTCGGCAGCTGCCGACGGTGGCACGAACAACAGGCTTGCCTCGGCGCCGGTCGCCTCGACGGCTTCGCGCACGGTATCGAACACGGGGCGGTTCAGGACGGTCGTGCCACCCTTGCCGGGGGTCACGCCCGCAACCACCTTGGTGCCGTATTCGATCATTTCCTGTGTGTGGAACTGACCGATCCGCCCCGACAGGCCCTGAACGACGACGCGGGTCGTCTCGTTGATGACAATTGCCATATCGGTATCTCCTATTCCGCTGCGATTGTTCGGGGGCGCGCGGCATAGGCGGCGGCGGCCGCTTCGGCCAGGGTATCGGCGCTGACGATGGGCAGACCGCTTTCGCGGATCAGCTTGCGACCTGCCTCGACATTCGTGCCGGAAAGCCGGACGACCACCGGGATGTCGATCCCGATTTCCGTGTAAGCCTGAATCACCCCGTTCGCGATCCAGTCGCAGCGGTTGATCCCGGCGAAGATGTTGACGAGGATCACGCTGACATTCTTGTCCGAGAGGACCGTTCGGAACGCCTGACAGACGCGTTCGGGGCTTGCGCCACCGCCGATATCCAGAAAATTCGCAGGCTTGCCGCCCGCCAACTGGATCATGTCCATCGAGGCCATCGCGAGGCCTGCGCCGTTGATGATGCAGCCGATGTCGCCGTCGAGACCGACATAGGCCAGCCCGTGATCTGCTGCATAGCTTTCCCGCGTGTCTTCCTGTCCGGGATCGCGCAGGCCCGCCACCTCCGGGTGGCGGAACAGGGCGTTCGTGTCGAAGGACATCTTCGCATCGAGCGCGATGAGCGAGCCATCCTTGCACACGACGAGCGGGTTGATTTCCACCATCACCGCATCGAGATCGCGGTAGGCCCGATAACAGGCCTTCAGCACCGTCACCATCTGCGCGATCTGTGTCCCCTTGAGGCCCAGCTTGAAGGCAAGTTCGCGCGCCTGATATTCGGCAAGCCCGACCGCCGGGTCGAGGATCATGCGGATCAGGCTGTCGGGGTCATTCTCGGCCAGATCTTCGATCTCCATACCGCCGTGGCCGGAGGCAACGATCATGATCCGCTCGGCTTTGCGGTCGAGCACGAAGCCGAGATAGAGTTCGCGATCTATCTGCGACACCTCTTCGATCCAAAGGCGATCCACGCGCTTGCCGCCAGCGTCGGTCTGTTTGGTCACCAACGCCTTTCCCAGAAGGCCCCGCGCGAAATCCGACACCTCCTCCGCCGTGGTGCACAGCTTCACGCCGCCCGCCTCGCCGCGGCCACCGGAATGAACCTGCGCTTTCACCACACAGCGCCCCGATCCGATTGCGCGCGCGTGGAACACCGCTTGCTCCGGCGTGAAAGCGACCGCGCCGCGCGGCACCGGCACACCGAAATTGGCGAGGATTTCCTTCGCCTGATATTCATGAATGTCCATGACGTGACCTCCGGATATTGGGCCTGTCAGGCCGGTATCGCCTTGGCGGCGATTGCGTTCGCGACTTCGATGAGGTTGCGCGCCATTTTTTCGCTGGCAGCGTCGATCATCTTGCCATCGAGGCTGGCGGCGCCTTTGCCTGCGGCTTCGGCGGCGCGAAGTTCCTCGATGATCCGCTCCGCCTTGGCGATTTCCGCCGGTGGCGGGCTGAAGACATCGTTCGCCATTTCGATCTGGCTGGGATGGATTGCCCATTTGCCCTCACATCCAAGCGCTGCGGCCCGCCGTGCACCGGCGACATATCCTTCGGGATCGCCAAAGTCGCCGAACGGCCCGTCAATCGCCCGCAAGCCATAGGCACGGCAGGCAACAACCATGCGCGTGATGGAGGCGTGCCACTGGTCGCCGGGGTAATCGGGATTCAGCCCGCCGATGTTCACCGTGCGCGCGCGCATGCTGGCGGCATAGTCCGCCACGCCGAAATGCAGCGCCTCAAGACGGCCACCGAACTGCGCAATGGCTTCGACATTCGCCATGCCGAGGGCGGTTTCGATCAGGGCTTCAAGACCGACGCGCGTGGTCAGCCCGCCTGCCTGCTCCGCCTGATTCACCATCGCCTCCACCATGTAGAGGTCGGCCGGGACGCCCACTTTCGGAACCAGCAGCGTGTGCACGCGGTCGCCGGCCTGTTCCATGATGTCGACCACGTCGCGATACATGTACTGGGTATCCAGACCATTGATACGGACCGAAACGGTCTTGCCCTTGGCGGCCCAATCAATGTCGTTCAGCGCCTGAACGGCGTTCTTTCGCGCCTGAACCTTTTCCGACGGCGCAACGGCATCCTCAAGATCGAGGAAGACAAAATCCGCAGCGCTGGTCGCGGCCTTGTCAATCATCGTCGTATTCGACGCGGGCACGGCAAGTTCCGAACGTTGAAGGCGCTGCTTGCGCAGGGGATACAGGGTATGTGACATTTCGGCTCTGCCTGTCTTGTGAAGTTTCTGGAGGTAAGCAGATCACTCGGCGGCGATGCTCATCATCGGCTTCGACATGGCGTGGGCGGCGAACCATTCCTGCGCCGCACCCACGCCGGAGCCGAGCTGGATCGGAACTCCCGCGCGATACATGGCCAATTCCGCGATCGACAGGGCGGTCAGGCACATGCCTTCGTTCAGGTCGCCCAGATGACCGATGCGGAACGCCTTGCCCGCAAGCGGGCCGAGCCCGCTGCCGAATGATGCGTTATAATCCTCGTAGGCGATCCGAATGACGTCGCGTGCATCGACATCAGCGGGAACCCGGATCGTCGAAACCGTATCCGAGTAAAGCTTGTGATGCTCCGCCACGAGCGAAAGACCCCAAGCCGCGATGCCGCGACGCACAGCCTCCGCCAGACGATGGTGGCGGTCGATGATCCGATCCAGCCCTTCTTCCCTGATCCGATCGAAGGACTGCCGCAGGCCGTGGAACAACTGCGTCGGCGGCGTGTAGGGGAAATAGCCATCCGCGTTCATCTTCAGCATGTCTGAGAATTCGAAATAGGCGCGGCGCATCTTCGATGTTCTGGACGCTTCGAGTGCCTTTTCGCTGATCCCCAGAATGCCAAGCCCAGCGGGCAGCATGAGGCCCTTCTGGCTGCCGGTCACAACAAGATCGACGTGCCATGCGTCCATCTGAAATTCCAGCGCAGCCACGGATGACACGCCATCGACGAACAGAAGCGCGTCGTGAAAGCTTTCGTCCAGCGCGCGGCGCACCCCGGCGACATCGGAAACGACGCCGGTCGATGTTTCATTATGAGTGACGAAAACGGCCTTGATCTTGCCATCCCGATCCTGCCCGAGCATCCGCGCGAACTGGTTCACCGGCGTGCCCGCGCCCCAGGCCACATCGACAACCTCTACGTCAAGCTCAAGCCGCCTCGCCATCTCGGCCCAGAGCGCCGAGAACTGGCCCTGCCGGGACATCAGAACCTTGTCACCGGGATTGAGGGTGTTGGTGATCGCCGCTTCCCAAGCACCGGTCCCGGAGCCGGGAAAGAACATGACCGTTCCCGTCTTTGTCCGAAAGACCGACTTCATGTCTTCGAAAAGACTGAGGGTCAGGTCGCCGAAGTCAGACGCCCGCATGTCCTGCATGGGCACGTTCATGGCCCTGCGAACAGATTCGGGAACATTGGTCGGGCCGGGGATGAAGAGATGGGTTTGGCCAGTGCGCATGATGGATCCTCCGTGTTTGAAAGAGGCCTATCCCGCCGAATTCAAATGCTGCAAATGCAACCGCGTTCTGTTGTGAGTGCACAAATTCACAACATTCTAAATTGTGAACCTGTGAATTTCATGTTAGTGGGAATCATGAAAACCTTCATCGGACCCCGCCTTCGCCGCCTCAGGACCGAAGCCAAGCAAACCCAGTCAGAGATGGCAAAGGTGCTGGGCATCAGCAATTCCTATGTGAACATGCTGGAAAAGAACGAGAGGAGCGTCTCGGTCCCGGTCCTGCTGCGCATTCTGGAAGCGTACGGAGTCGACTGGCGCGACATCGCGGATGAAGACGACACTGCGGCGCTGGCAGACCTGCGGACGACGTTTCAGGACCCGCTCTTTGAATCCTGTCGGCCCGATCTGCCGCAACTCCGGGCGTTGATGGTCCATTGCCCGGACGTTGCGCGCAGCTTTCAGCAGTTGCACCGATCCTATCTGGCCTGCACCGATCAACTTCTGTCCCTTGCCAATGCCGGGGAATCCGATCTCGGGATCTTGCGCGCGTCGCCGGAAGCGATCGTTCATGACTTCTTTCGCAACAACAAGAACCACTTCCCCGAACTGGAGCGGGTTGCGGAGGCGTTCTGGGAAGAAAGGAAGGTGAAAAGCGACGACCTCTATCCCGCGCTCAAGGAACTCATGCTCACCAAGCTGGGTGTGCGGACGGAACTGGTGCCGGTCGCCGCGATGCCGGACGCCTTGCGGGAATATGATGAAGAGCGCCGCGAACTGCGGCTTTCGGAAGGGCTGGACCACCCGAACCGGACCTTTCAACTGGCGCACATGGTTGCGCTCATCGAACACAGCGGGTTGATCGACACGATCCTTGCCCGTCTGGAGACAACAGATGAAGCTGGCCTGAACAGGTGCCGCGTCGAGCTTGCCAACTATTTCGCCGCTGCGATGCTCATGCCGTATACGGCGTTTCTGAAGGAAGCCTTGGCGAGCAAATATGACTTCGCCCATCTGTCATTGCGCTTCGGCGTGAGTTTCGAGCAGGCCTGCCATCGCGCCACCACGTTGCAGCGTGAATCCGCAATGGGTGTTCCCTTCTTCTTCTTGCGGATCGACAAGGCCGGAAATGTCACAAAGCGGTTCAACTCGACCGGCTTTCACCTCGCGGAATATGGCGGTGCATGTCCGCGCCTCGAAGTTCACACATCGTTTCGCACGCCCGGCGCGATCGTGCCGCAGTTCGTCGAAATGCCGGATGGCGCGCGGTTCTTCGTCTTTGCGCGAACGGTCAACCGGCCCCGGTTCACCCGTCATACCCAGGACAAACGCCTCGCCATCGCGATGGGATGCGCGATCACGCATCTTGATGCGATCGGCTATGCCGAGGAATTTCAGCAGAGCAGCTCCAGGGTCACGCAGGTCGGGATCAATTGCAGGATATGCCCGCGATCAAATTGCGATCAACGCGCCCACAACGCCATGATCCTGAACGAACCAATTGATATCCGCAGGCGCGGCACCACACGCTACGCGACCTGAGATTGGGAGAACGACGAGGTGGATGCGGCGACCTGCACCGAACCATCACCTTGGCCGAAGGCAGCACACATCAGGCGGGCACCTTTGCCGCGATGAAGGTCCGCCAGCCGCCAAGCACGCTGATATCCTCTGCGCCTTCGCTTCCCACCGCCTCGCAGAGGAACCCTTTCACCGAGCTGCCGTCGTCGAGCGTGATCGACCCGATCGAAAGCGGCGCGGGGATCGCCTCAATGAAGGTGCCGAAGTTCCGTTTGGGCAAGGCCCAGACTTCGAGCGCGATCTTTGCGCCCTGATCCCCTGACAGCCGGATCAGGCCCGGTCGATGCGGCGGGCCGCCGGGCAAGGCAAAAAGCGCATAGGCGGGCGCTGTGTGCGCCGCCCGGATCAGCCGCCCGCCGCGCCCGGTCAGCTCCCCGTTCAGCGGCAGGCCCGACATATGCGCACCGCAGACGGCGACGGCGATTTCATCCTCCATAATCGCCCCTGCCGCATTCTGGATCGTCACAGGGTCCCCATGCCATCCGGTTGCCCCCAGCGCCGGGCGGCGGATGTCCATCAGGCGCTGCGCTTCAGCCGCAATCGCCGCATCACGGCCCGCCCCCGCGATCAATGTGACGCTGCCGGGGCGGCCATCGGCACGCGGCCCGGTCGGCACCGCAATGGCGCAAAGGTCCAGCAGGTTCACGAAATTCGTGTAGGTGCCGAGATTTGCATTCGGCGTGAACGGGTCCGCCGCCAGATCGGCGCAGGTATAGAATGTGGGCATGGTCGGCACGCAGAGCATGTCGGCGCCATCGAGGATCGGCGCACAGGCCCGGCGGAGATCCGCGAGCCGATATATCCCCCGGAACGCATCCACCGCCGAAAGACCCTCAGCCTTGGCGATGATCGCGCGGGTGACAGGATGCACCGGGTGGGACGGATCAGTCATCAGGGGTTCGATGGCGGCATAGCGTTCGGCGACCCAGGCACCCTCGTAGAGCATGTTGGCGACATCATAAAACGGGGTGAAATCCGCGCGAGTGATGCGCCCGCCCTGCCCCGCGAGCGTGGTAAGCGTCGCCTCGAAATCCGCTGCCTGAGCGTCATCGCCAAAGAATTTCAGGCTGCCCGCATCAGGTGCCGTGATGCGCGGCACGCGCAATGCGGCGGGCATCGGCGTTGTGCGATAGGGTCTGCAATAGGCGTCCGCTGCATCATAGGCGGTCGCGGCGCGGAACACCTGATAGGCATCGGATACGGTCAGCGCAAAGACCGAAATCGTATCGAGCGTCCGGCAGGCCGGCACGACCCCGGTCGCCGAAAACGCGCCCAGACTGGGCTTCAGCCCGACGATGTTGTTCAGCGCGGCGGGCACGCGGCCTGATCCGGCAGTGTCGGTGCCGAGCGCGAAGGGCACGATCCCGTGCGCCACTACGACAGCGGACCCTGAGGAGGAACCGCCCGGCACCATCGCCGGGTCGACCGCGTTGCGCGGCACGCCGTAAGGTGACCGCACCCCCACCAGCCCGGTGGCGAACTGGTCGAGATTGGTCTTGCCGACCGGGATCGCCCCGGCAGCGCGCAACTGCGCGACAACGAACGCGTCCTCTGTGGCGTCATAGGCGAAGGCGGGACAGGCAGCGGTGGTCGGCATGCCCGCCACGTCGATATTGTCCTTCACCGCGAACGGGATACCCCAGAGCGGGCGCGCAGGATCGAAGGAGCCGAGGGCGGCGGCTTCTGCGATCAGGCTTTCCGCCGTTGCAAGATGCAGAAAGATCGCCGGATCGTCGACCGCAGCCAGCCGCCGCAGCGTCTCACCCATGACATCGGACGGGGACAGCCCGCCCGCATAGGCGGCACGCAGCGCATCGAGGGTAAAGGGCAGATCGGTCAGATGCGTATTCATCGGCAAACCTTTGTTCTTATTCTGCGGCAGAGCGGGCAAAGCCATCGGGCGCAGTTGGCGGCTTAGGGGCAGCGGCCAGCAGGGATTTTGTATAGGGATGGCTGGGGTTGTCCATGACCTCTACCGTCGGCCCCTGTTCGACGATCTCGCCGCCCTGCATAACGATGACATGATCGCAGAGCAGACGAACGACATTCAGATCGTGGCTGACGAACAGATACGTCATGCCAAGCCGCGCGCGCAGATCGGCAAGCAGGTTCAGCACCACCGCCTGAATCGACACATCGAGCGCTGCCGTGGGTTCATCGAGGATCAGGAATTTCGGGTCGAGCGCGATGGCCCGTGCGATCCCGACCCGCGCCTTCTGCCCACCGGACAACTGATGCGGGAACCTGTCCAGAAGCGGCAGTGGCAGGCCGCAGAGCGTCGCCAGTTCCTCGATCCGCGCAGTCAGGGTAGTGCCGCGCATCCTGCTCATCCGCAGGATCGGGTCGGCGATGGTCTGCCGCGCGCTGTGGCGCGGATTCAAACTGTCGGTCGCGTCCTGAAACACCATCTGAATCTGGCTGCGCCGTTCATCCCTCACGAAGCGGTCGGAGGGAATGCCGCCAATGTCGAGCCCGTTGAACAGGATATCCCCCGATGTCCGGTCCAGCAGGCGCACCAGCATGGATGACGTCGTGGATTTGCCGCAGCCGCTTTCGCCCACCAGCCCGACGCTCTGCCCTTCGCGGATGACAAAGGAAATGCCCTTCACCGCGTGCACAGGGCCGGATTTTGACGGATAGGTCTTGACCAGATCGCGCACTTCCAGAATGGCGCGCTTTCCCGGCTCGTGATCGGCCAGCGGCGTGCGCGCCTCCACTGGCAGCAGATCGCGCAGACGGGCACCGGGGCGCGGCGTGGCATCGACCAGTTTGCGCGTGTAGGGGTGCCGAGGGGCCGCGAACAATGCGGCGGCATCCCCGGTTTCAACGATCTCGCCATCCTTCATCACCGCGAGCCGGTCGCAATATTCGGCAGCAAGACCCAGATCATGGGTGATGAGGATCGAGGACATGCCCCGCTCGCGGATCAGATCGCGCACGAGGTCCATCACCGCCTTTTGCGTGGTGATGTCGAGCCCGGTCGTCGGTTCATCCGCGATCAGCAGTCGCGGCCCGCAGGCCAGCGCGATGGCGAAGACGACCCGCTGACACATGCCGCCCGACAGCTCGAACGGATAGGCGTCGTATCGGGCTGCGGCGTCGCGGATGCGCACGGCCTCCAGCGCCTCGATGGCTTTCTCGCGGGCATTTGCGGCGGTGGCGCGGCCGTGGCGGCGCAGCACATCCTCAAGCTGATGGCCCACCTTGCGGATCGGGTTCAGTGCGGCGCGCGGGTTCTGGAAGATCATGCTGATCTCGCGCCCCCGCACCGCCTGCATGTCGCTCTCCGCAGCCTTCGCCAGATCGCGGCCCTCGAACACCGCGCTGCCCGCCTTGATCCGCCCGCCCGCATCCAGAATGCGCATCAGGGCATAGGAGGTCACCGATTTGCCGGACCCGCTTTCGCCGACGATGCCCAAAGTCTCTCCCACCGCGAGATCGAAGGATATGCCGCGCACCGCGTTCACTTCGCCCCGCCGGGTGCGGAAGGATACCGCGAGGTCGGAAATGCTCAACATCGTCATGTCCTCCGGCGGGGATCGACGATATCGCGCAGCCCATCGCCCATCAGGTTGAAGGTGAAGACCGCGAGCATCAGCCAGAGGCCCGGAAACAGCGCCACCCACCAGTGGCCCGAAATGATGTAATTGGCCCCCTCGGCCACCATGATGCCCCATTCCGGCGTCGGCGGGCGGACGCCGAGACCGATGAAGGACAGGCCCGCCGCGTTCAGGATGGCCCAGCCCATGTTCAGCGACACCTGCACCATCATCGGCGGCAGGGCGTTCGGGAAGATATGGAACGCCAGCGTGCGGATGTGCGAATTGCCCGATAACCGCGCCGCAAGGGCGAACCCGGCCTCGCGCCTGATGTTCACCTCGGCCCGCACGAGGCGGGCATAGAACGGAATGTTGATCAGCGCGGTCGCGTAGATGATATTCTCGATGGTGTTGCCGAGCGCCGCGACGATCCCCATCGCCAGCACGAACAGCGGAAAGGCCATGATCGTGTCGAGGATGCGGTTCAGAACCGCGTCGATCCAGCCGCCCCAATAGCCTGCAATCGCCCCCAGCACGGAACCGATCACGAACGAGATCGCGACCGCAAGAACCGATATGGTCAGATCAAGCCGGGTCGCGACGACAACGCGCGAGAAGACATCGCGGCCAAGGCTGTCGGTGCCGAACCAATGAGTAAAATCCGGTGGCTGCAACGCCTTGGTAGCATTGGTCGCCAGCGGATCATGCGGCACCAGCAGCCCGCCAAGCAGCGCCTGCATCAGAAAGAAGGCGAACATCCCGAAGGACAGCAACGTCACGGGATTTTCGCGCAGCACGTGGATCAGATGCGCCCCCGCGCCGTCGGGTTTCTTGCCGGGAAATGCGGTGATGTCGGTCATTTGGTGCCAAACCCGATGCGCGGATCAATCAGCGCATAGCTGAGATCAATGAGAAGATTGAGCGTGACGAACAGCAGCGCCATCGCCAGCACGAAACCCTGCACAGCGGCATAATCGGACGCCACCAGCGCCTCGACCGCATAGGACCCGATGCCCGGCCAGGCGAAGACCTTTTCGACCAGAACATTGGCCCCGAGCACGAAGGAAAACACCATCCCGAGCGTGGTGACGACCGGGAGGAGCGCATTGCGCAACCCGTAGCCGAAAAGGACCTTCTGCCTGGAAAGGCCTGCCGCGCGGGCGGTCCGCATGTAATCGGAAGACAAGGCCTGCAACATCGCCGCCCGCGTCATCCGCGCAATCGGGGCGAGGGTGAACAATGCCAGCGTGATCGTCGGCAAGGCCAGTTGGCGCAGAGCGGCACCGAAAGTTTCCAGATCGCCATCCACAAGGCTGTCTATGGTGAAGAACCCGGTGACGCGCGGCGGGTCGAGATAGATGAAATCGAGCCGCCCAAGCGGCGAGGGTGCCCAGCCGAGCAGATAGTAGAACACATAGACCAGCAGGATGCCGGTGAAGAATGTCGGCAGGGACACCCCCGCCGTCACCAGCACCCGGCACAGATGGTCAACCCAGCTACCCTGCCGCACCGCCGCCAGAACGCCGAGCGGGATGGCGACAAGACATGACAGGATCAGCGCCGACAGGGTCAGTTCCAGCGAGGCGGGCAGGCGGGCCGCCAGATCGGTCAGCACGGGCTGCCCGGTGCTGATCGACTGACCGAGATCGCCCCGCGCAAGGTCGCCCAGATAGACGAAGAACTGTGCGATCAGCGGCTTGTCCAGCCCCAGTGCCTCCCGCACCTGCTGGATCGATTGCTCGTCGGCCATCGCCCCGGCAAAATACACCGCCGGGTCGCCGGGCAGCGCGCGGGTCAGGATGAAGCTGATGACCACCACCCCGACAAGCACCGGCACGGTCTGCGCAAGACGGATACCGATCGCCCTCGCCTGCCCCGCCACGGATCAGACCCCCGTCATGCGGCGCGGGTCGAGCTGTCGATGAAACCAGAACTCGTATCCCGACGCACCGTTGACCGCGACATTCAGGGCCGGTTGATAGAGCGGGATGCGCGGCAGATCGTCGATGACGATCTGGAACATCCGCTTGACCATCGGTGCCCATTCGGGATCGTCCATCGACATGTGCAATGTGCGCTCGGTCAGTTCGTGCACCTCTTCGTTGTCATAGTTGGAAGAGTTGAACAGACGATCCCGCTGATAGGCCCAGAAGAAATAGTAATCGGGCGTGTTGAGCCAGCCGCCGAAATTCTCCAGATGGAAATCCAGTGACTTGTCGACCAGTGCGACAGTGCGCCAGTTCGCGCCGGGAATGCGTTCTACCGTGGTGGTGATGCCCAACTGGCCGAGGCTTTCCTGAATCAGCAACGCGGTCGGTTCCATCCAGCTTGCCAGATCGAGGCTGATCGACATCTGCACCGGGAAACCGCCCGCGAATGACGAAGCGTCGAGATGCGCGCGGGCCTTTTCCATGTCGGTGACATAGGGGAAGGGACGCGGCCAGGCGGTGTCCGCAATCTCCGCCGGGCCGCCCCACATGGGCGCGCCTCGGCCATAGGCAGCGGACTGGAAAATCGCCTCGTATGGGATCGCATGGGCGATGGCCTTGCGCACCTCCGGGTCCTGAAACGGCTCGAACCGGGTGTTGAGGCAGGCGCAGTGGATGCAATTCTCGATCGGGGTGGAGAACACATCGACCGTGCCGACCAGCTCCGATGCGTCGCGGTCCGGGATGTCGAATGACACCTGCACATCGCCCCTCTCGACGAGGGCGCGGCGGGTTGCGCTGCTCGGCACCTCGCGCATGATGACACGCTTGATCGCGGGCAGTGGGCCGCCAGCCCAGGCATCGTTGCGGTCGTAGACGATCTGCTGCCCCTGATCCCAGCGCGCCACCTCGTACGCGCCCGAACCCGCGGTGGTGGTGTGCAGATATTCCATCGCCCAGGGGTCCGCCTCTGTCGCATTCGCGATGGCGACGGCAGAGTTGATGACGAACGGCACCGGCACCGCCAGATTCGGCAGCGACAGCTTCGATGGATAATCGAGGCGGATCACGAAGGTCGTGGCATCCACCGCCTCGAACTGGTCCGGGCGAAAGAACCCGCCCGCGCGCATCTGGGTGGACGGGAAACCGCCGACCGATACGGCGCGGTCGAATGACCATTTCACATCAGCCGCCGTCACAGGCGTGCCATCGGTGAAGGTCGCACCGGACTTCAAGGTGAAGGTCAGGATCAGCCCATCCTCGGATATCGTCCAGCTTTCCGCCAGTTCCGGGACGATGGTGTCATAGTCATAAGACATCTCGCCCGTCGGCAACTGACGCGACCCGAACCCGACGAGCCGGTCATAACAGTTGATCGCCACCTGATAGCTGGCGCGATTGGTTCCGGTGCGGTGCAGATCGAGGCTGTTGATCGTCTGCCCCGACGCCACGACCATCGTGTCGAGCGCTTGTGCCTGCGATGGCATTGCCCATGCGAAGGGCAGCATCGCCGCCCCCCCGGTCGCCGCTGTGAGTTTGAGGAAATCCCTTCGGTTCGTCGTCATGTGCCCGTGTCCCTGAGGTGAGTGGTTGAATCTTTCTGCAATGCAGCATGGCAGGTTGCAGGCAGTTCGATAAATGCTATGTTTTCACCATAATGGTGCATCTGATGCACCACTCGGAGGCGGCGCATATGCAGCATCTCGACACGTTCCGTCTGATCGAGGCGATTGCTCGCGCCGGGTCGATCCGCAAGGCGGCGGAGGATTCCAACATCACCGCCTCTGCCCTCAATCGGCGGTTGGGGCGGTTCGAGCGTGAATTCGGCTCGCAGATATTCGAGCGGTTGCCGCGCGGCGTGCGCCTCAACCCGGCGGGGGAGCTGGTCTTGCAGCACTACCGGGCGCAACGATCCGACCTCGCGCGGGTGCAAAGTCAGGTGGCAGATCTGACCGGTGTCCGGCGGGGGCATGTGACGATTGCCTGCTCGCAGGCATTGCTGCCATTCTTCCTGCCGGAACAGATCGCGCGCTATCGCAGGCAGCATCCGGGCGTCACCTTCGCGGTGAATGTCCGCGACCGGGAACAGGCGGAGGCTGAGCTTGCGAGCTTCAGAAGCGACCTCGCGCTGGTGTTCGAACCCGTGGTGCTGGTGGATTTTCAGGTGATACAGCGCATCCCGCAGCGCGTCTGCGCGCTGTTCTCGCCCGATCACCCACTGGCCGGGCGGTCGGAGGTGCGATTGCGCGATTGCCTCGACATGCCGCATGTCGCGCCTGCCCAGAAATACGGCGTGCGCAATCTGCTGGATGCAGCCGCGAAACGGATCGGGCGCAGCCTCTCACCCGTGATCGAGACGGAATCGTTCGAATTGATCCGCTATTACGTCCGAAAGGAGCGTGCGATCGGTTTTCAGGTGCCGATTGGCCTCTCCGGCACGCAGCGCGCCGATCTCTCCTTCTGCCCGATATCCTTGCGCGACATGCCCCCCGGAAGCCTGCTGCTCGGCCAGATGCGGGGCCGCGTCCTGTCCGTCGCCACATCGCGCTTCGCCGATCAGGTCGCCGTCGCGCTCGACGCACTGGCGCAGGACGAAGCGGGCGCTGGTTAGAGTCGCAGGCACCTGTTGACGTCTGATGATGCGAGTAGCTGGACGTAAGCCACAGGAAGCGTCAGTTCAGCCCGCATCGGATCGGGCTGCCTCATCCCCCCTCCCTGCTACCTTTTGGCGACCAAAACGTTCGCAAATTGAACCAAATCAGATCGCACATTTTTTGGGCAGGTGTTCAATCCGCACGCAGCCAGTTGCGAAATGACCGGAATATTGATGCTTCTCTAGTCACAACTGCGTTGTGTTCGGTCCGTCATTCAAGTAGCGATTCAAGTTACCGTGACAGTCTTGATGGAGTTTCCCCGATGTTTCACCGCCTGATCGCCCCATCTATCGCCCTTTCGCTTGGCCTCGCCTTCGCAGCGCCGCTCGCAGCACAAACCGCGATGCCCTTTGCGCTCGACTGGAAATTCGAGGGACCGTCAGCGCCCTATTTCCTGGCAATCGACAATGGTCATTTTGCGGCGGCAGGGCTTGAAGTAGAGATTATCGAGGGGGCCGGGTCGCTCGATGCGATCCCCAAAGTGGCGACCGGGGCCTATCCGGTCGGGTTTGCCGATATCAACTCTCTGATGCGGTTCCTCGACCAGAATCCGGGCGCGCCGGTGAAGGCCGTCATGGTGATTTATGACAAGCCACCCTTCGCCGTTGTCGGGCGCAAGTCGCTGGGGGTCGAAGTGCCCGGCGATCTGGAAGGCAAGGTTCTGGGTGCGCCGCCGCCGGACGGTGCCTGGGCGCAGTTCCCGATCTTCGCGGCGCAGACCGGCCTCGACGTGAGCAAGATCAAGGTCGAACCGGTCGGCTTTCCGACACGCGAGCCGATGCTGGCGGACGGACAGGTGGCTGCCGTGACCGGCTTTTCATTCTCTTCGACGCTCAACCTCAAGCGGCTGGGTGTCCCTGCCGAAGACATCTCGGTGATCCTGATGGCAGATCACGGGGTCGACCTCTATGGCAACGCGATCATCGTCAACACGGAATTCGCCGCCGCCAACCCGGCGGCTGTGACAGGGTTCCTCAGCGCGGTTGCGAAGGGCTGGAAAGACGCCATCGCAGCGCCTGACACGGCGATTGCATCTCTCGTCGCGCGCAGCCCCGCCGCCGATCCGGCGCTGGAGGCGGAGCGGTTGGGGATGGCGATCGCGGCCAATGTTCTGACCGATTATGTGAAGGCCAACGGCATTGGCGGGATTGACGCCGCGCGGATGGCGAGCGCGATCGAGCAGACCCGCACGGTCTATGAGTTCAAGTCCGAACCCGATGCCGCGCTCTATTATGACGGATCATACCTGCCGTCCGATGGCAGCCTGATGCTTGAGTAAGATACCCTCGTCGATGGGCGACCTGATCGAAATCGAAGGCGTATCGCATGCCTACCAGACCGCAACGGGCCCCTTGCCCGTGCTGGGCGGGCTGAATCTGTCGGTGCCGGAAGGGTCGTTCGCTGCCGTGGTCGGACCTTCTGGATGCGGAAAATCGACCCTGACGCGGCTGGTCGCCGGATTGATGATCCCAGACAAGGGCGAGGTGCGGCTGAAGGGATCGCGGGTGACCTCGCCGCGCAAGACGGTCGGCATGGCGTTTCAGAACCCGGTGCTGCTCGAATGGCGCAGCATCCTCGAGAATGTCATCCTGCCGCTGGAGATTGTCGCGCCAAGCATGTCGCGCGCGCTGCGCCGTGCGCGGGCGGAGGAATTGCTGGGGATGGTGGGGCTGGCCGGGTTCGAGGGCAAGCGCCCGTCAGAGCTGTCAGGTGGGATGCGCCAGCGCGCCTCGCTTTGCCGCGCCATCGTGCACAAGCCTGAGGTGCTCATCATGGATGAACCTTTTGGCGCGCTGGATGCCTTCACGCGTGAGGATCTGTGGCAGACCATGCGCGACCTGCGGGCGGCGGAGCCCTTTACCTGCGTGCTGATCACCCATGACCTGCGTGAAAGCGTCTTCCTCGGGGATCAGGTCATCGTTCTGTCGGGGCGGCCCGCACATACGCAGCATGTCCTGACGGTCGATCTGGCTGCCGACCGCACCATCGAAAGCCTGTTCTCGCCCGAAGCGGGGGCCATGCTCGCCGTGCTGCGCCGTCAGATTCAGATCGCTCAAGGGCGCGATGGGGCGGTGCACTGATGCTGCGCGATTTCGGCGTTCCGCTTGCGGCGGTGGTGGCCTTCCTCGGGTTCTGGGAGGCGTTGGTCTGGGTCAACGGCTGGCCGAATTACGTGATGGCCTCGCCATCCGATCTGCCGCCTGCCTTCATCCGGTTCTGGCCACTGTTTCTTGAAATGGGCTGGCAGACATTGTGGCGGACGGTGGCCGGGCTGATGCTTGCGGTGGTGGTCGGCACATTGCTCGGCATGGCGATGGGGTTCTCTCGGCTTGCGCGCGATGCGCTTTACCCGCTTCTGGTGGGCTTCAACGCGGTTCCCAAGGCGACGCTGGTGCCGGTCATCGCGCTGTTGTTCATTGGTCAGCACGACTTCAACACCGTCTTGATGGCCTTCCTGATTTCGTTCTTTCCCATCGCCGTGTCGGTCGGGATTGGCCTGTCCACGCTGGAGCCGGAATACCGGGACATCCTGCGCGCGCTCGGCGCATCGAACGTGACAATCTTTCGAAAGATCGCCTTGCCGAAAACCCTGCCCGAATTTTTCGGGGCGCTCAAAGTGTCGGTGACGCTGGCCTTTATTGGCACCAATCTGGTCGAGATCGTCTCGCCGCATGGGCGCGGCCTCGGCGCCCTGTTCAAGTCTGGTGAAACCAACGGGGATTACCCGCTGATGTTCGCGGTGCTGATCGCACTCGCCGTTCTGGGGATCGCGCTCTATTACGCGGTCGTCGCGTTGGAGCGGATCTTTGCCGGCTGGGCAGAACGTCCGGCGGGCTGACAGGCCGTTACTGTCAGATCACCGCCTTTTCCAGAAGCGGCTGCCCCGCCCGGATACGCCCGAAGCCGAGCGGTGTCAGATCGAGGCTGCGCCAGTCGCCATAGGTGATCCATTCGGCAATCCCCCGCCCGATGGCGGGCGATTGCTGGAGGCCGTGACCGGAGAACCCGTTGACGAACAGGAAATTCTCCACCTCGTCATGCAGTCCGACGATCGCGTTCTGGTCCAGCGTGTTATAGGCATAATGCCCGACCCATGAATTCATCAACCGGATTGCCTCGAATTGCGGAATGCGGGTGGCGATGGCGGGCCAGACCTTGTCTTCCCACAGCGCGTGATCGGCCTCGAAATCGGTGTAATCGACCGCGTGATCCACGTCCGGTGGGCATCCGGCCATGTAATATCGGCCATCGGTCCGCACATGCACCCCGCTCGGGTCGATGGTCAACGGCAGGTCGCGGTCGAGCGGCCTTTCGGCGGCAAAGATGAAGGTAAAGCGCTTGCGCGGCTCCACCGGAATTTCGATCCCCGCCATCCGCGCGGTCTGCACGGCGCGCGGGCCGGAGGCATTGACCACCGTGCCGCAGGCGATCACCTCGCCAGAGGCCAGCGTGACCGTCTCCACCCGCCGACCCGCCGGGTTGCGGCCCATCGAAACGACCTCGTTGGTGACATATTCCGCACCCTGCTCCCGCGCCGACCGTTTGAACCAGTCGAACATTGTGCCGCCGTCGAAATAGCCCTCGTCGATCAGGTTGTGATTGGCGGCGACGATGTCGTCGAGGTGATAGAACGGATAAGCTGCCGCGACCTCCTCCGGCGTCATGTGCCTCGTCCCTGCCCCAAGCGCGGACTGGATCGCCTGCGCTTCGCGGAGCACGCCCGCCCCGGTATCGCTATCGGCGAGATAGAGGTAGCCAAAGCTCTGCAATGTCAGATGCGGCACCCGGTCCTCGCCGCCCATCTGATCGCGAAAGGATTTCACGAATGCGGCACCGAACTGCGAGATGCGGATATTTATCTCGGTCGAGAACTGCTGCCGGATGCAACTGTTGGTGTGGGAGGTTGAGGCAAACGCATAGGTCGGGTCCCGCTCCACCACCAGAATCGACCCGGAAAACCCGGCCATGCGGGTCAGCCACCACGCGACGGCGGAGCCATAGATTGCCCCCCCGACGATGACGACATCATAGCTTGTCTGGCGCGGCGTCGCGGTGATCGGCAGAGGCGGCATTCACGGCATCCTTTTCCTGTAATGCCGAAGCTAAACATCAGATCTGAGAGAGTTTCCAGCGCTGTGAAATCGCCGCCATCGAAGCGGGATAAACAGCCGATCCCTTAGAACCCATAAAGCCAGTCGAGCCGACGCTGGAAATAACTCGGCGACAGCGTCGCGATCACCCGCACCGGCAGCGCCGACAGCGGGCTGGACCAGTGAAAGCGCCGCAGATTCGCCCGCGCCTCTGCCTGCACCCGGCTGACCCGCGCAAAACGGCGGATGTAATAGCGGGGAAAGGCCGCCTCAGGCCGATCTTCATGCAGCGTCTGCGCCAGCACCATCGCATCCTCCAGCGCCTGACACGCGCCCTGCGCCAGCGATGGCAACATCGGATGGCAGGCATCGCCCAGCAGGGCGACGGGGCCGTCATGCCAGCGGCGCAGCGGTGGCCGGTCGAACAGCGCCCAGCGCATCGGGGCCTCCGTTGCCTCGACGATCCGCGCGACCGGCGCGGCCCAGTCGCCGAACAACCGCGACAGCGCCGCCTGTGTGCCCGGCACCGACCAGCCCTCCTCGGTCCAGCCCTGCTGTTCGACCATGCCGACGAAATTCACCATCTCGCCGCGCCGGATCGGATAGGTGACGGCGTGGCGGTCGGACCCGGCCCAGATGCAGGCCCCATCCGGCACATCCGCCCCCGCCAGCGCGGCACGGGGCACGGTCGCGCGCCACGCCACCATGCCGGTGAAATGCGGCGCCTCGGCACCCAGCATCTGCGCCCGAATGGTGGATCGCAGCCCATCCGCCCCGATCAGGATATCGCCACGCAGCGCCCCCCCGTCCGATAGCCTGACAACCGCCCCCGACTGATCCACCTCGTAGCGCAGCACTTCCGCCCCGGTGCGGATCGCCCCCGGCACCCGTGCCTCCAAGGCCGCGCGCAGGGCCTCGATCAGATCGGCGCGATGCACCTGAAGATAGGGCGCGCCCCAGCGCCGCGTCGCCCGGCGGCCCATCGGGATGCGCACCAGCGGCTGACCGCTCTGCCCCATCCGCATTTCGATGGATTGCGGCTGAAACGCCGTTGCCGCGACCGCCTCGGCGATGCCCAGCGCGTCGAGCACGCGGTATCCGTTGGCGCTGATCTGGATGCCCGCGCCGACCTCGCTGATTTCCTCCGACCGCTCCAGCACAACTGGTGTCCAGCCGATCTGGTGGAGCGCGAGCGCCGTCGCCAGACCGCCGACCCCACCCCCGACGATCAGCGCATCAGGCAAAGGCGATCTGCGCCTTCATCGCGCTGGCGCGGTCATTGGCGATGATGAAGGCCTGCTCCGCCGCGTCCAGCGGGACAGTGTGGGTAATCAGCGGCTTCACGTCGATCAGCCCGTCCCGCATCAGGCTGACCGCCAGCGGAAATTCCTCGTGGAACCGGAACGACCCGCGCAAATCCAGCTCCTTCGCGGTCAGCGCCTGCACCGGCACCGCCATGTCGCCGCCCAGCCCAAGCTGCATGATGACGCCGCGCGGGCGCAGCGCGGCAATGCCCCCGGCCAGTGCCGAGGCGATGCCGGAACATTCGAACTGCACGTCGAAATGGCCCTTGTCGGCGGTGTATTCGCCCAGCGGCGCGTCACCTTCGGTGACATTGATGACCCGGTCAGCGCCCGCCGCTGCGGCGTGTTTCAGCGCGTTCGGCGCGATGTCGGTCGCCACAATTTCCACCGCCCCGGCGCGGCGTGCGACCAGAATGCAAAGCGCACCAATCGGCCCCGCGCCGGTCACCAGCACACGCTTGCCCAGCAACTCCCCCGCCCGCCGCGCGGCGTGGAGACAGACCGACAAGGGCTCCGCCATCGCCGCCTCGCCCGCCGTCAGGCCGCCCGCCTTCACGCATTGCGCCGCATCGGCCACCAGCACCTCGCGGAATGCGCCCTGAATGTGCGGGAAGGGCATGGCGGAGCCATAGAACCGCATGTCGAGGCAATGGTTGCGCAGCCCCTCGCGGCAATACCGGCAAGACCCGCAGGGGCGCGAAGGCGAGACCGCAACCAGATCGCCGGGGGCGAGGCCATCGACCCCTTCGCCCAGCGCCTCCACATGCCCCGAAACCTCGTGGCCGAGGATCATCGGTTGCTTGATCCGCACCGCACCGAACCCGCCGTGGTTGTAATAATGCAGGTCCGACCCGCAGACCCCGCCGACCGCCAGACGGATGCGCACCTGGCCGGGGCCGGGGGGTTCCTCCGCCTGCTCCTCGATCCGCAGATCCTTAGGGGCGTGGATGACGATGGCGCGCATGGCTGACTCCTGTCGGTGCTGCTCGAACATGGCGCAATCCGCGCCGTGCCGCCAGCATCCCTTGCCGCCCCCCGCGCTGTCCGTCAATGATGGCGCACCAACAGAATGAAGGATCACGAAATGCCCAGCCTCGACAGCCTTTTCGGCCTTACCGGCCAGACCGCCCTTGTCACCGGATCATCGCAGGGCATCGGCCTTGCGCTGGCGGAGGGGTTGGCAGGGGCCGGGGCGCGGATCGTGCTAAACGGGCGCGATGCGGCGAAGCTGGCGGCGGCGGCGGATACGCTGCGCGCTTCCGGGGCTATCGTGGACGAATTGGCGTTCGATGTCACCGACCACGCCGCGACCCGCGCCGCGGTGGATGGGTATGAGGCGGCGACCGGCCCGATAAATATCTGCGTGAACAATGCCGGGATGCAGCATCGCGGGCCGCTGGAGGATTTCGCGCCGGAGGATTTCGAGCGGCTGATGCGCACCAATGTCTCCTCCGTCTTCAATGTGGGGCAGGCCTGCGCGCGCCACATGATCGGGCGCGGCGCAGGGCGGATCATCAACATCGCATCCGTGCAGACCGCCCTCGCCCGACCCGGCATCGCGCCCTATACTGCGACCAAGGGCGCAGTGGCGAACCTGACAAAGGGGATGGCGACCGATTGGGGGCCAAAGGGCATCCAGACGAACGCCATCGCCCCCGGATATTTCGCAACGCCGCTGAATGCCGCGCTGGTCGCTGACCCGGCCTTCACCGCATGGCTGGAAAAACGCACCCCCGCCGGACGCTGGGGATCACTGCCCGAATTGCAATCGGCCTGCGTGTTCCTCGCCGGGCCAGGTGCCAGTTTCGTCAATGGCCACACGCTGTTCGTCGATGGCGGCGTGACCGCCTGCCTGTGACCTCTGCACGCATCTGCTTGCAAAATGTTGCAGCGCACTATCTTGTCGGGTGAAGCCAACTCGGAGCCTTGCATGTCAACGCCGCTTTTTCACGACAAGGACCGTTACGCGCTCGCCAATGAACTGCATTCGCGTCCGTTTCCGTTCTTGAAGGCGCCCTGCCGCGCGGTCTATTTCGCGCTGCGGCCCGAAACCGGCGAGAAACGCGACTTTGCGCAGGACCGCGCGCATCTGACCGCTCTGATCGACCGTTTCGGCGGCACGCATCCGTCGCCGGAGGCCGCGTTCTATACCGGCGAACTGGGTCGCTTCACCCTGAAATGGGAGGCGCATACCGAATTCGTCGCCTATACCCTGTTCATCCCCGGCAACACCGACCATCCCTTCAACGGCGATACGCTCGCACATTTTCCCGAGGATTGGCTGCAATCGCTCGATGGCAAGGCCGTCGCCGCGGCGCAGGTGCATGTCGAACCGGCTGCGTCGGAAGAGGAAGCCGCGAATATCTACCGCGAACGTCTGCACCCGCATTTCGTCTCCGAAAGCCTCGCGACGGCCTTTGTCGTGGACCGAGAGGCGCTTGTAGCATCGGATTTCCGGCTGCATGAGGATGGTTTCGCCCGGATCGGTGTCGTGGCGATCGACGGTGTCGGGCCGCGCCGTCTGGGCCGGATCGTGCAGCGGTTGCTGGAGATCGAGAGTTACAAATCCACCGCCCTGATGACCCTGCCGATCGCGCGGAGCGTATCGCGCAAGGTCACCGACATGGACGACCGCTTGTCAAAACTGATCAGCAGCGTCGCCGAAGGGGCCGAGGAAGCGCGGGAGACGTTGGACGCCTTGACGCGGCTTTCCGCCGATGTGGAACGGCTTTCGACCGAGGCCGCCTATCGCTTCGGGGCGGCGGGCGCATATGAGGCCATCGTGAATGACCGGATCATCGCCCTGCGTGAGGAACGCATGGCGGGGCGCCAGCTTTATTCCGAATTCATGAAGCGACGGTTCGACCCGGCGATGCGCACCTGCCGGTCGGCGGAACGGCGGTTGAACGAATTGTCTGACCGGCTTGCCCGCGCATCCGCATTGCTGTCGACACGGGTCAATGTGGCAGTGGAAGCGCAAAATCAGAAGCTTCTGGAAAGCATGGACCGGCGTGCCGACCTACAGCTTCGGCTTCAGCGGACGGTGGAGGGGCTGTCGGTTGTCGCCATCAGCTATTACGCACTGAATCTGGTGGCTGCCGTCGTCGCGCCGCTGGCGGCGAAGGGCGGCATGGACAAGACGACCATTACCGCGCTGCTTGCGATCCCGGTGATCGGGGCGGTTTGGTGGGCGGTGCGACGGATCCGCGAGAAGTGGGAAAAATAGGGCCTGCCCGGATCGGTCAGGTCTTGTCGGACCACAGCACCCCGGCGGCGGCCCAGTCTTCCTTTGCAACATCGGTCAGGATGATCTGAACGCTTTCCGGCTTACCGCCTGTGGCCCGGACAAAGGCATCGGTCAACTCACGCGCCAGCGCCCGTTTCTGGTCAGCCGTGCGGCCTTCGAACATTTCCACCCGAATGATCGGCATGTCTTTATCCTTGTGAGGGGGCTTGGCATCGCCAAAAGACGTGCACTGCCAGATAAAAAAGCGCCGCTCCCAACGGGGCGGCGCTTCGGTCGTTCATCGGATCGCAACGCGCCTCAGGCAACCGCCCGGCTGAGCGCACATTGGTGCCAAAGCGACGACAGCGCCCTGACAAGATGTTCGATATCCGCTTCGGTATGAAGCGGCCCGGGAGTGAAGCGCAAACGCTCCGTCCCCTTCGGCACGGTCGGATAGTTGATCGGCTGAACATAGATGCCGAAATCATCCATCAGAATGTCCGCGATCTCGCGGCATTTCACCGGGTCCTTGATCATCACCGGGATGATGTGGCTGGGGTTCTCCAGATGCGGGATGCCTTCCCGGTCGAGCGCGGCGCGAAGCTGCGCGACGCGCAGTTTCTGCATGTCCCGCTCCGTCTGGCTATTCTTCAGGTGCCGGATCGACACCGTGGCCGCCGCCGCAACGGCTGGGGGCAGCGCGGTCGTGAAGATGAAGCCGGAGGCGAAGGACCGGATGAAATCGCACAGGGCTTCGGACCCGGTGATGTATCCGCCTACGACACCATAAGCCTTGGCCAGCGTGCCCTCGATCAGCGTGATCCGGTCCATCAGACCCTCGCGTTCGGCGACACCGCCGCCGCGCGGGCCATACATGCCGACAGCATGCACTTCGTCGAGATAGGTCATCGCGCCGAATTCGTCGCAGACATCGCAGATTTCCTTGATTGGCGCGATGTCGCCATCCATCGAATAGACGCTTTCAAAGGCAACGATCTTGGGGCGCGACGGGTCGATGGAGGCCAGCTTGCGGCGCAGATCCTCGACATCGTTATGCCGCCAGATCACCCGGTCAGCCTTTGAATGGCGAATGCCCTCGATCATCGAGGCATGGTTCAGCGCATCGGACAGGATCACCGCATTCGGCAGCCGAGAGCCGAGCGTCGACAGCGCCGCCCAGTTCGACACATAGCCGGAGGTGAACAGCAGCGCAGATTCCTTGCCATGTAGATCGGCGAGTTCCTGTTCCAGAACCAGATGGTAATGATTGGTACCCGAAATATTGCGGGTGCCGCCTGCGCCCGCGCCGCAATGATCAACGGCGGCCTTCATCGCCTCCGTCACATCGTCATGCTGGCCCATGCCGAGATAATCGTTGGAGCACCAGATGGTGACGTCGCGAACGCCGTCCTTGTGATAATTCTTCGCGCGCGGGAATGACCCCTTGTGGCGTTCGAGGTCGGCAAAGATGCGATAATTGCCTTCCTTTTTCAGGGCATCCAGTTGCGTCTGGAACAGTTTGTCATAATCCATGGGCGTCCTCGCGTCGTCTTTTTGTGTCCACAGGTTTCGGCGACGGGATCATCCAGCGCCACAATTTCTCGTCCGGAACCGGCAAAATCATAAGCCAGTGTTCAAGCAGGGCCAGTGCCGTCAATGTCGCAAGCAAAGCGAAACCGGTCACCTCGAATGCGGTATCGACGGCATAGAGCCGCTCCAGCCAGCACGCGACCGCAAATGTCAGTGCCGTGATGGAGATCGGGAAAAGCCAGTTCAGCGTCGCAATGCGAAAATGGCTCGCCAGATGGGTCAGGGGTTTGGGCAGAAACTCCACATGAATGCGGGGCACCCCGAAAAACAGGTTCAGCTTTGCACTGATCCGCGCAAAGAAAAGCACGATATAGGTCCAGAGGCCAAACTCGTTCGGCATGCCCCAGGCGGCATAGATCATCAGCCCCAGCGTCGCCGCGAGCAGGATTTCATGATGCGCAACGGTTCCCCAGGCGCGGATAAACCGCTCCCATTCCGGCGCACCGGGGCGTGCCGGATGGCGGTTCGGCCCGGTGATGATGCCAGACAGGAACGCGATCTCGATCCAGCCCCAGATCGCCAGTGCGGACAGGAACCCGACATAGACGCCGTTCATCGTTTCGGATGACAGCGAGGTCAGGAACCCCCAGATGCCGAGCCCCAGCAGCGGCAGCGCAAAGATGACGGTGCGCAGATGCGCGCCGCCACCGATCCGATCCGCCGATTTGACCCGCCACAGGATCGCGCCGGTGGAAAACCACCAGGCGAACATCGCCCCGACAATGGCGAGCCAGGGGGACGACATCAGTACGCGGGCCGCTGGCGGGGCATGTCGGGCGGCGTGTTCGGGATCGAAGGGATCGTGTAGAGTCCGGCGAAGATCAGCCCTGCCCGTGCCCCGGCGATCGCCTTGCCGACCCTACCCATGATGCCGCCGCGCCGATGCGCCCGGTCCATCGCCTCGAACGCCTTTTGCAATCTGGGCAGGCCACGCTTCCAGCGGGGGTGCTGGAGGTCGAGCGCGATGGGGAATATCTGCTTCGACATTTCGGATGTCTTGTGCAGCACCTCGTGGTCATACCAGTCGATGTCGACGCCCAACGCCTCGTGGAATTTCGGGCGGGCATGGTCGCGCACCCACATCGTGCCGAACACTGCAACGAGGAAGAACTTGATCCACCACACATTGCGCCCGGAGGTCAGCTTCGGATCCGTCTTCATCAGCAGGGCAAACGCCTCGCCATGCGAATGCTCGTCATTGCACCATTCCTCGAACCATTTGAAAATCGGGTGGAACCGCTTTTCAGGATGCTTTTCGAGATGACGGAAGATCGTGATATACCGCGCATACCCGATCTTTTCTGAAAGATAAGTAGCGTAGTAGATGAATTTAGGCTGGAAGTAGGTGTATTTCTTCGTCTTGGTCAGGAACCCGAGATTGACGCCGATGCCCGCCTCGCGCAGCGCATCGTTGATGAACCCGGCATGGCGCGCCTCGTCCCGGCTCATATAGCCGAACAGCTCGCAGATATCCGGATTATTGCCGCGCCGTTTCATTTCCTTATAGAGCACGCAACCGGAAAATTCCGCTGTGAGGGATGACACAAGGAAATCCAGCGCCTCGGCCTTCAGGCCCGGCTCCATGTTTTCCCAGTCCACCTCATCCCACGCCTCGGTCTTCTTGAAATGGTTCTTGTTGGGGTCGGATTTCATCTGCGCCAGCAGCAGATCCCATTCCTCACGCACGGAGGACACGTCAATCGCATCCATCTCGTCGAAATCGGTGGTATAGAAGCGCGGGTTCAGCAGGGTTGTTTCCTGCGCCATCGCGGTGCCTTCACCGGTGCGCCCGTCAGCCTTGATGTCGGTCTGCATGTTCATAGCGTGACCTCCTCGGAGAATGAGAATTCGCACAGTTCCATGAAGTCGAGGTCGCCCGTCGCCTTCGTCCAGATCCGCTCGATCGCGGTCGCGCGGGTGATTGTCGCGATGCGGTCCTCGGATATCACCTCGCCATAGGCGGCCAGAACCGGCGCGCCGTGCACCGTGACGCTGTCACCCGGATTGATGACCGCACCATTGTTGAAGCGCACATGGGCGTGGAGGCTTTCGAAAACATGGCTGACCTCGACCGTGCAGGGCGCGGTTTCAGTTTTTCTCTTCAGTAATCCCATCCCGGTATCTCCCCTTATTATTATGAGATTTTCGGTTCAGTTCAGTTCAGCAACCGCGCGAACGCGGTGTAGTTGTCGCGGCCAAAGCCGATCAGCTCCGCCCGCCAGCCGGTCGCATCATCGAACAATGCCAACCGTCCGTCTTCAAAGGCGACGAGCCTGACTGGCAGATGCAGCGGCACGTCCCTCTTGTTTCTCTCATGCACCAGAACGCGGTACACACCAGCAATAAAACCACCTTTCTCGGGCGAAAGGGATGCTATTACCTGCCCGTTCATGTCCATGACCTGCGCAGAGCCGTTCATTTCACCTGACAGGATGATCGACCGCTCTGCGACAATCGGCTGATCGGTGTTCGGCAGGGCCGCCAGCGGGCGATCGGTCAGCCGCGCATAGGTGACGATCAGCAGCGCGCAGATGACCAGCGCGAACATCATGCGCAGCAGGATCGTCGGGATCTTTTCGCGTTCGCGGCGGACTTCGGCGTCGGTGAGGATCATCTCAGGCTCCTATTCTGCGGGGACGCCGACAGCGCCAAACCGCTGTTCGGTCTGATCGACGCGGCTGATGACGGGCATGGCAAGCTGTGTCTGCGCCGCATCGGCGAGCAGTTTCGCCACATGCCCCGCATCCGGGATGCAGCGCAGCGCAGGTTCGCATTTCGCCATCCGCCAGGGCCGCACATGCGGCCAGCAGATCAGATAGGAAATCCGGTTGCGCCCCGACAATGTCAGCGCGACCGTGCCGGTGCCATCCTTGCGAAGGTCGAGCCCCGCCGTTTCGATCTGCTTGAACGGCAGGTTGAACGTGACGTTCAGCGCGGCACCGACCCGCATCACCACACGCTTGTTGGTGATGGTGTAAAGCGCCGCCCGCGCCTGCGCGAGCGCGACGAGATACAGCAACCCGCAGGCGATCGCGCCGATCAGGATCAGCCACGACCCCGCAATCAACGCCTCGGACAGCGGCGCAGAGCCGCCGACGACAATCGCCCGCCAGACCGCGAGGATGACGAAATAGGCGGCGACAGGTCGAACCGACATCGCATCGCGTGCCAGTGCCCAAGTATTCGGGCGGCCTTGCCAGAGGATCTCTTCCCCCGCTGGCAGGGCTTCGGGCAGACCCGGCACCGGCTCGAACGCGAAATCATCGTGTCCGAATTCCGGGGCCTTGGGCAGGGATGTCTTGTCGGTCGCCATGATCGCCTCCTCAGATCTGCGGGTTCTGACGGTCGGGCGAAGCATAGAGCTTGCCGCCGCCATAATAGGCACAGATCTTTTCTTCTTCGAGCATCGTCACCTGGTTGGGCGATGCGGTCTGCGGCACATCCGCGAAATGCTGACCATAAAGCGAATGGATCGACACGCGGTCGCGCTTGATCCGGGTCAACTGGATCGGCACGAGCCGCTTGCCGCCGCCCTTTTCCGCATCCAGCGTGATTTCCAGATAGCGGACAAGCTGCTCAGGCTCGTCGATCCACATATCGCTGATCTCGCCGACGACGACGCCGTCATGGGCCTGCACCGGCAGACCGCGCGGGTCGTTCCCGCCCGACACGGTGAACGATTCAAGACCGATCATCGGGACGATCTTCGGATGGCCATGGCCGGTCAGTTCCGGCACGTCCCGGCGCGGTGCCCAGGATGCCGGGCCAACGCCGTCGAGCATCGGATTTCCCGTCGGCTCGAACGGCGATCCGGCCGAAGGGCTGGTCTGCCGCAGCGCCACGTCGCGGGCTTCGGGTTTCATGTCCGGCACGGTCACTTCGCCGCGTCCGTGCATCAGCTTGAAGGTCTTTTCCTTCGGCAGCGGGAACGGCCCCTGATTGGGGGCCGGTGCGCCGCTGTCGGATTCCATCGGATACCCTTCGCGCATGTTTTCGGTCTGGAGGTAATAGATCAGCAGCGCGAAGAACCCGAAGAACAGGTAAAGCGCCAGTGAAGCGAGGTCGAGATTGCCGATAATGGGTTCTGACATGATGTGTCTCCCTTGGTTGCGTCTTTATGCAGGAAAGTCCGCCAGCCCGATCTTGGCTGACTTGTCCCAGTCTGGTTGATCCGAAGGCCCCCGGAACCGCACGAGCGGCGCCAGGACGATAAGCGTGAGAAAGAGAAGACCGATTTCGAGGTGATAGACGACCGAATATCCGGCGGAGACATCGGCCATCGCCTCCCCCAATGCGCCGCCGAGTGCGAGTTCATTCACGAGATCACGGATGCCACCGCCCAATGCGATGGCAAGGCCCGCCGCCGTCGCCTGCGCCGCGCCCCAAGCGCCGAGCGCGAGGCCCCGGCCCGCCGCCCCGGCAACCGGCATGGTCATTGCGGCGGTCAGGGTGGCGACCGCGAAGAGCCCGCCGCCGAACCCGATTCCGCCCGCGCCTGCATAGAACAAGGCGGTCGAATGCATCGGCGCGGCGAAGATCACCGCCGAAAATGCTGTCACCCCGATCAGGATGCCGCGCGCCGCCATCCGGTAGGGTGACAGCCCGCGCGCCAGCCACCGCGCCGCCAGCGCAAAGCCGACCAGCGCGCCGCAGGCCCATACGGTTGTCAAAAGGGTCGTCGCCGATACCGAGAGGCCGAGCACCTCACCGCCATAAGGCTCCAGCAGCACATCCTGCATGTTGAAGGCCATCGTCCCGACGAAAACCACCGCCAGCAGCCGCCCCGCCTGCCCGCCCGATGCGAAATCGGCCCAGGCATCGGCGAATTTCGGGCGCGGCTGGGCGCGTTCCTCACGGCTCATCGGGCGCGGCGCCTCTTGTTTCCAAAGCGCGATCAGGTTCAGCAGGATCCCGACCACCGCCGCGCCCTGCACGACCTGGATCAGTTTCAGCGGGTTGAAATCGGCCAGAAGTGCGCCGATCACCACGGCGGATATCGCCATGCCGATCAGGAACATCACGTAAAGCAACGCCACCACGCGGGGGCGGCTCGCCTCATCCGCCTGATCCGCCGCGAGCGCGAGGCCCGCGGTCTGGGTCATGTGGATGCCAAGCCCGGTCATCAGGAAGGCAAGCGCCGCCAGCACCTCGCCCGCCCAATCCGGGCCGTAGGTCTGATCCCCGGACAAGACCATCAGCGCGAAAGGCATGATGGCAAGGCCGCCGAATTGCCAGAGAGAGCCGAACCAGAGATAGGGAATCCGCTTCCAGCCGATGGCGGATTTGTGGGTGTCGGACCGGAACCCCAACAGGGCGCGGAAGGGCGCGCTGAGCACCGGCAGCGCGATCATCAATGCGACGACCAGCGCGGGCACACCCAATTCGACGATCATCACGCGGTTCAGCGTGCCGAGCAGCATGACCGTCGCCATGCCAACCGAAACCTGAAAGAGAGAAAGCCGCAACAGCCTGCCGAGCGGCAGCCCTTCGGATGCCACATCCGCAAAGGGCAGCATCTCGATGGTCAGTCTTGATATGGCTTTCTGACCGAATTTCACCGCGACAGCTCCATCGCCTGAGAGATATAGAAACCGCTGGATACCCGCCTGACCCGGTTCAACGTGTAGCCGGACAGACGGTCATGCTTTGCCACTTCGCGCGCGATCCGCGCATCCGAATGCGGGATGATCTGCGGCGACCGGTCGGACCGGGGAAAGGCCTTGCCGACCGCCCAGAACAGTTTCAGGAACGCGGTCGACGGCGCGATGGTGAACACGACGGAGCGTGATGTCCGCTCGCCCAACCCCGCCAGCGCGGTGCCGATGTCATCGGCGCGATAGTGGATCAGGCTGTCCATCGCCATCACATGATCGAATTCGCCGAGATAAGGGTCGAGCATGTCGCCCGCGACGAAGCGGATGCGCGGCAACAGATGATCCGGCGTCCGCCGCTTTGCAATGTCGAGCAGGCTGGGGGAGATATCGGTCGCCACCACATCGGCCCCCCGCTGGGCCATCTCGATGGCCATCTGACCGGCCCCGGCCCCGGCATCCAGAATCCGCCGCCCGGTCAGATCGTCCGGCAGGGTCGCCAGCATCGCCGCGCGCATGGCATCGCGGCCCGCGCGCACGGTCTGGCGCACCTTGGATACCGGCGCGTCCGAGGTCAGCCGCGCCCATGTATCCGATGCGGTGCGGTCGAAATATGTCTCAAGCCGCGCGCGGGTCTCGCCATAAGTGCTCATCAATCGAATCCCAGCAATTCAAAGATTTCACGATCCGGCAGGGCGGCAGGGGCAAGCCCCTCGGTGCCGTTCCACAGGGTTTCCGCAAGGCGGATATATTCCTTCTGCACCTGCACGATATCCTCGTCCGCATCCATCTCGAACAGCGTCTTCTTCTTCAGACGGGACCGGCGGATCGCGTCGAGATCGGGCATATGCGCGAGACGCTTGAACCCGACCACATCGCAAAAGCGGTCAATCTCATCCGTCTCGCGGGACCGGTTGGCGATGCAGCCCGCAAGGCGCACCTTGTAATTCTTCGACTTCGCCTCGACCGCCGCGATGATGCGATTCATCGCATAGATGCTGTCGAAGTCGTTCGCGGTGACGATCAGCGCCCGGTCGGCATGCTGCAGGGGGGCCGCGAAGCCGCCGCAAACCACATCGCCCAGCACATCGAAGATCACCACATCGGTGTCTTCCAGCATGTGATGCTGTTTCAGCAACTTCACGGTCTGGCCGACCACATAGCCGCCGCAGCCGGTTCCGGCGGGCGGGCCGCCTGCCTCGACGCATTTCACGCCGTTGAAGCCTTCAAAGACGAAATCCTCGGGGCGAAGTTCCTCGGCATGGAAATCGACGTCCTTCAGGATGTCGATCACCGTCGGCACCAGCCGCCCGGTCAGGGTGAAGGTGCTGTCATGTTTCGGATCGCAGCCGATCTGCAACACCCGCTTGCCGAGCATCGAAAACGCCGCCGAAAGGTTCGACGAGGTGGTCGATTTGCCGATCCCGCCCTTGCCATAGACAGAAAATACCTTCGCGCCTTCGATCTGTGCATCTGCATCCTGATGCACCTGCACAGATCCTTCGCCGTCTTCGCCACGCAGGTTGGGAACGCCTCGGTCAAGTGGGCTCATGTTGTCAGTCTCCTCATTCCGCAGCCACCTTAACGCCCTCAAGGATGTCCTCGAGTTCGTCCGCGCCGTTCCTGAGAGCGGCGAGCGTGGCTTCGTCGGGTGTCCAGTAATTCCGGTCATGCGCTTCGAGCAGGCGGTTCGCCATGCGTGCCGACGCTGCCGGGTTCAGCGCGGCCAGTCGGGCGCGCATCGCTTCATCGAGCACGAATGTCTCTGTCATCCGCTGATAGATCCAGGGATCGACCTGCCCGGTCGTCGCCGACCAGCCGAGCGTATTGGTCACATGCGCCTCGATCTGGCGCACGCCTTCGTGGCCGTGCTTGAGCAAACCTTCAAAGAATTTGGGGTTCAGCGATCGGGTCCGGGCCTCCAGCGCGACCTGATCCTTCAGGGTCCGCACCGTGCCCGCGCCGCGTGTCTGGTCGCCAATATAGACCGGCGCTTCGGTGCCCTTGGCGCGCTTCACCGCGCGGGAAATGCCGCCGAGCGTGTCGAAATAATGATCCACCGAGGTGACGCCAAGCTCCACGCTTTCGAGGTTCTGATAGGCGAGGTCCACATCCTTCAGCGCCTGCTGAAGCAGCGCCGGGTTCTTCGCGGCCTTGCCGTTGCGTCCATAGGCGAAGCATTTGCGCGCCTCGTAGGCGTCGGCGAGTTCATCTTCCTCACCCCATGCGGCGCTGTCGATCAGTTGGTTGACATTCGATCCGTAAGCGCCTTCCGCATTGGAGAAGACGCGCATCGCCGCCGTTTCGAAATCGACGCCCATCTTCTGCTGATAGGCCAGCGTGTGGGCGCGGACGAAATTCATCTCCGCCGGTTCATCCGCCGATGCGGCGGCGAATGCGGCCTCGGCCAGCATCCGGGTCTGCAACGGCAGCAGGTCGCGGAAAATGCCGGACAGAGTCATCACCACGTCGATGCGCGGACGGCCGAGTTCGCTGAGCGGGATCAGGTCCGCCCCCGCCAGCCGCCCGAAATTGTCAAAGCGCGGCTTCGCGCCCATCAGGGCCAGCGCCTGCGCGATCGGCCCGCCATCGGATTTGATGTTGTCCGAGCCCCACAGCACCAGCGCCACCGTGCGCGGGATGCTGGCATGTGCCTCGATCAGCCGCTGCGCCTGTTTTGCACCGTCAGCGACAGCGAATGCGGTCGGCATGCGGAACGGATCGAAAGCATGGATATTGCGGCCCGTCGGCAGGATTTCGGGCGAGCGGATCAGGTCGCCGCCCGGCACCGGCGCGATGAAACGGCCATCGAGCGCACGCATCAGGGCCGGAAGCTCATGTTCCTCCTGCAACAGCTTGTCGATCCGGGCCAGCGCCTCCGGGTCCTTTTCGGCCATCACGCTCAGATGTTCCGCGCGTGCCGCTGCGCTGACCGTGCCGCCAACCACGTGGAGGCCATCGGGGATCAGCGCCTCCTCGGTTTCCAGCAACTTGAGCCAGAGCGCATCTGGGGCGACGCCCGCCATGTCCACCGCTTCGGCCTGTGCGAGGATCAGTTCCTCCATCTCCGCCCGTTCGGGCGCGTCCGGTGACATCGACCGCCATCGGGTCAGACTGTCCTTCAGCTCCAGCAAACCCTTGTAGAGGCCGGACGCTGCCAGCGGCGGGGTCAGGTGGGTGATGATGACAGCGCCGGAGCGACGCTTTGCCAGTGACGCCTCGGACGGGTTGTTGGCAGCATAGAGATAGATGTTCGGCATGTCGCCGATCAGCCGGTCGGGCCAGTCACCCTCGCCCATGCCGGACTGACGGCCCGGCATGAATTCAAGCGCGCCATGCATCCCGAAATGCAGGATCGCATCGGCGGCAAATTCGGTCTTCAGCCAGCGATAGAAGGTCGAAAAGGCATGGGTCGGTGCAAAACCGCTCTCGAACAGCAGCCGCATCGGATCACCCTCATACCCGAAAGCAGGCTGAACGCCGACGAAGACGTTGCCGAACTGGTGGCCGAGCACGAAAACCCCGCGCCCATCGGCCTGCGCCCGGCCCGGTGCCGGGCCCCAGACCGCCTCGATCTCGCGGAGCCAGGGCGTGCTGCGCACGATGTCGTCGGCGGACACATGCGCCGCGACATTGGCCTGCTGACCATAAGATGCGGCGTTGCCCTGAAGGATCGTCGCGCGCAATTCGTCCACGCTGCCCGGCGGGGTCAGATCATACCCCTCCGCCTTCATCGCATGGAGGGTGTTGAAGAGGCTTTCGAAGACACCGAGATAGGCCGCCGTGCCGACCGCGCCTGCATTGGGCGGAAAACCGAAGAGGACAATCGCGACCTTGCGCGCGGCGATCTCGCGGCGGCGCAGGCGCCCCATGCGCAGGGCGCGTTCGGCCAGACGCTCGATCCGCTCATAACAAGGTGCCATCGCCTTGCAGTCGGAGGCAGCTTCGCACTGCCGGGCGCACCCCATGCAGGCCTCGCCGCCATGACGCCCGGCGAACATCGTCGGTGCAGTCGCCCCGTCGATTTCCGGCAGCGCCACCAGCATTGTGGTTTCGACAGGGCCGAGGCCCTGACGGCTGCTGCCCCATTCGCCAAGTGTCTGAAACTCCAGCGGATGCGCGCAGATATAAGGGATATCGAGGCCCTTCAGCGTCTCGACCGCCGCGCCGCTGTCATTATAGGCCGGTCCGCCAACCAGCGAGAACCCGGTCAGCGAAACCAGCACATCGACCTTCGCGCCCGTCTCACCCTTGAAATAGGCGTCGATCGCCGGGCGGGCATCAAGACCACCGGCAAAGGCCGGGATCACGTTCAGGCCCTTCGCCTCCATCGCCCGGATGACCTCGTCGTAATGCGCGGTATCGGATGACAGGACATAGCTGCGCATCATCAGGAGGCCGATGGTCGCGACCGGCTTGGCCACGGCGGGCAGATCGGCGATTTCGGTCGTGATCCGCGCCTTCACAGCCGGGTGATACAGACCGACATTCGGATATTCGACCGGCGCGGGCGCTTTCGGCCCGTCGCGCCAGTCCTTCTGGGCGGCATAGCGGGAGATCAGGAACCGGACCATCCCCTCGACATTGTCGTCGGACCCGCCGAGCCAGTATTGCATGGTCAGGAACCAGGCGCGCAAGTCCTGCGCCTTGCCCGGAATGAACCGTAGGATCTTTGGCAGGCGGCGCAGCAGTTTCATCTGCTTTTCGCCGGACTGGGCCGAGGGCGGCTTGTTGCCGCGCAGGCGCTTCATGAATTTCATCACGCCCGAAGCGGGTTTGGACATGTCGAGATCGCCCATCCGGGTCAATTCGACAATCTCGCGGTCGGCGACGATGCCGATCATCGCATCGCAATGATCGCGGCGGGCCCGCAGGGCGGGCAGGATCGCCTTGGTATGCTCTTCAAGGAACAGGAGGTTCGCGACCACGATGTCGGCGTCGGCGATGGCAAGCTTCGCCGCCGCCAGCGTTTCCGGTCGCTCGCCCCATTCGGCGGCGGCGCACACCTCCACCGACAGGCCGGGATAATCCTTGTTCAGCCTGCCCGACACCCGCGCGGCGGGACCTGCGGCATGACTGTCCAGGGTGACGATCACCACGCGGTAGGCGGCCTCACGGCCCGACAGATATCCTGCATCATCGCGCATAGTGGGCTTTCGCTTCGTAAAGTGTCTCAACGCTGATCGCTGTTACACCGCGTTCGGCAGCGAAATTTTCGGTGTTCCGGCGGGCTTTCCCGCGCACAAAGAACGGTATTTTCTTCAACTCCTTCTCGGCGTCGGCCAGCCAGGTGACCGCATCGGGCGTCGCGGTCGCGGCCTCGGGCGCTGTGGCAACCGGTTGATCCGCATCGGTCTCTGCCTCGGCGGGTGCCGCATCGGCTTCGATGGGGCGCGGCGCGTGGCCGCCATGATGCGACGGACCGGCGGCATCGCTGAATTCGAAATCGTCGCGGAACATGTGGAGCAGATGTTCCTCAAGCCCCATCACCAGCGGATGCACCCAGGTATCGAAGATCACATTCGCGCCTTCGAACCCGACCTGCGGCGAATACCGGGCCGGGAAATCCTGCACATGGACGGGCGCGGAGATGACGGCACAGGGAATGCCGAGGCGTTTGCCGATATGCCGTTCCATCTGGGTGCCGAGGATCATTTCAGGCTGGGCCTCGCTGATCGCGGCCTCGACTTCGAGATAATCGTCGGAGATGAGCGCGGTCAGGCCGTATTCCTTGGCCAGCGCGCGCATCGGGCGGGCCTGTTCGCGGTTGTAGCAGCCGATGCCGCAAACCTCGAACCCCATCTCGTCGCGCGCGATGCGGGCCGCTGCCATCGCATGGGTGCCGTCACCGAAAATGAAGACCCGCTTGCCGGTCAGATAGGTGCTGTCAACCGAACTGGCATACCAGGGCAAGCGCAGACGGCTATCATCAGGTTCTGCGTCAAGCTCGGTCAAGGCGTTGACCTCACGGATGAAATCGCGCGTCGCGCCGACGCCAATCGGTACGGTGCGGGTATAGGGCTGGCCGAATTCACGTTCCATCCACCGCGCGGCGGCTTCGCCGGTTTCGGGATAAAGGAGAACGTTGAAATGCGCCGCGCCAAGCCGGGCGATATCGCGCGGGGATGATCCCATCGGGGCCACGGCATTGATGTCGACACCAAGGTCACGCATCAGGCCGGTCAGTTCGGTTACATCGTCGCGGTGCCGAAAGCCGAGGCCGGTCGGGCCGATGATGTTGCAACTGATCCGCGCGGTGCGGGCGCAGGGCTTCGCAAGATGGCGGACGATCTGAAAGAAGGTCTCATCCGCGCCGAAATTTTCCTTGCGCTGATAGGATGGCAATTCAAGCGCGATCACCGGCACAGGCAGGCCGATCGCCTCTGCCATGCCGCCCGGATCGTCCTGAATCAGTTCGGCGGTGCAGGAGGCCCCGACGATGATCGCCTCCGGCTTGAAGCGTGCATAGGCATCCTCGCAGGCGGCCTTGAACAGGTTCGACGTGTCGGCCCCGAGGTCGCGGGCCTGAAAGGTGGTGTAGGTGACAGGCGGGCGCTTGTCGCGCCGCTCGATCATCGTGAACAGAAGATCGGCATAGGTGTCGCCCTGCGGCGCATGCAACACGTAATGCAGCCCGGTCATGCCGGTGGCGACACGCATCGCGCCGACATGCGGCGGGCCTTCATATGTCCAGACCGTCAGCTTCATGACCGCACCGACCGGGGGCTGCGCGCCCCCGGACCCTTGCGGGATATTTTCGGGAAGTGGATCATCATGCCGCCCCTTGCAGTTTCAGCAGCGCGCGGCGGCGCAGCGGGCGGGCGAACAATCCGGCGAGGTCACCCGCCTGTTCGTAGAAGTGCACCGGGGTGAAGACGAGTTCGATGGCCCATTTGGTGGCCAGTCCCTCCGCCTCCAGAGGATTGGCGAGGCCGAGGCCGCAGACCGTCAGATCGGGCCGCGCGGCGCGCACCCGGTCGAGTTGCAGATCGACATCCTGCCCTTCGGACAGAACCGGGCCGGGGGCGATCAGGTCGAGATCCGCACCAACAAGGCCCATGTGGATGTAAGGCGCGCCGATCTCGATCGCCGTCATGCCGCATTCGCGGGTCAGGAAGCGGGCAAGCGGCACCTCAAGCTGGCTGTCGGGGAAAAAGAAGATGGACTTGCCGGTCAACGTCTCCGCCGCGGCCGCGATGGCCTTGCGGGCGCGGGCGCGCGGGGCGTCGGTCACACGGGCGAAGGTTTCATTGTCGATGCCGAATTCATCGGCCACTGCCCGCAGCCAGAGCGTCGTGCCCTCTTCACCAAATGGAAAGGGCGCTTCGATCCGGCGCGCACCGCGCCGATCAAGCGCGGCGGCGGTTTCACCGAGGAATGGCTGGGTCAGCGCATAAACGGTGTTGGGGCCAACCCCCGGCGTATCGTCAGCGCGGCGCGCTGGCAGAACGCGGACCGGCGTGATGCCGAGCGCCTTCAATAGGCCGACCGCCTGATCCTCCACCACATCCGGGAGCGCGCCGACCAGCAGCAACTGCCGATCAGTGACTTCGGGCAGCACCGGCACCATCGCCTCAAGGCAGGCGTCCTCGCCCTGGGTAAAGGTCGTCTCGATGCCGGAGCCGGAATAGTTCAGCACCCGCACATGCGGCGCGTGGACCTTTGTCAAACGCTCCGCCGCGCGGCTCAGGTCCAGTTTGATGACCTCGGACGGGCAGGACCCGACGAGGAAAAGCTGGCGGATATCGGGGCGACGGGCAAGCAGGCGCGCGACCTCGCGGTCCAGTTCCTCATGCGCATCGGCAAGACCGGCAAGGTCTTTTTCCTCTAGGATCGCCGTGCCGAAGCGAGGTTCAGCGAAAATCATCACACCAGCCGCCGATTGCAGCAGATGCGCGCAAGTGCGGCTGCCAACCACGAGGAAGAACGCATCCTGCATCTTGCGGTGCAGCCAGATGATTCCCGTCAGCCCGCAGAACACTTCGCGCTGGCCGCGTTGCTTGAGAATCGGGGCATCGCGGCAGCCGGACGATTGCGGGGCGAAGGGCTTGTTCATGCCGCCACCCCTTCCCCGCCCTGCGCCTGACCTTGCAGCCGCGCCTGGCGCAGCTTCCACAGGAACTGTCCGGCATTGATGACATAGGCAGCATAAGCCGCCAGTGCGAGGCGCAGAAGATCGTCAGCGGCCAGCGACCCGGACCAGAGGCACCAGAGGTAAGCGGTGTGCAGCCCGATCACGAGAAAGCTGAACACATCTTCCCAGAAGAAGGCCGGAGCGAAGAGATACTGGCCGAAAACCTCCTTCTCCCAGATCGCGCCGGTGATCATGATCGTGTAGAGGCAGGCGGTTTTCACAACGATGGATATCGTCGCAGCGCCGTAGCCGTCACCGGTCAGAAAATATCGGGCGAGGAGTGCGAGCGAGACCAGAAAGACGAGGAATTGCACAGGTGCAAGGATGCCCTGAACGAGCGTCCAGGGGGAGTTGTCGCGCCGCACGCGCTCGGCTGCCGTATACAGCGCGTATGCTCCTCTGCCTGCGTTGTCCTTGTCGGACATGGTGCTCCTCCCGGTGCTTGTTGATTGAAACTATGGGCTGGGGGCTGAATGTGTCAACTTAATCTTACAGTTGCGCGGGCCTATTTTCACCTTGCGGATCGGTCGCCCATGTCGCATCTGGTTGATAATCAGATATTTAGCTCCATATGGGCAAAGGATAGCCGAAGCTGTCTAGTTTTTTTGACAATCGGGCTGACACATGCAACTATCTGCCATCGCTGACGGTCGCGCCCGATTGCGGCACAGCTCACACCTCCGGATCTTGAGGATCGAGGGAATGAAACAGGGCCGTCCATCAAAAGTGCGCGGATGGGTCAGTGCGGCCGATGGTGCAACCTTGCCCGACACCGGCGACCGCCTGCCAACCTGTGCGCCAGATATGCCGCTTGTCGAAGCGGAGCTCGAAAACCTCGAAAGCGCCCTTTTCAGTGACAACAGCGCCGTGCGCCGTGCGGCGGTCGATGTGATGCGATCAGCGGGACTGTGCGACAGCGATATCGTGGATCGGTATATCCCCGAGGTCGCACGACGCCTTGGGCAGGACTGGTGTGATGACAGTCGCAGTTTTGCCGAAGTCGCCATCGGATCGTCGCGCTTGCAGGCGATGGTCCATGATGTCGCCGTCGATTGGCGCGCCGATATCGCGCTGCCGGGACCGGGCGCGCCCGCAGTGTTGCTCGTGGTCCGGACCGACAGCTACCACACCCTGGGCGCGATCGTCGCGGCGACCCGGTTTCGTCGGCTCGGCGCGATTGTCAGGGTCATCCTCGAAGCATCGGACGACGACATTCTGGCGGAGGCGCGCCGCGGGTCTTATGATCTGATCGCGTTCTCGGTCTCACCGAGCGAATCCCTTGAAACGCTGCCACCGCTGTTCGCCAGTTTGCGCGGCAGCGGCGATACATCCCCGCTGATCGCGCTGGGGGGTGCGGTCATTGGTCTTTCTGAAAACCTTCACAGTCTTACCGGCGTTGATTATGTGGGAAGTGATCCGGCGGAGGCGATGAGGCTGTGCGTGCAAAGACAATCATATCCACAGACCAGGGCATTGCCTCAGGCGCAGACGCGACGCGAAAAATCCGTGGCCGCGTCATGAGTTCCCGCAGGGATGTCGACTGGCCCGGCAAATCGCTGCCGCAGATTGCGCCAGACGTTCTTACGGAGATTCTGGCAAAGGCCACAGATCTTGCGATCGTGGTCGATGCGCAGGGGATCGTGTCGTCGGTTCTGATCAACCAGAACAACCGCAGCTTCGGTCGTCTCGATCATTGGGAAGGCCGCGATCTGCGAAATTTCCTCACCTCGGAAAGCAAGCCCAAGCTGGATGCGAAGCTGGCGGCTTGCGCTGCGGGTGAAGACATCGGTTCGGGGATGGAATTGAACCATTCCGACAACGCCCGCTGGGAATTTCCGATCCGTTATACACTGCACCGGATGGCGGATGAAAGCATCCTGATGCTGGGCCGTGACCTGCGGCCGATCGCTGAGGTGCAGCTTCAGCTTGCCAAGGCGCAGATGGCGCTGGAGCGGGATCACGAGGCGCAGCGGGAATTCGACACGCGTTACCGCGTGCTGCTGAACATCACCCGCGACGCGATTGTGTTCGTGTCGCTGAGCACCGGTCGCGTGGTCGATCTGAATGCGGCAGCGGCGACGCTGCTGGGCGGAAAGCGCGACGGGCTGATCGGCGCGGCGCTTGCGCCCGAATTCGACATCAGCAGCGCCGAACTGGTGGATGGGCTTACCCGCGCCATCGAGGCAGGGCCCCTGACATTGCGCGCGAAGCGAAGCCGGAATGCGGTTCTGCTGTCACCGACCATGTTCCGGGTCGGCGGCGAGCGAATCCTGATCTGCCGGATCGAGGAAAGTGGCGCAGCGGAGCGATCCCGCCCCAAACCGGCCCCGATTGACGAGTTGGGCAAGAACCTTGCCGCCTTTTACATGGCTGGCACGGAGGCGATCGTCTTTACCGACCGGTCAGGTCTGATCCGATCGGCGAATGATGCCTTTCTCGAACTCGTCGAAGCATCCGATTCTACCGCTGTGAAGGACCGCTCGCTTGGCGATTTCATGTCGCGCGGCGGCGTCGATCTGCGCATCCTGACGGAGAACGCCGCGCGCGCCGGTCAGATGCGTTCCTATGGCACCACATTGCTCGGCGCCTTCGGGGCGGAGGTCGCGGCGGATGTTTCCGTGACATACTTGGAGGATGCCACAGCGCCCGCCTATGCCTTCATCCTTCGCGATGTCAGCCGCACCGAAACGGCGCGCAGCACCGGAACCTCGACCAGCAGCTTTACCGGGCCGGATGACAGCGGGAAGAGCATCGTCGATCTGGTGGGCAGCACGACCTTGAAGAACATCGTGGCGGAGACCACCGATGTCATCGAAAAGATGTGCATCGAAACTGCGGTGGAGTTGACCGGCAACAACCGGGTCGCGGCGGCAGAAATGCTGGGCCTTTCCCGTCAGAGCCTCTATGTGAAACTGCGGAAATACGGCCTGCTCTGACAGCGTTTTCAATAACCTCCGGGCCTGATCTCCGCCATGAAACGGGTCTGGAACAGCCTCGCGTTTCTTCCACGTGATGCGAAAGCAAACCAGTTTTCGCCGTCCTTTTCAGTTGATCTGAGAAAGATTGTCAGCTTATTTTGACAATCATGACTGTACATAAAAGTTTACACATCCGCTCTGCGCCTGATCCGTTGGCACTGCTGACGCTGATCAAGCCGATCACGTGGTTTCCGCCCATGTGGGCCTATGCGTGCGGTGTGGTGTCATCGGGCGAGCCGATCGCGACCAACTGGTCGCTGGCGGTGATCGGGGTGATTCTGGCGGGCCCGGTCGTGTGCGGCATGTCACAGGCTGCGAATGACTGGTGCGACCGCCATGTCGATGCGATCAACGAACCGGATCGACCGATCCCCTCGGGCCGTGTGCCGGGGCGGTGGGGGCTTTATGTCGCCTTGCTGATGTCTGCCTTTTCGCTCGCGCTCGGCTGGACGCTGGGGCCGTGGGGATTTGGGGCGACCGTCGCCGGGGTTGCCGCCGCATGGGCCTATTCGGCTGAGCCGATCCGGCTGAAGCGGTCCGGCTGGTGGGGGCCGGGGCTGGTCGGGCTTTGCTATGAAGGTCTGCCGTGGTTCACCGGTGCCGCTGTCATGGCCGCTGGTGCGCCGAAATGGGAGGTTGTGGCAATTGCCGCGCTTTATGCCATTGGCGCACACGGCATCATGACCCTGAATGATTTCAAGGCGTTGGAGGGGGATCGCCAGATGGGCGTCAACTCCCTCCCCGTCACGTTGGGGCCGGAACGGGCGGCGCGGGTCGCCTGCTGGATCATGGCGGTGCCGCAGGTCGGTGTCATTGCGCTGCTGGCGCTGTGGGGCCAGCCGATCCATGCCGCGATCATCGCTGCCGGATTGGTGGCGCAGGGGGCCGCGATGCGGGTTCTGCTGCGCGATCCTAAGGCCAAGGCCCCTTGGTATAACGGCGTCGGTGTCCTCCTCTATGTCTCCGGCATGATGGTTGCCGCCTTCGCGCTCAGCTCGATCGGAGCCGCATCATGACCCTTTCCTGGTTTTCCATCGTCCGCCTCGGTCTCGTGCAGATGGCACTCGGTGCGATTGTCGTGCTGACGACATCGACGCTCAACCGCCTGATGGTGGTGGAACTGGCATTGCCCGCAGTCCTGCCCGGCGCGCTGGTCGCGTTGCATTACGGGGTGCAGATCACGCGGCCCCGCTGGGGGTTCCTGTCGGATGCGGTCGGGCAACGGACCCGGTGGATCATCGGCGGCATGATCGCGCTTGCGCTTGGCGGCTGCCTCGCCGCGCTTGGGGTCGTGGTGCTGGAGGCGAATTTCGCAGGCGGCCTCGCGCTTTCCATCCTTGCCTATGCCCTGATCGGCCTTGGCGTCGGCGCATCCGGCACGTCGCTGCTCGCGCTGCTGGCGACCGCGACCGCGCCGCGCAGGCGGCCCGCCGCCGCGACGATCACATGGCTGATGATGATCTTCGGCATCGCCGTCACGGCGGGTGTCGTCGGGGCGCAGCTTGACCCCTATTCCTCCGGCCTTTTGCTGCGGATCGTCGCCATCGTGACCGGCGGTGCGGTCGTGCTGACCACGATTGCGGTCTGGGGCATCGAGCGCCGCGTCGGCATCACCGAACGGCAGCGCGATGAGACGCCATTCTTCGAAGGCCTCCGCGATGTCTGGGCGGAGCCGAAGGCGCGGATGTTCACCATCTTCGTGTTCCTGTCGATGACCGCCTATTTCATGCAGGAACTGATCCTCGAACCTTATGCGGGCCTCGTCTTCGCCTTCACACCGGGCGAATCGACCTCGCTGTCGGGGGCGCAGAACGGCGGCGTGTTCGTCGGCATGTTGCTGGTCGGCATTGCCGCGACCGGGTTCAGGCTCGGCGCGCTGCGCACCTGGGTCACGGTCGGCTGCATCGGCTCCGCCGGGGCGCTGATGGTGATCGCCATAATGGGGCAGACCGGCCCGGCGGCACCGCTGGTGCCCGCCGTCATCGCGTTCGGCTTCTTCAACGGCATGTTCGCTGTCGCCGCAATCGGGTCAATGATGGCGCTGGCAGGCGAAGGCCGCGCGCGGCGCGAAGGAACCCGGATGGGCCTCTGGGGTGCGGCGCAGGCTGTTGCCGCTGGATTTGGTGGCCTGATGGGTGCGGCGGCGGTCGACCTGATGCGCGCCGCCCTCGCGACCGATGCAACCGCCTTTGGTGTCGTCTTCATCGCCGAGGCTGTGCTGTTCCTGTCCGCCGCGCTCATGGCGCTCAAGATCATGGAGGGCGGGCGCATGGCGCTGACCCCCTCCCCCATACCGGGAGAATGACGATGGATTATGATGTTGTCGTTGTCGGCGGCGGGCCCGCGGGTGCCACTGCGGCGGAGGATTTGGCCAGATCGGGCCACCGGGTCGCCATGCTGGACCGTGCCGGGCGGATCAAGCCCTGCGGCGGCGCGATCCCGCCCCGCCTGATCGAGGATTTCCTCATCCCCGACAGCCAGATCGTCGCCAAGATCAGAACCGCACGGATGATCTCCCCCACCAAACGTCAGGTCGATATCCCCATCGAAAACGGCTTTGTCGGCATGGTCGACCGTGAACATTTCGATGAATTCCTGCGGGACCGCGCAGTGGGTGCAGGCGTCGCCCGCTTCACCGGCACGTTCAAGCGCATCGAGCGCGGCGAGGATGGCCCGACCGTCGTCTATCGCGACAAGTCCACAAAGGAAGATTGCCACCTCAAGGCCCGGCTTGTGATCGGGGCCGATGGCGCGCGATCCAACGTGGCGCGCGCCGATGTGCCGGGCGGCGATACGATCCCCTATGTTATCGCCTACCACGAAATCATCGCCGCGCCGCAGCCTTCGGCAGGCTATGACCCGGATCGCTGCGATGTGATCTATGACGGCGCGGTGTCGCCTGATTTCTATGGCTGGGTGTTCCCCCACGGCAAAAGCGCCTCGGTCGGGATGGGCACGGGCATCGACGGCGTCGATCTGAAACGCGCCACCGCCATGTTGCGGGAGGCGGCGGGGCTGACCGAATGCGAAACCATCCGGCGCGAAGGTGCGCCTATTCCGTTGAAACCGCTGGACCGCTGGGACAATGGCCGCGATGTCGTGCTCGCGGGGGATGCGGCGGGCGTGGTCGCGCCGTCGTCCGGCGAAGGCATCTATTACGCGATGGCAGGCGGCCGGGTGGCCGCAAGCGCCTGCGCCGCCACGCTCGCATCGGGCCGGGTGCAGGACCTGCAACTGGCCCGAAAGCTGTTCATGAAAGAACACAAGACCGTCTTCCGGGTGCTGGGCGCGATGCAGGATGCCTATTACCGGTCGGATGATCGGCGCGAACGTTTCGTCTCTCTCTGCCACGATGTCGATGTGCAGCGCCTGACATTCGAAGCCTACATGAACAAGCGTCTGGTGAAGGCGCGCCCGCTTGCCCATCTGAAGATCGGGTTCAAGAACCTTGCCCACCTGTCGGGCCTCATCTCTGCGGTGCGCACATGAACCGGATGTCCAACCAGACCATGATCCCCGCCTGGGTCGATGGCGCGCTGCAACCCATCGAAAAGCTGGAGGTGCATCAGCGCGGGCTGCGGCACAAGGCCGTGTCGATCTTCATCCTTGATGGCGATTTCGTGCTGTTGCAGCAGCGCGCGCTCGGCAAATACCACACGCCCGGCCTCTGGGCGAATGCCTGTTGCACCCATCCGGGATGGGAGGAAGCGCCGCTCGACTGTGCCCGCCGCCGTCTGCGCGAGGAGCTTGGCATCACCGGGCTCGACCTGCATCAGGGCGACCAGATCGAATATCGCGCCGATGTCGGCAATGACCTGATCGAACACGAGGTGGTCACGCTGGTCATCGCAGAGGCAACGCCCGGCATGACGATCATTCCCAACCCCGAAGAGGTGATGGATTACGAATGGATCGACATCGAGGACCTCGCGGTGGAAATCGAGGAAGACCCGGGACGGTTTACCCCCTGGCTGCGCATCTACATGGCCGAACACCGCGAAAAGATATTCAACGCGGGCATCGCGGCGGAATAGCCGCCTTCTCTTGACGCGCCCTGCCCCGATCTTGCAGGTAGGGACGCTGTGCCAGAGGAGCCAACGCCATCATGTCTGATCGTCTTATCGTTGCCCTCGACCCGCCCGGTATTCCGCACGCAGTGGCAGGCGAGGCATTGGCCGATCAGCTTGGCGATTCTGTCACCTTCTACAAGATCGGCCTTGGCATGTTGACCACCGGCGGCCTGTCGCTGGCGATGGCGTTGAAGGACCGTGGCAAGCGCGTATTCCTCGATATGAAGCTGTTCGATATCTCCGCGACGGTGGAGGCGGCGGTGCGCGGCCTGACCGCCTTCGACATCGACCTGCTGACGGTGCATGGCGACCCGCATGTGGTGGCGGCGGCGGTGGCGGGGCGCGGGAATACGGGGACCAAGATCCTCGCGGTGACGATTCTGACGTCGCTCGACCGTGCCGACCTCGACAATGGTCTGATGATCCCCGGCACCCCTGCCAGCCTCGTGATCCGCCGCGCCAGCCTCGCGCTGAGGGCCGGGGCCGACGGGGTGATCGCCAGCCCGCAGGAGGCCGCTGCGATCCGTGCCCTGCCGGAGGCACAGGGAAAGCTGATCGTCACCCCCGGCGTGCGCCCGGCGGGCAGCGCCGCCCATGACCAGAAACGCACGGCCACCCCGGCGGAGGCGATCGCCGCCGGGGCCGATCACATCGTGGTCGGTCGCCCGATCACCGGTGCGGCCAACCCAGCACAGGCGGCGCGGGCGATTCTGGCGTCCCTGGGTTAAGCGGGCGGCGGCGGCGCTGCCCTGAACGCACTACAGCCCGGACGTGATCCGCGCCCCCTCCCCCCACTGACACCACTCTGCTATTCTTCGGCGATGGACGCACTGTGCCGCGATTGTCTGCATCTTTACACCGGACCGGCGCGCTGCCCGGTCTGCCGGTCGCCGCGTGTCCTCTGCCATCCTGAGCTGACCACGCTCGGCGTCGCGCACATGGATTGCGACAGCTTCTACGCCGCCGTCGAAAAGCGGGATGATCCGTCATTGGCGGACAAGCCGGTCATCATCGGCGGCGGGCGGCGCGGCGTCGTGTCCACCGCCTGCTACATCGCCCGAATCGCCGGGGTCCGGTCTGCCATGCCGATGTTCAAGGCGCTCGCGCTCTGCCCCGATGCGGTCGTCATCCGGCCCCGGATGGACACCTATGTGGAGGTATCGCGCCAGATCAAGGCGATGATGCTGGAGCTGACCCCGCTGGTGGAGCCGCTGTCGCTGGACGAGGCGTTTCTCGACCTCAGGGGGACAGAACGATTGCACCATGCCCCGCCCGCCGCCGTCATGGCGGGGCTTGTGAAGCGGATCACGGCGGAGATCGGCATCACCGCCTCCGTAGGGCTGTCGCATAACAAGTATCTGGCAAAGATCGCCTCCGACCTCGACAAGCCGCGCGGATTTTCCCTCATCGGCAAGGCGGAAACGCTTGATTTCCTCGCACCCAAGCCCGTCTCGATGATCTGGGGCGTCGGCAGCGCCATGCAGGCCAAGCTGAAGGGCGACGGGCTGAACACGATGGCGGATATCCGGCGGCAGGACCCGACCGCGCTTCTGGCCCGGTATGGCAGCATGGGCCGCCGCCTGTCGGAGTTGAGCCGGGGGGAGGATACGCGCAGCATCTCCGCCAGATCGGAGATGAAGAGCATCTCTGCCGAGACGACGTTCAACGAGGATACCAGCGATCAGGAGGCGCTGATCGCTCATCTCTGGCGGCTCGCGGTGCGTGTCGCCGACCGCGCGAAGGCGAAGGAGCTTGGCGGACGGGTGGTGAACATCAAGCTGAAGACAGGCGATTTCCGGACCCTGACACGGCAGCACGCGCTCAGCAGCCCGACGCAGCTTGCCGATGTCATGTTCACCCACGGCAGCGAGCTGTTGCGCCCCGTCATGTGCAAGGGGCCGTTCCGGCTGATCGGTGTCGGTCTGAGCGATCTTTCGCCAGAATCAGGGATTTCGTCGCAGGGATTCGCGGATTTGTTCGATCCCAAGGCGCTGACCCGCGCCGCCGCCGAGCGTGCAACTGATGAGATACGAGGCAGATTTGGGAAAGATGCCATAATCAAGGGCAGAAGCCTGACGTAAACGCACTTGCAGCATAAGATTCATTCGCATACGCACAAAATTTTTCGGAGCCAGATTTTTGGTAACTATTTGTTTTTTATATATATTATATCAGGGATCGGTAATATTTTCGCTGCCTGCCTATTTTTCTACTCATTCTGATGTTGCTAATGCTGCAATGCACAACTACCTTCAAATCACGGTTTAGGCCGTAGCCCTTAGTCGGGCGTTTCCTCCCTTACTTTGGGCCGCTTCGGCGGCCCATTTTTTTGGCCGGTCGTCCTTTGAACGAGGCTGACTGCGCAAGGGGGGTTATTCGGCAGCAAGCGCCTCGGCGCGACCGACCCGGGCGAGGACCGGGATCACCCGGTTCAGTGCCGCCTGAAAATCGGCATATCCCGGCCCCGGTGCGATCTGGCGCTGGTCGAGATAAAGACCCCGATCAATCTCGATCTGGATCGCATGCAGATGCTGCGACGGGCGGCCATATCGTTGCGTGATATGCCCCCCGGCAAAGGGGGCGTTGCAGGCCACCGCGAACCCGGCGGATTCGAACGCATCGACGGTTGCCATCACATGGCTGCGTGAAGCCGACGTGCCGAACCGATCACCGATGACAATTTCCGGCCTCGTGCCCCGCACGCGCGGCGAAGTGCGCAGCGCATCGGTCGGCATCGAATGACAATCGAACAGCACGGCATGGCCGAACAGGTCCGCCGCGCGGGTCATCAACGCCTCAAGCCGCAGATGATAAGGCGTATGCCACAGGGCGATGCGCCGTCGCGCCTCGGCCAGGGAAATCTTGCCGTGATAGATCGGGCGGCCCTCGGCGACGATCCGCGGGATGACCCCCAGACCGGCGGCGACGCGCGGGTTGAGGCCGGTGGCGCGAATGCCGGACACGACGGCGGGGTCCAACTCCTCCGGCGCGCGGTTCAGATCGACGAAGGCGCGCGGTGCACGGGCCGCCAGCAGCGGTGCCCCGAAATCGGGCGCGCTGCCGAACAGGAGATCGACATAAGCATCCTCGGATGCCCGCAATTGCAGCGAATCGAGTCGGCTCGCACGCAGCAATTCTTCGGGATAGGCGCAGCCGCTATGGGGCGATGAGAATACCGCCGCCGACGTGACCGCCTCCGGTTCAGAAAGATCATATGCTGCTGCCTCGTTCATGGGCCAAAGATGGACCGGGGGATCGGGCTTGGCAATGGATTGCGCGGGCCGATCACCGAAAGGACGCTCGTGACCCCCAAAGGCCACGTTTTCCCGCCGAACCGGTATTGACGCCTCTCCCCCTCATATGTTTTATCCGCGCACCCGGTACGGAGGCATTTGGGCGTATAGCTCAGCGGGAGAGCACTTCGTTGACATCGAAGGGGTCACTGGTTCAATCCCA
>CAYGRU010000002.1:0-135789 GCA_964352385.1 uncultured Candidatus Planktophila sp.
CGCCGACCACGTCGTTATACCAGTTCCATGCCTCCGGGTTGATCGGCTCACCGACCGTGCCGAGGATGCGCAGGTGGCTCAGATCGCACTTCGTAACGAACTCCGTGCCCTGCCCCATAAGCGCGCGGATCGCGGTCGGCGCGGTGTAGAACTGGTTCACCTTGTGCTTTTCGCAGACCTGCCAGAACCGCGATGCGTCGGGATAAGTCGGCACGCCTTCGAACATCAGCGTCGTCGCGCCATTCGCCAGCGGGCCATAGACGATATAGCTGTGACCAGTGACCCAGCCGACATCAGCGGTGCACCAGAAAACATCACCGTCCTTGTAATCAAAGACATATTCGTGGGTCATCCCGGCATAAAGCAGATAGCCGCCGGTGGTGTGCACGACGCCCTTCGGCATCCCGGTCGATCCGGAGGTATAGAGGATGAACAGCGGGTCCTCCGCCCCCATTTCCGTCGGGGCGCAGTCACTGGATGCTTCGGTCATCAGCGCGGTGCAGTCGAAATCGCGGCCTTCGGTCCAGGTGGTCTGACCGCCGGTGCGTTTCACGACCAGCAGTTTCACATCCTCGGCAGTGTGCAGCAGCGCCTGATCGGCATTGGATTTCAGCGGCGTGTTGCGCCCGCCGCGCGGGGCCTCGTCGGCGGTGATGACCACTTTCGCTGCCGATCCGTTGATCCGTGCCGCCAGCGCATCCGGGCTGAACCCGGCGAAGACGATGGAATGGACCGCGCCGATCCGCGCACAGGCCAGCATCGCATAGGCGGCTTCGGGGATCATCGGCATGTAGATGATGACCCGGTCGCCCTTGTGGACCCCAAGGCCCTTGAGCACATTCGCCATGCGGCAGACCTGATCGTGAAGTTCGCGATAGGTGATGTGGAGCGCGGCATCGGTCGGGCTGTCCGGTTCCCAGATGATCGCGATCTGATCGGCGCGTGTCGCCAGATGCCGGTCGATGCAGTTTGCCGCGACGTTCAGCGTGCCGTCCTCGAACCATTTTATCGAGACATCGGGATGTTTGAACGTGGTGTTCTTGACCGTGCTGAAAGGCTTGATCCAGTCCAGCCTCGCCCGCGCCGCATCGCCCCAGAACCCCTCAGGGTCGGCGATGGATCGGTCATACATCGCCTTGTATGTCGCGGCGTCGATATGCGCGGACGCCGCCATTTCGGCGCTGGGCGGATAGGTCTTGTCGGTCATGGTCGTTTCCCTCTCACGTCGTCGTTTCCAAGCGCGCGTTCGCCCGCGCCTTGTCGACGGTCCGGGCTACGCTGCCGCTGGCACCTTGGTCTTTCGCCTAGAGCGCCAGATATTCCTGACGCAGGTCCGCGTTATCAAGAACTTCTTGCGACGTTCCGTCAAACACCACCTGCCCCATGTCGAGAATGATGGCACGGTCGGCGAGTTTCAACGCCGCAATCGCATTCTGTTCCACAATGATCGTGGTCATGCCCAGCGTCTTGATGTGCTGGAGCGTCTTTTCGATCTCGTGCACGATCACCGGGGCAAGGCCCTCATAAGGTTCATCGAGCAGAAGGAGCTTGATATCCCGCGCCAGCGTGCGACCGATGGCCAGCATCTGCTGTTCGCCGCCGGACAGGGTCGTCCCCTCCTGCTTCCGCCGCTCACCGAGCCGGGGGAACAGTTCATAGATCCGCTCGATCGACCAGCCCTTGGGCGGTGCGATCTGCGCAAGCTGGAGGTTTTCCTCCACCGTCAGACCCTGAATGATGCGCCGGTCTTCGGGCACCAGCCCAACCCCATGCTCCGCCGCCTGATACGCCTTCATGTCGTGCAGCGGCTTGTGATCCAGCCAGATCTCGCCCCGATTGACCTGCGGGCTGTCCACCCGCGCGATGGACCGCAGCGTCGAGGTCTTGCCCGCGCCATTCCGCCCCAGAAGCGCGACGATCTCACCCTCGTGGATATTGAAGCTGACGCCCTGAACGATATAGCTCTCGCCATAATAGGAATGAATGTCGTGGACCGAGAAATAGGCCGGTGCCGTCCCGACGTTTTTTGTGATCGCCATTTCGTCCCTCTTGGTCGTCTTCTGTCTTGTATCGAACGGGGTTCGCCCCCGGCAGGCTGTCAAAGATGTGCGCCGCCGAGATAGGCTTCCTGCACTTTCGGATTGCCCTTGATGTTCTCCGGCAAGTCTTCGACGATCGGATGGCCTTGTGCCAGAACGGTGATCTTTTGCGCCAGCGAGAACACAACGTGCATGTCATGCTCGATGGCGACGATGGTGATTCCGGTCTGGGCGATCTCTTTCAATAGATCGATGGTGGCGTTGGTATCCGCCCGCGCCATGCCCGCCGTCGGTTCGTCCAGCAACAGCAGCTTCGGTTTCTGCACCAGCCCCATCGCCAATTCCAGCCGCCGCTTGTCGCCGCGCGAAATGGCATTCGCCACCTCGTATTCCTTGCCCTTCATGCCGACCGAGGCAAGCGCCTCATAGGCCGCTTCGCGCATGTCATCCTCGCCTGCAAGCGGTCGCCACAGCGACGGCTTATAGGCACCATCGCGTTTGGCGAAGGCCGGGATCATAACGTTTTCAAGCAGGGTCAGCGCGCCGAAAATCTCCGGCGTCTGAAAGACGCGGGTGACGCCCGCCTGATTGATTTCATGCGGTTTCAGGCCGATCAGCGATTTGCCGTCGAACATCACCGACCCGGTATCCGGGATCAACCGCCCGACAAAGCAGTTCAGCAAGGTCGACTTGCCCGCGCCGTTCGGCCCGATTATGGCATGAACGGTGCCCTCTTCGACGCTCAGGTTCACATCGCGCAGTGCCTGCAAGCCACCGAACCGCTTGTTGACGTTCTGGACCTCAAGAATTCCCATCGGTCTGTCCCCTTACTCGGCCGGTGTTGCGACCCGGACGGCGCTGCCGCCCGCATCGGTTGGCTTGTTGCGCCCGGCGATCCGCCGGATCCCCTCCATCAACCCGCCAGGCAGGAAGATCACGACCATCATGAACACGAGGCCGAGGGTCAGTTGCCAGCCCTTGCCGACGAAGATCTGAAGCACGCTGGTGATCGCATCGCTCAGCCCTTCGGGCAGGAAGGAAAACCAGGCGTCCAGCACGCTGTTGTTGATCTTGGAGAAGATGTTCTCGAAATATTTGATGACACCGGCCCCCAGAACCGGGCCGAGCAAGGTGCCCGCGCCGCCGAGGATGGTCATCAGGACGACCTCGCCGGAGGCTGTCCACTGCATCCGCTCCGCCCCGGCCAACGGGTCGGTGCAGGCCATCAGACCGCCTGCAAGGCCGGCATACATGCCGGAAATCACAAAGGCCGTCAGCGTATAAGGCCGTGTATTCACGCCGGTATAGTTCAGCCGGTTCTGGTTGGTCTTGACCGCCCGCAGCATCATCCCGAACGGTGAGCGGAAGATGCGCAGCGAGACATAGAAGGCCGCGATCAGCACCAGCGCGCAGAAATAATATCCGACATTGAACTGAAAGCTCCAGCCCAGCACCTCAAGCTTCGAAGTTTCATTCAGCGCGAGGCCGAAGATGTTGGTCGAGGGCAGCGATCCGGTCGTGTTCGCCCCGTCCAGCACACGCGGGTCGTCCAGCGCCAGTTGCAGCCCTGTCTCGCCATTGGTGATCGGCGTCAGCACGGAATAGGCGAGGTTGAAGCTCATCTGCGCGAAGGCCAGCGTCAGGATTGAGAAATAGATGCCGGATCGGCGGAGCGAGACGAACCCGATGAAAAGCGCGAACACCCCGGCGACCAGAACCCCCAGCAGCAATGCCGGGATGATATTCATCGACAACAGCTTGAACATCCAGACCGCCGAATAGGAGCCGACACCCAGAAAGGCCGCATGGCCGAATGACAGATAGCCGGTCAGACCGAACAGGATGTTGAAGCCGATCGCGAAGATCCCGAAGATCGCGAACCGCTGCATCAGGTCCGGATATCCGGCATTGAACAGGGCAAGACCACTGTTTTCGGGAAACGGGTTCAGAAGGAAGGGCGCGAACAGCGCGAGGAAGGCGACCAGCAACAGCAGATTGCGGTCTTTCGATTCGATACCGAGCATGACTTATTCCTCCATCACGCCCTTGCGGCCCATCAGGCCACGAGGACGGGTCAGCAAGATGACGATTGCGACCAGGTAGATGATGATCTGGTCGATGCCGGGAACGATCGACTTGATCTGGTTCATCGACGCGAAACTTTCGAGAATGCCGAGCATGAAGCCCGCCAGAACGGCACCCGGCAGCGACCCCATGCCGCCCACCACAACAACGACAAAGCTGAGCACGAGGAAATCCATCCCCATGTGGTAGTTCGGCGAATTGATCGGGGTATACATCACCCCAGCCAGCCCGGCGACCGCCGCCGCCACCCCGAACATCAGCGTGAAACGCTTGTCGATATTGATGCCGAGCAGACCCACCGTTTCACGGTCCGCCATCCCGGCGCGCACGACCATGCCGAAGGTGGTGAACTGAAGGAAACTGAACACAGCCCCGATGATCAGCAGCGAGAAGGCGAAATAGATCAGGCGCCAGAATGGGTAGATAATCGTGTTCGGGTCGAACCCGACCAGCACGCCGAAATCGAACGAACCGACAAAGGCGCTGGGCGCAGGCGTCGGGATCGGGTTCGCGCCGTAGATCGCCTTGATGATTTCCTGGAGCACGATGGCAAGGCCGAATGTCACGAGGATCTGGTCAGCATGCGGGCGCTTGTAGAAATGCTTGATGAGGCCCCGTTCCATCACATAACCGATGATGAGCATGACCGGGATCGCCATCAGGATCGCCAGCGGCACCGACCAGTCGATGATCGCCTGCCCGAAATCCGCCCCAAACCACAATTCCACATAGGGCGTTTCGATCTTCTGCGGATTGCCGAGGAAATCGGTCCTGGTCGGGTCGATGGTGATCGCCGCCGTCGCGAGCAGTTTTTGAAGCGTGACAGCGCAGAATGCGCCGATCATGAACAAGGCCCCGTGGGCGAAGTTCACCACGCCGAGCGTGCCGAAGATCAGCGTCAGGCCGAGGGCGATCAGCGCATAGGCGCTGCCCTTGTCGAGGCCATTGAGAATCTGGAGGAGTATCGCGTCCATCTGGTCCCACCAATGTCAGAGAGGCCCGGATGCTCACGGGCAGAAAAGATGCGCCGGGTTGGGTCCCGGCGCATCCCGTCAGATCAGGTTGGGCTTATGCGCCGGGATTGCAGGATCCGAGATCGCCACCGGCGAACATCGGATGATCCGGTGCATATTCGACCTGGGCACGCTTCGTGATTTCCACGATTTCCAGTGCCTCGTATTCGTTGCCGGGGTTCTCAGCGCCCTTCATGACGAGAACGTCCTTGAAGCACTGGTGATCCTCTGCACGATACAGGGTCGGGCCGTTGCCGAGACCGTCGAACTCGAACCCTTCAAGCGATGCGGCGATACCGCAGGGATTGAAGGTGCCCGCACGTTCAGCCGCGTCTGCATAGAGCAGGGTCTGGGCATAGCATGTCTGGGCAGCGTTCGACGGCGGGAAGCCATACTTGGTGCCGAAGGATTTGACGAAGGCCTTGGTGCCCTCATCCTGCAGCGTCCAGGACCAGTTGGTCGACCCGAACACACCCTTGATATTGGCACCGGCACCCTTCGCCATCAGCTCGGAATACAGCGGAACGACGATTTCGAAGTTCTTGCCATTCACCTGCTTGTCGCGCAGGCCGAACTGCACGGCCTGGGTCAGAGAGTTGACCATGTTTCCGCCGTAGTGGTTCAGGACCAGAACATCTGCGCCGGAATTCAGCACCGGAGCGATGTAGGACGAGAAATCCGTGGAGGCGAGCGGCGTCAGCACGTTGTTGACGGTCTCCCAACCCACGCCTTCGGTGGCGGCCTGGATCGATTCCTGCTGCGTCCAGCCCCAGGTATAGTCGGCCGTCAGGTGATAAGCCTTACGATCCGAACCATACGCGGTGTTCAGCACCGGCGCGAGCGCCGCACCCGACATGTAGGCGTTGAAGAAGTGACGGAAACCGTTCGCCTTCTTGTCCTTGCCGGTGGTGTCGTTGGAGTGGGTCAGACCCGCCATGAAGATGATGCCGGCTTCCTGGCAGAGGCTCTGCACAGCGACCGCGACACCCGACGAAGACCCGCCGGTGATCATGATCGCGCCGTCTTTTTCGATCATCGACTTGGCAGAGGCACGGGCAGCGTCAGACTTCGTCTGCGTGTCGCCGGTGACATAAGCCACCTTCTTGCCGAGCACACCATTGCCCTTGAGCGCCTTGGACGAGAAGGTGTTCAGCATGCCGCCGTCACCCTCGCCGTTCAGATGCTCCACCGCGAGCAGATAGGCGCGCAGCTCGTCCGCACCCTCTTCCGCATAGGGGCCGGTCTGCGGCACGTTGAAGCCGAGCGTGACAGTGTCGCCCTGCGGTGCGTTTGCGTAGCCATGCGATGCCGCCCATGACTGGCCGGTAAAGATCGTCGGCACGGCGAGACCTGCACCAAGAGCGACGCCGCCCTTGAGCACGCCACGACGGCTGAGATTAAACTGAGACATGCGTCTCCTCCCATATTTGAGCCCGCTAAACCGCACCCCGCACGGATGACCGATCTGCCTAGGCTTCCTTGCTTTGCCAGATCACGATGCACAATTTTGGAAAAAATCTCAACAAGTAATTGATTTTCAACAATTTTCTTGATAATATTTGCATATCACCATTTCCCATCCTGTTAATATTTTTCACATGAAGGGGGAAGTGGGCACAAATCCAAGGGGTTACCGCAATGCAGCAGGCACTTGCCGGTCTTCGCATCCGCGAAAGGCGACGTGAGTTGGGTATGAAGCAGATTGACCTTGCGGCAGCCATTGACGTTTCCCCCCCCTATCTGAACCTGATCGAAAGCAACAAGCGCCCTGTCGGCGGCGCGCTCCTCGCTCGAATCGCGAAGGCTTTGGCGATGGCACCGGAGCATCTGGACGGCACCTCCGAACGGCGCTTGCGGGATCGGCTGGAGGATATCGCGTCCGAGCTTGGGTCCGCGCGGGCGGAGGCGATGACTGGGCAGATCGCGGAAATGATGACACGGTTTCCCGACTGGTCGCGCGCAATCCTGTCGATGCACCGGCGGATGCAGGATGCTGCGGCGGCTGAGGATGCGATGGCGGACCGTCTTGCCCATGACCCGGCGCTGGGCAATGCCGTGCACAACATGCTGACGGAGATCACCGCGCTCCGCTCCACCTCCGAAATTCTGGCCGAGGGCGGCGCGATGCCCGACCCCCAGCGCAAAAGGTTCGAGGCGATCATGTTCGAACAATCATCCCGGCTGGCAACGACCGGCGCATCGCTGGCGGATTATTTTGACACGACCGCACGATCACGCCGCCGCCCGACACCCAGCATTCATGCTGAGGAGGCGCTCGCCGCGCTGGAGGGTCTGAACCGGCAGGTGGAAACGGTGGCGGAGCGTCTGCGCCTCCAGCTTGAACAGATGTCGGGCAGCACAGGCAATACCGACCTGGTGAACCTGATGGAACCCGCCCTGCCCCGCGCTGTCGATCTACCCGACGAGGCCGGGTTTCTGGAACGGCGCAGCATGATGGCGATGCTGGTGGCAGAAAAGTTCGGAACGGCCTTCGATGCCATTCTCGACGCCGCGTTCAGCATTGAGCCGGACCTTCGCACGCCGGAGGCGGAGGCGCTTGCGCGTGCCGAACTGGCGCGGCGCACCGCCGACGCCCTGATCCTGCCCGCGTGGAAGATCATCGGCCTCGGCAAGAAAACCGGCTGGGATGTGGAGGCGCTGTCGCGCGCCGCCGATGGCGAGGTCGATCTGACCATGCGCCGCCTCGCCTGCCTCGATGGCATGGGGGGGCCGCGCGCGGCGCAGGTCACCGTCGATGCTTCGGGCCGGGTGATCGCCCGGCGCGGTGCGCTCGACCTGACACCGGCTTCGCGTCAACTCGACTGCCCGGTCTGGCCTGTGCACCATGCACCCCGCGCCATGCTGTCGGTCAGCCCGTTGCAGCTTGGCGACGACATGCGGGGATTGGCCGTCGCCTGGGCGCGCCCCGATGGCATGCGGGCGGAGATGCTGATCTTCGACATGGCATCTGCCGCCCAATCGACCTATGGCGCGGCCAGTCGCGGCAAACCGCTCAGCGTCGGCGCCGATTGCCGGATCTGCACCGCGAAAGATTGTTCATGGCGGCGCGAACCCGCTGTGGTCGGGTAACGCGCGCAGTTCGGCATGGCCGTTCGCACATCGCGGTTGACCGGTCACGCTTTCCTTGCACACAGTCTGTGACAACCGGGCGACAGTCCCGGACAAAGGGAGGCCTTGATGCCGAGACGCATACTGATCGTGGAAGACGAGCCGCATATCGTGGAATCGCTGACCTTTCTGTTGACCCGCGAAGGGTTCGAGGTGTCGTCAAAATCCAATGGCGAGGACGCGTTCACCGCCTTGCAGGATGGTGCACCCGATGTGCTTGTGCTGGATGTCATGCTGCCCGGCATGAACGGGTTTGACCTGTTGCGGCTCGCACGGGCGCTTCCCGGCCTCGGATCACTGCCGGTTCTGATGCTGACTGCCAAGGGTCAGCGGCGCGACCGCGAGATTGCCGAGGCGGCGGGGGCCGACATGTTCATCAACAAGCCCTTTTCGAATGCCGAAGTTGTCGCCGCTGTGAAAAGCCTCGCCCGATGACCGAACCCGCGCAACAGGCACCGGAGCCGGGCGCGAAGACCGGCTCCGCCGGGGATGAGGGGGCCTTCGCGGCGGCGAAGGCGCGGGATGCCGGATTCATCCTGCCGATCATCGGGCTGATCCTGTTTGCACCACCGGTCATCGGCATGTTCACTGCCGACATGTCCGTCTTCGGGGCACCGTTGATCGTGGCCTACCTGTTCATTACATGGGCCGTGCTGATCGTGGCCGCCGGCCTTCTGTCGCGGTCGCTGGTCAAGGCAACGCGCGCGGATGATGCGCGGGCGGGTGAGCCGGTGCCATGACACTCGGCGGGAATACGATCCTTCTGGTGTCGCTGTCCTATGTTGCGCTGCTGTTCATTCTGGCCTGGCGGGTGGACAAGAGCGCGGCGCGCGGCGGCGGCGCGTGGCTGCGCTCGCCGGTCACCTACACGTTGTCACTATCAGTATATTGCACGGCATGGACATTCTATGGCGCGGTCGGTTCCGCCGCGCGCAACGGGTTGGAATTCGTCACCATCTATCTTGGTCCCACCATCGTCTTCATCGGTTGGTGGTGGCTGATCCGCAAGATCGTGCGCATCGGGCGGGTGCATCGCATCACCTCCATCGCCGACATGATTTCATCGCGCTATGGCAAGTCCGGCACGCTGGCGGCGTTGGCGACGATCTTCGCGGTGATCGCCGCGACTCCCTATATCGCGCTGCAACTTCAATCGCTGACGCTCAGCTACGAGGCGATCACCGGCGGCGGCGGGCATCAGGATGCGCAGATCGCGTTCTGGGCGGCGCTGGGCCTCGGGCTGTTCACGATCCTGTTCGGCACAAGGTCGCTGGATGAAAACGAACGCCATTACGGCGTCGTCGCCGCCATCGCGGTGGAGGCGATCGTGAAGCTGACCGCCCTGATGACCGTCGGCATTTATGCCGTCGTTTCGGTGGCGGGCGGGGTCGAGCAGACCTTTGCCGCAACCACGCCCGAAAGCCTGAAACTCGATCAGGTGTTCGGCCCGCGCTGGATGACATTGCTGTTTCTGGCCGGGGCCGCGATCATCTGCCTGCCGCGCCAGTTTCAGGTGATGGTGGTGGAGAATACCGACGAGCGGCACCTCGCCACTGCGTCGTGGCTGTTTCCCGCCTACATGTTCCTGATCTCGTTATTCGTGCTGCCGATCGCCCTGATCGGGCGGGAGGCGTTGCCGCCGGGATCGAACCCCGATCTGTTCGTCCTGACGCTGCCGCTGACGCGCGGCGACAATGCGCTGGCGATCATTGCCTTCATCGGCGGGTTTTCTGCCGCCACATCAATGGTCATCGTTTCCACCATCGCGCTGTCGACGATGGTGTCGAACCATATCGTCGCCCCGATTTCCGTCCGCCTTCTGGCGCTGCGCAAGGACGAACGGTCAGGGGACATGCGGCGCGCCTTGTTGTCATCGAGGCGCGCGGCGATCCTCATCATCCTCGGCCTCGGCTACATCTATTTCCGCATTGCCGGGCGGTCGGAGGCGCTGGCGGCCACCGGCCTGATCGCGTTCTGCGGCGTGGCGCAGTTTCTGCCCGCGCTGGTGGCGGGCGTGTTCTGGCGCGGCGCGACCCGGACGGGCGCACTGGCGGGCCTGAGTTTCGGTTTCGCGATCTGGCTCTACACGCTTTATCTGCCGAGCTTTGGCGGTGACGTGTTCCTGTCGGCTTCGGTGATCTCCGACGGGCCCTTCGGTATTGCGGCCTTGCGCCCCTATTCGCTGTTCGGCATGGGCAGCGATCCGCTGGTTCATGCGACCGCATGGAGCATCGGCGCCAATATCGCCGCACTGGTGCTCGGCTCTCTCATCTCTCGCGCCCGCCCGTTGGAGCGGTTGCAGGGCGCGCTGTTCGTCGATGTGTTCCGGGCGGAGCCGCTGCGGGCCTTCGGCCTCGTGCGGCGTTCGGCGGCCACGTCAGACCTTTATATTCTGGCGCAGCGCATTCTCGGCACGAATACCGCGACAGAGGTGTTCGGCAGTGCCGCACGCAGGCAGGGCAAGACCGAAGGCCTGCCCGACCCGACACCGATCTTCATTTCGCGGCTGGAGCGGGAACTGGCCGGCTCGGTCGGCGCCGCATCGGCCCATGCGATGGTGAACCGGATCGCGGGCGGCGAGACAATTTCGATGAACGATCTGGTGGAGCTTGCCGATGAAAACGCCAAGCTGCGCCGCGCGACCGAAGCGCTGCGCGCCAAGTCGGCGGAGGCGGAACTATCGGCCCAGCAATTGCGGCTTGCCAACGAGCGGCTGAAAACGCTGGACGCCCAGAAGGACGAATTCCTGAGCCAGGTCAGCCACGAATTGCGCACGCCGATGACATCTGTCCGGTCCTTTGCTGAGATCATCGAAAAGACGCCCGACCTCGACACCGACAGCCGGAACCGTTTTGCCGGGATCATTCAGGCGGAAAGCGTGCGCCTGACGCGATTGCTGGATGAAATCCGCGATCTGAGCTTTCTCGACGATCCGAATTTTGCGGCGGAACGACGCCCCGTCGATGCGGATTCCGCCCTTCGCGCCGCCGCCGAAATCGCCATCGCGCCCCATTCCAAGGATCGCGTGCGCCTGACCTGGGACCAGCGTGCAGGACATGCCATCATCAATGCCGACCCGGACCGGCTGGCGCAGGTTTTCATCAATCTCATCTCGAACGCGGTAATCCACAATCCGGGGGCCTTTGCCGAAGTGGAGCTTCGATCCTTCATTCGCTACGATCAGTATCTTGTCGAGGTGATCGACAATGGGCCCGGTGTCGCGCCGGAAGACCGCGAGCGCATATTTGAGACGTTCTTTCGCCGGTCCACCGCCGGTTCCGCCGGTCTGGGCCTGCCGATCTGCCGCAAGATCGTGCGCCTGTTCGATGGCACGCTGGAGGTGTTCCCCGCGATGGGCGGCGGCAGCCGGTTCGTCGTCTCCATGCCCTTGATGCCCGCGACCGTTCCCGTCTGACGTTCAGGCCCGGTCCCGCTGATAGGGTGTCGAGCCGAAGCGGGTTCGATAGCATTTCGAAAAATGCGACGGCGAGGTGAACCCGCAGGCCAGCGCCACATTGATCACGTTCATGTCGGTCTGGCGCAACAATTCGCGCGCCCGCATCAGCCGGATTTCCATGCCGTATTTCTTGGGTGATGTGTTCAGGTATCGCCCGAACAGCCGCTCAAGCTGCCGGGCGGACAGGCCGATCCGGTCCGCAATATCGGCGGTGCGCAGCGGCTCGTCCAGTTCCGCCTCGATGATCTCCACCGCCTTTGCCAGCCGGTCGTTGCGAATGCCGATCCGGTTGTTGGTGGACATGCGCTGCCCGTCATCCGGCCCCCTGACGGAGGTATAGATCAACCCCTCGGCCACGTCCCGCGCAAGGCTGGCGCCGTGATCTTCCTCGATCAGGTTCAGCACCAGATCGACCGCGGCCGTCCCGCCGGAGGATGAAAAGATGCGGCCATCCTTCACGAAAACCGTGGGCCGCAGATCGACATCGGGATGATCCTCGGCAAATGCATCGTGATACCGCCAATGCAGCGCGCAGGACCGGCCAGATAGCAAACCGGCCTCCGCCAGCACATAGGCACCGCAGCAGATCGCGCCCAGCTTGCCCGACCCGAGGCGCATGTGGCGGCGCAGATAGGCCTTGATCGCAGGCGTCGCGTGACGTTTCGCATTCAACCCGGCGACCACGATCAATGTCGCGTTCGGCACATCGACCAGACCCATATTCGCCCGTGTAACCGTGCCGTTGGCGCAGCGTTCCTCGATCCCGTCCTCGGTGGCGATCCGCCAGGTATAAAGCTCCCGTTCCGAAGCCAGATTCGCGAGGCGAAATGGCTCCAGCCCACAAGCAAACGCCATGTGGGAGAAGTTTTCGGTCAGGAGAAAGACGATTTCCTGCGGCGCGTCGGCCATGTGAACCCCGAATGTGGAATGTCGCTTTCTGGCAATGAAAGCGTTCCAAGTTACTGATCTGACAAGTCCCTATGACGCTGTTTCGCGACATTGCAAGGCTGCAATGACCACAATCGTCAATTTGCCGGGTCGTTCAATCGCGCGGTGGCAAGATCGGCGATCGCAAGACAACAGGTCAGCCCCGGGCTTTCGATCCCGTAGAGGCCGAGATAGCCGGGAATATCGTGATCCGCCGGGCCCATGATGCAGAAATCGGCACTGCCCCCGCCCTCAGGCCCCGCCAGTTTCGGGCGGATACCGGAATAATCCGGCACCAGCGCGCCATCCGGCAGGCCCGGCCAATAGCGGCGCACGGCAGCATAGAACCCGTCGCCCCGGTGCGGCGCGACCCGATAGTCGAGCGTATCGACCCATTCCACATCCGGGCCGAAACGTGCTTGCCCGCCTTGATCCAGCGTCAGATGCACACCCAGCCCGCCGACCACTGGCGCGGGATAGATCAACGAGGAGAACGGCGCACGCCCGGTCAGCTTGAAATAGTTTCCCTTGGCCATGAAGGCGCGCGGCGCATCATGGAGCATCCGCCCCAGATCCGGCGCGCCATGCCCGGCGGCATTCACCAGCTCGTCCGCGCGGATCACCATGCCGTCCGGCCCGCCCGTGCTGACGACGAACCCGTTCTCGTCATGCCGCATCGCGATCACCGGCGCATTCAGCGCCAGCATCGCGCCGCCCCCCTCCGCCTCGCCCAGCAGCGACAGCATCAGGCCATGACTGTCGATGATGCCGGTCTGCGGCGACCAGAGCGCGCCAAGGCAGGTCAGCGCCGGTTCGCGCGCCATCGCCTCGGCGGCGGACAGGCGCTGCATCCCCGGCACCCCATTGGCCTGCGCCTGCGCCAGAATCGCATCCAGCCTCGGCAATTCATCCTCTGCCGTCGCGACGATCAGCTTGCCGCAGGCCCGTGCCGAAACGCCGTGAGCAGCGCAATAGTCGTAAAGCTGCGCCGCGCCGGTGACGCAAAGCTGCGCTTTCAGGCTGCCGGTCGGGTAATAGATGCCCGCGTGGATCACCTCGGAATTGCGGGCGGAGGTGTGGGTGCCGAACGCATCCTCGGCTTCGAGGATCAGAACCTCCCGCCCCGTCGTCGCCAGTTTGCGGGCCAGCGCGAGGCCGATTACCCCGGCACCGATCACGATTGTCTGCACATGTTCCATCTGCGGATTCCTAGGCGGAGCAGTGCCGCTTGGCCAGTGCGTTCTGACCTATTCGGCGACAGCGGTCGCGGCCAGAAGGGTCGGCAGATCGTCCCAGACCACGATCAGATTGGATGACCGCCAGAGCGGGCCCGGATCAATGAAGCCGCCCGCCACCACACCGCCAAGGCGGCGATAGAAATCCAGCGCACCGCCATTCGCCGCAACAACCGCCAACGCCAGACCGGACCTGCCACGCGCGACCGCATGTGCCGCCGCATGATGGAGCAGCCGCGCGCCGACCCGCTGCCGCCGCACAGTCGCATCGACATAGAGGTGCTTCACCTCCAACCGCCCGCCGAATACAGGATCGACCGCCGCCCCCACTGCCATCAGCCCGATCACCTCCGCGCCCCTCTCGGCGACGATCACCAGCGCATCACCGCCCTGATCGGCAAGCCGCGCCTGCCACTGCGGCAAGCGGCGGTCATGATCAAGCTGCCGGAGCGCTGCATCCGGTGCCAGCCCGGCATAGGTCGCGCGCCAGACTTTCACATGAAAGGCCGCCGCAGCCGGGGCATCGGTGGCGCCAGCGGTTCGAAAATGGATCGACGGATCGGTCATTGCGAAACCTTAAGCGAAAGATGTGCCGCCGCAACAAGACACATTCATCTGCGCCACAATACCGACCGCGCGCGCAATTTGTTAAAGCTGCAATTCGCGGGAAATGCGACCCACCCGGTTCCGACGCGTTAACCAAGCAAACAGGGTTACCGTGCCAGATCAAAGCGCCGTGCGAAGTGCGGCCCGCGTTGCGTGCGGTGACCCGAACCGAAAATGACCTCATGACAATTCTCATCACCGCGACCAGCGCCGGATTCCATTATATCTCACCGCTTGGCGACACGATGGCGCCTGAGGTATTCTTCGAGGGCACATTCAACCGGCAGGGCGAAATCTTTCAGGCAGATGCCGGGCAGACCTGGCGCACGAAGGAAAGCTTCCTGACGCCAAACCATCAGGTCGAGGCCCGTCTGGCCCGCGATGCCGCCCTGCCGCCCGGTGCGCGCGCGGGCGACCAGACCGAACTCGCGCTCGAAGGCTTCGATTTCGTGCGGATCGTGAACAATGTGCCGGAGAAAGTCGGCACGATCACCTTTGAATCGATCATCAATGTAAACGCGACCTTCGCCCCGAACGGCTCCGCCGCGATTGGTCAGGGCGCGCGGCCAAACTGGGTTGCCGCTGTCGGCGATGCGATCCAGACTGGCCTGTCACGAGAGGGGTTTCAGTTCACCGGCTCCGATGCCCGCGATATTTTCGACCCGTCGTTCGGGTTCATCCCGGTGAATGCAGCCGGGGTGATCGACGGGTTCGGCGGTGACGACCGGTTGTTCGGGCAATCGGGTGGGTCGGCAATCAGGGGCGGTGACGGCAATGACGAGATTGGCGCGCGCGGCGGCGCAAACATCGCGTGGGGCGAGGCGGGCAATGACACGATCATCTTCACCGGCCTGACCGACGCACAACGCGGATTTGGCGGCACGGGCAGTGACGTGATGCAAGGCGGGCGGGGCGGCGACGCCTTGTCCGGCGGGCGCGGCAAGGACAGGCTCGTCGGGGCGGACGGTGATGACAGCTTGAGCGGCGGGAACGGCCGCGACGTTCTGAACGGTCAGGAAGGCAATGACCGACTTGTCGGCGGCACCGGCCATGACCTGATCCGGGGCGGTTTCGGCGATGACACGCTGATCGGCGGCAGAGGCAACGACCAGTTGATCGGCGGCGCGGGGGCCGATCTGTTCGTCTTTGTCCCGAAGGGCGGGAATGACCGGATCAGAGACTTCGCGCCCGGTGTCGATCACATCACCCTCGCGGACAGCCTGCGGGCGAATGCAACGATTGCGGACACGGCGCGCGGCGCGCTTGTCAGCTTCGATGGGCAATCGGGCAGCATCCTGCTGGAAGGTGTCGCGGCGGACGGATTGACAAACGACATGCTGTTTGTCTGACGGACGCAGCGCACGACGAGACGACACCTCACATGCGTCGCGCGACCTCGGCCAGACGCCTGATCCCCTCCGCCACCTGATCTTCCGGTATCACCGAAAGGCCGATGCGAAAGAAATTCTGCGGCGCATTCGGACCTGCGAAGAACACATCGCCCGGCTCGATCACCACCCCTTCGGCCAGCGCAGCCTTGGCGAGCGCGCGCGCTTTCATCTCCTCCGGCCCTTCGACCCAGAGGCCGCCGCCGCTTTCCGCCCCAGACAGCTTCCAATGGGGCGCGTGGGCCGCCAGCGCCGTCTTCGCCGCCGCACGGCGGGCATGAAGCGCCCGGCGGATGCGGCCCAGCAACATGTCGTGATGACGCGCCGACATGAACAATGCCGCGACACGCTGGTTTGTGCCCGGTGGATGGCGCAGCAGCATCCGCCGCAATGCCCGCGCCTCTGCAATGAATTCGCGCGCGCCAACCAGAAAGCCCAGCCGCAGGCCAGGCATCATGCTTTTCGACAATGACCCGGCATAAATCACCCTGCCCCGCCGGTCGAGCGAACGCAGCGCCGGGCGCTGCGGGCCGACCGCGCTCGCCTCGGGCTCGTAATCGTCCTCGAGGATGATCGCATCGGTTTCCTCCGCCAGATCGAGCAGCGCGCGCCGCCGGTCCAGCGACATCGACACCAGCGACGGGTGCTGGTGGCTGGGCGTGGTATAGATCAGCCGCGCCCCCGCCAGCCTGTCATCGACGATCATGCCATCCCCATCCACTGGCTGCGCGATCAGCCGCCCCGAAGGGCCGATCCGTGCGCCGATGATGGCGCGCGCATCGGGATAGCCGGGATCCTCCAGCGCCGCCGCCGCCCCCTCGCCCAGCAACAATTCGGCGGCCAGATAGATCGCGTTCTGCGCACCGAGCGTGATGAGTATCTCGTCCGCTGCCGCCACGACGCCGCGCCGGGGCAGAATGCGGCGGCGGATTTCCTCGATCAGGGTCGGGTCATCCTCGGCATAGCGGTCCTCTGTCCAATCCTCCAGCCAGCGCCGCCCCATCGCCCGGCGGGTCGCATCGCGCCATTCGGCAATCGGAAAGATGTTCGGGTCGAACTGCCCATAGATGAACGGATAGGGCATCTGCCGCCAGTTGGCCGGGCGCGGCACAGGCTCGAACGCCGCCAGCCGCCGTGACAGGCGCGTTGACCATTCGATCTGCGGATGCGACCGCGACGGGCGGGGCCGCCGCGTCACCTCGAATTGCGCGATGTAATATCCGCTCCGCTCCCGCGCCTCCAGCACACCCTGATCGACCAGTGCCTGAAATGCCAGCGACACGGTGTTGCGCGACACGCCAAGCGCGGTCGCAAGGCGGCGGGTGGAGGGCGCCGGATCGCCGGGGCTGAACTGCCCGGCGGCGACCGCGCCTTCCAGCGCCTTGCGGATTTGCGCCTGCAACGTGTCGCCATCGGTCCGGTCGATCGGAAACAACAGGTCGCGCATTCGGTTTCGCCTCCGCCTTGCGGCCAACTGGCCCAGTGGTTATTGCATTTTCTGGCGCTACTATAGCGACGGTTGGCCAGACTACTCTAGACCCAATCCTTCTTTGATGCGGAGCTTTCCATGCACGATCTGCCCAATGGCCTCTCGGCCCGTCCCAATTCGCTCGAAGAGCACTGGATGCCCTTCACCGGCAACCGTGACTTCAAGGAAAACCCACGCCTCGTCGTGCAGTCGGAGGGCGTGCATTGCTGGGATCACAAGGGCGGCAAGCTGATCGACGGATCATCCGCGCTGTTCTGCTGCCCTGCCGGACATGGCCGCAAGGAAATCGCAACGGCGGTTTATGACCAGATGGTCACCAACAGTTATACGCCGCATTTCCAGCTTGGCCATCCGGGGTCATTCGAGCTGGCGCGCAAGGTCGCGGCGCTTCTGCCGGATAATCTGAACCATGTGTTCTTTGTGAATTCCGGTTCGGAATCCATTGAAACCGCGCTGAAAATGGTCATGGCCTTTCACCGCGCCAATGGCGAAAGCCAGCGCCTGCGGTTTGTCAGCCGCGAACGTGCCTATCATGGCGTGAACATGGGCGGTGTCAGCCTTGCGGGGATGGTGAAGAACCGCGAAACCTTCCCCGTGACCCTGCCGAATATCGTCACGATCCGTCACACCTGGACCGGGAAAGACCTGTTCCACAAGGACCTGCCGGAGCATGATGGGGTGGAGCTTGCCAACGACCTTCAACGCCATTGCGAAACCTATGGCGGGTCGACCATCGCGGCGGTGTTCGTCGAACCCGTCGCCGGATCGACCGGCACGCTGGTGCCCCCGAAAGGGTATCTGAAGCGTCTGCGCGAGATTTGCGATGCCCACGGCATCCTTCTGGTGTTCGACGAGGTCATCACCGGTTTCGGCCGCCTCGGCGCACCCTTCGCCAGCCAGTTGTTCGACGTGAAGCCCGATATCTGCACAATGGCGAAGGCACTGACCAATGGCTGCATCCCGATGGGCGCGGTCGCGGCATCCGACAAGATCTACGAGACGGTGACGAATGCCAGCCCGATGAACGCCATCGAGTTCTTCCACGGCTACACCTACTCCGCCCATCCCGCAGCCTGCGCTGCCGGGATCGCGACGATGGATATCTTCGAGAATGAAGGCCTGTTCCAGCGCGCAGCTGACCTGGCGCCCTATTTCGCCGAGGCGATGCTGTCGTTGCGGGATCACGAACTGACCAAGGACATCCGCACCATCGGCCTGATGTCCGGCATCGAGTTCCACCATGACGGATCACCCGGTCGCCGGGGGGCCAAGATGCAGAAGGACCTGTTCTGGAACGGCTGCCATGTGAAGTTCACCGGCGATGTCGGCATCGTGGCACCAATGTTCATCGCGGAGCGGAGCCATATCGACGAAATCGTCGAGAAGATGCGCAAGACGATGGATCAGCAACTCGCCTGATCGGCGGATCGCCATGAACAAAGGGGCAGGCCAGCGATGGCCTGCCCCTTTTCGTTTGTCAGTTGCGGCTATTGCTGAAAGACGCGGAACAACTGGTTCAGGATCGCCGCACCGGGGTCTTGCGGCGTCTGGTTGGTTTCCTGTACCAGCACCTGGATGAACTGGTCATCGACAAAACGATGGCCGAGCATGCTGCGGCTGCGTCGATAGCCCTGGATCGCCCCACGGGTTTCGTTGGTGACATTGCCATCCTGTTGCCCGGGATCAAACCCAAGGAATGCAAGCCGCTGTTCGATCGAGCGCCATGACGCCTGATCGAGCTTCAGCGCGGCTTCGGCATCCTTCCGTTCCTGCGCCACCAACTTGCGCTCCCGGTTCTGCGCCTCGGCGGCATAGCGACCATCGGGGAAGGCATCGCGGAACGCACCATAGGCGTCAGAGGTGTTCTCAGCCTCGGCGCGTCGCCATGCGTCATCCTCCTTGCGGGCAAGCGCGGTGCCGTCCTGACGGCGTTCCTCGGTCGTCAGGGCATCATAGCGGCGCTGCGCCTCGATGGCCTGCTGGCCGTCCGGGAACTGGTCGAGATAGCGGTCATAGGCGGTCGCCGAATTCAGTTCCGTCGCCTCCTGCCATGACCGTTCATCCTCCTGCCGCGTCGCACGGACGATCAGCGTCCGCGCATCGTTGCGGTAGATGCCGTCGGGATAGGTGGTCAGATAACGTTGATAGGCGGCAATCGTGCCCACCCGGCGGGATCGGAGCCAGAAATCATCCTCCGCCTTGCGCGCCTCCGCCGCCGTCATCTTCGCGGCCTCGGCAGCGGCGGCTTCGCGCACCGCAACCGCCTCGTTGGCTGCCGATTGCAGCAATGTCCGCTCTGCCGCCGTCAGATACCCCGTGACCGGCAACTGCTCGCTATCCTGCCACAATCGCAGCGCGCCGCGCGTGCCGCGCCCGAAGATGCCATCGACACCATTGGTGTCATAGCCAAGTTCCGTCAGATTGGCCTGAACGGCCCGGCGCTGGTCGCGCGACATACCAAGGGCCGCCTCTGCCGCCGCTGCGCGGTCCTCGGCGGTCGCAACCCGTGGAGCATTCGATGCGGCGGTGCCGGGGGCTGTCACTGAGGTCGAGGCAGACGCGCCGATCCTGTTCTGCGCGATGACCGCGAACAGCCCGTCGGGATAGCGCCCCAGATAGGCCTCGTAATCGGCCTTGGTGCCCGATGCCTCCGTCGATTGCCAGAAGGCAAGCTCGATCTGGGTGGCAATATCGGTGCCAGCAGCGGCGGCAGGCGCTGGCGGGGTTGCGGACGTCGTGACCAGCGCGAAATCGTCAGCCACGGCACCGGTGGTCCAGATCGGCGCGGTCAGGCCCGCAGCGACATCCATCGCCTCAGCACCGGGTGCGAGGAACGCGCCGCTGACGGCCTTTGCGAAATCGCTGCCCCACCAGCGGTTCCGGTTCAGCGCCTCGCCGGGTGCGGCGGCTGACACGATCAACACGCCTTCGGGCGCATCGACGGCAGCAAGGCCGGGATCGGCGAACGCGGTCGGGGCAAAGCCCTGCTTTTCGGCCAGATCGACAAAGACCAGCGCCGCGCCGGGTTTCGTGGCCGCAAGGGCCAGCAATGCCGACAAGGGCACGCCGTCCAGCGCCACGGAAACCGGCGTATCGCCGACCATGTCTGAGGGCGCGAGGAACGTCTCGCCCTGCATCCGGATCGCATGACCGGCATAGAAGATCGCAATGCGGTCGGCATCATCGGCGACGCCCGCGAATGTATCGAGCGCGGTGCGCAGCGCCGCCCGGTCGGGGCTGAGCGCAAGCGTCACGTCATATCCCGCTGCTTCCATCGCCTCAGCCACTGCATTGGCGTCACACTCGGCGCTGACCGCTTCGGGCGCGTTGGCATAGGTTTTCGCGCCGATGACCAGCGCGGCCCCTTCGGCGCTGGCGCTGGCCGCGAACATCAGGACACCGGCACCAGCGGCCAGCCACGGTTTCAAGATCACTCGCATCGAACCCTCCCTATTGTCTTTGAACTCAGGGAGGTAGCGCACGATTGTGTCGATCAGATGCTCATGTCTGCCTTTATCAGAGTCCGACGGATTTGGGCGGCAGGTGGATCACATGGGATTGCCGGATCGCCGCATCCGCCTCCGCGCTGATATGCCGGGGGAAATAGCCATCCAGAATCTGCCGTTTATGGGCAATCGCCTTTTGCACCAGATCGGGTTTGCCGATTTCCACCCATTCCTTGGGTGACGTCCGGTCGCCATGACGTGGATAGATGTATTCCGTCTGCATCAGCGCCAATGTCTGGCTGGACCCGAGGTAATGGCCCGGCCCGCCGAGGCAGGTCGCGCGCATCGTATCAAGACTGAGCGTATCGTCATTCACCTCGATCCCGCGCACGCAGCGCTGGCACTGGCCCAGAAGGTCATCGCCGAGGATCAGGCTTTCGAGGCAGAAGCCGAGCAGCGAGGCGTGCATGCCGACTGCCTCATACACCATGTTCAGGCCGGAAAGGCCCGCCATCACGTTCGATACGGCCTGTTCCCACCCGGCCTGCATGTCGGGCAGTTTCGAATCCGCGATTCCCGCCGCCGCACCGCCCGGCAGGCCATAGAACCGGTGCATCTGTGCGCATCCCGCCGTCAGCAGCGCCTGTTCGCCCGACCCGCCCGACATCGCGCCGGTGCGCAGGTCCGACACGAAGGGCCAGGTGCCGAAGATCGCCGGATATCCGGGGCTGATCGCATTCACATAGACAACACCCGCCAGACATTCCGCCACCGCCTGCACGATGGCACCGGCGATGGGCGCGGGCGCGGTCGCCCCTGCCTGCCCCGCCGACAGCAGGAGGACAGGCATGCCCTGCCGGATACATTCCTCCATCACCTGACAGCTTTCGGTGGCGAATTTCATCGGCGGCACGACAAAGCAGTTGGAGTTGGAGATGAAGGGCCGCGCCCGCCACGAAGCCTCGCCGCCCGCAATCTGATGGATCAGATCGAACGCACCCTTCAGATGCGACGGTTCGGTAAAGCTGACACCGACATGCTTGGTCGTGCCCGCACAGGCGGCGTAGATGGTGTTCAGGTCCATCTCGTAATTGTTGGGAATGTCACGGCAGACCATCGGGCGCTGAAAGAAGTGCACATTGTCGAGGCAATCGACAATGCGGGCGGCATCATAAAGGTCTTGCACCCCGCATTCGCGATATTCGCGCGCCTCCACATCCACCAAATGCACCGCCGCACCGGCAGTGCCGTAATGGACGCGGGTGCCGCTGAGCAAAAGGTCCTGCGACGGATCGCGGGCAAAAAGGGTGATGTCGCGCGCGGCCATTGCGAGGCTGTCTTCGATCAGCGCCGCCGGGATGCGGATGCGGCCATCATCACCGAGGATCGCCCCGGCCCGTGTCAGGATTTCGACACCGGAGGGCGGCGCGTCGGCAAAGCCGATCGTCTCGCAGGCCTCGATGGCGGCACGGTGGATGCGCAGCACCTCCGCTTCCGACAGGGGGTTATAGGTCCCCCCCTCTAGCCCGGCGCGGACTGGGCGGATATCCTGCGCCAAGGGCGCGGCGCGCAGTGCCTGACGGGCGGCGCGGCCCCCGGATCGGCGGGTCTTTACACTTTGATCGTTCATTGGATTGTCCCTGAAAACTGATGCGGTGCGACGGGCAACCGATCAGCAGGGCGACCCCCGCGCCGCACGCCCGCGCGGCGCACCGATGGTGCGCACGATCAGCGCCAATTGCGACGCGCTGGCATCTGCGGCGGAGTATTTCATGACGAATAGCTTAGCAGGCGGCACGGGCCGGAAAGGCCCGGAAACGAAATGGCGAATGTCGTTTTTGGGCGCTCCCGATCAAAGCCTTGCAGGGCGAACATGGCAGCACAGGCTTGACTTGCGGTGCCGCCCGAACCGCTATGCTGCGAACGCCACAGAGGAGAGCGAAGCGATGGATGTTTTCGAAAGCGGCAGCAGGCCGTCAAAGCTGGCCCCGGAAAAATGGTTCACCGGCACGGTCTGGCAGGACCCGATTGTCGAGGCCCCTGCCCCGGCACGGCTGCGCGCGATCCGCGTGACGTTCGAGCCGGGCGCGCGCACCGCGTGGCACACCCATCCGCTGGGGCAAACGCTTCATGTCGTGTCGGGTGCCGGGCTGATCGCCCTGCGGGGCAGCGCGCCGCGCGTCATCCGGGGCGGCGATACGGTCTGGATTCCGCCCGGCGAGGAACATTGGCACGGTGCCGGGCCGGATACCGGCATGGTCCATATCGCGATGCAGGAAGGATTGGATGGCGTGTCGGCGGACTGGCTGGAGCATGTGACCGATGCCGATTATGCGCGCAGCCCCGAAGGGGCGCGGCCTTGATGTTCGCTGGAAAAGTCGCGCTGATCACGGGTGCCGGAACCGGCATCGGGGCGGCCACCGCCCGCCGGTTCGTCGCGGAGGGCGGGCGCGTCGCGCTGGTTGGTCGGCGCGAGGACAAACTGTCGGAGGTCGCAGCCAGTCTGCCCGAGGGCAGCAGCCTGATCCTGCCCGCCGATGTGTCGGACGAAGCGGCGATCACCGCCGCCATCGCCGCGACGGTTGCCACGTTCGGGCGGCTGGACGGATTGGTGAACAATGCCGGTGTTGCGCGGCCAGGATCGATTCTGAACACCGACAACGCGACGTGGGAGATGATCCAGAACGTGAATGTGACCGGCGTGTTCTATGCCTGCCGCGCCGCCCTGCCCGCGCTGATCGAAACCGGCGGGTCCATCGTCACGGTCGCATCGGTATCCGGGATGGGCGGCGATTGGGGGCTGGCGGCCTACAACGCATCCAAAGGCGCGGTCATCAACCTCTGCCGCGCGATGGCGCTCGACCATGCGCCGGACGGGGTGCGGGTGAATGTGGTCGCGCCCAGCCTGACCGAAACCGACATGACCACCCATATCAGGGCGCGCGAAGACGTGATGGAAAAGGTGCGCAACCGCATCGCACTGGGCCGCGCCGCAACGCCGGAGGAAATCGCCGATCCGATCCTCTTTCTGCTCAGTCCCGCCGCGCGGTTCGTCACGGGTGTGGTGCTGCCGGTCGATGGCGGTGTGACAGCCTCGAACGGTCAGCCCAGATTGCGGTGAATCTCGACAATCGCGTCCAGCGCCACGGTCAGGTCGTCATGGGTCATGTCGAACTGGCCGAGCGTCAGGCGGATCACCGGATGCCCTTCGTGCAGGGTCTGGGTCAGATAGGTGCGCCCGTCATCGTTGATCGCCTCGATTAGGCGCGTCGTCGCGGCGTCGCCCGCATCATGCGCAAAGGTAAAGAGCGCGAGCCTGCGACCGGTCGTGATGTGCAACCCCGGTGTCGACGCGATCCGCGCCTCTGCCTCCGCCGTCCAGTCGACATGGTTGCGGATGCGGGCGCGCAACCCGTCCAGACCATAGGCCCGCATCAGGAACCAGAGCTTCAGCGCCCGGAACCGCCGCCCCAGCGGCACGGTCCATTCCGAATAATTCACCACCTCCGTCTCGCCACCGGTTTCGAGGTATGAGGGACGCAGCCCGAGCGTCCTGATCTGCTCGGTCGGGTCTTTCAAAAACTGGACCGAACAATCGAAATGCGCGCCGAGCCATTTGTGCGGGTTGAAGACGATGCTGTCCGCCGCTTCGACCCCGGCCCAGAGATCGCGAAATTCGGGGCAGATCATCGCGCTGCCCGCCCATGCGGCATCGACATGGGTATAAAGCCCCTCCGCCTGCGCCACCGCGATGCATTCCGCCACCGGATCAATCGCGCCGATGGCCGTGCCGCCGACGCAGATCATCACCCCCGCCGGGGCAAAGCCCGCAGCGCGGTCGGCACGGATCGCATCGCGCAACCTGTCAGGGCGCATCGCGAAATCCGCATCGGTTTCGATCTTCACCAGATTGTCCTGCCCGATCCCGGCCACCCAGCACGCCTTGTCGATGGATGAATGGGTCTGGGCCGAGGCATAGATGCGCGGCTTTGCCTCGCCTGCGACGCCGGACCGGATACCGCGCCAATCCATCGACCGCTCGCGCATCGTGAGGGCGGCGCACAGCGTCGCGGTCGATGCCGCATCCTGAATCAGGCCCCTGAACCCCTCCGGCAGGCCGAGCGCCTGACGCAGCCAGTCGATCATCCGCGTTTCCATTTCCGTCCCTGCGGGACTGGCCTGCCAGATGAGGCAGTTGGACGCGATGGCATTGGTCAGTTGTTCGGCAACCATCGAGGCTGGCGCGGCATTGGACGGGAAATAGGCGAGGAATCGGGGGTGCTGCCAATGGGTCATGCCATCGGGCACGATCCGTTCGAAATCGCCAAAAATCGCCTCCATCGGTTCGGCTTCCTCGGGCGGGCTGAGCGGAAGCTGCGCGGCGATCGCGCCGGGGACCAGCGGCGCGCGGACCTTGCGATCACGCAATGTGCGGTGGTAATCCACCGTCCAATCGGTGGCGCGTTTGGACCAGTCGCCGTAATCGTCAAAATTCATGCCGCTCTCCCATCGTTCGCGCCTCTCGATACCCAGTTGCTGCGGCACTGTCACGCCCTGTCAGCATTTGACAAGCAGGCCGGTCTGGCTAGGGTCGCGCAGCCTTCGACAGCGCAGGATATGATGACCAGAGCCGAACCGTTTCGCCCGCCCGCACCCAGGCCAAAATCTGCCGCCGGTGCGGTTGCCGCTGCCTTTCTGCTGGGCAAGCGCGACATGCTCTCGCTGCTTCCTGAAAGCGCCTACCAAACCTTCATCGGGCGGGCCCCGGTGGGCAAGCGGCCGATCTTCATCGTCAACCATCCGGGTTATGTGCGCCATGTTCTGGTGCAGAATGCCGCCAACTATCCGAAGAGCGATCTTATGGTCGACGCGCTGTCGCCTCTGGTCGGGGATGGGGTGTTCATATCGGGTGGTGAGACATGGGCGCATCAGCGGCGCATGATCGACCCCGCCTTTGCGCATATGCGGATCAAGACCGCCTTCGACCAGATGGTCACCGCGACCGACGCCTTCACCGAACGGCTGGACGAGGCCACCGCACGCCGGGACCGGCTGTCGCTGGACGAGGAAATGAGCCATCTGACCGCCGACATCATTTTCCGCACGATCTTTTCCGAACCGATCGCCGGGACGGAGGCACGCGGCGTGTTCCACGCCTTCACCGCCTATCAGAACGCCGTTCCGCAGATCGACCCGCGCATATTGATGAACAGCCGCGCCGGGGAAACTGTGCCAGTTTCGGCGAAGGTCGCCGAGGCCTGCGCGCTGATCCGGCGGCATCTCGGTGTCATGATCGATCGGCGCATCGAAAGCGGCGCGGTGCAAAGTGACATCGCGGGCGACATCATCGCCGCACGCGACCCCGATACCGGTGCGGGGTTCAGCCGCGAAGAACTGATTGACCAGATCGCGGTCTTTTTCCTCGCCGGGCACGAAACGACCGCGAGCGCGCTGACCTGGGCCTTCTTCATTCTGTCGCAACAACCGCACGTGATGGCGCGCATCCGCGACGAGGTGGCAGCGGTGTCAGGCAACGGTCCGATCACCTTCGGCCAGACACGGGCGATGACCTTCACCCGCAATGTGTTCCGCGAGGTACTGCGGCTTTACCCGCCGGTATCCTTCATCACCCGCGTTGCGGAGCGGGACGACCGGATCGGCGATCTCGACATTCCCGCCGGGTCGCTGATGGTGGTGTCGCCGTGGCTCGTGCAGCGCCACCGCCGGTTCTGGGTGCGGCCCGATAATTTCGAGCCGGATCGGTTTCAGCCCCAGCGCGAAAAATCCATCCGGCCAGGCACCTATATCCCCTTCGGCATCGGCCCGCGCGTCTGCACCGGCGCCAGCTTTGCGACGGCGGAAAGCACGCTGATCCTTGCCGCGCTCTGCCGCCGCTATGATTTCACGACGCTGAACACGTCGGATATCGAGCCGGTCGGCAAGTTGACGACACGGCCCAAGGTTCCGGTTCAGGTCCGGCTGACCCGGCTGCCCATCGCGGGCTGACGGTCAGCCCGCCTTGGCGCGAATGGCATCGGGATCGTAAAGCGGCCTTAGGCTGGCGGTGGCAGCAATGCGACGACCGGCAATTTCGATTTCATAAGACGACGCCAGAACATCGGCGGCGCTTTCCCCCTGTGACGGCACATAGCCAAGGCCCACAGCACCGCCCAGCGTGTGGCCGTATGCGCCGGAGGACAGCACGCCGACGATGTGCCCGTCCCGCACGATGGGTTCGTTGTGATAGAGAATCGGTTCGGGATCGGTCAGCAGGAACTGCACCATCCGCCGCTTCACCCCCTCTTCACGCTTGCGCAGGACGGCGTCGCGGCCAATGAAATCGGGCTTCGCGGTCTTGACGGCAAACCCGAGGCCTGCCTCCAGCACATGATCCTCGGACGTGATGTCGTGCCCGAAATGGCGGAAGGCTTTTTCAGCACGGCAACTGTCCATCATGTGCATACCGCAGAGCGTCAGGCCCTGATCCGCCCCCGCCGCGATCAGGGTTTCGAACACATGCGCGGCCTGATCGGTGCTGACATAGACCTCCCACCCCAGTTCGCCAACATAGGTGACGCGATGGACGCGGGCGGTGCCCATGCCGATCTCGACCTCCTGCGCCGTGCCGAACGGGTTGACGGCATTCGAGAAATCGTTCGGGGACACTGCCTGCATCAACGCCCGTGATTGCGGCCCCATCACCGCGAGAACCCCCTCGCCCGCCGTCACATCGGTGATGACGGCGTGCCGGTCACCAAGATGACGGCGCAGCCATGTTTCATCCGCCCGCCGGGTCGCCGCCGGGGTGACGACCAGATAGGCGGTTTCCGACAGGCGGGTGACGGTCACGTCCGCCTCGATCCCGCCCGATTGGTTCAGGAATTGCGTGTAAACGATCTTGCCGACCGGCACCGACATGTCGCCGCCGCAGACATGGTTCAAAAACGCCTCGGCATCACGCCCCTCGACCCGGATCTTGCCAAAGGACGACATGTCATACATGCCCACCTTCTCACGCACCGCGCGATGTTCGGCGGCCTGATTGTCGAACCAGTTCTGGCGGCCCCAGGAATAGCGATAGGCGCGGTCCTGCCCGTCGCGCGCGAACCAGTTGGCCCGCTCCCACCCCGACAATTCGCCCATCACCGCGCCCCGGTCGATCAGGTGTTGATGGAACGGGCTGCGCCGGATGCCCCGCGCCGTGTCCTTCTGGCGATACGGAAAGTGATCGGCATAAAGCAGGCCAAGCGATTCCTTCGCGCGTTCGACAAGATAGGTCTTGTTGCCCTGAAACGGCTGCACGCGTGCGATGTCCACATCGCCAAGGTCGAACGGTTTCTCGCCGCCATCCATCCACTGCGCCAGCGCCATGCCCGCGCCGCCCGCCGATTGAATACCGATGGAGTTGAACCCGGCGGCGACCCAGACATTATCCGCCTCCGGCGCGAGGCCGAGGTTATAGGCGTTGTCGGGTGTGAAGCTTTCCGGCCCGTTGAAGAAGGTATGAATGCCCGCCGTACCAAGCATCGGCATACGGTGGACGGCGGCCTCCAGGATCGGCTCGAAATGGTCGAAATCCTCGGGCAACTGGTCGAACTCAAAATCAGCCGGAATGCCTGCCATCCCCCAAGGCTTCGATTTCGGCTCGAACGCGCCGACCATCATCTTGCCTGCATCCTCCTTGAAATAGGCATGTTCATCCGGCACCCGCAGCACCGGCAGCGACGTGAGGCCGGGGATCGGTTCCGACACGATGTAGAAATGCTCGCAAGCCTGAAGCGGGACAGTGGTGCCCAGCATCCGCCCGACCTCGTGGCCCCACATGCCCGCACAGTTCACCACATGATCGCAGGCGATATGGCCGATCTCGCCATCCTCTGCCGCCCAGTCGATGCCGGTGATGCGTCGCCCCTGCCGGGTGACGCCGGTGGCGCGGGTCCGCTCCTGCACCACCGCGCCCCTCTGGCGCGCGCCCTTGGCCATCGCCAATGCGATATTCGAAGGATCGCCCTGACCGTCCTTCGACAGATAGACCCCGGCAACCACCCCGTCGATGTTCAGATGTTCATAACGCGCCTTCACTTCGGACGGGCTGATCTCCTCCACCTCGACCCCGAAGGCGCGCGCCATCGAGGCGAGGCGAAAAATCTCCTCCCGCCGTTCGGTGGTCAGGGCGGCGGTGATCGACCCGACCTGCTTGAACCCGGTGGCGACACCGGTTTCCGCCTCGAGATTCCCGTAAAGCTCCTGACTGTATTTCGCCAGCCGGGTCATGTTCGCCGATGTCCGAAGCGCCGAAACCAGACCCGCCGCGTGCCATGTGGTGCCCGATGTAAGCTGCTTTCGCTCCAGCAGCACCACGTCTTGCCAGCCCAGTCTGGTCAGGTGATAGGCGACGGAGCATCCGATGACGCCGCCCCCGATGATAACGACGCGGGCAGAACTGGGCAGGGACATGGGACCGATCCTTTCAGCTTGCACCGGGGATCAGCACGATCTTCCCGGCGGTGGATTTCTGCAAAAACGCGGCCTGCGCCTCGGCAATCGCGCGAAGCGGATAGGTCGCTGCGATCACCGGGCGCACTGCCGCTGAGTTGATGATGGCGATCAGGTCGGCAAAGACGGATCGCGGTGTGTAGGTCGCGCCGAACAGCGTCAGATCCTTCAGGTAGATCGTCCGCAGATCCGCCAAGACGACCGGCCCGGCAATCGCGCCGGATACGGCATAGCGCCCGGCGGGTTTCAGGGCGGCGAGCAGATCGCCAAAGCCCGCGCCGCCCACAAGGTCGATGACTACATCGAAACTTTCGGGCGGCGGGCAAGCGCCACGTTCCAGCACCGCCCCGGCCCCGGCGGCGCGCACGGTGTCGGCCTTCGCCGCCGCCGCCATCCCGGTGACATGCGCGCCGCGATGTGCCGCAAGCTGCACCGCCGCAAGGCCGACACCGCCAGACGCCCCGGTGACCAGAACATGCTCCCCCGCCTTCACGCCGGCACGGGTGACGAGGTTGATCGCGGTGCCGTGGGCGCAGGGCATCGCCGCAATCTCCACATCCGACAAGGGCGAGGCGCTGACATCGAACACCTGATCGGCGGGCAACAGGCAGTATTCGGCAAAGGCCCCGTCATAATCGGACCCAAGGGCAAAATACCGCGTCGGCGCATCCGCCGTCGGCATCGGCTGGTTGAGCGCGCAGGTAACGCGCGCACCCAGCGGCAGCGTAACACCCGCGCCGACCGCGACGACCGCGCCGCACAGGTCGCCGCCCTGAATGCGGGGAAAGGCAATCGCGCCGCTCCACCCCCCGGCCTCGGTCGCCGCCGTGCCTTCGGTCGTCGCACTGGTCACAGCAGGATTGTACCAGCCGATCCGGGTGTTGATGTCGGTATTGTTGACCCCTGCGGCCAGAACCCTGACCAGAACCTGCCCCGCGACGGGGCGCGGCACCGGGATCGCATCATTCCAGATCAGCGCCTCCGGCCCACCGTGGGCGACAAGCTGCACGCCGCTCATGGTTTCGGGCACCATCATGGGCGGGGTTTCAGGCGGCGGGACAGCTCGGCGATATGCGCCGGGCCAACCTCGCAGCAGCCGCCGATGATGGTCGCACCGCCCGCAACCCAGCCATCGGCGAAATCTGCATAGGCTCCCGGGCCGAGGTCCGGGCGCGCGGTCAGCGCATCGACGGTCGGATTGTCGCGCAGAAACTCGGCGGAAATCCCCTTGAAACCATTGGCATAGGCACCGCGCGGCACAGGGCAGGACGACAGGCGCGCCAAGGCCACCGTCACAGCCTCCGGTTTGGAGCAGTTTATCAGCAGCGCATCCGGCGCATAGGCGGCAACCACATCGAGGATCGCCTCGACCGGCTCGCCCGACCGCAGAAACGCGCCATTGTCATCCATCACCGACACCGCCAGCCAGACCGGCTTGCCGAAGGTGCCCGCCCCCATGACCGCGCCGCGCGCCTGATCGGTGGAGGACATGGTTTCGCAGATGAAAAGATCGACAAACGGCGCCTGAAGCGCGGCGACCTCCTCGTATATCTCTGCCGCCACTTCGGGCGCTGGGGCAATGTCGGGCCGATAGGACGCGCCGAGCGGGCCAAGCGATCCGGCCACCAGCCCCCTGCCCGCCTTGTCACGGGACCGGGCCGCCAGATCACAGGCGAGACGGTTCAGCGCCTCGAACTGATCCTCGACACCGTTATTTGCCAGCCGGTCGCGCAAGGCGTTATAGGTGTTTGTGGTCGCAATATCGGCCCCGACGGCGAAATAATCGTCATGGATCGCCGATACGATTTCCGGGCTGTCCATCATGACCTTGAGGCCCCAGAGCGGACTGTCGGTCGCCCCGGCGCGGTTCACAAGTTCCTGCCCCATAGAGCCGTCGAGAAGCGTGATGGTCATGATGCGGTCCGGGGGTTCATTGTTGCAAAGTTCGATATGGTGGCGGAAGCCGCCCCTGTTGACTGCGTCATGTTCGGGTTTGACCTTTTTCTTGCGAGATATTCTGACAATTCAGAAATTACCATATCATGATTGATGTGCCCGGACATCTCAGGCCGCCTCAGCCTGCCGCGTGGCGAAATCGGCAAGCCGTCGCAGCGCGGCGACCATCGCGTCATCGTCGATCGTCAGCGCCACCCGCACATATCCAGCAGCGGCCTTGCCGAAGCTTTCGCCCGGCATGACCGCGATCTTTTCACGCTCCAGCAGCGCCATCGCAAAGGCATCGCCGGTCATTCCGGTGGCCCGAATATCCAGCATGACATACATCGCCCCTTCGGGCGGCGAGACCTGCACCGCACTGCCTGCCAGCGCTGCAACCGCCTTGTCGCGGCGGGTCTTGTAGCGGGCGGCGGTACGCGCCTCTTCCTCCGCGCCATCGCGCAGGGCGGTTTCAGCGGCATCCTGAATGAATCCAGGCACGCCATAGGTGGTGGCATTCGCCAGCGACCGGATCGCGGTGACCACTGCCTGCGGCCCCGCGATCCAGCCGATGCGAAAGCCGGTCATGACATGCGATTTGGACATCGAGCCGACGACCAGCGTCCGCTCCGCCATGCCGGGCAGGCTGCGCGGCGACAGATGATCGGCCTCGTGCACCTGGCTGTCATAGACCTCGTCAGAGATCAGCCAGAGGTCACGCGCGCGGCAGACCTCGGCGATCCCCTCCAGCGTGGCACGGGAATAGACCGCGCCGGTCGGGTTATGCGGGGTGTTAATCAGCAGGGCGCGCGCGCCTTCCGTGGCTGCAAAAAGGTCATCGCGGTCGATCTGAAATCCGGCCTCGGCACGCGCCTGAACGGCCCGGACGACCCCGCCCGCACCGCGAACCGTCGCGGGATAGGTGGCATAATAGGGATCGACGATCACCCCGGTGTCGCCGGGGTCGAGCGCGGCGCACATGGATGCGAACAACGCCGCCTGCCCGCCGGTCGTCACGATGATGTTGTCGCGCGTGGTGGCAACCCCGGTCTTGACGGTCATCCGCGCCGCAATCGCATCGCGCAGTCCGACATTGCCCATGATATAGGCATAGCCGGTATTGCCCGCCCGCGCCGAAGCGTCCATCGCATCGAGGATGAAGGGCGCGGTGATGACATCGTGTTCGCCAATGCACAGCATGGTCACAGCCTCGCCCGCGTCCATCATCTGACGCGCGCGGTAATAGACGGCCCAGCCATCGTCGGCGCCCGGAGCGCCATTCAATCCGGTGATGCGGGAGGAGAGTTTCATGCAGTGATCCGTTCATTATCCGGATCCCAAAGCGGACGATCCGGCTGCACCACTGCCTTACGCCGCTCGCCATAAATCTCAACCTCAATCACCGTTCCGGGCGTGGCGAGGTCGGCCCGGACCATGCCATAGGCGATGGAGGCACCGACCCGATAGCCCCACCCGCCGGAGGTCGTCTCGCCGACGATCCGGTCCTCGTGCCAGAGCGTCGACATGTAAGGCGCATCCGCCGTCCCCGCATCGACGACCAGGGTGACGAAGCGCTTCTTCGTCCCCTGCTGGCGTTCGGACAGCAGCGCCGCCTTGCCCGGAAATTCCTGCGGTTTGTCCAGCTTCACGAACCGGTCCAGCCCGGCCTCGAACAGCGAGTAATCGGTCGAAAGATCGCCTTTCCAGGTGCGATAGCCCTTTTCCATCCGCAAACTGTCGAGCGCGAACATGCCGAATGGCTTCGCCCCTGCGGCCAGAACGGCATCATAGATCGGCGGCATATCCGCCAGCGCCGCGTGAATTTCCCAGCCGAGTTCCCCGGCAAAGGATACGCGCAGGATCGTGGCTGGCTGCCCCGCCACGCGCCCTGTCTGATGCGTCAGCCATCCGGCAGAAAGGTCGGCGTCGGTCAGGCCGGCCAGCACATCGCGTGATGTCGGCCCCGTGACGATCAGCGTCGACATCTCCGCCGTGTGATCGGTCAGTGACAGCCCATCAGGCAAGGCAGATGCCAGCACGTCGCGGTCATGCCATTGCGCCGTCGCTGCGGTGATCAGGGTAAAGGCATCCTCCGCCGTGCGGATGATCGACATCTCCGTCAGGATGCGCCCGCGCTTGTCAGGGAAGTAGCCAAGGTTCATGCGCCCGATCTTCGGCAAACCACCCGCGATCCGCCCGCGCAGCCATTCCGCCGCCCCCGCGCCCGACAGATGGAACCGTGAAAACCCCGGCAGGTCGAGCACACCGCAGCCGTCGCGCACCGCCTCGCATTCGGCACGAATACGCGCCTCCCACGGCCCGGCACGATCCCATGTCTGCGTCGCCTCGTGCGAGGTGTCATCGCCCGGCTGCGCGTACCAGTTGGCCCGCTCCCACCCGTTGTAGGCACCCATGACGCCGCCGAGCGCCTTTGCCCGGTCATGGTTCGGTGACAGCTTCTTGTCACGGCCCGCAGGCCAGGCATGGCGGGGAAAGTGCATGGCGTATTCATGGCCATAGGTTTCCATCCCCTTCTGCACGCAGTAATCCGCATCAGTGTAATCGGTGTATCGGCGCGGATCGACCGCCCACATGTCCCATTCGGTGCAGCCTTCGGTGATCCATTCAGCCAGAACCTTGCCTGCCCCGCCCGACTGGGCGATGCCGAAGGTAAAGACGCAGGCCTCGAACGCGTTCGGCACGCCCGGCATCGGGCCGAGCAGCGGCAGCCCGTCCGGGGCATAGGGGATCGGCCCATTTATGACCTTGTTCACACCTGCAGATGCCAGCAGCGGCACCCGCGCCATCGCATCCTCAATATACCATTCCAGCCGTTCCAGATCGTCGGGATAAAGCTGAAACGAAAAATCATCGGGCATCGGATCATCCGGGCGGACCCAATGCGCCTTGCAGTTCCGCTCATAGGGGCCGAGGTTCAGCCCGGTCTTTTCCTGCCGCAGATAATAGCTTGAATCGACATCGCGCAGCAGCGGCAGCTTGTGCCCCTCCGCCTTCGTCCATGCCTCCAGTTCGGGGATCTCGTCGGTCAGCATGTATTGATGGCTCATCACCATCATCGGCACGGTGCGCCCGCCATAGGGGCGGAACCATTCGCCGACCCGTTGCGCGTAATATCCGGCGGCGTTCACCACATACTCGGCACGGATATCGCCCTTGTCGGTGTGGACGATCCATTCCCCTCGGTCGCGGCTGACACCCGTCGCCGGGGTGAACCGCAGGATTTGCGCGCCCATGTCCCGCGCGCCCTTCGCCAGCGCCTGCGTCAACTGCGCCGGGTCGATGTCGCCGTCATGGGGATCATACAGCGCCCCGGCCAAGTCATGGGTTTCAAGGAAGGGATAGCGCGCCTTGATGTCGTCCACCGCGACAACCTCGATTTCCATCCCCTGATAGCGGCCCATCCCCTTCGCGCGCTCGAATTCCTGCATCCGCGCCCTCGAATGCGCGAGCCGGAGCGAGCCGGTAACGTGATAATTCATCGGATAGTCCACCGCCGCACCAAGCCCGCGATACAGTTCCGTCGAATAGCGCTGCATGTTCATGATCGACCACGATGTCGAAAAGGTCGGCACATTGCCCGCAGCGTGCCATGTGGACCCCGCCGTCAGTTCGTTCTTTTCCAGCAACACGCAATCGGACCAGCCCGCCTTGGCGAGGTGATAGAGGGCGGAGGTTCCGACAGCGCCGCCACCGATGATGACAACGCGGGCAGTGGTGGGAAACGCGGCCATGATGGCTCCTTCAGTCTATCGGCGGGCGGTCTGCGAGGCAGCGCGGGCCAGGGGCGGGGGAACGTTCGTCATCGTGCTGCGATTCAATACACCGGAGGGGCGATGACCCAGATCACGATGGTCGGCACGGTCCCGGAATTGCGCCAGCGATAGGGATCGCCGCGAAACCGGAAACTGTCGCCCTCCGAAAGATGGAACAGGGCATCGCCGATCCAGAGGTCGAGCGTGCCGGAAACGATATAGCCGGCCTCCTCGGTCGGGCGTTGTTGCGGTGAAGACAGTTCCGCGCCCGGATCGAAGACTGACCGTACGATCTCGAATGCCCCTCCCAGGTCGGGCGACAACAGGGTTTCGGTCAGGCCACCCTCCGGCACGCCCAGGCTGCGCCCGGCATTGCGTCGAACGATCAGTCCGCGTTCCGCCGCCGGGGCGTCCGCATCGCCGAAGAACAGCGACAGCGGGGCCGAAAGGCGCTTTGCCAGTTGCCGCAGATCGTCGATGCTCGGCTCCGACAACCCCCGCTCCACCTGGCTGAGCCAGCCCACCGAACGGCCCACGGCGGAGGCAAGTTCGGTCAGCGTGACCTTGCGCGATTTGCGCAGTGCACGAAGGTCCGCCCCGACCCCGCTGGGGTTCAAAGGCGTGTCTTGTTGAATGATCTCAGCCTTCATCGCAGCGCCACTCCCGTGAAATTCACAATGACTTTTTCACGGAGGTCAGGTCAAGCCTCTCCTGAAAACGACAGAAAAGCGTCGATTTCGGGGGCCCTGTCCGCTCGACGGTGGGTGTGATTGCGACCGCGCATAAAAAAGCCCGGATCACGTGGGTGATCCGGGCTGATCTGTTCGGCAAGGGTTCGGCTTAGTCGATCTTCAGTGCCACGAACCGCTGATCCGGTCCCGACTGTACGAGGATCAGAACCGATTTGCGGGATTCGGCCTTTGCCTTCGCAACGCCGCCGCGCACGTCAGCAGGGGTCAGCACCGCCTCCTGCGCGACTTCGACGATCACGTCACCGGGGCGAATGCCCTTCTGGGCGGCCGCGCTGCCGGCGTCGACCTCGGTCACGACCACGCCTTTCACATCTTCCTCAATCGAGTAGTCGGACCGGACCTGGGCGGTCATCGGCACCAGCTTCATGCCAAGCGCCGCTTCGGCTTCTGCTGGCGTCTCCGGTTTATCGACCTCCGCCGAGGCGGTCTTTTCAGCCTCCTCCAGAAGCCCGAGAACAACCTTCAAGGTCTGCGTCTTGCCCTTGCGCCAGACGACAACGCGTACATCCTTGTTGACCTCGGTTTCGGCAACCATGCGGGGCAGATCGCGCATCGCGACCACATCGCGGCCATCGAATTTCAGGATCACATCGCCTGCCTCGACACCGCCCGCGGCTGCCGGGCCGTCAGGGGTGACTTCGGAAACCAGCGCGCCGGATGCCTTGGTCAGGCCAAGCCCTTCGGCCAGTTCGCTCGTCACTTCCTGAATACGGACACCGAGCCAGCCGCGACGGGTCTGGCCGAAATCGCGAAGCTGCGCGACCACAGTTTTCACCAAGGCGGACGGCACCGAAAAGCCGATGCCGATGGACCCGCCGGAGGGAGAGATGATTGCGGTGTTCACGCCGATCACCTCGCCCGCCATGTTGAACAGCGGCCCACCGGAGTTGCCCTTGTTGATGGCAGCATCGGTCTGGATGAAATCGTCGTAAGGGCCAGAATTGATGTCACGGTTGCGTGCAGAGATAATCCCGGCAGAGACGGAACCGCCAAGGCCGAACGGGTTGCCAATGGCCAGAACCCAGTCGCCTACCCGTGATTTCGTGCTGTCGCCAAAGGGCACGAACGGCAGCGGCGTCGGTGGCGTCACCTTCAGCACGGCAATATCGGTCTTCGGGTCCGTGCCGACCAGCGTCGCCGGCAGCGACGATCCATCGGTGAAATTCACCATGATCTCGTCCGCGCCGTCGATCACGTGGTTGTTCGTGACGATGAATCCCTCAGGCGCGATCACGAAACCGGAGCCGAGCGAGGATTGCGTGCGCGGACCCTGATTCTGCTGACCATCAAAAAAGTCGCGGAACAGGTCCTCGAATGGCGATCCTTCAGGAAGCTCCGGTCGCGGTCCCCGCTCCGGCGCCTGAACGGTCTGGCTTGTGGAGATGTTGACCACTGCCGGGCTGAGCTTTTCGGCGAGGTCGGCAAAACTCTCAGGCAAGGCCAATGCCATGCGCGGCATCGCAGCCAGCATCAGGGCAAGACCAAGTGCGATCAGGGCCGCAAATCGGTGCGCCGTAGGTTTCCGCATTTCGGATCGGACGGGGTAAGACAAGAGTGACAACTCAGGCCTCCTTTGTTTGTGGCTGGGCAGCGCGGTTCAGATGGCCCCGCAATAAGCCCGAATTGTGGCGAAGCCAACGGATTTGTTTCACCGCGCTTCACATACGTGAGAGCACCGCGTTCTCAGCGGTGCCCTCACCATCTTGTTACCGATTGGTAGCAGCATCCGACCGATTGTCAGACTTCAGATAGTCGAAGAATTCACTATCCGGCGACATGACCATCGTTGAGTTTTCGCCCTTCAAGGCAAGCTCATAAGCGGTGAGCGACCGATAGAAGGCAAAGAATTCAGGATCGCGCCCGAATGCCTCGGCAAAGATCGCATTGCGGAGGGCGTCCGCCTCACCGCGAGCGATTTCGGAGTTCTTGCGCGCCTCCGACACAAGCTCCACAGCCTGACGATCTGCGGTTGCCCGCACGATCTGCGCTGCTTCCTTGCCTCGCGCACGCTCGTCCGCGGCCTCCCGTTCACGTTCCGCCTGCATCCTGCCGAAGGTCGCATTCAGGTTCTGCTGCGGCAGGTCGGCCCGCTTGATGCGCACGTCGATGATCTCGACCCCGAGATTTGCAGCGCGCGGCTGCGCCGAATTGCGGATGCGGATCATCAGCGCAGCGCGTTCAGTCGACAGAATGTCGTTGGAGCGGACGTTGCCAAGCTCGTTCCGCACAGCGGATTCGAGGATGTTCTGGAGGCGGGCCGCCCCCGTGCTCTCATCCCCTGCACCGACCGCAAGACGGAAGGTGACCGGATCCACGATCTTCCAGCGGGCGAAGGCCTCGACCACCAGACGGCGTTCGTCTTCGGGCGTGACTTCCTGCGGACGCGTGTCGAGCGGCAGGATGCGGTCCTCGTAATAGACCACATTCTGGATGAACGGGATCTTGAACCCGAGGCCCGGTTCCTGCTTCACGGCGCGCACCTGCCCGAACTGAAGAACGATGGCCTGTTTGCGCTCATCCACGATGTATACCGAAGACAGGGCGACGACGAAGAACGCCGCGATCACCCCGATGATGATGTAGGATCGTGACATCAGTTGGTCCCCTTCCGCAATTCGTTCAACGGCAGATAGGGCACGACGCCTTGTCCCCCATTGCTCTGCTCGTCGATGATGATCTTGTCGACACCACCCAGCACCCGCTCCATCGTTTCGAGGTAGAGGCGTTTGCGCGTCACTTCCGGGGCCTTGGCGAACTCGGCATAGACGGCCTTGAACCGGCTCGCCTCACCTTCCGCCTCGTTCACCACCTGTGCGCGATAGGCTTCGGCTTCCTGCAACAACTGCGCGCTTTCACCGCGCGCCGATGCCAGACGTTGATTGGCGAAGGCATCTGCCTGTTTCTCCAACGTGTCACGCTCCTGCTCTGCTGCCTGAACGTCGCGGAAACTGTCGATCACCTCGACCGGCGGATCGGCCTTGTTGAGGTTGACGCGGACGATGTTCACGCCGCTTTCATAGCTGGCGAGCGTCGCTGAAATCAGCTCTTCGACCTCGGCGCTGATCGCATCGCGGTCGCGGCTGAGGATCGGCTTCAATTCCGACCGGCCGATGACCTCGCGCATGGCGCTTTCGGACACGGATCGAATGGTGTCCTCCGGGGTTGCAATGTTGAACAGGAATTTCTCCGGGTCGCCGACATTCCAGACGACCTGAAAGTCGATATCCACGATGTTTTCGTCGCCCGTAAGCATGAGACCCTGATCACCGGGTCGGCCGCTGCTTCGCGCAGTGGCGTTGTCACCCAGTTCAATCGAGTTTTCTCGTGTGACCTGAATGATTTCCTTCGTCTGGATCGGCCAGAGGATGAAATTCAGGCCCGGCTCGCCCACGCCGGAACGCTCGCCAAATGTCAGGATGATCGACCGCTCTTCCGGTTTCACGGTATAGACCGCGTTAAAGAGGTAGAAGCCGACTGCGGCCAGCACGATCAGAACGATCCCGCCCCGACCAAGACCCTCGCCGCCCGGACGACCGCCACGGCCACCACCGCCGCCGCCCTTGCCGCCGACGATCATCTTCAGCCGCTCGCGGCCTTCCCGAAGGATATCCTCGATATCAGGGGGCCGGTTGCCGCCGCCACGATTACCGCCGCCGCCACCATTCGATCCCCACGGGCTTTTCCCGCCTTTGTCGTCGTTTCCTCCGCCCCCCCAGGGGCCGCCGCCATTACTGGACATAGGCATTCCTTTTGTTACTCCTTGCGACCCGTCAAACCGGATCACGCATTGTCACCAATTCCTCGGCGGCTGTCGGATGAACCGCAACCGTCCGGTCGAAATCTTCCTTCGTCGCGCCCATTTTGACCGCGACACCGGCAAGCTGAATCATCTCGCCCGCCGCATGACCGACGATGTGGACACCGCGAACCTTCCGATCCGGCAGGGACACAACGAGCTTCATCAGCATCTTGTCATCCCGGCCCGAAATCGTCGCCAGCATCGGACGGAACATGGTGCGATAAATCGCAACGTCACCCCGCTTGCGCGCTTCTGTCTCGGTCAGACCCACAGTGCCAACCTCCGGCTGGGTGAAGACCGCCGTGGCGATGTCCTCGTGATCCGGGCTCGTCGGATTGGCCTTGAACACGGTTTCGACAAACGCAACAGCCTCGCGGATGGCAACGGGGGTCAACGCAACCCGGTCCGTCACATCGCCGACAGCATAGATCGAGGGCACAGAGGTCTGCGAATACTCATCGACGATGACCTCCCCCGAAGAACCGAGATCGACGCCCGCCGCCTCCAGCCCCAGTCCCTTGGTATTCGGGATGCGGCCGGTGGCATACATCACCGCATCTGCGTCGATCCGGTCGCCATTCGTCAGGACCACTGAAAAGGGGCCTTCGCCCTCGATCGCCGCCACGTCTGCATCGTAGCGCAGATCAATCCCTTTTGTAACCATGCTGCGCGACACGTGGTTGCACACGTCCTCATCAAACCCGCGCAGGATCAGATCGCCGCGATAGATCTGTGTTACCTTCGACCCGAGACCGTTCATGATGCAGGCGAATTCGCAGGCGATGTAACCGCCACCGACAATCACCATCCGGCGCGGCTGTGACTTGAGGTCGAAGATTTCGTTCGACGTGATGGCATGGTCCCGACCCGCGATTTCGGGGACGAAGGGGCGCCCCCCGGTGGCGATGAGGATGTGCTTTGCCGTCACGCTCCGGTCCTCGCCGACCAGCCGCACCTCGTGCGGGCCGACAAGTTCGGCCCGGCAGGTAAACACCTCAGCCCCGGCTGCGCTGATATTCATCGCATAGACAGCTTCCAGACGGCTGATTTCCTTGTCTTTTGCAGCGATGAGGGTCGGCCAATCGAATGAAGGCTCACCCACGGACCAGCCATACCCTGCCGCATCCTCGAACTGTTCGGCGAAGGCGGAGGCATAGACCATCAACTTTTTCGGGACGCAGCCCCGGATCACGCAGGTCCCACCAAAGCGGAATTCCTCAGCGATCGCCACCTTGAAACCCGCTGCCGCCGTCAGGCGCGCGGCACGCACACCGCCGGACCCGCCACCGATCACGAAAAGGTCGTAGTCAAATCCAGACATGCGCGCTCCTATTTCAACCCCGCCTGCTATCTAGACATGAGGGATGACAATCGCAATCGCCCCACCGACCTTTCCGGCCTGACCGGGGGGCATCAGACCATGTCGTCGAACAGACTGTCATCCTTCGGCTGCGTCGGCCTATTCGGATCGAGGGCTTGTGACGGCGGCGCAGGCCGTTCGATGATGCTGGCTGTGCCATCGGGTTTGCCGATCACCACCGCGTCGGCCATGCCAATGAAAAGGCCGTTCTCCACAACCCCCGGCACCATGTTCAACAGATGCGAAAGCGGTGCAGGCGCACCGATCCGGCGAAGATGCAGGTCGATGATGTAATGACCTTCGTCGGTGACGAAGGGCTGATCGCGGTTCATCCGCAGGCTGATCTGGCGACCACTGACATCAAGCGTCGCCAGCATGTCCTCGATGATCCCGCGCGTCACTTCCCAGCCGAAGGGCACGATCTCGACCGGCAGCGGGAACCCGCCAAGCTGTTCGACCTGTTTTGCCTCGTCGGTAATCACGATCATTTTATCCGAGGCTGCCGCCACGATCTTTTCCTGAAGCAGCGCACCACCACCGCCCTTGATCAGGTTCAGGTCAGGGTCGAACTCGTCAGCACCATCAATCGTCAGATCGAGCCATCCGGCCTCGTCCAGCGTCGTGACCTTCAGCCCGCACTCAAGCGCCAGATCGCGGGTGCGGCTGGAGGTCGGAACACAGGTGATGTCGAACCCGCCGCCCCGCGTCTGTTCGCCCAGCAGTTTCACCAGCAATGCCGCCGTGGACCCGGTGCCAAGACCCAGCCGCATACCCGACTTGACGAAGGGCAGCGCACCGGCGGCGGCGGCTTTCTTGGCGCGATCTGCGGCGCTTGTCGGCTGTGTCATGACGCGAATCCCGTTTCCTGTTGTCTTGGCAACCCTAGTGGGGATTTGACCCCGACTGAACCGACTTGATGACGAATTGAATCAAGGCACGGCGGCCTGCGGTGATACACCGATTGCGGTCAGGGCCGCGCCCAGACGATCACGCGGCAGGATCACGATGGCCCCCGGCTGATCGAACGCCATTTCGACGGTCGCATCACTGGCGCGGTTCGATGTGCCGACCTGCCTGCCCGCCGCCATGTCCAGCCCGGTGATGGGCCAGTGCAACCCTTTGCTCGCGATGCCGCGCACCGGTAGCAGCGGAAATACCGACACCCGGTCGCCGGGTTCAAGCATCAGATGCAGGCCGGTTCCGGCGGCGATGATGACATCTTCCGCGCCCAGCAGCACAACCGGCAGAGGCGCTGCGATCAGGCTGTGCAGCGCCGCCAGTTCATGGTCGATCCGCCCGCCGAGAAAACCGACGCCGATGGCGAACGGGGCCGAAACCCGGCTCAGGCATTTTTCGAAATCGGTCGTGTCCTGTTCCGCGACATGCACCAGCTGATCGCCGAGGCTGGCCTGCCAATGCGCAGCATCAGCGAGCGAATCCATGTCGCCAATAATCGCATCGGGGCGCTGGCCGTTCAGATGATTGGCCCCGCCATCGGCACAGACCAGCCCCCCCGCCAGAGCGCTCGCAAGTCTGAGATCTTGCGGACCGATAGGACCGCCGCCGACGATGACCACACCATCAGGAAAGGAAAGACAGGGCTGCGCTGCGTCGCTGTTTCGAGTCACCCGTAGCACCTGTGCCACAGCGCGCCACAGCAACAAGGATGCCATCGCAACCTCACGCCTGAATTGTTTCTCATTTCAGTCACTTTCGCTTAGGATAAGGCTTCTAGTTGTAGACTAATCGTTGAAGCAGGCTTCACCATGGTCCCGCTTCAATTTGCGTAACCAGTGTGAGGATTTCAGCGTGAGTCAAGAAAAGCGCCTTAGCCTGTCATTCGGTGATTTTGCTTGTGACATCGTAGGTTATGATGATCCGTTTACCATCCTGAACCGTGTGATGGAACTGTTCAAGGAGGTGTCCAAGACAACTTCCTGGGTTGCCGGCGATGCAGTAGCGGCCGAAAAAGCCACCCGAAACCGATTCGCGGAGCAGATCGCGGAAACTGCGAAAAGCTATGACCTTCACATCGACGAGCAGGACGGTCGCTTTATCGTGTCCCGCCGCGATGAAATTTTGACGGAATCCCCGCCCGCGCAACCGGAGATCCCCGCAGGTGATGTGGCCTCATCCGATGCCGTTGCTACGGATGAACCGCTCGCGCCCGATCTCGTGGCTAAGGTTGAAACCGCCGCCGTCGCCGAGGCCGTTGCCCCCGAGTTGGTGACGACGGAACCTGAAGGCGAAGCGCCCGAACCGGCAGACCAACAGGAAGCGGTCGCCCCTTCGAAAATGGAACTGGCGACAGCCACCGATGGTCAGTCGCCGGATGAGGCGATGCAAGTCGCACAAGCGGATGCCGAACCTGACGCAGAGACCCATACAGCCGAAGCGGAAGCACAGGCCGATGCACCGATCATAGCGGATGACCGGACCGAAGCGAACGCCGCGCAAGACGCGAAATCTTCGGACGTGGCGAATGATCTGACGACACGACGGATACAGCGTCGCCTCCGCCTGACATCCGCGCAGATCAACGGCGATTCCGACACGCAGAACAAGGAACAGACCGAGGCGCGCGCAGGTGACTCCGCCGAAGCAGCCACCCCGCGTCATCGGATCGTCATCGACCGGGCAAGATCACGCGCCTATCAGAAACCTGAGACAACACCAGCACCGAAGGATGAACCTCTGTCGGGGCTGTCTTTCTCGCTGACCAACGATCTTCGTGTCTATGGCGGTGAAGACGGTCCGCAGACTGCGTCCGTGACGATGGGCGCGGCTGAAGACGCCACGATCATCGCTGAGAATGCCGTTCATGAAAGCACCTCGCAGGAGCCTACGGTTCTTGAATTGTCAGCCGATGATCGGTCCGACCGGGGCGCGCATGTAGATGAAGATGACGACAATCTGTTCGTGTTCGACGACGAGCCGCCCCTGATGCTCCAGCCGACCCAGATGGTTCGCGCCGTGCAACCGGCGGCACCCTTGGCAACGCCTGAGATCACCGAGGTCAGGCCTGCATCCGACCCAGAAAAGAAGTCCGGTTTCGGTTTTTCGCTGTTTCGGCGCAAGAAACAGGGCCACGCCGCAGACAGCGTTGAAACAACCGGCAGCGGGGCATTCGCCGATGATGCCGGTTTCAAGCGCTTGCAGGAAACCGCCACCGCAGCGCTGCCGGACCTTGAAAGCACCAAGCGGTCACGCGCCGCCGAATTGCCGACAAGGCAGCTATTCGCCGTCAGCAATGCCGAATCTCATGACGATGCATCGTCGCCCGCTTCATTCGCCCGCCGGGTCGGCGCCAGTTCGCTTCAGGACCTGCTCGAAGCCTCCGCCGCTTTTGTTGCCATCGTTGAAGGCAAGGCAAAGTTCAGCCGCCGCGAGGTGATGCACGCGCTCGCCGAGATCGGGTCGGAGAAGGATTATTCGCAAGAGGCGCGGCTGAAATCCTTCCGCCGTCTGGTGACCATCGGCGCAATCGTTCCTTCCGAGGATGGGATGTTCACGATCTCCCATGCCACCCGATATGGCTATGAGAACCAGCTTCGCGCCTGATAAGGATGTGACGCTACCAACAAAAAGGCCGCCTTGCAGGGCGGCCTTTTTCAGCTCGGGTCCGCGCCTCAGCGGCCCTCATCCTCCGGTGGCGCATCGGGATCGGCCTTGCCGACGCCAAGGAAGACGAAGCGCAGCGGAATCGCCCAAAGCAGGCCAAGCGCCAAATAGATCAGCAGTTCCAGCCAGATCGCAGGGCGGTCGATCTGGTTCAGGATCGTGACCGCCGCGAACACATAGGCCGGAAGCCCGATCAACAGCACGATCAGCGACAACCATCGCCTTGTCTTGTATTTCAGTGCCATCGCAATCGCCGCCCGATCAATTCTGGAACGGATCGGTCACGAGGATCGTATCCTCCCGCTCCGGCGATGTGGACAGCAGCGCGACGGGGCAGCCGATCAGCTCTTCCACCCGGCGCACATATTTGATGGCGGCGGCAGGCAGATCAGCCCAGGACCGTGCGCCTTCGGTGCTTTCCGACCAGCCCGGCATTTCCTCATAGACCGGCACACAGGCCGCCTGCCGTGCGGCGGCTGTGGGCAGGTGATCCAGCACCTCATCGCCGATGCGATACCCGGTGCAGATGCGCAGCGTCTCGAACCCGTCGAGCACGTCGAGCTTGGTGAGGGCAATGCCCGAAACACCGCTCTGCATGCAGGTCTGGCGCACCAGAACCGCATCGAACCAGCCGCAGCGCCGCTTGCGCCCGGTCACGGTGCCAAACTCATGACCACGCTCGCCCAGCCGCGCACCATCCGCGTCGAACAATTCCGTCGGGAACGGGCCCTCGCCGACCCGCGTCGTGTAGGCCTTCACGATACCGAGTACGAAATTCACCGCCGATGGGCCGAGGCCGGTGCCGGTCGCGGCCATGCCCGAAAGCGTGTTCGATGAGGTGACATAAGGATAGGTGCCGAAATCAATGTCGAGCAACGCGCCCTGCGCCCCCTCGAACAGGATACGATCACCGGCCTTGCGCCGGTCGTTCAGCAATTTCCACACCGGCGCGGCATAGGGCAGGATCTGCGGCGCGATCTCCAGCATCTCCGCCTTCAGCGCGGCACGGTCGATCTCGTCAGCGCCCAGCCCCCGCCGCAAGGCGTCGTGATGCGCCAGCAGCCGGTCCAGCCGCGCATCCAGCGTGGCCTCATCGGCCAGATCGGCGACGCGGACCGCACGACGACCAACCTTGTCCTCATAGGCGGGGCCGATGCCGCGCCCGGTCGTGCCGATCTTGGCGACGCCCGCCGCCGCTTCGCGCATCTGGTCGAGGTCACGGTGCGCCGACAGGATCAGTGGCGCATTCTCCGCCACCTTCAAGGTCGCGGGCGAGATATCCGCCCCCTGCCCGCGCAGTGTCTCGATCTCGCGGATCAGCGCCCAAGGGTCCAGCACGACACCATTTCCGATCACCGACAGCTTGCCGGGACGCACGATGCCAGAGGGCAGCAACGACAGCTTGAACACCTTGCCGTCGATGACCAGCGTGTGCCCGGCATTGTGCCCGCCCTGAAAGCGCGCGATCACATCGGCGCGTTCAGACAGCCAATCAACGATCTTGCCTTTTCCCTCGTCGCCCCACTGGGCACCGACCACAACGACATTGGCCATTCACATGCTCCTCGGATCACATCCGGTTTCTGAAACCCGCGCCCTTATAGGGGGCACGCGAGGGGGCCGAAACCGCGAAATCGACGCACAGGCTCAGCGGCGGAAAAACCCGTCTTCTGGTGCCATCCGACATGGGCCGACATGGGCGTCGAGCCATTGGCGCAGGTCTGCGGTCAGGTCCCATATCCGCGTCGCATGGGCAACCGCGCCACCGGATTCGGTCCGATCGACGGGCAGCCGCGCGCCCGCGACGATTTCCTTCATGCGCAACAACGCGATGCGTTCATGATCCTTCGGCACGCCGCGCGGCGCGGTCTTCACCGCCCGTCCCCGCACCTCCACCTCATGGGCGCGCAGGCTGGCGACAATGTCAGCCAACGCCGCACCGGCATCCCCGGCGATTGCAGTGCGAAACCGATCCAGTTGATCCTTCGCCATATCGTAATAGCCTGACCCGGCATAAAGCCCGTCCTTGCCCATCGACAGATAGATCGCCGCAGCGCCGGTATCGGGCGAGATATAGCCCGCTGTCGAGGTCTTGTAGGGCGACTTGTCCTTGGAAAATCGCACATCGCGGTTCAGGCGAAACACCTTGACGGTGCCGCCGCGTTCCGCCGCCGCAGCGGTCAACAGCGTGGTCATCGGGTCGCGGATGCGATCTTCCCAGAACGCACGATTCGCCTCGTACCAGTCGCGCCTGTTGTTTGCCTCCAGCGCCGCGAACCAGTCGCAGACGCCGGGACCGAACGCCGTCACAACTTGTTGTGGCTGCCGTCGCAGCGAACACCGTTGCCGCTGTGCTTGCAGCCGCAAAAGAACACCTTGCCGGTTTCGGTCGCCTCGAATTTCACCGGCGCAAGGCCGGTATCCTTGTGGCTGCCATCGCAGAACGGCTGCTTGGCGGACCGGCCACAGGAGCACCAAAAATAGGCTTTTCCAGCTTCAACTTCGACAGGATAGGGGGCTTTCTGGGCGATGATCGGTGCGTCTGACATGGGTGGTCTCCTGATGATGTCGCAGAAGTGTAAACCAGTGTGACAAAACGCCAAGTCCTTTCCCTTCCCTTTGCCGTGTTGACCGGCGATAGGGTTTTTCCATGCACGTTCAGAATACAGACATCGCGATTTTGGGGGGCGGCCTTTCAGGCCTCGCCATTGCTGATCTGCTGGAGGCGGCCGGGGCCGATTGGCGGCTTGACGAGGCGCGCGCGCGGCTCGGCGGGCGTATTCTTGGCAGGGCCGCGGCGTGCTACGATCTCGGGCCGGGCTGGACATGGCCTGGCGACCGGCGCGTGTCCGCGCTGGCGCAACGGCTCGGCGTGCTGATCTTTCCGCAGTATGCAACGGGGCGGCTTGTATTTCAGGATGAAGGTGGCGCTGTGCGGCGCGACCTCGATATGGCGTTGATGGCCGGGGCGCGCCGGGTCGCGGGGGGCATGACAGCGTTGATCGAGGGAATTGGCGTCGACCTCCCACCGGCGCGGATGCATCTGCGCAGCAGCATTTCAGCGATTGAGGCTACCGGCGAGGGATTCAAGCTCAGTACCGTCACCCGTCAGACCTTCCACGCAAGACGGGTTGTGATTGCACTGCCCCCGCGTGTCGCGCTCCAGTCCATCAACGGTCTGGCGTCGCTTGCGCCCTCCGCAGCAGCGAACATACCGACATGGATGGCAGGACAGGCCAAGGCCGTCGCTATCTACGACCGTCCGTTCTGGCGCGATTTCGGGCTGTCCGGCGAAGCGATCAGCCATCGCGGGCCACTGGTGCAGATCCACGATGCCAGTCCCGCTGACGGCGCCGAAGGCGCGCTGACAGGCTTTCTCGGCCCGCGCCCGGTCACTGAGGCAGCCATCGCCGCGCAACTCTCGGCCCTGTTCGGAGAGGCGGCGGCGAGGCCGCGCGCGGTCTTCATTCAGGACTGGGGGGAGGAGCCGGTAACCACGTCCGACGCGGATCGCGCGTCCCCAGGCCAGCCGCAGGCTCAGGGTGCTGCTGCGCTGCACCGGAATGACCACCTGATCTGGGCCGGAGCCGAGGCTGCGCTGGAAAGTACTGGCCTTGTCGAGGGCGCGCTCGCCGCCGCAGAATATGCGGCGGCGAAGCTTCTTGGCTAAAGGATCAGAATGACAGGCCCTTTGCCTGACGCACCTGCGGCAGGGCCGCGATCTTGGCCAGTGAGGCTGCGTCCAGCCGCTCATCGACGCCGATCAGCGCAATCGCTTCGCCGCCCTTTTCCGACCGGCCGAGCGCGAAGGTCGCGATGTTCACGCCCATCTCGCCCAGCGTCATGCCAAGCGCGCCGATGTAACCGGGGCTATCCTCGTTCGTGGTGTAGATCATGAACGGTGACGGATCGGCGTCGAGGTCGATGCCCTTGATCTGGATGAAGCGCGGCTTGCCGTCGGAAAAGACCGTGCCCGCGATGGACCGGGTCTGTGTCTCGGTCGTCACCACGAGGCGGACATATGACCCATAAGCGCCCTGCCGATCCTTGCGGGTTTCGGCGATCTTCACGCCGCGCTCGCGCGCCACAACCGGCGCTGACACCATGTTCACCCCGCCCTCGCCAACCAGTGGCGTCAGCAGGCCCGCGACCAGTGCCGCCGTCATCGGCTTCAGGTTCAAGGTTCCGACATCGCCGACATATTCGATCTCGATTTCCATGATCGCATGTTCGGTGACCTGCCCGGCAAAGCTGCCCAGCTTTTCGCAAAGCCCGATCCACGGCTTCAGGATCGGCGCTTCTTCGGCAGTGACCGAAGGCGCGTTGATGGCGTTGGAGATGGCCCCGGCGATCAGGTAATCCGACATCTGTTCGGCAACCTGAAGCGCGACATTTTCCTGCGCTTCCGAAGTAGCCGCGCCGAGGTGCGGCGTGGCGACGAAGTTCGGGCAGCCGAACAGCGGGTTGTCCTTGGCAGGCTCAACCGAAAACACGTCGAACGCCGCCCCGGCCAGCGCACCGGATTTCAGCGCCTCCGCCACCGCGGCCTCGTCAACCAGACCGCCGCGCGCGCAGTTCACGATCCGCGCACCGGGTTTCATCATCGCGATCCGCTGGGCGTTCAGAATGTTTGTGGTCTTTTCTGTCTTCGGCACGTGGAGCGAGATGAAATCGGCGCGCCCGACCAGTTCTTCCACCGTCTCGATCTTGGTGACGCCCAGTTCCATCGCCCGCTCGGCAGACAGGAACGGATCATAGGCGATCACCTTCATCTTCAGCCCCAGCGCACGGGACGCGACGACCGATCCGATATTGCCGCAACCGATCAGGCCCAGTGTCTTGCCGGTAATTTCCGACCCCATGAAGCGGGACTTTTCCCATTTGCCGGATTGGGTCGAGACATCGGCGGCGGGAATCTGGCGCGCCACCGCGAACATCATCGCAATCGCATGTTCGGCGGTGGTGATGGAGTTGCCAAACGGCGTGTTCATCACCACGACGCCCTTTGCCGACGCGGCAGCGATGTCAACATTGTCGACGCCGATCCCGGCGCGACCGATCACCTTGAGTTTGTCGGCAGCGGCGATGATTTCGGCGGTCGCCTTGGTGGCGGAGCGGATGGCAAGGCCATCATAATTGCCGATGATCGCCTTCAGCGCGGCCGGGTCCTTGCCGAGCGTCGGCTGGAAATCCACCTCGACGCCGCGATCCTTGAAAATTTGCACGGCGGCTTCGGAAAGTTCGTCTGAAATCAGAACCTTGGGCATGTCATGTATCCTTGTCGGCCCGCGCATTCCGCGCCGGGCATGATGTCTGTTTGTCCCCTCCCCACTGATGCGGGGGGAGGGTCAGGGAGGGAGGAACCGGCTCAGGCGGCCTTGTCGGCCATTTCGGCCTTCACCGCCGCAAAGGCCCAGTCGAGCCACGGCGTCAGCGCGTGAATGTCGGATGTTTCCACCGTCGCGCCGCACCAGATGCGCAGGCCCGCCGGGGCATCGCGATAACCGCCGATGTCATAGGCTGCATCCTCTGCATCGAGCAGCGCCACCATCCGCTTGCAGAACGCCGCCTGCGCCTTGTCGTCGAGCGCCGCAATGTCCGGGGCCGCGATCTTGAGGCAGACGGAGGTGTTGGAGCGATGTTCAGGCACCGCCACGAGGTTTTCAGCCCAATCTGACGCATCGACCCATGCCTGAAGCGCCGCGAAATTCGCATCTGCGCGGGCGCGGAGCGTCGGGCCGCCGCCGATCCGGTCAGCCCAGTCCAGCGCATCGACATAATCGGCGACCGCCAGCATCGAGGGGGTGTTGATCGTCTCGCCCTTGAAAATCCCGTCGATCAGCGCACCGCCCTTGGTCATGCGGAAAATCTTTGGCATCGGGCGGCCCGGATTGAACGTCTCCAGCCGTTCGACCGCGCGGGTGCTGAGGACGATGACGCCATGCGCGCCCTCGCCGCCCATCACTTTCTGCCAGGAGAACGTGGTGACATCCAACTTGGACCAGTCGAGGTCCTGCGCGAAGGCTGCCGACGTGGCATCGCAAATGGTGATCCCGGCGCGATCCGCCGCGATCCAGTCCGCATTCGGCACCCGTGCACCGGAGGTCGTGCCGTTCCAGGTGAATACGACATCAGCATCCTTGCGCACCTGCGTCAGGTCGGGCAGTTCGCCGTAAGGCGCTTTCAGGACGTTCACGTCATCGAGTTTGAGCTGCTTTTGCACATCGGTGACCCAGCCCTCGCCAAAACTTTCCCATGCCAGCATGTCGACAGGCCGCGCACCGAGCATGGCCCACATGGCCATCTCAACCGCGCCTGTGTCGGAGGCGGGAACAATACCGACGCGGTAATCGGCAGGCACGCCAAGCATGGCGGCTGTCCGGTCGATGGCGGCCTTGAGTTGCGCCTTCGGTGCGGCGGCGCGGTGGGAACGACCCAGATACGCCTTCGCTGCAACGGCCTCGATGGACCATTCGGGATGCTTCGGACACGGACCGGAGGAAAATTCGGGGTGCACGGGTTTCACGTGCGGCTTCGCTGGCAACGTCATGGGACGCGCTCCTTCGTCAGGGTGAAATTTCTGAGCGTGCCGCCGCTCACCCTAACCCGGTGACGCGCCCGCCGCCGAGATAGGCGGCGAATCCAGTGTCCGTCAACGGGGAAAGTGTCGGTTTTGGAAAGAATGTTGTCGCTTCACGACGCCAATCGGAAACCCGCGTTCCGCATCGCGGCACGGCGGCGCGGATCGCAGCTTGACGAGAGGGAATGGCGATGGGTAGCGACGGTTCGCCCGCGTTCCTACGTGCAATGACCTGAGCAGCCCCAGATGAGAGACGTTTCCATGAACCGTGCCTTCTTTGCCGCCCTCCTGATCGCCATTGCCGCCCTTCCGGCGCGGGCCGAGGGGCCAATCGGCCTCTGGATGACCGAAAAACAGGGGGTGATCGTCAACCTCTATGAGTGCGGCGGCGCGCTTTGTGGGCAGACGGTCTGGATGAAGCGGATGGTGAACAAGGACGGCACGCCGCGCCTTGACAGCAAGAACCCGGATGCGGCGCTGCGTGATCGTCACTGGTGCGGGATCGAGGTGATTTCGGGGGTCAAACCGACCGGTCCCGGCACTTGGGAAGGCGGAGAGGTCTATGATCCGAAGACCGGCGAAACCTTCGATTTCAACATAACGAAAACCGACAACGGATTGAAAGTTAGGGGTTATTTAGGTGTGCCGTTGCTGGGGAAATCAGAACGCTGGACCCGGACCGATGGTGCCGGGGTGACGTTCTGCACCAAGACATGACGGACTGACGCCGCCCCCCTGCCGCCCTGTTCCATATTGCCGCCGCGCCCGCCGCAGCATAGGAACAGGACGACAGAGGAGCCTGCAATGATCCCCAGCCAACGCCACCTTTTCGACATCCCGCGCGATGTCGCCTATCTCAACTGTGCCTATATGTCGCCGCTGATGCACAATGTCATCGCCGGGATCGACCTGGGCGCGCGGATGAAGGCGACACCGTGGACCCTGACCATCCCCGATTTCTACGACGCTGTTGACCGGGCGCGGGCGCTGTTCGCCGGGATCGTCAATGCCGATCCGGCGGGCATCGCGATGGTGCCTTCGGCATCTTACGGGATCGAAAGCGCGGTCAGGAACCTGCCCATCGGGCCGGGGCGCACGGTGGTGATGCTGGCCGATCAGTTCCCGTCGCATGTCTATCCGTGGCGGCGCGCGGTGCGTGAACAAGGCGGCGAAATCGTCGCCGTCAGCATCCCGAAAGGTCAGCCAGCAACCGCCGCCGTCATCGCCGCGATTGATGAACGCTGCGCGGTCGCCGCCTTGCCGAATGTTCTCTGGACCAATGGCGCGCTGGTTGATCTGGTTGCCGTGCGGGCGCGCTGCGACGCCGTAGGCGCGGCGCTGGTGCTGGACCTGACCCAATCCGCCGGGGCGATGGTGACGGATTTCGCTGCCATTCGCCCCGATTTCGCGGTGGTTGCCGGGTATAAGTGGATGATGTGCCCCTATGCGACAGGCTTTCTCTACGTCGCGCCGCAGCACCGCGATGGGGAACCGCTTGAACAAGGCTGGATCACCCGCAAGGACAGCCGGGATTTCGCGGGCCTCGTCGCCTATACCGACGAATACGAACCGGGCGCGATCCGCTTTGACATGGGGGAGCGGGCGAATTTCGCGCTGATGCCCGGCGTCGTCGCGGCATTGGAGCAGATCACCGCCTGGGGCGTGCCGCAGATCGAGGCGACGCTTGGCGCGCGAAATGCCGCCCTGTCGGTGCGCCTGTCAGACCTCGGCCTGACACCCACGCCGGACAGCGCGCGGGGGCCGCATTTTCTGGGGGCGGCGCTGCCCGAAGGGGCCCCGAAAGACCTGATCGCACGGCTCGCGGCGCAAAGCGTGTTCGTGTCCGAACGGGGCGGATCGTTGCGCATCACGCCGCATCTCTGGAATGACGAAACCGATTGCGACCGGCTGGTCGAGGCATTGCGCGCAGCGCTTTGATGATGGACAGCGCGGCCCGATCCTCCGGCCCCGGCGGCCTCGCCTGGGTGCTCCTCCTCCTGCTCGGCGTGATCTGGGGGTCAAGCTTCATGCTGACCAATATCGCGGTGGCGGAGGTGCCGCCGATCACCCTCGCCGCCCTGCGCCTCGCGCTCGCGGCATTGCTGATCGGGGTGGCCGTCGTCCTCACCGGCCGCCGGCTGCCGCGCATGAAGGGCGATGGGCGGCTTTGGCGCTTCGCGCTCCTCTCCGCGATTCTCGGCAATGTCCTGCCATTCTGGCTGATCTCCTGGTCGCAGCTTCACATCCCCTCCGCCCTCACCGGCATCCTCATGGCCCCCATGCCGCTCGTCTCGCTGTTGCTCGCGCATGTCCTTCTGGCAGGGGAACGGATGACGGTGATCCGCTTCATCGGTTTTTTCATCGGCATGTCCGGCATCATCGTCCTGATCGGCGGCGATGCGGTCGGAAGCAGCACCAGCGATTTCGCCCTGCTCGGCCAGCTCGCCAGCCTCGGCGCCATGCTCTGCTACGCGCTCAACGGCATCGTTCTGAAACGCGCCGCTGCGCCCGATCCGCTCGGCATCAGCTTTGCGATGCTCGGCATCGCCGCCCTGATCGCCCTGCCCCTCGCATTCCTCATCGAAGCCCCCGCGCTGACCGCGGTCAGCGCCGACACATGGTTGGTCGTCGGTGCGCTCGGCCTTGGCGCAACCGCGCTGGCGCAGATCATCCTGATGAAGATCATCGCGCTGGCCGGGCCGCCGTTTCTGGCGACGGTGAATTATCAGGTGCCGCTCTGGGCAACCGTTTTCGGCGTGGTGTTTCTGGGCGAGATGCTGCCGCGAACCTTCTGGCTGGCGCTCTGCCTGATCCTTGCCGGGCTTGCCATCGCGCAGTTGGGCGGGCGGCTGCGGGTGGCGCGAAATGCGTGATGATATCGGGAAAACCATCGACTGGCGCAGTTGGGCAGGGTTGTTCGTCCTCGTCATCTTCTGGGGTTCGTCTTTCCTGTTCATCACCTTCGCGCTGGAAAGCTTTTCGCCCTTCTTCATCACCGGCAGCCGCATCGCGCTGGCGGCGCTGTTTGTCGGCATTACGGCGCGCATCGTGGCGGGTCCGTTCCCGCGGGAACTTCGCTTCTGGCTCTGGTGTGCGCCGGTCGGCATTCTTGGGCTGATCGCGCCCTTCACGCTTTACACGTGGGCGCAGGTGGAGGTGCCATCAGGGGTGGTTGCGATCTATATCGCGGCATCGCCGCTGATCGTGCTGGTGCTGTCGCATATGCTGACAGACGAGCAACTGTCGCGGCGCGGCGCGCTGGGCTTTTGCATCGGGTTCTGCGGCGTGATCCTGCTGATCGGGATCGACAATCTGCGGCAGCTTGGCGGCGGCGCGACGTTCTGGCGGGAACTCGCGGCATTCGGTGCTGCCTGTGCCTTCGCGATGGGCGCGATCACCGTGCGCCGGATGCCACGCTTCAACCCGCTTCATGCCACCGCAGGGGCATTGATCGTGGCCGCCTGCCTCTACGCCCCGTTCACCATTGCCAAAGCGCCACTGGTCCCCCCGGTCTGGACCGCGCTGGCCGCAATAGCGGTTCTGGGCGTCGCGCAGACCGGTGTCGCACAGGTCACGCGCTATCTGCTGATCAAACGATCCGGCGCGGTCTTCGCCTCGCAGGCCAGCTATCTGTTGCCGATCTGGGCGGTGCTCCTCGGCTGGGTGTTTCTGGGTGAGACGCTGACCGGCGAGGATGCTGCCGGATTTGCACTGATCCTCGCGGGCGTGGCGGTCGCGCAGTTCCGGCGCGGTCAGGCGGCGTAGCGGTTCACCAAAAGAACCCCGATGCAGGCGCAGGCGGAGGCTGCCCATCCGGCGATGCCGACCGCCTCATCCAGGATCAGGAACCCGCCGACCGCCGCCATCACTGGCACCAGCGACGTGAAGGCGGAGGCCCGCGCCAGCCCCAGCCGCTTGATCGCGAAGCCATAGACCGCGAAGGCGATGGTGCCCGACAGCACCCCCTGTATGAAAACCTGCCAGAACACCTCCGACACCGTGAATTCGTCGAGCTTGGAGCCGAAGATGATCGCCGCCAGCACAAGGAACGGCGTGGAATAAAGGCAGACATAGGCCGCCGCCTCGATCCCGGTCAGATTGGTGCGCCGATAAGCGATGGTGAAGGCGGACCACCCCGCACAAGCCGTCAACAGCCACGGTGCGCCCCAGAGGAAATCACTGTCCCCCGCCAGCGCCGCCGGGCCGAGGATCAGCGCAACCGCAAGGCTGATGAAGCCGAGGCCAAGCAATCGCCCCGGCCTGATCCGCCGCCCCTCGACCAGTTTTTCCCAGAATGCGACGACCATCGGCAACAGGCCGGGCACCAGCGGGCCGAACAGCGATGCCTCGACCGACTTCATGCCCTGCGCGATCAGGATGACGAAGGGCCCGCCCCAACCGACCGTCATGATTGCCAGCAAAAGCAGGCTTTCCCCTTTTGGGAACAACCCCTTGCGCAACCAGATCGGTGCCAGCAGGATCGCCGGGGTGATGTAGCGCAGCAGGGCGACATCCAGCGGCGCATGGCGCGACAGCATCGCCTCACGCGTTGCAATGATCCAGCCTGCCCAGATCACCACCGCCGTCATGATCCCGACATAGCCCCACGCGGGCGATTGAACTGGCGAGGGCTGAACGGTCATGCGGCGGCTTTCTGCGCGGGGCGTGCGATGGCAGCGTGTCCGCAATCGGCGGGGGCGAGGCTTGCGCGACAAAACGGCGGATCAGGGCGAAACGCAAGCCCCGCGTCGCAAACGTCAGCCGCTTCCCCCCCTGCCCTGAACCCGCTAGAAGCAGCGAAAGAATCCTCGGACGGAGCGCGTCATGTCGTCAGAACCCGCAGTCACACCGGAGCTTGCCACCGAACATGGGCTGAAGCCCGATGAATATGCCCGCATCCTCGAGATTTGCGGCCGGGTGCCGACCTTCACCGAGCTTGGTATCTTTTCGGCCATGTGGAACGAACATTGTTCCTACAAATCATCGAAGAAATGGCTGCGCACCCTGCCGACGACCGGACCGCAAGTGATCTGCGGCCCTGGCGAGAATGCCGGCGTCGTCGATATCGGCGATGGGCAGGCGGTGGTGTTCAAGATGGAAAGCCACAATCATCCCTCTTATATCGAACCCTATCAGGGCGCTGCTACCGGTGTCGGAGGTATTCTGCGCGACGTGTTCACGATGGGCGCGCGCCCGATTGCAGCGATGAATGCGCTCAGCTTCGGCGAGCCTTCGCACCCGAAGACGAAATCGCTCGTGGCGGGTGTGGTGGCGGGGATCGGCGGCTATGGCAACTGCTTCGGCGTGCCGACTGTCGGCGGCGAGGTGCGGTTTCACAAGGCCTATAATGGCAACTGCCTCGTCAATGCCTTCGCCGCCGGTCTGGCCGATGCGGACAAGATCTTCTATTCGGCGGCGTCTGGTGTTGGCATGCCCGTCGTCTATCTCGGCGCGAAAACCGGGCGCGACGGGGTGGGCGGCGCGACGATGGCCTCTGCCGAATTCGATGACACCATCGAGGAAAAACGCCCGACCGTGCAGGTCGGCGACCCCTTCACCGAAAAGCGGCTGATGGAGGCGACGCTGGAGCTGATGGCGACCGGGGCGGTCATCTCGATTCAGGACATGGGTGCCGCCGGGCTGACCTGTTCCGCCGTCGAGATGGGTGACAAGGGCGAGCTCGGTGTCCGGCTCGACCTTGAAAAGGTGCCGGTCCGCGAAACCGCCATGACCGCCTATGAGATGATGCTGTCGGAAAGCCAGGAGCGGATGCTGATGGTGCTTCGCCCCGAAAAGGAAGCCGAGGCGAAGGCGGTGTTCGACAAATGGGATCTGGATTTCGCCATTGTCGGAGAGACGATTGCCGAGGACCGGTTCCTTATCATGCTGAATGGCGAGGTGAAGGCCGATCTGCCACTGGCGACCCTGTCCGGGTCCGCCCCAGAATATGACCGGCCCTGGGTGGCGACACCAGTCGCCGCGCCGCTGACCGATGTGCCACCCGTGGCGGATTGCGCCGAGGCGTTGCTGACGCTGCTGGCGCATCCCAACCATTGCTCGCGCGCCTGGGTCTATGAACAATATGACCGGCAGGTGATGGCCGATACGGTCGGCACGACCCTGTCCGATGCGGCGGTCGTGCGGGTTCATGGCACCGGCAAGGCGCTGGCCTTCACATCCGATGTCACGCCGCGCTATTGCTTCGCCAACCCGGTTCAGGGCGGCAGGCAGGCGGTGGCGGAGGCATATCGCAACCTTTCGGCAACCGGGGCGAGGCCCCTCGCCGCGACTGACAACCTGAATTTCGGCAACCCCGAAAAGCCCGAAATCATGGGGCAGTTCGTCGGCTGCGTTCAGGGCATCGGCGAGGCCTGCGCCGCGCTCGGTATGCCGATCGTGTCGGGTAACGTCTCGCTCTACAATGAAACCGATGGCACCGGCATCCTGCCGACCCCGACCATCGGCGCGGTCGGGCTGCTCGACAATCTCGACCAGATGATCGGGATCGCGCCGAACGCGGGCGATGCGCTTGTGCTGATCGGCACGACGACCGGGTGGCTGGGCCAGTCCGCCTATCTGGCCGACCTGTTCGACCGGGCGGAGGGCGACGCCCCGCCAGTCGATCTGGCGGCGGAACGGGCGGCGGGGGAGTTTGTGCGCGCGGCCAAGGGGGCCGGCTTGCTGACCGCCGCGCATGACATCTCGGATGGCGGGATCGCCGTTGCGGCGGCAGAAATGGCCTTCGCCTGTGGCACCGGCGTCAAGCTGTCGTCAGAAATCAGCATGACAGCGCATGAATGGTTCTTTGGCGAGGATCAGGGGCGGTATCTCTTGGGCTGCAAGCGCGCCGACCTCGATGCGGTGCTGACAATGGCGGCGGCAGCAGGCGTGCCCGCGCGACATCTCGGCAAGGTGGAGGGCGACCAGATCGTCCTGTCCGACCGCACCGTCGCGCTCAGCACTGCGCTTGGCGCGCATCGGTCGGGTTTTGCCCGGATGATGGGCTGATCCCCCCGATCAACCCACGCCCGATCTTGTGACCACGCCGCGAGCCGCCTTGCGCCCTGCCCCGACGCAGACTAAATCTTGAGAGAGTGACAGCACGCACAGCGAAGGGGTCCCCGCATGCCGATGGAAGAGACCGAGATCGTCAAGCTGATAAAGGCCGCGTTCCCGGATGCGGTTGTAGAGATCGAAGACACACGGGGCGACCGCGACCATTACGCCGCCTCCGTCACCGCCGAAGCCTTTCGTGGCAAGAACCGGGTGCAGCAGCACCAGATGGTTTATGCCGCGTTGAAAGGGAAAATGGGCGGCGAATTGCACGCCCTCGCCCTGACCACGAAATCCCCTGACTGAGGAACACCAGATGTCCAATCCAGCGCATGAAACGATCCGATCCACGATCGACGCCCATGATGTCGTCCTGTTCATGAAGGGCACCGCGACGATGCCGCAATGCGGGTTTTCAAGCCGCGTCGCCGCGATCCTGAATTACATGGAAGTACCGTTCAAGGATGTGAACGTGCTGGCGGATGAAACCATCCGCAACGGCATCAAGGAATTTTCGGACTGGCCGACGATCCCCCAACTTTACGTGAAGGGCGAATTCGTCGGCGGTTGCGACATCATCACGGAAATGGTGATTTCGGGCGAGTTGGATGCGACGCTGAAAGACAAGGGTGTGCCGTTCAACATCGAAGCCGCAGACAAGATCCGCGAAACCAATAGCTGACCCTATTTGCGGGTAATTCGGGCCTTTCAGGCATCGCCCGAATCACAAAACATACCCCAAACAGCAACACGAAACCGCGAGTTGGGCGCCTTGCTCTGGCAATGTGCCCAATTTGCGTCACATTAACCCGATAATAACAGAGAGCTGGCTTTTTGACATTGTTTCTTGGCCAAGACGAACGGTAGGAAAACGAGCGGCGAGATATATAGCGCATCTCTTTGATGCGCCGTTCAGAGCAAGGGACGTGAGTTGTGGTCAATGTAACTGGAAGCGGCGCTATTGGCGGGACGAACCAGTCGTCCGTCAACAATTTCTCCGACTCTGCCTTCTGGTTTCAGTGGATCGAATTCACGAATAGCCCGTCTAACCTTACGCAGGCCGGTTTCAACATTGCCGATGGCTCGCTCAGCCCGGCCACGCAGGTTTACAATGCCGGCGGCACCAACAACCTCAACACCCTCGCCAGCGATGCGAGCGCGGCGACTCTTGGGGATAGCGGCGAACGGTTTGGCCTTCGCGTTGTCACAACGCTCACCGTTACAAACGCCGGAAACTACACATTCAACGTCCGCTCTGACGACGGTGTCAGGCTGTATGTCGATGGCGTGCAAGTCGTCGTCGATGACAATCTTCATGCGCCGCGCAACAGCTCCGGCAGCAGCAACCTTTCGGCTGGCCAGCATGAGATCGTCATCATCTATTTCGAGAATACCGGCCAAAACGTTCTCGAAGTCAGCATAACGGGGCCCGACTATCCATCCTCGACACTTCTTCAGAACGCCGCCGTACAGGCGAATGCCGCAAATGATTCCGTCAGCGGGGCTGATGGTGACGACATCATCAATGGCGGCGCAGGCAATGATACGCTGAGCGGTGACGGCGGCAACGACAGTATTCTCGGCGGCGCGGGCGCTGACACAATCACGGGCGGCACAGGTCTCGACACGATTTTCGGAGGCAACGGAAACGACACCATCGACGGCGGCGATGGCAATGACAGCATCGATGGCGGCGGCGGCAGCGACAGCATTCTGGGCGGGACCGGAAACGACAGCATCGTCGGCGGCGCAGGCACCGACACGATCTTTGGAGGCGATGGGAACGACACCATCGATGGCGGCGCGGATGCCGACAGCATCGAAGGCGGGATTGGGGATGACAATCTTACCGGTGGAGCCGGAAATGACACCCTGAATGGTGGCGACGGCAACGACCTGATCTTTGCTGGTGACGGCGATGACTTCAACAATGTCGGTGAAGTCGGGAACGACACGATTTTCGCGGGTGCCGGCAATGATACATTCGGTGGCTTCACCGGCGACGATTCAATGTTTGGCGGCGATGGTAACGACATCCTCGAAGGGCACGATGGCGCAGACTTTATAGAGGGTGATGCCGCGAACGATTACATCGCTGGCTTCGATGTCACGAATATCACAGCAGAAGGTCCGGCCGGAAACCTCAACCCGCCAGTTGGCAGCGATGACAACGCCAATGACACCCTGTTTGGCGGAACTGGCAATGACATCATTCTGGGCGGCGGCGGCGGCGACCTGCTTGCCGGTGGCGATGACAGCGACAGTATCTTTGGCGGCACAGGCACCGACAGCATAACCGGCGACGCCGGGACGGACTTTATCGACGCGGGCGCCGACAACGATACGATCAACGCCGGCGCGGGTGACGATACAATCCGCGCGACCAGTGGAACAGATTCGATCCAGGGCGGCGATGGCACCGACACCTATGTCGTGCCGTCAGGCTCTCCGCTTGTTCCGACGGGATCACCGGGCTCCACACTTGGGATCACGACCGAAACCATTACCGTAACCGTCGATCAGAACGGCGATGGCACGGTGGTCAAGACCGTCAATGCCACGACTGATACGATCGGTAGCGTTGAGAATTTCATCGCGGACGAGGCAGCGGCCGAAAACGACCAACTGATCTACACCACGATCGTCACAGACGAGGGCACGATCACCGGCCTGAACGGCGCAACCGGCACATTCACCAACAAGAATGGTGGTGTCACAACCTTCGGCGGCGTCGGCCAGCCCACCTTTGCCGATGTGCTTGCGCAGAACAGCACCGGGTCTTTCGTTGCCAATGGCGGCAGCCTGACCGGCACCGTCGGCAATATCGGCTTCACCGATTTCGAAACCGTCCAGTTCAACGTCGTCTGCTTCGCGGCAGGCACCGCCATCCGCACGGGCAAAGGCGAAACGCTGATCGAAGATCTGGCCGTGGGCGACATGGTGTGGACCAAGGATCACGGCTTGCAGCCGCTGCGCTGGATCGGGTCGCGAACGGTTCCGGCAAAGGGGCATCTTGCACCCGTTCTGATCCGCGCGGGGGCAATGGGCAACCAGCGCGATCTGCGTGTTTCGCCGCAGCATCGGATGCTGGTTGCGGGGCTGAATGTGGAATTGCTGTTCGCCACTCATGAGGTTCTGGTGCCCGCCAAACATCTGGTCAATGGTGCGACGATCAGCATTCAGGAAGGTGGCGAGGTGACCTATTTCCACCTCCTGTTCGATGACCATCAGATCGTCGAGGCAGAAGGCGCGCTTTCCGAAAGCTTCCATCCCGGCCGTCAGGCGCTTGATACGCTGGATCAGGCGGCACGCGCCGAAGTGATCGAACTGTTCCCCGAACTGGCGGACAAGTCCTCGCCGGGGCGCATCATGGCCCGGATGCCGCTGCGGCGGCATGAGGCGGTGGCATTACGCAGCATGGCGCGCTGCGCCTGAGCAGCGCCTCAGCGCGCGCCGTACAGAACCTTTGCCCGGGCCTCAAAGGCCCGGACAATGCGCTGCATCGCCTCGTTGAAGACCAGTCCGATCAGCGCCTGCAAAACTTGGCTCTTGAACTCGAAATCCACGAAGAAATCGACTTCGCAGCTCTTGTCATCAATCGGACGGAACACCCAATGATTGTTGAGGTATTTGAACGGACCATCGAGATAGGAAACGTCAATCTCCTTCTTCTCCGGTCGCAGCACGACGCGGCTGCCGAACCGTTCGCGAAACAGCTTGAACGAAATGACGAGATCGGCGTCCAGCACCTCCCCTTCCGGCGTCTGGCGTCTGCCCCGGATGCGCGCGGCGGAACACCACGGCAGGAATTCAGGATAGGCGGGCACGTCCGCAATGAGCGCATACATCTCATCGGCGCTGTAGGGCATCACTCGTTTTTCTGCATGTGTCGGCATATGCGCCTGATATCCTCTGTTGCGGCAGGGCGCAGCCTGTCGGATTGTCGCGACAGGTTCAATACGAGGGAGGATCATCATGGCCCCTTATGAAGTCGAGATCATGCTGTCCGAGGCACAGATTTCCGCCAAGGTTGCGGACCTCGCGGCTCAGATCACCGAGGATTTCGCCGATAGCGAAAAACTGGTGGTTGTTGGGCTGCTGCGCGGGTCGTTCATCTTTGTTGCCGACCTCGCGCGGCGGATCGACCTGCCGGTGGAAATCGACTTCATCGAGGCTTCATCCTATGGCGACGGCACGACATCGTCGAAGGAGGTGCGGATCCTGAAGGACCTGCGCGCCCCCATCGAAGGGCTGGATGTGCTGGTGGTGGAGGATATCATCGACACCGGTTTCACGCTGACCCATGTCATGGCGATGCTGAAGGCGCGCAATCCGGCCCGGATCGCGATCTGCACCCTGCTCGATAAACCGGCGCGGCGGGAAATTGCGGTTGATGCGAAATATATCGGGTTCGAGATTCCCGATGAATTCGTCGTCGGCTATGGCATTGATTTTGCTCAGCGCAACCGCAACCTGCCTTATATCGGAAAGGTCCGGTTCCTCTGACAGCGTGCGGGGCGGGTCACTTCGATTTCATTACCCAGACGCCGTTCCAGTCGGCACCGGGCGGGTCGAGCTTCATCACTTCGCAGCGCGCGAGGTAATCCTCCGACATCTTGTCCTCCGGGTTGGCCTTCAGCGCCTCGTTGAAGGACCGCATCGCGCGGTCCCAATCCTGCGCGCGATAGCTGGTCACCCCTTCGCGGAAATGGCCCATCACATCCATGATGTTCGGGAAGGTCTGCGCATTGTGATAGTCGAGGCATTCGAACACATCGACCGGCTTGGTCTTGCCCTTCACCTGCACCCGATCAATCTCGCGCAACCGATAAACGCCCTTCAGCTTTGCCACGGTGTGTTCCGACAGCAGGATGCGCGCGTGATACTGCTTGCAGGCGCTTTCCAGCCGCGCCGCAAGGTTCACGCCATCGCCGATCATGGTGTAATCCATCCGCTTGCGGCTGCCGATATTGCCCGCGACGATGCTGTCGGTGTTCAGGCCGATGCCCATATCGACGACCATCTCGCCGTCTTTCTTGCGCTTGATGTTCCATTCCCACAGGCGGTTGATCATGTTGATTGTGGCGCGCATCGCGCGGTCTTCGTCATCGTCATTGGCAAAGGGAATGCCGAATGCCGCCATGATCGCATCGCCGATGAACTTGTCGAGCATACCGCCCTGTTCGGTGATGCAATCGACCATCAGTTCGAAATACTCGTTCAGCAGCTTGACCGTGCCCTGCGCCCCCAGCGCCTCGGTAAAGGTGGTGAAGCCGCGAATATCGGAGAACAGCACCGTCGCGACAGTATCCTTGCCGCCCATCAGGTCTTCGGATTGGCCATCCGACAGCATCTGGTCGGCGAGCTTCGGGTCCATATAGCGTGAAAGCGTTGATTTCACGCGCTTTTCATTGGTGATGTCTTCGATCATCACCATCGCGCCGAGGAAATCCCCCTCGCCGGATTTCAGCGGCAACATGGTCAGGTTCGTGGTGATGGTCTTGCCGAAGAAGGTCAGATCGACCCCCATGATGATGTCGCCCTCGCCGGTCTCAAGAACCTGGCCCAGCTTTTTCAAAAGCCAGATATTTTCCTCGCCGATCGCCTCGCCCGGTTCCCCGACCACGAGGTCAGGGGTGCGTCCCATCAACTGCGCGGCGGCGCGGTTGCAGGTTTTCACCACGAGGTCGGTATCCACCGTGATGACGCCGTTGGTCATGCTCTGAAGCATGCTGTCATTGTAGTTCTTCATCTCCTGCACGTCGTTGAACAGCTTGGCATTCTCCAGCCCGATGGCGATCTGGGCGGTGAACGCCTTCAGGCGGCTTTCATCCTCGGCATCGAACGGGCCGCCAGTCTTGTTCAGCACCTGCGTCACGCCGATCACCTTGCCACGCTTGTTCACCACCGGAACGCAGAGGATGGAGCGGGTGAAGAACCCGGTCTGCTTGTCAAAGGACGGGTTGAATCGCAGATCGGCATAGGCATGCGGGATATTGATCGTCTTGCCCGATGTGAAGACGGTTCCGGCGATCCCGGCACTGTTCGGCAGGCGAATCTCGAAACTGTCCAGCCCGGCGCCGACATGGCTGAACAATTCGCCCGTCCGTTCGTCATTCAGGAACAGGGTGGAGCGTTCCGCGTCGAGCATCCGCGTTGCCTCGGTCATCACCTTGTTCAGAAGCTTGTTCAACTCCAGCTCGGACGTCATTTCCGAGATGATGTTCAGGAATTCGACCTCACGCTCGCGGCTTTTCTCGATCCGCTCAACCAGTTGCATCGACTGGAGCGTGATCGCGCATTGCGTCGTGATGCCTTCGAGAATGTTGAGGTCGGTCTGGCTGAACTCGCCCTTTTCCTTATTCAGCATCTGCGCGACGCCGATCACCTCTCCCTTTGCGGTTCGGATCGGAGAACAGAGGATGGATCGGGTCTTGAACCCGGTCTCGCGGTCGACCGCATCATTGAAGCGGGAGTCGCCATAGGCATCCAGGATGATCTCTCCCTCGCCACTTTGAAAGACATGGCCCGCAACGCCCTCGTCGTTCATCAGACGGATTTCACGCCGCTTCATGCCGAGCGCGACCCGGCTGAACAACTCGCCTGATGACGGATCGTTCAGGAATAAGGTGCCCCGCTCCGCCCCGGTTTCCTGACAGGCAAGGTCGATCAGGGTTTCCAGAACGGTATCGAGCGTGTCCTGCGCCGCGACCTTGCGGCTGACATCCAGCAACATGCGCAGATGCGTCAGTTGCTCTTCATGCGTCTCGCCAACTCCGAACTTGGGCGCATCATCAGGCATGGGTAACCTCGCGATCAAGCTGTTCGCGTAGCGCGGCGATGGTGGCGGCCAGTTCGGCCAACTCAGACCGGTGAATGCGCGCGGCCTCCTGCAAGGCAGCCGCATGGCGTTCCTTCATCCGGTCCATATTGGTCCGCACGGATTGGGTCGCCTCGCGGGTTTCCGCCAGTTCGGCGGCTGCCGCGACCCGTTCTTCCTGCAACCGGCTTTGCCCGCGCGCGCGCTCTTCCTCAAGTTCGGCCCGCACCGATTGCACAGCGGCGCGAAGTTGGGCGACCTCAGCCGCAAAATCCCGGCGCAGATCCTGTTCGCGCTTGCTTGCGGCGGCCCCCGCCGCCTCGATGCTGTCGCGCAGCGCCTGAATGGTGGCTTTCAGATGTTCGATTTCCGCCGCGCCCGCGACGGCAGCCTTTTGCACATCGCGCATCCGTCGATCATCAGCCTCTTCAAGCGACTTGCGAAGAGCGTCGATGGTTTCGCGCAGCATGCGCTGTGATTCGCCTGTTGCATCAGGATTTTGTGTCTGCATGGTCATTTTCGGTCCAGTCCTGTTGCGCGAAACGATACCAGAAACCGGACGAAAAGCAGTCTCAAATCTCACATGGCGTCATCCCGGCAGAACCCGTCATCGCCGGTCAGGGTGGTGACCAGCATGAAAGGGCCGTGTGCCGGGGGGAAATTCTGGACGAACAATCCGCCGTGATCCTTCAGGAACTGAGAAAAGACCGGCCCGGCAAGATGCGCCTGAAATGCGGCTTCGTCGCGATAGCATTCGAAGAAAACGATCTCCCCCCGCGCAGCGGGCGGCAGAGACCCTGCAACAGCTTCGCGCACCTGATAGATCAGCGTGTCAGGCTCCAGCGTCTTCACATCCGCGACGAGGGCTTCGAGTGCGGCGCGGGCAGTGTCCATCTCGCCGGGCTTCACGAACCATCGGGCAAGGACGCTGTGCATTGCTTATGACCTGCCCTGCATCGCGAGCCGGGCATCGCGCAGCCGCGCGAAATCGTCCCCGGCATGATAGCTCGACCTTGTCAGCGGCGTTGCAGACACCATCAGAAAGCCCTTCGCAAAGGCCATCTTTTCATAGGATGCAAATTCTTCCGGCGTCACATAGCGGGCAACTACATGGTGTTTCGGGGTCGGTTGCAGATATTGCCCGATGGTCAGGAAATCGACATCCGCCGCGCGCATGTCGTCCATCACCTGCAAAACAGCCTGCCTATCCTCGCCCAGACCGACCATGATCCCGGACTTGGTGAACAGGGTCGGATCCATTTCCTTCACCTGCTGCAACAACCGAAGGGAATGGAAATACCGCGCGCCGGGTCGCACCTCAGGATAAAGCCCCGGCACGGTTTCAAGGTTATGATTGAACACATCGGGCCGCGCCTCGACCACCGCTGCCAGCGCCTCCGGCCCGCATTTCAGGAAATCGGGGGTCAGCACCTCGATCGTCGTGTCGGGGGCCTGCCGCCGCACCGCACGGATGGTCTGGGCGATATGGTCCGCGCCGCCATCCGGCAGATCATCGCGATCAACCGAGGTAATCACCACATGGTGCAGCCCCAGCGTCTTGACCGCATGGGCAACGCGCCCCGGCTCGAACACATCGAGCGCGTCGGGGCGCCCGGTCGCGACATTGCAGAAGGTGCATCCACGGGTGCAGATTTCGCCCATGATCATCATCGTGGCATGGCCCTGCGACCAGCATTCGCCGACATTGGGGCAGCCGGCCTCCTCGCACACCGTCACGAGGTTGTTGGATCGCATGATGTCGCGCGTACGCCGATATCCCTCGGACGAGGGCGCCTTGACCTTGATCCAGGCAGGCTTCGGCGGCGAGATATTGTCGCCCCGATGCGCCTTTTCAGGGTGGCGGCCTGCGCGGTCTTTGAGGTCTCTGTCTGACATGATCGTCCTCATAACCCGAAATGATCGCTTTGCCTAATGCAACAATGCAGACCTGTCATGCAGATGCCGTATGGATTGCAGCGGAGAGCGACGCAGACTGCTTTCGAATCCTGCCATCGCCGCAAGCAAAGGTCTTTGACCCTGCGCACTCCTCGCCCCTATAGGTGAGGGATCGGAGGCGATCATGAAAACCCAACAGACCAACAGCCTGAAAGCGCACCTGGACCGCGAACACCGCGTCGGCAAGGTGCAGGAGTTCCTCAAGGAAATTGTATATGGCGGCAATGACGGCATCGTCACGACCTTTGCCATCGTCGCCGGGTTCGCCGGAGCCGGGGCCGAAGGGGCGGCGACCGTCGGCGGCGTTGCGGTATTGCTGTTCGGGCTGGCCAATCTTTTCGCGGATGCGACTGCTATGGGCCTCGGCGCGTTCCTGTCATCCCGGTCCGAGCAGGATGTCTACAACGCGACCCGCGCAAAGGAGCTTCATGAAATTCGCACCAACCCGGAAATGGAGCGTCAGGAGACGATGGAGATCCTGCTCGCGAAAGGAGTGACGGAGGATGACGCGCGCACCTTCACCGACATTCTGGAGCGCCACCCGGAATTCATGGCTGATTTCATGATGCAATATGAAATCGGCATGTCTGACCCGAACGATGACAGCCCTGCGATGAGCGGCCTTGCGACCTTCATCGCCTTCATCATCTTCGGTGCTGCGCCGATCCTGCCCTATTTCATCGCAGCGCCCAGCATGCAGACATTCTACGCCTCGCTCGCGCTTTCGCTGCTGGCGCTGGTGGCGCTCGGCATGCTCCGCTGGAAAGTCACCAACGAAACAGTGGTTCGCTGCGTTGGCGAAACGCTGCTGGTCGGGTCCCTCTGCGGCGTCGTGGCCTTCGGCGTCGGGCTGGCTTTCGCCTGACGGCCCGCGACGAGATCAGGCCGCGTAACCGCCCTGATCCAGAAAGGACTGTTCGGCATAGGTCGATGACCGGCCGAGCGCCTGATTGCGGAACGGGAACCGCCCGAACTTGCGGATGACATCGCGGTGCGCGCGGGCGTGAATCAGGTTCTGCTCACCGGTCTGCGGCATCCGGGTCAGGATCAACCGAACGCACCGGTCCTGGTCCACCAGACTTTCCGAATGCATCAGCGGCAGATAGAAGAACTGGCGCGCCGGTTCCGGCACCTGAAGATCATGACCAAGGCTGATGGCCCGCTTTGCCAGCGCGAGCGCCTTCGGGTCGGAACAGAATGCCTTTTCGCAGTTTCGGAACATGTTGCGCGGGAACTGATCGAGAACGATCAACAGTGCCAGAGCCTCCGCCGGTTTCAGTGACCACCCATCCAATTCCCCGGCGCGTGCTGCGCGCCACAAGGGTTCGAACCGGTCCCTGATGTCCTGATCGACCGTTGGATCGACCTTGAACCATCCTTCAGGTCCGACAGTCTCAAGCCAATAGTCCGTGACGATATCTGCGCTTGGAAGTGACATGACACTCTCCTTTCACACAACTGGCATCCTCCGGATGCCGTGCTCGATAAGATTGGGAAGAGGGCTGCCCGCAGTGAGCGGTGAAATGCGGTCGCATTCCCCGGCTTTTGTTCGTTGCGATGCGCTGCCTCTGCGTCTCGCCTGCATCATGAGCCCCATGACAACTCCGCACCCCGGAGCCGGGGGAGCCTCGCAAGACTCCTTGAACTCAAGTCCATACTTCAGACCCAAAAGTGTCAAGTATTTGTTGCAGTATTGTCAGGTTTACCTTCGGTGTCGGCTTTGGTTTCGGCGTTCGCGCTCATTTCGATTGCATACTCCTGCGCAATTTCAACCGCAACGGGACCGACATTCGGCGTGTAATTGGCATAGGTCGTCGTATCCTGAACCGGCACAGCGGCGCGACGGGTCATGCGATAGAGGCCATAAATGCCAATCGCGGACATGAAGATCAGGATCACCGCAAAGAACGCTGATGGGCCGAAAATCTCCATCATGTTGCCGACCAGCACTGGCCCGCCGATGGCCCCCAGCCCTCCCACGAACAGCAACCCGGACGAGGCGGCCGCCATTTGCTGCGGTTCCATGTAGTCGTTGGTATGGGCGATCAGCAGCGCATAGAGCGGGTTGACGCAAGCGCCGAGCACACAGGCCAATCCGATGATGACCAGCGGATAGTCTGCCGCAGCGATGGCGGCGAAGCAGGCCCCGGCGGCCACCGCGCAGACAATCACGATCAGCCGCCGACGATCCATCCGGTCGGATATCCAGCCCACGGGGTATTGCAACAGCAACCCGCCGACATAGAAGGCCGCGATGAACACCGAAATCTCGGCAATCGACAGGCCCCGCTGCGTGCCATAGACGGCGGCCATCCCGAACATCACGGAATAGACCGAGTTGATGAGGATCATCCCGACAAAGCCGAGCGGCGAGACCTGAAACAACCGCAGCAAGGTCATGCCCTTCGCCGTCTCGAACACCGGCGTCGGCGTCGCGTTCAACAGAACCGGCGTGAAGGAGATCGAGACGATCACCGACATCAGCACGAACAGGCCATAGCCGGACACATCACCAAAATTCAGCGCCCCCTGCGCCGAAATCAGGCCAACCATCTGCACGATCATGTAAAGCGACAGTGCCTTGCCCCGGTTTTCATTGTCGGACGCATCGTTCAGCCAGCTTTCGACCACCACATAGACGCAGGAAAAGCAGAACCCGACGAGCAGACGCATAACGCCCCAGGCCACAAGATTCGGGATCGCCGGGTAAAGCACGAAAGCCGCCGAAATCAGCGACGCCATCGCGGCAAAGACCCGCACATGACCAACCTTGCGCAGCAGCACAGGCGCCAGCCGAGAGCCGCCGAGGAAGCCGACGAAATAGGCCGAAATGACATAGGACAGAACAGCGGGATCGAACCCCTCGATATCGCCGCGAATACCCAGCAACGATCCCTGAAGGCCATTGCCGAACATCAGGAGGAACATGCCCAGCAGCAGCGCCCATGAACTTCGCAGAACTGCAATCATGACATCTCTCCCATCAGGGTTCCGGGCGGATCAGCCCCGGCGTTCGCGTCTCCGGGTCAGGTGTCTTCGCCTTGATGCGCGCGCCATAGCAGAGACGCATCGCCATAGGAATAGAACCGCATCCGCTCCGCCATCGCATGAGCGTAAAGGTCGCGCATCCGGTCCGTGCCAAGGAAGGCGCAGACGAGCATGAAGAGGGTCGATCGCGGCAGATGGAAATTCGTGATCAAGCCGTCAACCGCGCGAAACCGGTATCCGGGGGTGATGAAGATATCTGTATCACCGACCCAGGGGTGCACAACACCCGCCTCGTCCGCCGCGGTTTCCAGCAACCGCAGTGCCGTGGTGCCCGCCGCGATGATGCGCCCACCTGCCGCGCGGGCGGCGTTGATCGTCGCGGCAGTATCTGCGCTGATCTCGCCCCATTCGCTGTGCATCTGGTGGTCTTCGGTGGTGTCTGACTTGACCGGCAGAAACGTCCCAGCCCCGACATGCAGGGTCACCCGCGTATCGCGGATACCGGCATCATGCAGCGCATTCAGGACGACAGGTTCGAAATGCAGCGATGCGGTCGGCGCGGCAACCGCGCCGGGCCGGGCCGCGAACATGGTCTGATAATCGTCGTCATCCTCCACATCGGTCTGACGGCGCGATGCGATATAGGGCGGCAGCGGCGGCGCACCGATGGCCATCACGGCGGCATCCAGATCAGCGCCGGAGCGGTCGAACTGCAATTCCACCGCGCCTTTGTGCCCTTTCACGACCAGCACCGCCGACAGGCCCGCAAAGCGCAGGGTATCCCCCATCCGCAGGCGCTTTCCCGGTTTGGCGAGCGCCAGCCAGCGATCATCGGCCAGCCGTTTGATCAGCGTCGCCTCGACCTTCACCTCCGACCCGTCGCGCAGGCGCGTGCCGGTGATCCGGGCGGGGATGACCTTGGTATCGTTGAAGACGATCAGATCGCCGGGCCGCAACTCCGCCGGCAGTGCCTCGAACGGCTTGATCGCAGCCTGTGCGGGATCGGCCACCAACATGCGCGCGGCGCGGCGCGGACGGATCGGGCGCAGGGCGATCAGCGCCTCCGGCAGTTCGAAATCGAACGCATCAACCCGCATGATCCGGCCCTTTTTCAAGCAAAACGCGGCCCGATGGGCCGCGTTCAGTGTTTCAGCGGCAGGTCAGCTTATTCGCCGACACGAACCGAGATCATCCGGTCGGGATTGTCCACCGAACCATTTGATGCGCGCGAGCCGAGCTTGATGTTGTCGACATGCTCCATGCCTTCGATGACCTGACCGATCACGGTATACTGACCGTTCAGGAAGCTGCCCTCGTCGAACATGATGAAGAACTGGGAATTGGCGGAATTCGGGTTCTGCGACCGCGCCATGCCCACGGTGCCGCGTTCAAACGGAAGCTTGGAGAATTCGGCGGGCAGGTCGGGGTATTTCGATCCGCCGGTGCCGACACGGGACATGTTCTCGCCCTTGCCATGCTCCACATCGCCGGTCTGGGCCATGAAGCCCTCGATCACACGGTGGAAGGCAACACCATCATAAGCGCCCTCGCGTGCCAGTGTCTTGATCCGGTCGGCATGCTGCGGCGCGACGTCCGGCATGAGCTGGATTTTGACTTCACCTGTCTTCAATTCGATAATCAACGTGTTCTCGTCCACGGCCTGAGCCTCCATTGCTGTGAGCGCCAGGACCGCACCGAAAACGGCTGAAAGAAAGCGTGGCTTCATCCTGAAGTCTCCATCATTGTTCATGCGCTTGATGCGACGCTGCGGACCTATGCGTCCGTCAGGGCCGGGTCAACCACCGTAGCGGGTCTTTAGCGCATCTGCGACACGGGGCGATACGAACTTCGACACATCGCCATCCAGCCGCGCGATTTCCTTGACCAGTTTGGATGCAATCGCCTGGTGCTGTGCCTCGGCCATCAGAAAGACCGTCTCGATCTCGTCATTCAGCGCGCGGTTCATGCCAACCATCTGATATTCATACTCAAAATCAGCGACCGCCCGAAGGCCACGTATGATGACGGACGCGCCGACAATTTCCGCCCGCTTCATCAACAGATCCTCGAAAGGCTCTACATCGACGCGGCTTGCCTCGGCGCCGCAGGTTTCCTCGACATCACCGCGCAACAAGTCGACGCGCTGTTCCAGTGAAAAAAGCGGCCCCTTGTCCCGGTTTATGGCCACGCCGATCACCAGACGGTCAACCAGACGCAACGCACGGCGAATGATATCGCCATGCCCCCGCGTGACCGGATCGAACGTGCCCGGATAAAAGCCGATGCGCATGAGCGACCTCCCGCCCCGAATGATTGTTACTCAGGCGACAGCAACATTGTTGCGCGGTCGGGTCAAGGGGTGGTCAGAAAAGAACCTACATGCCTTTTATCATGTCTTCCATCGCCTGATTTTCCATCTCGATCTCGGACATCCGGGCCTTCACCACATCACCGATGGAAATCACGCCGACCAGTTGTCCATCATCGACCACCGGCATGTGCCGGAACCGGCCCTCCGTCATGCGTTGAAGGATGGAGACGGCGCTGTCTCCGGGCGCGCAGGAAGATACCTTGCGCGTCATCGCCGATGATACCGGCGCAGACAGGCAAGACGCACCTTCCGCCGCAAGCCGGCGCACGATATCGCGCTCGGACAGGATGCCGCCAACGCCTTCGGCACCGTCACCGACGATCAGCGCGCCGATCTTTCGTTCCGCCAGAATGGCCACGGCGGCGGCAAGCGTTTCCTGCTCAGATATGGTCTCAACAGACTGGATCGGCTTGTCACCAATGATCTTTTTGACGTTCATCGCTTGTCTCCTTCTCACTCCCCTCGGACAACGATAGCACGCGCTGCGACATTTTGGCAGTGTCTTGTCGGAGGGGCGGCGCCGTCAGGCCCCGGCGGAATATGCCTTGATGAAAGCGGCAGTGATGGCCTCCACCACCGGGCGCGCCACATGGCGGCGATCCGGCAGGAAATGCGAGGTGCCGCCCGAGATGACGGCCTCGTAAGACGGCACGTAGGTCATGTTGTCCCGCGCCTTGACCGCCTCGCCCAGAACCGCGCGGAGCGTCGATTTCGAAAGCGAGTTTGCAACAAAGATGTCGTCAGTGCCGAATGTCATGGACAGTGGAACCGGCGAGACTGTCACGAAAATCCGCGCATCCGGGCGATGCGCCGCAATCAGATCGGAAATGGCGAGAACGTTATCAAGATTCTCCTGAAACCCGGTCGCCCTGAATTCGGTCTCCTCCTTGCCGCCGCCTTTGCCATAGTTGGGTTTCTGGCACGCTGCGCGACCGGAACGATGATCGAAGAACACCTCGGTCATGCCGAAGGTAAATACGAAATGGTCGGCAGCCCGAAAGGCCTGCGTCATCACGGCTGTCAGGTCGATTGCAATCTGGTGGAGCCGCTCTGGCGTGTCAGCGAAAACAAGGCGACGAAACGGGTCCTGCACCCGGTCACCCACCCGCCAGAAATCATCCGGCGTCTGTTCCCATAGGCCGCAACATCGTTGAATTTCCTGGAGCACACTGAAAGTATTATAGAAATTCAGATGATTGCGACCCGGCAATTCATCCACGCTTGCGCATTTCGGATCGAAGGCAAGGCTTGCATAATCAGGGCCAACAGTCGCCTGTGGCATCGCCGCCTGAATGGCGAGCCTGATCTCCTCGGCAAAGCAGCTTCCCATCAGAAAGAAAGTGTCATCCGGCTGAAATAGCGGGCGCGACGGCAGCGTAATGGTGTCCGACCGTGCATGGCGTCGCCAGATCGGGTTTGGCTTTTGCGTCGGAACCAGTCGTGCCATTGAAGCGCCTTCACCAGATGATCAGGTGGCGACCTTACGCGGCAACCGATTTCCCTCGCAATATCTGCTTCAAATATCGCCCGGTATGGCTGCGGCTGACCAGTGCCACTTCCTCGGGTGTGCCGACAGCGACAATCTCGCCGCCGCCATCGCCGCCTTCTGGGCCGATGTCGATCAGCCAGTCAGCGGTCTTTATGACATCCAGATTATGCTCGATGATGACGATGGTATTGCCGCTTTCAACCAATTCGTGCAGCACTTCCAAAAGCTTGCGAACATCCTCGAAATGCAGACCGGTGGTCGGCTCATCGAGGATATAGAGCGTGCGGCCCGTCGCCCGTTTCGCAAGTTCCTTCGACAGCTTCACCCGCTGCGCCTCACCACCTGACAGGGTGGTCGCCTGCTGGCCGATCTTGATATAGCCCAGCCCGACCCGTTGCAGCGTTTCCATCTTCTCGCGGATCGCCGGGATGGCGGCGAAAAACTCGACGCCGTCTTCCACTGTCATATCAAGGACTTCAGCAATCGACTTGCCCTTATACTTTACCTCAAGCGTCTCACGGTTATAGCGCGCGCCCTTGCAGGTTTCGCACTCCACATAGACATCCGGCAGGAAGTGCATTTCGATCTTGATGACACCGTCACCCTGACACGCCTCGCACCGCCCCCCCTTCACGTTGAACGAAAATCGACCAGGCTTGTAGCCCCGCGCCTTCGATTCCGGCAGCCCGGCAAACCAGTCGCGGATCGGGGTGAAGGCACCGGTATAGGTCGCAGGGTTGGATCGCGGCGTGCGCCCGATGGGTGACTGGTCGATATCAATCACCTTGTCCAGATTCTCCAACCCCTTGATTGACTTCGAAGGTCCGGGATTGGACCTCGCGCCGTTCAGCCGCTGCGCGGCGGTCTTGTAGAGCGTCTCTATGGTCAGCGTCGACTTGCCGCCGCCGGAAACGCCGGTCACGCAGGTCATCACCCCCAGCGGAAATTCGGCGCTGACATTCTTGAGGTTGTTGCCGGAGGCACCCTCGACCACGATCTTCTTGCCGTTCCCCTTGCGCCGGTCGCCGGGGATCGCGATGGATCGGCGTCCCGTCAGGTAATCGCCCGTCACCGACGCCTCGTTCGCCATGATATCCGCCGGGGTGCCGGACGCGATGACCCGCCCGCCATGCACGCCCGCGCCGGGCCCTATGTCGAGAACGTAATCCGCCTCGCGGATCGCCTCTTCGTCATGTTCGACCACGATCACGGTGTTGCCTTGGTCGCGCAGGTTTTTCAGGGTCAGCAGCAGCCGGTCATTGTCGCGCTGGTGCAACCCGATGGAAGGCTCGTCGAGCACATAAAGCACCCCGGTCAGCCCTGACCCGATCTGGCTCGCCAGCCGGATGCGCTGGCTTTCCCCGCCGGACAAGGTGCCCGAATTGCGGCTCAGCGTCAGATAGTCGAGACCGACATTCACGAGGAACCCCAAACGCTCGCGGATTTCCTTGAGGATCGCCCCGGCGATGGCCTGTTTCTGCGGCGACAGCGTTTCGAACACGCTCCCGGCCCAATCCGCCGCTTCGCGGATCGACATCTGCGTGACCTGACCGATATGCAGCCCCGCGATCTTCACCGCCAGCGCCTGTTCGCGAAGACGGAATCCGCCACAGGATCCGCAGGAGCGGTTGTTCTGATACCCTTCGAACACCTCGCGCATCATGTTCGAATCAGTCTCGCGATACCGGCGTTCGAGATTCGGAATGACCCCTTCGAAAGGTCGGCTCACCTCATAAACGCGGCCACCATCATCATAGCGGAATTTGACGCTCTGCTCACCAGTGCCATAGAGCAGGGCCTTCTGCGCCTCCTCCGGCAGATCCCGCCACGCAACCGACAGTTTGAAGCCATAGACCTTGCCGATCGCCTCCAGCGTTTGTCGGTAATAGGGGCTGTTGGTCTTGGACCACGGAGCCAGCGCGCCCTTTGACAGGGTCAGCGATTCATCCGGCACCACGAGGTTTTCATCGAAGAAAAGCTCCATGCCCAGACCGTCACATTCCGGGCAGGCCCCGAATGGCGCGTTGAAGGAAAACAGGCGCGGCTCGATCTCGGCAATCGTGAAACCACTGACCGGGCAGGCGAATTTCTCTGAGAATACGGTCTGCACCGGGTCGCCCTCGCTGGGTGCCGTCTCGACGATGGCAATCCCGTCCGCGAGGCCGAGCGCAGTCGAAAAACTCTCCGCCAACCTTTGCTCCAACCCTTCCCGAACCACGATGCGGTCCACCACCACGTCGATATTGTGGCGGAATTTCTTGTCGAGGACAGGCGGTTCCTCCAGTTCGTGAAACGCGCCATTCACCTTGACGCGCTGAAACCCCTGCTTGCGCAAGTCGAGAAATTCCTTGGCATAGCTGCCCTTGCGGTCGCGGATGATCGGCGCGAGGAGATAGGCGCGCGTCCCCTCCTCCATCGCCATGACGCGGTCCACCATCTCCGACACCTGCTGCGCCTCGATGGGCTTGCCGGTGGCCGGTGAATAGGGCGTGCCGACGCGGGCGAACAGCAAGCGCATATAGTCGTAGATTTCGGTCACAGTCCCTACGGTGGATCGCGGGTTGCGGCTGGTGGTCTTCTGCTCGATGGAAATCGCCGGGCTGAGGCCCTCGATATGATCGACATCGGGCTTCTGCATCATCTGAAGGAATTGCCGCGCATAGGCCGAAAGCGATTCGACATAGCGCCGCTGCCCCTCGGCATAGATCGTATCGAACGCGAGCGATGATTTGCCCGACCCCGACAGGCCGGTGATGACGCACAGCTTGTTGCGCGGCAGATCGACATCGATCCCCTTGAGATTATGCTCCCGCGCACCGCGGATCGAAATATGTGTCAGCTCAGCCATGACGCGCCCTGTATCATCCCGGTGCCGCGCAAGCGAGGCACCTGCTTTGCCTTGGCAGTCACTGCGCAGGGCGAAACAAAAATAGAACATTGGCCGATCAATTGCGAGAGGCCACCTGATGAAAGTGGCCCATTAATTGCCTACGTCAACGGATTGTTAACCTCGGGCGTGGTGTTGCTGTTCAGTGCGCGTTAACAGTTGCGCATCGGGATTCGAGGCAGGGAGGCCCCAATGGCCGGATCGGTAAACAAAGTCATTCTCATCGGCAATCTGGGTCGCGACCCGGAGGTCCGCGCGTTCCAGAATGGCGGCAAGGTCTGTAATCTGAATATCGCGACATCAGAGACATGGCGCGACAAGGCGAGCGGAGAGCGCAAGGAACGCACCGAATGGCATCGGGTCGCGATCTTTTCCGAACCGCTCGTGAAGGTCGCTGAGCAATATCTCCGCAAGGGATCGAAGGTCTATATCGAAGGTCAGCTTGAGACCCGCAAATGGACCGACCAGAGTGGTGCGGAGAAATATTCCACCGAGGTTGTGCTGCGCCCCTATACCTCCACGCTCACGATGCTGGATGGCAAGGGCGAAGGTGGCGGTGGTGGCGGATCATATGGCGGCGGCGGTGGCGGCTATGATGATCGCGGCGGCCCTTCGGGCGGCGGCGCGTCCGGCGGTGGCCAGTCTGGCGGTTATGGTAGCGATCTCGATGACGAAATCCCGTTCTGACCTTACGACATGCGCACGACGCCCCTGCCCCGCGATCAGTCCGACGACCTGATCGCGGACGAAGCCGCAGGCATCGACCGTCTGATCGAATTGATGCGGCGGCTGCGGGAACCGGAGCATGGCTGCCCTTGGGACCTGAAACAGGATTTCCGGTCCATCGCCCCTTTCACGATCGAAGAAGCATACGAGGTCGCTGACGCCATAGAGCGCGGCGACATGGGCGACCTTACGGATGAGTTGGGCGATCTGCTGTTGCAGGTCGTCTATCATGCGCAAATGGCTGCCGAAGCCGGGTCATTCGACTGGAACGATGTTGTCGCGGCCATCACCGCCAAGATGATCCGCCGCCACCCGCATGTCTTTGGCGATTGGTCGCGAGACGATTTCGTCAGTGGATCGTGGGAAAAACTGAAGGATGCAGAACGCGCCGCCACTGGCACTGTCCGCGAAAGCGTCCTCGACGGCGTGCCTGCTGGACTGCCAGGCATGACAAGGGCCGTAAAGCTTCAGAATCGCGCGGCGCGGGTCGGGTTCGACTGGCCCGACATCAGCGGTGTTCTTGCCAAGATTCGCGAGGAATCGGATGAATTGGCCGAGGCGCAGGCAACCGGAGACCCCGACCGGATCGAAGATGAATATGCCGATCTGCTGTTCGTCATGGCCAATCTCGGGCGGCACCTCAAGGTTGACCCAGAGGCGGCGCTGCGCCGTGTGAACGCCAAGTTCGAACGCCGTTTCACGGCGGTAGAGGCTGAACTTGCGGCACAGGGCCGATCCCCTGGCGAAGCGACACTGGCCGACATGGATGCGATCTGGACAAGGATCAAACAGGCCGAAAAAGATTCCCAAGCAAATTAATCGGGTATTTACAAAGCAAATTAGTCAGGTATCAAAGGGACACAGCAACAGAAAGGCTCAGCCATGCTCCATCGTTTTACCGCTGCTCTTGCAGCCTGCGTCATTGCCGCCCCGGCGATTGCCGAAGAGGTCAACATCTACTCCTATCGTCAGCCGGAACTGATTCAGCCGCTGGTCGATGCCTTCACCGCTGATACCGGCATCACCGTGAACACCGTCTTTCTGAACAAGGGGCTGGTGGAGCGTCTGACCGCCGAAGGCGATCTTTCCCCCGCCGACCTGATCTTCACAGTCGATATCTCGCGTCTGGTCGATGCGGTGGATGCTGGGGTCACGCAGCCGGTCACCTCCGACGTTCTGGCGGAAAATGTGCCCGAAGCGTTCCGTGATCCGGCAGGCCACTGGTTCGGCCTGACCGCCCGCGCCCGCATTGCCTATGTCTCCAAGGACCGCGTGCAGCCCGGTGACATCACAACATACGAAGATCTGGCCGATCCGAAATGGAAAGGGCGCATCTGCACCCGTTCCGGCAGCCATTCCTACACGCTCGGCCTGCTGGGTGCGATGGTGGCACGGTCAGGTGAAGCCGCCGCCGAACAATGGATGGAGGGTATCAAGGCCAACCTCGCCTTCCGCCCCGAAGGCGGTGACCGCGATCAGGTGAAGGCGATCTGGGCAGGCCAGTGCGATGTCGCTCTGGGCAACACCTATTACATGGTGGCGATGCTCGGTGATGACGAACAAAAGGCATGGGCGGATGCTGTCAGGATCGACTTCCCGGCATTCGAGGACGGCGGCACCCATATGAACATCTCCGGCGTCGCGATGACCAAATCCGCACCGAACCGCGCCGCTGCGCTGACGATGATGGAGTGGCTGTCATCCGACAAGGCCCAGAACATCTATGCTGAAATTGTCGGGGAATACCCCGTGAAGCCCGGCGTGGAACCTTCGACGCTGGTCAAGAGCTTCGGCGATTTCGACGCGGACGAAACATCGCTCGCGGCCATCGGCGCAGCCCGCCCTGCGGCCCTGAAAATCGTCGAGCGGATCGATTTCGACGGCTGATCCCGTCTCCACAACAGATGCGACCAAGGGCGCGGGGCCACCCCCGCGCCCTTTTCTTGTCGGCACGGGCGAAGCAGCCTATAGACCATCCAAATCAGTCCCGAACGGAGCCGACCCATGAGCGCCATCATCGAAATTTTCGCCCGTGAAATCCTCGACAGCCGTGGAAACCCGACCGTCGAGGTCGATGTGATGCTTGAGGATGGTGGATTTGGCCGCGCAGCCGTGCCCTCCGGTGCCTCCACCGGCGCGCATGAGGCAGTGGAGCTTCGCGATGGCGACAAGGCGCGGTATCACGGCAAGGGCGTCTTGCGCGCCGTGGATGCCGTGAATGGCGAGATCGCAGGCGCACTGGAAGGGATCGACGCCACGCGTCAGCCCCTGATCGACGCCGCGATGATCGAACTGGATGGAACTTCGAACAAATCACGGCTGGGCGCAAACGCGATCCTCGGCGTGTCGCTGGCGGTTGCCAAGGCGGCGGCGCAATCCTGCGGCCAGGAGCTTTATCGCTATGTCGGCGGTGCCGCTGCGCGCACCCTGCCCGTGCCGATGATGAACATCATCAATGGCGGCCAGCACGCCGACAACCCGATCGACATTCAGGAATTCATGATCATGCCGGTCAGCGCGACGTCCATCCGCGACGCTGTGCGGATGGGGTCTGAGGTGTTTCACACCCTCAAGAAAGAACTCTCAGTTGCGGGTTATGGCACCAATGTCGGCGACGAGGGCGGCTTCGCCCCAAACATCGCCTCAACCCGCGACGCGCTCGACTTTATCATGAAATCCGTCGAGGCCGCAGGTTATCGCCCCGGCGAAGACATTTACCTCGCGCTCGACAGCGCCTCGACTGAATTCTTTTCGGACGGGAAGTATCATCTGAAGGGCGAGGGCAAGGTGCTCGATTCCGGGCAATTGACCGATTATTATGCCGCCCTGATCGCTGACTACCCGATCATCTCCATCGAGGACGGGCTGGCGGAGGATGACTGGGAAGGTTGGAAGCATCTGACAGCGACCCTCGGCACCAAGTGCCAGCTTGTCGGCGACGATCTTTTCGTCACCAACCCGTCCCGTCTGGCGGAAGGGATCCGGCAGCGCGCCGCGAACTCCATCCTCGTCAAGGTCAACCAGATCGGCACTCTGTCCGAAACGCTGGAGGCCGTCGATATGGCTCACCGCGCAGCGATGACTGCCGTGATGTCACATCGTTCTGGCGAGACCGAGGATGCAACCATCGCCGATCTCGCAGTCGCCACCAATTGCGGTCAGATCAAGACCGGCTCTCTCGCCCGGTCCGACCGGTTGGCGAAATACAACCAGTTGATCCGCATTGAAGAAGATCTGGACGACAGCGCTATATATGCAGGCACATCCATTCTGCGCAGCTAAGGCCGTCATGCGGGCCCTGAGGGGAATATAGATCGGGGCGAGAATGGTTGAAGCAGCAGACAAGAAACCGGTCAGGGATCATGCCCTGCTGTTCATCTTCATCACCGTGACGATCAATGCGATGGGCCTCGGGGTGATCATGCCGGTCATGCCCGACCTGCTTCAAGACCTGTCCGATGGGGCAACTGTGGGCGATGCGGCGGCATGGGGCGGGTGGCTGACCGCCAGCTACGCCCTGATGCAGTTCGTCTTCAGCCCGATCCTCGGCAATCTCTCAGATGCCTACGGTCGTCGCCCAATCCTTCTGGTCTCGCTGTTCGTCATGGGCATCGACTACCTGATCATGGCGACAACGCCCTATCTCGGTTTGTTGTTTGTCGCCCGCATGATGGCAGGCGCAGCAGCGGCGACTTTCTCGACGGCGAATGCCTTCATCGCCGACATCTCACCACCTGAAAAACGGGCGCAGAATTTCGGGATCACCGGCGCCGCCTTCGGCATCGGCTTCGTCCTCGGCCCGGCCCTGGGGGGGCTTGCGGGCGAATTCGGTCCGCGCATGCCGTTCATTGCTGCGGCCGTGCTGACATTCGCCAATTTCATCTTCGGCTGGATCGCACTGCCGGAATCTCTCGATCAGAAAAACCGCCGCCCGTTCAGCATCCGCCGCGCCAATTCGGTTGGCATCACGTTCCAGATGCTGCGCTATCCCGCTGTCGCGTGGATGCTGTTCGCGGTGTTCGTCTACAATATCTCACATTACGTCTATCCAGTGATATGGAGCTATTACACCAAGGAACGCTTTGACTGGTCACCGTTCGATATCGGGGTTTCGCTGGCATGCGTCGGTATCGGCTTTGCCATCGTTCAGGGCTGGTTGATCCGGCCCATCCTAAAACATCTGGGGGCGGCAGGAACCGTTCTTGCCGGATTTGCCATCGACGTCATCGCGCTGGTCTGCCTCGGTTTTGCCACTCAGGGCTGGATGATCTATGCCCTGATGCCGCTGACATCACTCTCGGCACTGATCGCGCCAGCCATGCAGGGCCTGCTTTCCAACATGATCCCAGACGACGCACAGGGGGAACTTCAGGGCGCGATCAGTTCCCTGTCATCCGCCTCTTTCGTTTTTGCCCCACTGATCATGACGCAACTTTTCTTCCATTTCACCGCCCCAGAAACCGGCATCTATCTTCCGGGCGCGCCCTTCCTTGCCGCCGCCGCGTTCACGCTGCTGGCCATCTTGCCGTTTCGCGTTGGCCTCAAACGTGTTTAACCTGTTGCCTTTTCAAACAAAAATCGGTTACAAAAATTCCGGCGCGAAACAACGTGTCAGCAGAAGGCATCCGAGCAGATGGCCATCGCATCGACGTTCCGCAGACATGCTGTGCATGTCTTCTTTGGCGTAGCACTCTGCGCCGGAACGCTCTATTTTGCGCATTCCGGATTACAGGGTGAATATGGCGTATTCACAAAGTTTCAGGTGGAGAAAGAGCATCGAACCTTGACGGCGCAGAAGGCGGCTCTCATCACCGAAAGAATGCAGCTTGAAAATGCCACCCGAAGGCTCGGTGACGGATATCTGGACATTGATCTGCTCGACGAACGCGCGCGCGATGTCCTTGGCTATGCCCGCGTGGACGAGGTCATCATCCGCTAGGCCTCAGCCGGACATATCGTGCCCTTAAAGCGGTTTTCGATCAATCTGGAACAGATTGATCGAAAACCAAGACAAGATCGGACTGGGCAAATTGCACATTCCAATCAATCTGGTGAACCAGATTGATCGAAAAGCGCTTTAACTGGTCGGCACGATGTCCTCAGCGGCCCCCAACACATGGTCCATCGACCATGAAGGCCGGGCGCACCCCGCCTCACCAACGATCTTTGCAGGAACGCCAGCCACCGTCTTGCATGGCGGAACCTCTTGCAGAACCACCGAGCCAGCGGCAACGCGGCTGCAATTGCCGACCCTGATATTCCCGAGGATCGAAGCACCAGCACCAATCAGCACACCATTGCCGATCTTCGGGTGCCGATCCTCCTCCGCTTTGCCGGTCCCGCCGAGCGTCACAGAATGCAGCATCGACACATCGTCTCCCACGACGGCAGTTTCCCCGATCACAATCGAATGCGCATGGTCGATCATGATCCCCTTGCCGATCCGTGCAGCCGGGTGAATGTCCACGCCGAAAACTTCCGAGGTGCGCATCTGGAACAGATAGGCAAGGTCCGTGCGCCCCTGTTTCCACAGCCAATGTCCGATGCGATAAGACTGGATCGCAAGGAAACCCTTGAAGAACAGGACCGGGTGCACATAGCGATGGCAGGCCGGGTCCCGTTCCTCCACCGCAACGATATCCGCACGGATCGCTTCACCAATCGACGGATCGGCCTTCTCCGCTTCGTTGCAGATTTGCCGGATCAACATCTGCGGCATGTCGTCGGTGGCAAGTTTCTGGGCGAGACGATAGCTGATCGCCGCCTCAAGACTGCGCGCCTGCAAGATTACCGCATGAACGAGGCTCGCCATCAACGGCTCTGAATGAACGATCTCTTCCGCTTCCCGGCGCATCCGGCTCCAAACCGGATCGACGAGCGTTGCCTTGGCGTGCGTCTGGGCGGGCATGGCCACCTCCCTGAAATCGCGCAGGTTGTCTGCGTCCTTTCTAGTTATCGGGCTGCACCCGTCACTTTTCAAGCCACAGCCCGGAACAATCTGCCAGATGCGCTCTCGTCACAGCGCCTCTAGTCGGGAACGAACCGCCCTCCCGCACTTTTCGGCGTCTCTTTCGCGTGGCCGACATTCAGCGCCATAAGATCGACCAGGCGATAGATCTTGCCGATCCAGTGATCGTCAGACGGCGTGCGCGTCAGGGCGGCGATCGCAGATGCCGCCGCGATAACGGCAAACACCGCATCAAGAAGTGCGGGCATCATGGTCGATGCACAGGCAATCACACCTTCACAGGTTTCCATAACTTTCGGTCCTTTCCTCAGAAACTGAAATCCGGCGCGTTCAGGCGCAAACAATGAATGGCGAGGCGGATCGTCCCGCCTGAAAAGTCCCCGCCCTCAGGTGAGATCAGCAAAGGGGTCGCGCCGTAATAGGCGACAGGCGCACCGGTCACACCATTGAACGACGCCCCCGCACCCATTCCGATGCCTGACCCATAGCGGTTGTCAGAGCCGACCACGCCGATCCGCCAGCTGCTCACGTCCGCCCCAGAAATCGTCCCCATCACCCGTCCCGTGACGCCGAGCACGATTGCCCGGTCAGGGATCCTCACAACCGTTTCAAATGCACCGCCCACGGGCACGACTTCGTCTCCTGCCACCAGATCGGCAAACAAATGCGCCCCATCCGAAAAGGGCCCCAACAGCGCACCGGTCCACGCGGCCCCCGTCCAGACCGCCTCTCGCTGCCGGTTCCGCACCCAGACCCGCCAACCGGGCCGCGGGGTCGCGAAATCCCAGCCTCCGCCGACGCGAAAGGCAAGCTCAGCCTCATGGCCTTGCCACGCACCATTCGCACCGAGAGGGACGATAAAGCTGTCGCCCTCTGCGCCCCCTTCCGGCGGGTCGATCACCGCATCGTCCAGAACCGATGGCATCGCCAATGCGTCCAGCCGAACGAGCGCTTCGTTCATCGTCACATGTTTTTGCGCCTGCGCTGCCGCCAGCAACGGCAACCGCAAATTCGATGTATCAGACATTGATTGTGACCTTTGCTTCCGGGCCCGGCCCGAATTGATCCGAGATTTGGGCAACGCCGACCTCGACATTGCCCATGATGCCATCGGCGATCTGATCGGCGCGCGGATAGACCCACCGCTCTTCACCAACCTCAGTCATCCGCAGGTCCGCGATCCTGACGGCAAAGGCGATCCGGTCCTCCATCTGGGGCGGAACCGCATCTTCCCAACTGTCGCCACCGTGGCGCACGCGCCGAATCCAGCGAAAGGTCAAGTCCCCTGTGGCGTCGTCACGCGCCCATTTAAGGTGCGCAGGCGCAAACGGGCGCAGCCGTATTCCCCGATCTGCCGCAGAAAAGCTCCGAAAACTGTCGTGGCCAATCGGCTTGCGCGCAAGTCCGATCCGCCAATGCCGCTCGATCCGGCGATCATCGTCATTGGTCTCGACAACGCGCACGGCATCATCCAACAGAACAAAAGCCGCCCCGGCAGGGGTCGGCTGCCCGATATAGGCTTCTGTCCCCGCCTGCCCACGCAGCATCCGCGAAAGATGCCAAAGACCGCCCGCAACCATCTCCGCATGCTGAAACTGCACGATTTCCCATGCGCCGCTCGGGGTCATCAACGCCGCCCGGTTCGCGCCATTCAGAACCGAAAGATCGGGCCGCGCATTCAGGCCACCGCTCACCAGACGCACCGCCATGACTTGACCGCGGGTCCAGATATCTGGCGGCGCTGCGGCGAGGTCTTCTGCAAGATACCCGATCACCGCTGGCCGGTTCAGCGTCAGAACCTCCTCGAATCCATCCTCCGCATCTGCGACATGCAGGCTCGCCGCTCCGGTCCACGGCTGTGCCGTTGCGGCAATCCGCAATCCCCCTGCCCCGCCCGGTAAAAGCGGCAGGTCGAGCATATGGCTCACGACAGGCACCGACGGGAAAATCGGTGCTGGTTCCACAAGGCGCACAGTGCGCGGAACCGGGGCATAGCTTCCGGGTTCGATCCGGCTCAATGTCATTGTGCGCGTTCCGGAATCCTCAACCGCGTCCACCCGATACCGCGACGGATCGCTTGCGCTGCCCAGGGCCAGAATGTCGCCCGGCTCCACAGACAGTAACCGACGCCCACAACTGATCGTCAAACCATCCCGCGCCGCGTGCGCCTCGGCCAGAAACCGGTCCGCGATCTCCTGCGCAGCCGCGTCATCCATCACGATCGGCACTTGCGCATTCGCGGTCTCTGTCGATGTCGATCCGGTCACCCTGCCTTCCGTCGCGCCGGTCTCGTAATCCCGTTCACTGTCGATGAATCCGATCCGCACAGCTTGTGGCAGTTCACCATCCGAAACCCGCACGCGCTCGATCATCGCGCCGCCGCTTGGCGCAAGGGTCAGGTCCTCCGGCCCGAACCGGCCATCAAGCGGCCTGTCGCGATGCCGGAACTTCAGGATACCACCGCTTTCCACCGCATCGAAAGCATAGGCCATCATCAGCGATTGCAGCGCCGACCGGGCCGTCAGGCCATCATCTCGCATGAAGCCCTGAACGATGCCGAACAGCTCCGATACATCGAACGCGCTCAGCCCGCTTTCACGGCAGATTTCCGCCACGGTATCCGCCAGCGACGCAGCACCCAGCCGCCCGGTCAACCAATGCCCCAATCGGTGGTTCGCGCCATCAGACCAGACCGTGAGCCGGTTCGGATAATCCGGCCAAGGCCGCGCATCCCATGTCCAGACAAAGACCCGCCCAGCGTCGATCATCCGTGCGCCATAGATCGGTGAAACCGGATTGTTCGCGCCCTCACCCCAATAGCTCAGCGCTGCCTGAAGGTATCGGCGCTGCATGAAGTCATCGCGCACCCCGCGCGCAAAATACGGCAAGGCATTTTCCGATGATTTCGGATCGACAAACACATTCGGTTGGTTCGCCCCCAGATCGACGGCAGGGCAACCGATCTCGGTAAACCAGATCGGCTTCGACTGCGGCATCCACGCGGTCGGGTTCGCCTGCCTGATCCCTCCAGGCCGGTTATGATGCGCGCTCTGCCACCAGTTCCGTAGGTCTTTCGGGCGAAATATCCAGTCCTCGCCATGCGCTGTGTCTGCAATCGGCGTCCGGTTCTGCGTCAGCCGCGCCTGCGCGCCTGCGTAATACCAGTCATATCCCTCGCCCCCTTCAAGGTTCCCCTTGAGGTAGCTCAGCGAATAGACCGATCTCGCAGCCGCGTCTGCATGCTGCTCCGCATATCGCCAATCCGAAAGCGGCAGGTAATTGTCGATCCCCACGAAATCTATGTCTTCATCCGCCCACAGCGGGTCGAGGTGAAAGAACACATCGTTCGACCCGTCCGCCGGGTGATGCCCGAAATATTCCGACCAGTCCGCCGCATATCCGATCTTCACATCGGGGCCGAGGATTCCCCGCGCAGCACCGGCCAGCGCCTTCAGCTTGGCAACTGCAGGGTACTCAACGTCCCCACTACGGATCTGCGTCAGGCTCCGCATTTCGGACCCGATGCAGAAACTATCGACACCGCCCGCCAGCGCGCAAAGATGCGCATAATGCAGAATGAACCGGCGGAACGACCATTCCGCCGGGCCGTCGTATTCCACAGCATCTTCAGCAGCGGTGAAATCGCCTGCCTTCGCACCGCCAAAAAACGCTGCCACTTCGGTTTCCGCCGCCGCCGTCTTGTCCGCGCTTCCACCAACGCCCGGTGCCCGGTTCAGCGTGATCCGCCCCCGCCACGGAAACGCAGGCTGGCCTTGCGTGCCGGTCCAGGGGTCAGGCTTCACGTTCCCCTCGGGCACATCCATCAGGATGAAGGGATAGAACATCACCTTGTATCCACGGGCCGTCAGTTCCCGGATGGCACGCACGACCGACGCATCCGACGGCGTCCCGCCATAGATTGGCCGCCCTTCCGCATCCTGACTAACGGTCTGCGCGCCACCGCGACCGATACCACTGACTTTCCACGAAATCGGATCGGTTTCCTTGTCGTGGTTTTCCACGCAGGGCCGGATCTGACATTCGCCACAGCGCAGATCATCACCGAACCATGACACGATCAGCGAAACCGCCTTCACCTCCGGCCCCTCAGCCTCAAGCTGGTCGAGCGCGAGCAGGAAATCGGGCCGTTCCGCCAGCGTATTGACGTTCTCATATGCGGTCTGCCCCGGCCCGATCAGCCGACGCACCTTTCGCGTCTCCAGCGAAAACTCACCCGACCCAGGCGACATCGCCACACCCTTCACCAACGCTGACAAGGCCGGCGCATCATCGCCGCCTGAGGCGGCATCGGGTTCCCGATACACCTCGACATTCAACTGCGGGATGCGGTTGCCAAAGCTCGCCAAAGGCAAGTCCTCGAACACCAGATAGGCGACGCCGCGAAAGGCAGGCGCACCTCCCTCCACGGCATCAATCAGCGGATCGACAGGCTGGTCGTCGCCCCCCTTGTGAATTCGCACCTGATAATCCGACAGCGAAATCTCGTTGCCATCGGCCCAGACCCGCCCGATCCGCCGAATTTTCCCCGCGCACAGCGCCACCGCAAAGGAAACCGAATACGAATAGGTTTTCGCCTTCGGCCCCGTGGCCTTCCCGCCTGACCGGCTTTCATCCACATGTTCCAAAAACCGGCTGGACCAGATCAATTGCCCGCCAACCCGCATCCGGCCATAAAGACGTGGGATCGGCGCCCCCTCTCCCGCAGTCTGCAACCTCAGCCGCTCGACCCGCCCCTGTTCCACAACCTGCGACCCGCGCCCCAGAATCTGCTGGTCGATCACCGCACCCGCGACTGCCCCAAGTGCCTTGCCGAATGTTGCGGTGCCAATCCCCAGCAACGATCCCCCGGCGGCACCACCCACTGACGACCCGGCGGCAGACAGAACCATGGTGGCCATCAGACATCCTTCCTCGGAAACCGGAAACAGGCGACAACGCGGGCTCGCCAGCTCGCACTGAACGGAGATTCAATGACCGCGCGGCCCGAATAGGCGTGGATCATCGACGGGCAGCCCTCGGCATCGGTTGCCCGCACCGCAAGATGTTTTGCAGGCGACGCCGGGGCCATCCGAAACAGCAGCACATCGCCCTCGGCGTCGATCCGCCCCGGCAGCAGCCAGCGTGCTGCAGCCCGCCACAGCCCTTCATCGCTCGACACTTCGCACCAGTCCTGGCTGTAAGGCGGCGGCGCCTCCGGCTCGGTGCCATGAAGGCTTCGCCAGATGCCCCGGATCAGGCCGAGGCAATCCGCCCCCACACCGCACTGGCTCGCCTGATGGCGATACGGGGTGCCGATCCACGCGCGCGCCAATGCAACGACTGCATCACCATGGCGATCACCGTCCACCACGCGTTCCGCCATCATGGTTCCCGCCATCGACAGGATAGGCTGCCAGCCAGCTTTCACCCGGAATATACGGAAACCCTCGGAAATTTCTGATATTGCTGAACTTACCTCGACAGGTGTCGAGCCTCTTGTCGCACCCGGCAACCACGGCAAACCCCTGCCCGACCTCAATGTCGGATGACAGGTCGCGCGCGGTCACAAGGCTCGTAATATTCCCGCTGACACGGTGCTGCCTGATCCCGATCGCATCGCCATCGTCCGCCGCCCCGATCCAGTTCAACCGCCCGCCGGTGAACCACTCCGGCGTGAATCCGCCCAGACCAGCACAGACAAAGCTGCGCGCATCGACCAATGCAACGATCTCGCCTTGCCCACGGAACGCGCTTTCGGACAGATCGACACGACATGCCACATCGCCCAGCACCGCATCGCAAACCGGCAGATACTGCCGCATGACACTGCGATTCAGAACCTCGGAAAGCCCGCGCAACTCCACTTCAAATCCCATGTCGCCGCGCCTGATCTCGCCGATCTCACCGCGAAACCGCAGCACGCGAAGCGATGGATCAGTCCAATCGACCAGCCATTGCTGCACAACCGCGCCGTCAAACCGGCCCTGCGCAATATCCGCCTCGCTGATCCGATCAGACCGCAGCGCACCCTTGGCCGTCATGTTGTCGATCGAAAGGCCAAGCGAATGCTCGATGCTGCTCGCCTCGAACCCGCTCGCGGCTTCAAACAGCACACCGTCAAATCCCAGATCGCGATCATGGTCCGTGAACCCCAGCGGCGCACCCTGTCGTCGGTCAATCCGCCAGCAGGTGCACAAGGTCGTCACACCCGCATCCAGTTTCGCCTGCAACGCCTCCGGTATCGCCCGCATCAGACCCGCACCTCGATGATCGGGATCGATGGAATCTCTCCCACCTCGAAGGCGGCGAGATTGACCTCGATCCGGTCCGTATCGAATCGCGCAGGAACATGAAATTCGAACCCGGCAGTCAGGACAGCCCCCGCCGCAGGTGCCTCCGTCAGTGTGATCGTGCCTGTCGTGACATCGACGTTGAAATCATCGCCCACAGCCAGTTCCACGCCGTCTTTCGCAATCCGAACCGTTCCTGCCATCGGCTTGGCGATGATCCGTTCGTAACCAGTCGGGCCGGATGCGTAGGTTTTCTTGATCTGAAAAGCTGTCGCCACACCGTCACCCACGCCCAAAGGCTGATCGAATGGGCCGACACCTTCGGACGGCGCGCAAGATTTGTAATCTGCCCAGTCCTTCCAGCGAAAGCCATGCAGCATGCCGCGCCGCGCCTCGAAGAACGCGATCACATTATGCACATCGTCCAGATGACGCACCCCCAGCCCGGCATCATACCGCCGCCGGGAATGCGCCCAGGTCGTGTTGCGTTCCTCGAAACCGCTCGCCAGCGAAATGATCTCTGTGCGCCGCTCAGGCCCGCCGCTGGACCCAAATGACAATGCCGCGGGGAATAGCACTTCATGAAAGCTCATCTCTGCCTCACAGGTTCCGCTCGCCGCGCCGGACGGCGCGCGCAATGCTGGCAGCGACCTGACTCTGATTGCGCCGGAAACTCTCCGCATCAGGGGTCGCGATATTGATCGTGACTTGCGGTGCGCCGCGACCCGCCTCCGCCTTCACGCCCAGCCGTCCATCGGCTCCGCGTGACAACGGCATGATCGCCTCCGGCCCGGCCTCACCCATCAGGCCCGCCCCGCCGCGCATCGGAAATGTGGTCGGGCCGGATACGACGCCGCCCTTCGCAAAGGCTCGCACACGGCCCGCCGAAAACGCGCCGCCTTGGCTGAACCCGGCAAAAAGGCTCGAAACAGCGCCGCCAAGTGCGTTCTGGACTGGTGACAAGGCGCTGTTCAGCACTGTGCGCGACATCGACAAGGCCAGATCGCCCAAGATGTCCGACAGCTTACCACCCTTGAAGATCGCCGTGTCAAAGGCCCGCCGCAGACCGGACCCCAGCGACCGCGACAGCCCGTTCGTCTCTGTCTCCATGCGCCGGATCTCAGCCGTCGAGGATTTCAGATCGAACGACAGATCGCTCGTTACCCCGCGCGCGCTGGACCGCAGGCGCTCGAATGCCCGCTCCAGATCGCTCACGGCACCGCTCTGGCGGCTCAGGTTGTCTTCGGTCATATGATCGACCCTCCGTCGGGAAAGCGCAGCGAAAGGTCCGCCAGATCGACCCGGTCCATTGGCGCGGCGTCAGCAAATTGTCCCAATCGGCCCTTCAAGGCCGCATCAAACTCGCGCGGCGTCATTTGCCAGAAATCCACAGGCGCCAACCCCAGCGCCCCCAATCCGAACCGCATCAGAAAATCCCAATCAAAGGGCTCAGGTGCCGTCATCGTCCAACCCCACCAAAGCTGACCGCAAGCAGGCGCGATGCGGCCTCGGCGGCACCGATCGCACCGCCTTCGAATGCCATGTCCGCCACCTGCTCGTCGCTGATATCATGCCCGCCACCGCGCAGCCCGGCGGCAAGCAGGGCGATCAGGTCCCGCCCCCGAAACGCACCGCTTTCGAACCGCTCCGCCAGCCCGACCAAGCCGCCCGCGCCCAGCGCCGCCTCCAGCTCCGCCAGCGCCCCCAACGACAACCGCATCACGAGGCATGTGCCCCCGACATGCAGCGGAACCTCACCCCGATGAACATTCACCATCAAAGCGCCGCAAACGCCAAAGCACCCGCCGACGCGAGGCTGATCTCGAATGTCGCCTCGCCGTCATGATCGCCGGAATATTCCAGCGACGTGACCTGGAACGCGCCTTCGATGATCCCGAAATCAGGCACCACGACCTGCGCCACGAGCGCCGCGCCGTCAAAGAACGCCTGTCGCACCATCCCGTCCGATGCCGCATCCTTGAAAATGCCCGACCCGGACACGGATGCCGAGCGTGCCCCGGCACCGCCCAGCAACTCGCGCCAACGGCCAAAACTGTCAGCCGTCGTCACATCAACCGTTTCGGAATTCAGCGAAATGCGCGAAGCCCGCAACCCGGCGACAACTTCGAAAACACCCTCCCCCGTCGGATCAATCTTGATCAGCAGGTCTTTTCCCTTCTGGGCGGCCATGTGCAGGTCCTTTCAATGGATCACGACGTGATTGTGTCTTCGATGACAAAGCGGAAGGTCAGTTCGACCCGCCGCAGCGCGCCCTGCTCTTCCCTGAAGGTGCGGGCGGCGATGAATTCGTGGCTGATCAGGGTGCCCCGCTCCGGCACAGGTGGCGCGGTCTCGATCAGATCGGCGATCAGCCCGGCAAACGTCTTGACCGCCAGAAATCCCCGCACCGGCGCATGAACCCGGATCGTCGCCAGATGCACCGCGCCCTTGTCATGCGCGGTGTTCCAGGGCGTCACTGTTTCATCGCCCAGCGTGACATAAGGGGCCTCGCCGATATCCCGGCTCTTGTGCGGAGCGTCGTCGAAAACCCGGCCACTCAGCGCCGCCAGAACCGGGGCGGTGCTCAGACGTTCGTAAAGCGCGCGCTGCAAGGGCGCTGACAGGCTCATGGTCATGGCAGCACGCCTTCCTCGATCCAGCACAGCAGCAACTCGCGCCGATCATCGGCCTCGGTGACGGCGCGGATCGCGAACACCCGTGAACCTTCCCGAAATCGCTGGTCCGGGCGCGGCCGCGCCGCGCTACCGAACTCGAAACCGCGCAGATAGGCCTTGTGCGTAACCGCCGCCCCGCTCCGCCCGCCGGTTGTCCGCTCCCGCGCTGACAGCGGCTTCACCGCCGCCCAGTGCACGCCAAGCGCCATCCAGCTTTCCACCAGCCCACCGCCGCCATCGGGCAGATCTTGCCGCTGCTCCAGCACAAATCGCCGCGTAAACCCGCGCATCACGCCTGCCCCCGCAGGCTCAGGCGCAGCGGCTTCCAGGGCTGGATCAGCGCCGCCACACCATGCGGCACATCCCGCACCCCCTCAGCCACCGCATGGCGCTGGTCGAAATAATGCGCCGTCAGCATCATCACGGCCCGGCGCAGATCGGCAGGGGTGCTATCCCAGTCCTCGCCGAACCCGGCAAAGATCGTCAGGCGAAGCGTGCCCGGAATATGCCGAACGGCAGAAAGGCCACCGCGCAACGTCAGGGTTTCAACCCGAAACTCCTGCACATCCACGCTCTGCGTTGGCGGGCCGACACTCAGCGCGTCTGCGACGCTGCGCAGTGGCCCAATCGGAACATCGGCGCGCTTGTCTGCGTCAAGGCACCCCTCCCAGATGAACGCCCGTGGCACGAGGCACAGCCCAAGCGCTGCCTCCAGATGGCTGATCGCCGCCGTCAGCGCATCGTCGATATCGGCGGTCTGATCCACGTCAAACCCGGACGGCAGCCGCATATGACGCGCCGCCGCCGCGCGCATCTCTGCTGTCACCGTGAACGGCACAAGGGCGTTCAGCATCACCAGCCTCCAGATTGTCTTGGGAAAATCCCCGTTTGCAGGGCGCTCTGCGTAAACGCAGCCATGCCGCCGCCACAAACGGGCGGCGGCACATCTTGTCAGGCGATCAACATTCAGCCCGCCGCGAATTTCAACAGCTTGATCGCCGCAAAATCCGTCACATCGCCGCCGACGCGCTTCGATGCGAAAAACAGCACATGCGGTTTCGCCGAATAGGGATCACGCATCACCCGCAGATCGGGCCGCTCCGCAATCGTGTATCCCGCGCCGAAATCACCGAAAGCGATCGAGGTGCTGTTCACGTCGATATCCGGCATGTCCTCAGCGATGATCACCGGGTATCCCATCAACCGCGCAGGCTGACCCGAGGCGAGACTCTCCGCCCACAAGAAGCGGCCATCGCTGTCCTTCATCTTCCGCACCGCACCGGCGGTCTTCGAATTCATCACGAACACCGCATTGCTGCGATAGGCCGCATCCAGCGCATAGATCAGATCGACAATGGCATCCGCCGGGTCGATCCCGGCAAAATCCCCGGCCTCGCCAGTCGCAACATAGCCGAGCGATCCCCATGCCCAAGCCTCGTTCGCAACCGCGCTGTAGCTCAGAAACCCTTGCGGCTTGTCGATGCCATCACCGATCACAAAGGCGGCATTCTCTGCCCGCGTGAACCGGTCGGCGATGCGTGCCGACAACCAGGCCTCAATGTCAAAGGCTGCATCGTCCAGCAGGCGCTGCGATGCTTTCGGCGATGCCGACAGTTCATGAAGGCGGATCGAAATGCGGTCGATCTGCGGCGTGTCCGTCTCCGCCACCGTGCCGGATTCGGTCGTCCAGCCCGCGCCGATATCCGTGTGATCGACCAGCACGTCATAAATGCCCGCTTCGACTTCCGCGACCGTGGCGACCGACCGGATGGACGATGCCGAACGCAGCACACCCGCAATAGTGCCCGCCGTCTGCGGGTCGATCAGATAGCCACCCTCGGCCAGAACGCTGGTCGACAACGCCTTGCCTTCCAACGACAGCGACCGCAGCGCACTGTCATCGCCTTCGCGCAGATAGGCATTCATCGCCTTCTTGTGCGGGGCCTCGATGGCGGCATCCGTGGTCAACGCGGGTCGGTGGCCCGGCTTCCGGTTCAGCGTGCCGATCCGTTGGTCCTGCTCGGCCATACGGCTCTTGATCTCTTGCTGGAACTTCTTGAAATCGCTCAGAAAGCCGGAGACCGCCGAATGCGAATCCGATGCCGTCGCTGCCTGTGTCTCATGCGTCATGAATAGGTCCTTCATTTGCTTTGGTGGTGGATTGTGCGGCTCGGACCCCGACAAATGCCAAGGCTCCGATACGCCACATCTGGTTCAGGAAAACAGGGTCCGGGCCTCGATCAGGGCGGTGGCGAGTGCCTGCGCAATGTCGGCTTCGGGATCAGGATCAGGCGACAAGGCACGCACCCGCGCATCGGGCAGCATCGGAAATGTCACCAGTGACACCTCCCACAAGTCCAGCTCGATCAGGCGTCGCCCCCGACCGGCCTTCTCCGCACGCACAGTGCGGTATCCGATAGACAGGCCATCAATGGCCCCGGCATGGATCAGCGCCGTCGCCTCCGCCCCGCGCGCCACATCGTTCAACAGCCGCCCGCGCACCCGCAACCCGAGCGCATCTTCGGCAACGTCCGACCAGACACCGATCGGCTCCGCCGGGTCGTGCTGCCACAGCATCTTCACGCCCCGCCCGCTGTCGCGCAGGCGGCGAAGGGATGCATCGAACGCACCAGCCTCGACGATATCGCCATTCTGGTCGGGAATCCCGAAGACCGAGGCATAGCCGCTCAGGACCGCGCCCTCGACATCCTCTCTCGCCAGCGGTGAAAACTTGGTCTCGAGGCCATAAGAACTTTGCGAGATATCATTCACGTGCAACCTCCTAGTGAAGAAGTCTTGTGCTCAGCATGAAGGCAAGAAACTGGCCGGCCAGCGCGATTGCCGCACCATAAACCGCGAACCACAGCCGCCGCTCCAACCGCTCCAGCCCGGTCTCGATCTGTTCAAGAATGCGGTTCAGCGCCATCCAGCGTTCCTCGAACACCCGCTCGTGGGTCTCGATCCGGGCATGGGCGCTGTCGAAGGGTTCATAAAGGTAACGCGATCCCAGCGTGCGCCGCCGCGCCTCGCCGCTCATTCAATCGGCTTCGGCGGCAATCCCAGCATGGTCCGCTTTTCGGTCGATGACAGAAACTCCGCCGCCGCGATCCGCCGCCACTGGCTGTCCCGTTCCTGTTGCAGCGCAGGAATCGCATCGAGGTCAGGCACCAGCGAAATCTCTGCCCCCCAGCGCCAGCCCAACCATCCCGCAATCGCCGCTCCGACCCGGCGCGACAGCGGCAACACCGTCTGGCGATAGAACGCGCGATTGGCCTCCTGAAAATTCGCATAGGCATTGTCGCCCGGCAGCCCCAGCATTTGCGGCGGCACGCCGAAGGCCAGCGCTATGTCCCGCGCCGCCGCCTCCTTGGTTTTCAGAAACTCCATGTCCGAAGGCGAAAATCCCATCGGCTTCCAGTCCAGCCCACCTTCCAGCAGCATGGGGCGTCCGGCATTGCGTGCGCCCTGGTGGCTGGCCTCCAACTCGGATGACAGCCGTCTGAATTGCTCCTCCGACAGTGACCCGCCATTTGCATCGGAATGCACGATGGCCCCTGACGGGCGGGCCGCATTGTCCAGCAGGCCCTTCGACCATTTGCCCGCCGAATTGTGGATGTCGATTGCCGCCGCTGCCGCTTGCAGCGGTGCCAGCCCGTAATGATCGTCCTGCGGATGAAAACCGCGAATATGCAGCACCGGCTGCCCCTCGGTCGTCATGTCGAACCGGTGGCTCCGCCCTCCGACGCGGTAGTCATAGGCTTCCGGCCAGCCATCCTTGCCGGGGACGATCCGCATCCGGTCCGGGCGCAGGATATGCAACTCCCCCGGCGCATTGCCGTCATCCAGCATCGACGCTTCCAGATAGGCATCGCCATACAGCATCAGGTGCCCGAACAGCGCCTCCAGCAATCCCGTGCCATCCTGCCCGGCATTCGGATCCGACAGCAGCGACAGGATTGGATGCGCGACCTGCCGCTGCCCCGCCTGAACCATCACAAGCGGCAGCGCGGCAGATGCTTCCGCTACCATCCGCACACAGCGGAATACCACCGCGTTTTCCTGATATCCGGCCCGGATCAGGCTGGCCGGGTCCCGCGCCGACCAGACCGGTCGCCCCGCAGCCCTGAATGCAACGACCCCGCCGACAGCGGACGCCTTTTTCTCGCCAGCCGCCGCAGCGCCTGATCGCAGGAAATCAAATACCATGAAGCTCTCCGAAATGACGTGTCGTCAGACGATGCGGGCGCGGGGCCTGCCCTGTGTCCCGTCGAGCATCAGCTCGGTAATGGCCCAGACCAGCGCATCAACCCTGTCCGGGCTGCCGGTCATGTCCTTGCCGCCAAAGGCGCGCATCTGCGCCTCCAGCACCGGAAACCCACCCAGATGCTTCACCCGCCCCTGTTCATAAAGCGCCGAAACAGGCTCCGCCCGGCTCGACTTGCCACGGCTCGCGTGGACCGCCTTGTAACTGACCGTGGGGTCGATCTGGTGAATGACCGTGCGCACCAACTCGCCACCCTGATTGACCTCCGCCACGATCCTGTCGGCACGAAAGTCGTGATAGGCACTGATGGCGCGCGCGGCCCATGCGTTCGGCGTGTCGCCCCGGCTGGACCGGTCGGCGATCACATAGGCGACTTCCGGCATCCCGCCGATCCCGACGACAAGAATGCCGCATTCATCGGCATCGCCGCCGCTGCTGACTGGTGGGTCGACCGCCACGACCACACGCCGCATCTCCGGCGCAACCCGCGCACGCGCCGCCTCGATCAGCCGCCGCGACCACAGCGCGCCGGGGCGATCCAGAACCATCTCGCCCTCCAGCTCCTCCTGCCCCTGGCTGGTGCCGCCAAATTCATCGCTGACGCGCTTCAGAAAGCTCGCCGCCAGATTGGCACTGTTGGCCCAGGTCGGTGCCGATGAAACGATGGTGCGCGGGTCCTCCAGCAGATGTTCCAGCAATGCGGTGGCCCGCGGTGTCGTGGTCGCAACCAGTTGCGGATGCGATCCCAGCCGCAGACAGAATTGCAGCATGTCCCATGCCGCGCGCCCGCTGGACCATTTCCCGATCTCATCCGCCCAGGCGCAATCGAATTCCGGCCCGCGCAGCTTTTCCGGGCTGGATGCCGAATAGCATGTCGCCTCCGCCCCGTTCGGCCAGACCAGCAGACGTCTTGCCTCGCTCCATTTCGGGCGACGATCCGGCGGTGTGCAGGCGATCAGCCCGCTTTTTCCCAGCACCATGATATCGCGTGCTTCATCGAACGTGTCCGCGACCAGCGCCGCATGGCGGCACAGTCCGGGGCTGCTCGGCGTCGCGCCCTCAAGCCTCGACCGGATCCACTCTGCCCCTGCGCGGGTCTTGCCGGCACCCCGCCCCCCAAGCACCAGCCAGGTGTCCCACGCGCCGACCGGCGGAAGCTGATGATCGGGCATACCCCAGATTTCGAACAGATACGGCATTGCCCTGACGGCATTCGGCGACAGGGCTTCGATCAGCCCGTCAACATCCCTCTTTGGCAACGAGGCGATCAAGGCGGCCAAGGATTTCCTTGCGGGCTTTCTCGAGGTCGATTGCATGATCCGTATCCTCTTCGCCCACCATTCTGTCAGCCCGGTTCTCGATATCGAGAATCGTCTGAAGCGCCTTCCGGTGCGACCGGATCGTCTCGCCGAGGATCTTTGAATCGGCGTCCTTCTCGTTGTCGCGAAGCAGCCTCAGCGACCGCGCCAATTCATGCGCCAGATTCTCGTAAAGGCTTTGTGCGTCATCTGCGAACTGGCTTGACTTGCCAGCATCCTGCTCGGCCATATTCGCTGCTTTCTGTTGGGGGTCAGACACGAAAAAACCAGCGGTTGCGCCGCTGGCTTGGTATTCTTGCATCTTGAGTGACTTCTACTCTAGAGCGTTCGTAAAGTCAAGAACAATCTCTCTGGTTGCATCACTGATCCGCGCGCTCCCGCTCGATCTTGCGCCATGCGGCGACATTGTTCTGATGCTCGCGCAGCGTCGCGGCGAACGCATGCCCACCGGTGCCATCCGCGACGAAGTAAAGCGCATCCGTCGGCTCCGGCCTGACCGCCCCCATGATCGCATCGCGGCCCGGATTGGCAATCGGACCGGGCGGCAAGCGGTCGATGACATAGGTGTTATAGGCTGTCGGACGCTCGATATCCGACCGCAGGATCGGCCGGTCCAGCGGGCCTTGCCCATTCGTGATGCCGTAAATGATCGTCGGATCGCTCTGCATCCTCATGCCGCGTTCAAGGCGGTTGATGAAAACCCCCCCGACCTTCGCGCGTTCGGCTGCAACGCCGGTTTCCTTCTCGATGATCGACGCCAGCGTCAGCGCCTCCTCAGGGGACCGCAGCGGTGTATCCGGGTCGCGCTGCTCCCATGCCTCAGCCAGAATTTTCGCCTGCGCCGCCTGCATTCGCGCGATCACGTCCGCACGGCTCATCCCCCGCCCGACGAAATATGTATCGGGGGCCAGCGATCCTTCCGCCGGAACCTCCGCGATCTCACCCGTCAGAATATCGCTCTGCTTCAGAATTTCGACCACTTCCCAGCTCGTCAGGCCCTCGGCCACCGTAATCCGATACTGGATGGACCTGCCCGAAATGACGATGTCCAGAACCTCTTCCATCGATGCCGCCGCCGGTATTTCATATTCGCCGAACCGCAGCTTGCCATCGACCTTGCGATATTTTGCCCCCAGCCGGAAAATCATTGCACTTTCAATGATACCCGCCGATTGAAGCCGGTCTGACGCCGCCGCCATCGTATCGCCACTGACAATCGAGATTCGCGCAGGCTCCGTCAGCGGCCCAGGGGCAGAAAAACTCCGGACACCATAGATCACCGCACCCGCAGCCACGATTCCAAGAACCACGAGCAGCGAAATCGCATTTGCCGCAAAATGCTTGAACATCACCCGGCTCAGACCTTGCGGAACAGCAGTGATGCGTTCGTGCCGCCGAACCCGAATGAATTCGACAATGCGACATTGATCTCCCGCCGCACCGCCACGTTCGGGGCCAGATCTATGGCGGATTCAACCGATGGATCGTTGAGGTTGAGCGTCGGCGGCGCGATGCCATCACGCATCGCCAGCACACAGAAAATCGCCTCGACCGCCCCGGCAGCGCCCAGCAGATGCCCGATGGCACTCTTGGTCGACGACATGGTCACACCTGACGCATGCTCACCCAGCAATCGTGTCACGGCCCGCAACTCGATCTCGTCCCCCAGCGGCGTCGACGTGCCATGCGCGTTCACATAGTCGATCTCCGCCGCCGTGATCCCGGCACGCTTCAGCGCCGCCGCCATCGACCGGAACCCGCCATCGCCATCCGGCGCGGGCGAGGTGATGTGATAGGCATCGCCCGACAACCCGTAACCGGCAACCTCGCCATAGATTTTCGCGCCGCGCGCCTTGGCGTGCTCATATTCTTCAAGTACCACGATCCCGGCGCCCTCGCCCATCACGAACCCGTCGCGCCCCTTGTCATAAGGCCGCGACGCCTGCTCCGGGCTGTCGTTGTATCCGGTTGAAAGCGCCCGACAGGCGCTGAACCCGGCAACCGAAATCTCGCAGACCGGGCTTTCGGCACCGCCCGCAATCATCACATCGGCATCGTCCAGCATGATCAGCCGCGCCGCATCCCCGATGGCATGTGCGCCAGTCGAACAGGCCGTGACGACAGAATGGTTCGGCCCCTTGAACCCGTGGCGGATCGAAACCTGCCCCGAACAAAGATTGATCAACGCTGACGGGATGAAGAACGGCGAAACCCGGCGCGGCCCGCGTTCCTTCAGCGTTACCGCCGTTTCGGCAATCGTTTCGATCCCACCGATCCCGGACCCGATCAGAACACCGGTGCGCAGCTTTTCCGCCTCGCTGGCGTCGGACCAGCCCGCATCGCGGATCGCCTGTTCGGCGGCAGCAATCGAATAGGCGATGAACCTGTCGATCTTGCGCTGCTCCTTCGGCTCGATCCAGTCGTCGGGATTGTATGCCCCCGGCCCTGATCCAAGCGGGATTTCACAAGCAATCTGACACGGCAGCGCCGAGGCATCGAAATGCGAAATTCTGCCCGCACCGGATTGTCCGGCGATCAGTCGCTCCCAGGTTTCCTCAACTCCGCATGCAAGCGGCGTCACCATCCCCAAACCCGTGATAACAACCCGTCTCATGCACAACTCTCTATCATCATCTCTGGTGGCGCAGACATTAACCACGGTTCAGGCAAAAAAACAGCGCCCGGTTGCCCCGGGCGCTGATCTTTTTCCGCAATGCGGTGCGATCAACTATCAGCGTTCTCGCTGATGAATTTCACGGCGTCACCGAAAGTCTGGATCGTTTCGGCGGCGTCGTCCGGAATTTCGATCCCGAATTCTTCTTCGAACGCCATCACCAGCTCGACCGTGTCGAGGCTGTCAGCGCCGAGATCGTCGATGAAGCTCGCCTTCTCGACAACTTTGTCCTCTTCAACGCCAAGATGCTCGACGACGATTTTCTTCACACGATCTGCAATGTCGCTCATGGATTTTTCCTCATTTTGGAGGCGAGTGCCTCAACCTGATGTCCACCTTTGATCGGCCTTCCGGTCGATCTCAGAAATTCCTACCTCGCGGTGGCACAGGTCCACCTCCGTTTGCGCGGGCGTCTTACCACAAGCGATCAAGAACGCAAATGGCATGTGGCACCCGTGCCGCACGGCCCTAGATCATGGCCATGCCGCCGTTCACGTGCAAGGTCTGTCCCGTCACATAAGCCGCTTCATGCGACGCCAGATACAGCGTTGCTGCTGCGATTTCGTCCGCTTCGCCCATGCGCCCTGCCGGAATTGCGCCGTTGATCTTTTCCTTCTGCGCATCGGTCAGATCGTCGGTCATCGGCGTGCGGATGAACCCGGGCGCAACGCAGTTCGCCGTGACGCCGCGCGATGCGACTTCCGCCGCCAGCGATTTCGTCATGCCGATCATGCCCGCCTTCGACGCCGCGTAATTCCCCTGTCCGGGGTTGCCCGTCACCCCAACGACCGACGTGATGCCGATGATCCGGCCCCAGCGGGCCTTCATCATCCCCCGCAGCGCCGCCTTGGTCAGGCGGAAACCGGCTGTCAGGTTCACATTGATAACCTGATCCCATTCATCCTGCCCCATCCGCATGAAGAGGTTATCGCGCGTCAGCCCGGCATTGTTCACCAGAATATCGACAGCCCCCATCGCCTCGATGGCCTGCTTCACCAATGCATCGACCGCAGCACCATCCGACAGGTCGCACGGCGTCACGAACGCCCGGTCACCCAGATCGGACGCCAACGCCTCCAGCGGCGCGGTGCGCGTGCCAGAAAGCGCGACCGTCGCCCCCGCGTCATGCAAACTGCGCGCAATCGCAGCGCCAATCCCGCCGGAGGCACCGGTGACCAGCGCGCATTTCCCTGTCAGATCGAACATGTCCACGTCCCTTTCATCTGAATTCCAGTGTCCCGACGGGTCGATGCCATGACGCCGCCCGCTTTCCCGCGCATATCGGATCACGCGACCATAGTCGAACATCAACTAGGGGGTGATCGCCGCCGCATTCGAAACGCTGCCCCCGCCGTTCATGCCTTGGAGCGGGCCGCAGATGGTCCCGCTCACCCCCGCATGGCACCGATCACAGACGCCACATCCGCGGCACCATTGATCGCAGCGCAGTTCAACGACTTGTCGATGCGCCGCGCCATACCCGACAGCGCCTTCCCCGCGCCCAGCTCCAGCAGGTCCGTGACTCCCTGACCTGCCATCCACATCACGCTTTCGCGCCACCGGACCGATCCTGTGACCTGCCGGATCAGCAGATCGCGGATCTCCGCCGGGTCGGACACCGCCTCCGCCTTCACATTGCTCACCAGCGGCACGGCGGGCGCGTGCATCGTCACCTCTGACAGCGCCGCCGCCATCCGGTCCGCCGCAGGCTGCATCAGCGCACAATGGAACGGTGCGGATACCGGCAGCATCACCGCCCGCTTGGCCCCTGCGGCCTTCGCCAACTCGACGGCCCGCTCGACCGCCGCGCGGTGACCCGAAATTACCACCTGCCCCGGATCATTGTCATTGGCGGCCTGGCACACCTCGCCCTGCGCCGCATCCGCCGCAACCTGCGCCGCCGCCGCGAAATCCAGCCCCAGCAAGGCGGCCATCGCCCCGATCCCCGCCGGGGCGGCCGCCTGCATCGCGTTGCCGCGAACGCGCAGCAGTCGCGCCGTATCACCGACCGAAAACGTCCCCGCCGCCGCCAGCGCGGAATATTCCCCCAACGAATGCCCGGCGACAAAGGCCGCATCCGTCAGCGCGCCGCCCTCCGCTTCCAGCGACCGCAGCGCCGCCAGCGACGTCGCCATCAGGGCCGGCTGCGCATTCGCCGTCAGCGTCAACGCCTCGATCTCGCCGTCCCAGATCAGGCGGCTCAGATCCTCGCCCAGTGCATCGTTCACTTCCTCGAATACCGCCCGCGCCGCAGGATAGGCATCCGCCAGATCGCGGCCCATGCCCACCGATTGCGCCCCTTGTCCGGGGAAAACGAATGCCCAACTCATCTGCGTCTCCTCTTTATGGTTGAAGCCTCAATTCCTCACGGACTTCACCCTGTCAAGCAAAGGGCACACGTGGCAGCTTATGGCATTGGCCCAAACCGCGCCTCAGGCTTGCGTTTTACCCTGGTCAGGCCTATACGGCCGGTCTCTCGAACGTTTGGACGCGACGCCACTCGTATGCGGGCCGAGAGCTTGCCTCCCGCATTGTGAAGCGCGCATGAAAAGAAGAGGTGACTCATGGCTCTTTACGAGCATGTGTTTATCGCGCGTCAGGATATTTCCAACGCGCAGGCCGAAGGGCTGATCGAACACTTCACGCAGGTTCTGAAAGACAACGGCGGCGATGTCGTCGGTATGGAATATTGGGGCCTCCGCTCCATGGCATACAAGATCAACAAGAACCGCAAAGGGCATTATGCCTTCCTCAAATCCGACGCGCCCTCGGCTGCGGTGGATGAAATGGAACGCCTGATGCGCATCCATGACGATGTCATGCGTGTGATGACCATCAAGGTCGACACCCATGAAGACGGCGAAAGCGCCATCGTTCGTGCCAAGAATTCCCGCGATGATCGTGGCCCCCGCGGCCCACGCGGCCCGCGCCCCCCGCGCCGCGAAGATTGATAGAGAGGATTAAGAACAATGGCTCGTAAACCTTTCTTCCGCCGTCGGAAATCCTGCCCCTTCGCAGCATCGGACGCGCCCGCAATCGACTACAAGGACGTGAAACTCCTTCAGCGGTACATCTCCGAGCGGGGCAAGATCGTCCCCAGCCGGATCACCGCCGTATCCGCGAAAAAGCAGCGTGAGCTGGCCCGTGCGATCAAGCGCGCGCGCTTCCTCGCTCTCCTGCCCTACGCGATCAACTAAGGGAGACAGATCATGGAAGTGGTTCTTCTCGAACGCGTCGAAAAACTCGGCCAGATGGGCGATGTCGTCACGGTAAAGGATGGCTTCGGCCGTAATTTCCTTCTGCCGAAGGGCAAGGCACTCCGGGCAACGAAGGCCAACCTGGTCAAGTTTGAAACCCAGCGCGCCCAGCTCGAAGCCCGCAACCTCGAACTGAAGGGCGAGGCGCAGGCCGTCGCAGCCCGGCTCGACGGTCAGACCTTTGTCGCCATCCGGCAGGCGTCTGATTCGGGTTCGCTCTATGGCTCCGTCAACTCCCGCGACATCGCGGAACTGGCAACCGAGAACGGCTTCACCGTCGCGCGCAACCAGATCGTGCTCGACAATCCGGTCAAGGAACTCGGCATCCACGAGATCCGCGTGATCCTTCACCCGGAGGTCGATGCGACCATCTCGATCAACGTCGCCCGGTCGATGGACGAGGCTGAACTTCAGGCACAGGGCAAATCCATCGCGGATATGCGTGCCGAAGAAGATGCAGCCGATGCCTTTGATGTCGCGCAACTGTTCGAAGATGACGAAGACGCCGAGGCGGCCTCCGCAGAAGGCATCATCGAAGATGCCCCGGCGGACGGCGCAGAACAGCCCCGCTAAGCTGCCTCCGGAGAAACAGAAAGGCCGCCCCCATCGGGCGGCCTTTTTCATGTCCGATCAGCGGCTGAACCCCGCGATCAAGGTCTCATGCGTCGCCCCGAACCCGGCAAGGGCCGCCTTGACCTGCTCATCCGCCGGGCCATAGACGGTAAACCTGACTGGCGCGAAGGCTGTCAGGAACCTCTCGGCGAATTTCGCACCGAAATTGCCCAGATGGGTCATCACGGCGGCGTTGTCGGCATACCGCTCCAGCACGGTGCAGCGGGTCTTGTCCGCGTTTATGTAATATTCGTAATGCAACGCGCCCGGCTCATCGGCCTCGGTCGCCTTCGCCATTTCATCCAGCAACGGCTGCACATTGTCCGCCTGCCCCGGCTGAATCTCCATTTCCAGAACCCATTCGATGATCGCGCTCACGCCCGTTCCTCCCTGAAAGATATGCATCGGCTCGTTGTTGGCCGCGTCACGACAGTAACGCTTATCCACAAGACCGCCCCCAGTTTTTGTCATTCCGCCCACAGGGAACCGACATCGAGCACTTATCGTCGGCACCAAGATCGTCTATAAGAAGTGTGAGTAGGGAGCATACGATGGCAGACGGATCACAGGCGCCCGACATACAGGCAGCCCCGCATAATATTGAGGCAGAACAGGCACTTCTGGGTGCCCTACTGGTCAATAACGATGTCTATGACCGGGTGTCCTCGATCATCGAGCCGCATCATTTCTACGATCCGCTGCACGCCCGCATCTATGACACCGCGGCGCGGCGCATCATCAAGAACGCGCTGGCGACGCCGGTCACGCTGAAACCCTTCCTCGAATCGGATCCCGGCATGGCCGAGGTCGGCGGCCCCGCCTATCTCGCACGGCTGGCCGGGGCTGCGGTGTCGATCTTCAACGTCCGCGACTATGCCCAGACGATCTATGACCTCGCGATCCGCCGCGACCTGATCCGCATCGGCGCGGAAATCGCCGCCAAGGCCAGCGCGATGGACCTCGACAGCGACCCCGCCGACCAGATCGTCGATGCTGAACAGGTGCTCTATGCCCTTGGCGAAAAAGGCAAATACGAGGGCGGCTTCCAGACCTTCCTGAAGGCCGTGACCGAGGCGGTGGAAATCGCGAATGCCGCCTATCAACGTGATGGCGGGCTGGCCGGAATATCCTGCGGGCTGATCGACATGGATCGGAAACTCGGCGGCCTGCACCCCTCCGACCTTCTCATCATCGCGGGACGTCCCTCGATGGGCAAGACATCGCTCGCCACCAACATCGCCTTCAACATCGCCAAGGCCTATCGCAAGGGCATCCGGCATGACGGGACCGAGGGCGCGGTGAATGGCGGCGTCGTCGGGTTCTTCTCGCTGGAAATGAGCAGCGAACAACTCGCGACCCGCATCCTGTCTGAACAGGCGGAGGTGCCGTCCGAAAAGCTCCGCCGCGGCGATATGGAGGAGGATGAATTCCGCCGCGTGGTCGAGGCCGCGCGCGACCTCGAACGTCTGCCGCTCTATATCGACGATACCCCTGCTCTGCCGATCTCCACGCTCGCGGCCCGCGCCCGTCGCCTGAAACGCACCCACGGCCTCGACGTGCTGTTCGTCGATTACCTTCAACTTCTCCGCCCCGCGACAGCCAAGGACAGCCGGGTGAACGAGGTGTCCGAAATCACGCAGGGCCTGAAGGCGATTGCGAAGGAACTGAACATTCCCGTCGTCGCCCTGTCGCAATTGTCGCGTCAGGTCGAAAGCCGTGAGGACAAGCGCCCGCAACTTTCGGATTTGCGCGAATCCGGCTCGATTGAACAGGATGCCGACGTGGTGATGTTCGTGTTCCGCGAAGAATACTATCACGAGCGGATCAAGCCGCCCGAAGACGATCCCGGCTTCCCGGAATGGCTGGAAAAGGCGGAGCGGATTTTCGGCAAGGCCGAAACCATCATCGGCAAACAGCGTCACGGCCCCATCGGCACCATCGAAATGGCGTTCGAGGGCAAGTTTACCCGATTCGGCGATCTCGCGCGGCCCGATCTTCACGGCGACAGCCGCACCGGCATCGCGGATACCGGGCCGCAGGATTTCTGAACCTCGATGGCGCGCGCTTCCCTGACCATCCATCTCGATGCTATCATCGCGAACTGGCAGGCGATGGATGCCCTGACCCAGGTCGAAACCGCTGCCGTCATCAAGGCGGATGCCTATGGCCTTGGTGCCGCTCGCGTCGGCGCGGCCCTGTCGCGGGCCGGGGTCAGAACCTTCTTCGTCGCCCTCGCTGAAGAAGGTGCGGTGCTGCGCGAGGCGGTCGGCCCGACCCCACGCATTTTCGTCTTTTCCGGCATGATGGCTGGTGACGAGGGGATCATGCGTTATTGCGATCTGATCCCCTTGCTCAACACCCTCGACCAGATCGCGCGCGCGCGGCGGGCGGCGGTGGCAGCGGGCGGCCTCCTGCCCTGCGGTCTGCAATTCGACAGCGGCATGAACCGGCTCGGACTGGAACCTGCGGAACTGTCCCAACTGCTTGACGACCCGGACGGCCTCTCAGGCCTCGATCCGCACCTGGTGATGAGCCATCTTGCCTGCGCGGATGAGCCGGATCACCCGCAGAACGCAACCCAGAAAGCCACATTCGAGGCGATGGCCTGCGTTCCGGCCCTTCGCGGAATACCGCGCAGCCTCGCAGCAACCGGCGGTCTGCTGCTCGGCCCCGATTATCACTTTGATCTGACACGCCCCGGCATCGGACTTTACGGTGGTTTGCCGTTCAGGAACGCAAAGCCGGTCGTGACGCTCGACATTCCCATCATGCAGATACGCGAGGTCGCCGCCGATGAATCCGTCGGCTACGGCGCGGCTTATCATGCGCTTGAACCTCGAAAGATCGCAACGATTGCAGCCGGTTATGCAGATGGCTTGCTTCGCAGTCTCAGCCACGGCTTCACCGCCTCGATTGGTGGAAGGCCCGCCCCCTCCGCCGGAAGGGTGTCGATGGACCTCATCACCCTTGATGTGACCAACATCCCCGAAGCGCGTGAGGGCATGATGGCAACGCTTCTCGGCACCGGGCAAAGCGTCGACATGCTGGCCAGCGGTGGCGCGACAATCGGCTATGAAATCCTGACATCCCTTGGCGCGCGCTACGACCGGCGCTACACAGGTGCCTGACAAAGGATCGCAGGCAGGATCAATGACAGCTATACAAGGATTTCTGGCCGCGATCGGCGCTGCGGTGCTCGGGCTTTGCGCCACGACCGGCTCGCTCGTGCTGTTCATGACCGGCACGATCACGCACATGGTCCGCCCGCCCTGGTATCCGGCGGAGATTGGCCGCCAGCTTTTGCGCATCGGTTACTTTTCGCTGCCTGTCGTCGGATTGACGGCATTCTTCACCGGCGCGGCGCTTGCGCTGCAAATCTACACCGGCGGCGCGCGCTTCAATGCCGAATCCGTGGTGCCGTCCATCGTCGCCATCGGCATGGTGCGTGAACTTGGCCCGGTGCTCGGCGGCCTGATGGTTGCAGGCCGCGTCTCCGCCTCCATCGCGGCGGAGCTTGGCACGATGCGCGTGACCGAACAGATCGACGCGCTGACGACGCTGTCCACCAACCCGATGAAATACCTCGTCGCGCCGCGCGTGCTGGCGGCGACGCTGGCCATGCCGGTGCTGGCCTTCATCGGTGACGTGATCGGCATCATGGGCGGCTATGCCGTCGGCACCGCCCGGCTCGGCTTCAACCCCAGCACCTATATCAACAATACGTGGAACTTCCTGACCTTCGAGGATATCTCATCGGGCCTCATCAAGGCGGCGGTGTTCGGCTTCATCATCGCGCTGATGGGCTGTTATCAGGGCTATCATTCAGGCCGGGGGGCACAGGGTGTGGGCCGCGCAACCACCAATGCCGTCGTTTCCGCCTCGATCCTGATCCTCGCATCCAACTACATCCTCAACGAAATGTTCTTCGCCGCATGACCGCCAAGATCGAAATGCGCGACGTTCACAAGGCGTTCGGCGCGAAGAAAGTCCTGCGCGGTGTGAACCTCACCGTGAACAAGGGCGAAAGCCTCGTCATCATCGGCGGCTCCGGCACCGGCAAATCCGTCACCATCAAGACCATCATCGGATTGGTGGAGCCGGACAGCGGCGACATCCTGCTCGACGGCACCTCCATCCTCGGCGCGCGCGGCGCATCGCGCGATGCGCTGCTGGAACGGTTCGGGATGCTGTTTCAGGGCGGTGCGCTGTTCGACAGCATGCCGGTCTGGCGCAATGTCGCCTTCCGGCTGCTTCAGGGGAATGGCCGGAAATCAGCCGACGAGGCCCGCGCCATCGCCATCGAAAAACTGCGCCGCGTCGGCCTGACTGCCGACACCGCCGACCTTTACCCGGCAGAACTTTCGGGCGGCATGCAGAAACGCGTCGGCCTCGCCCGTGCCGTGGCCGCCGAGCCTGAGATCATGTTCTTCGATGAACCGACCGCCGGCCTCGACCCGATCATGGCGACCGTCATCAACCAGTTGATCCGCGAACTTGTCACCGAAATGGGCGCAACGGCGATCACCATCACCCATGACATGCGCTCCGTCACCGAAATCGCCGACCGCGTCGCGATGATCCATGACGGCAAGGTGCAGTGGCAGGGGCCGGTGGCCGACATCCATCACAGCGGCAACGACTATCTCGACCAGTTCATCCACGGCCGCGAGGACGGCCCGATCGAGGCGATCCGGTGAACCGCCCGCTGGCGCTCGCCAATGCCGCCCTCCTCATCCTCTACCCCATCGCGTGGACGGCCCCCCTCGCCCACACGAAATTCTTCGCGCTGCTCTCTGGCAAGTCCCTGACCATTTTCGGCGGCATCGCCGACCTCTGGCAGACCGATTTCCTGCTGGCGGCGCTTGTCGCGCTTCTGGCCGTGGTCATGCCCTATGCCAAGACACTGCTGCTTCTGGCGGTCCAGACCGGGCGGGCATCCGGCCCGAAATGGATGCTGACGCTGGAGATTGTCGGCAAACTCTCAATGGCTGACATTTTCCTCGTCGCCCTCTACATCGTCATCATCAAGGGGGCCTATGTCGCCTCCATGACGCCCGCCTGGGGCCTTTACCTCTTCACCGCACTGGTCCTGGCCTCCATCGCGCTGACCTACCTGACAAAGCGCTCTTGCCCTCCTGCACTCGCTGCGCCATGACCCTTGCCTATGGCCAAACCAGCTAAATCCTACGCCTGTTCGACCTGCGGTGCGGTTCACAAGAAATGGGCCGGGCGCTGTGACGATTGCGGCGCGTGGAATTCGATTGTCGAGGAGGCCGGGCTGTCCGCCGCCGGTCCCGCGTCCAAGACGCTCGGCGCGACCAAGGGCGCGGCTCTCGACCTCCAATCGCTCACCGGGTCAGAACCGATGCCTCCCCGCGTGATGTTCGGAATTGGCGAGCTGGACCGCGTGCTCGGCGGCGGCCTCGCCCCGGCTTCGGCAATCCTCGTCGGCGGCGATCCCGGTATCGGCAAATCGACCATCCTGCTTCAGGCAGCGGCGGCATTGTCGCAGCAGGGCGAAAAGACGCTCTATATCTCGGGCGAGGAAGCTACAGCCCAGATCAGGATGCGCGCCGCGCGCCTCGGCCTCGCGGATGCGCCGGTCCTGCTCGCATCCGCCACCAACCTGCGCGATATCCTCACAACGCTGGAGGCGGAGCGTCCGACCCTCGCCATCATCGATTCCATCCAGACCATGTGGGCCGACAATGTGGAAAGCGCACCGGGGTCGGTCAGCCAGGTCCGCGCCGTTGCACATGAGTTGACCAATTTCGCCAAGCGGCGCGGCGTGTCCATCGTGCTCGTCGGCCATGTCACCAAGGATGGCCAGATCGCCGGTCCGCGCGTGGTGGAACACATGGTCGATACCGTCCTCTATTTCGAAGGCGAGCGCGGCCACCAGTTCCGCATCCTGCGCGCCGTGAAGAACCGCTTCGGTGCCGCAGACGAAATCGGCGTGTTCGAAATGTCCGACAAGGGCCTGCGAGAGGTGACCAACCCCTCCGCCCTGTTCCTCGCGGACCGCGAACACCGCACCCCCGGCTCTGCGGTATTTGCCGGGATAGAGGGGACACGGCCCGTTCTGGTCGAATTTCAGGCGCTGGTCGCGTCCTCCTCGCTCGGCACACCGCGTCGCAACGTCATCGGCTGGGATTCCGGGCGTCTCGCCATGATCCTCGCAGTGCTGGAGGCGCGCTGCGGTGTCTCCCTCGCCGGGAATGACATTTTCCTGAACGTCGCAGGCGGATTGCGGATCACCGAACCCGCCGCTGACCTCGCCGTCGCGGCGGCGGTTCTGTCGGCGCATCGAGATGCACTGATCGCCCCCGACGTTGTCGTGTTCGGCGAAATCAGCCTGTCCAGCGCCGTCAGGCCGGTCAGTCAGGCGCAAGCGCGGCTGAAAGAGGCGCGCAAACTCGGCTTTTCGACGGCATATGCACCTCAACAGGTGAAAGCCGATCCCGAATCGGGCATGAACGTTTCGGGGGTCAAGGATTTGGATGATCTGATGGAACTGATCGTTCCGCAACGATCCTGAGCGAGGGATGATGGAGCTTACGATTGCAGACGGCGTTGTCGGCCTGATCCTTCTGGTATCGGCGATGCTCGCCTATAACCGTGGTGTCACGCGGGAGGTGATGGCCATCGGCGGCTGGATCGCTGCCGCCTTCATCGCGTTCTACTTCGCCCCGATATTGTCGCCGCTGCTTGAGGAGGTTCCCTTTGTCGGGGATTTCCTGCGCGGCTCCTGCACCTTGTCCGCGCTCGCGGGCTTTGTCGGTGCCTTTGCCGCAGGTCTGGTTATCCTTTCGATCTTCACGCCCCTGCTGTCGACCGCCGTTCAGAACACTGCGCTCGGCCCGATCGACAAGGCCCTTGGATTTGTGTTCGGGATCGCGCGCGGCGTGCTCCTCGTGGCGGTGATGTATCTGCTTTATGATCTGGTCATCACCGATAGCGAACGCCTCGCGATGATCGAAAACTCGGTCAGCATCGGCGTCATCAGCGACGCCGCACAATCGCTTGAGGCAATGGCCCCGACCGCTGTTCCCGACTGGCTGCAAAGCCGGATCGACGGCATGATGGGCAATTGCGGCGACGCAGTTCTGCCGCAGGCCGCTGCGACGCTGACACGGGCCTTTATCTGACCCGGGGCAGTCGACAGCACCGAAGCACGGCTCTATAACCCGGTATCCCCGGTGGACTGAGGTTTTTGCGATGCAGGATATGTCTGAGACACCTTTCGATCCGGCTTCCGACGACGACAAACTGCACGAGGAATGCGGGATTTTCGGTGTCCTCGGCGCTGTCGATGCCGCCACCTTCGTCGCCCTTGGCCTGCACGCCCTCCAGCATCGCGGACAGGAGGCGGCGGGGATCGTCGCCTATGACCAGAACGAGGGACGGTTCAATTCCGTCCGGCGCATCGGCTATGTGCGCGACAACTTCACCAGCGCCGATGTAATCCGCGTGTTGCCGGGCCATGTGGCGATCGGGCACAATCGCTATTCGACCTCCGGCAACAAGGGGATCACTGCAATCCGCGACGTGCAGCCGATCTATGCCGAATTCGCACGCGGTGGCTGCGCCGTCGCCCATAACGGCAACCTCACCAATGCCGAGGCGCTGCGCGAGGAATTGATCGAACGCGGATCCATCTTTCAATCGTCCTCCGACACCGAATGTATCGTTCACCTGATGGCCCGTTCCATCCAGCGCACCATTGCCGAACGGATGAAGGACGCGCTTCGCCGGGTGGAGGGCGCGTTTTCCGTCATCGCCATGACCCGCACCAAGATGATCGGTGTGCGCGATCCGCTGGGCGTGCGCCCGCTGGTCCTCGGCAAACTGGGCGACGCATGGATCCTCTCATCCGAAACATGCGCGCTCGACATCATCGGCGCGGACTTCGTGCGCGAAATCGAACCAGGCGAAATGGTCGTCATCACCAAGGACGGCGTTGAAAGCGAGCGTCCCTTCACACCCGCAAAATCCAAGTTCTGCGTCTTCGAATATGTCTATTTCTCGCGCCCCGACAGCATCATCGGCGACCTTTCCGTTTATGAGGCCCGCCGCCGCATCGGCGTGGAACTGGCGAAGGAAGCACCGGTCGATGCGGATTATGTCTGCCCGGTCCCCGACAGCGGCACCCCCGCCGCCATCGGCTATGCACAGCAAAGCGGTATCCCCTTCGCGATGGGAATCATCCGCAATCAGTATATGGGCCGGACCTTCATCGAACCCTCGGACCAGATCCGCAACATGGGCGTGCGGCTGAAGCTGAACGTCAACCGCGCGCTCATCAAGGGCAAGCGGGTCGTCTTGGTCGATGACAGCGTGGTGCGCGGCACCACATCCCGCAAGATCAAGGAAATGGTGCTGGATGCCGGCGCGGCGGAGGTTCATTTCCGCATCGCCTCGCCGCCGACCATGTGGTCCTGCTTTTACGGCGTCGATACGCCGGAACGCTCGAAGCTGCTCGCCCACAACATGACCGAAGACCAGATGGCCGAATATCTTCAGGTCGACAGCCTGCGCTTTGTCAGCCTTGACGGGCTTTACCGCGCCTGCGGTCACCCGAAAGGCCGGAATGCCAAGGACCCGCAGTTCTGCGATGCCTGTTTCAGCGGCGAATATCCAATTCCGCCCTCGGACATGCTGGCGGATGGCCGGTTGAAACTGGCCGAACCGGCCTGATCCTGTGGCGGAGCTTTCGGACCATATTGCGCTGGTCACCGGCGCGACCCGCGGCCTTGGCTATGCCACGGCCATCGCCTTGGCGCGTCGCGGTGCCCATGTCATCGCCCTCGCCCGCACCACCGGCGGGTTGGAGGAACTGGATGACGAGATATCGAAAACCCCCGGCAGCGCGACCCTCGCGCCGATGGACCTGAAGGACGATCCGGCACTTGAACGGCTCGGTGCCGCCATTCATGGCCGCTGGGGCAGGCTCGACCTCCTGATCCATTGCGCCGCCGAAGCCGCCCCAATGGCACCGGCGGAACACATCGCCGCCAGCGATTTCGACAAGGCGATGGCCATGAATGCGCGTATCCCGCAGCGGCTGATCCGCATCGCGCATCCGTTGCTGAAGGCCGCGCCCAAGGCGCAGGCGGTCTTCATCGACCATCAGGCGGCGCAGGGGATCAAGTTCAACGGGGCATACGGTGCCAGCAAGGCCGCCGCACGCGCGCTGATCCAGTCCTATGCAAAAGAAACCGCGCGGACCGGCCCGCATGTCTGGCTGGCGGAGCCGCCCGCGATGCCCACGGCCCTTCGCGCCCGATCACATCCCGGCGAAAACCGGGACAAGCTGGCGCAGCCCGCAGACATTGCTGAACGCCTCGTCGCACTGATCCTCGACGGCAAGACAGAGGCGGCGGAGACTTATTTCCTGTGACCGGTCGGCTTCTTGCGATCCGCGAACGGGTTCTCGCCCTTGCGCATGTCCAGACGGATCGGCACGCCGCGCATCCCGAAATCCTGACGTAAGCCATTGACCAGAAAGCGGGAATAGCTTTCCGGCAGATCTTCGGGTTTTGAGCAGGACACCATGAAGGTCGGCGGGCGCGCCTTGATCTGGGTCATGAATTTCAACTTGATCCGGCGGCCTGACGGGGCGGGCGGCGGATGCGCCTGTGTCTTTGCCGACAGCCACTGGTTCAGCTTGGCCGTGGTGACCCGCATGTTCCAGATCTCTGCCATCTCCAGCACCGCTTCGCGCAACCGATCGAGGCCCCGGCCCGTCAGCGCCGAAACCGTCACCATCGGCGCACCGGAAAGCTGTGGCAGCAACCGCTCCAGCATTTCCTTCAATTCCGCGAGCCGCTTCTGCTTGCCGGTTTCCTTGTCCCACTTGTTCACCGCGAACACAACAGCCCGCCCCTCGCGCTCCGCAAGGTCGGCGATCCGCAGGTCCTGCGTTTCGAAACAGGTATCGACATCCATCAGCACGACGACGACTTCGGCGAATTTCACCGCCCGAACCGCGTCGGATGCCGACATCTTTTCAAGTTTTTCGTCGATCCGGGCACGCCTGCGCAGTCCGGCCGTGTCGAAAATCCTGAACGGCGTCCCGCCCCAGTCCATCTCCAGCCCGATGGAATCGCGCGTGATCCCCGCTTCCGGGCCGGTCAGCAGCCGTTCCTCACCGAGGATCTTGTTGACGAGGGTGGATTTCCCGGCATTCGGTCGGCCCACGACAGCGATCTGAAGCGGCTTGCCCTCGCCACCTTCATCGCCCTCTGGAACCTCGACCGACGCGAGCGCCAATTCGAAGGCGTCAATGCGCGGCTGTAGGTGCGTGTAGATGTCTTGCATCCCCTCGCCATGCTCCGCCGAAATCGGCACAGGCTGACCAAGGCCCAACTCGTAAGCCTCATAGACCGCATCGGCGGCCCGGCCCTCGGCCTTGTTGCAGGTGACGAGCACGTCCGCACCCGACCGGCGCAGAATATCCGCAACCTCCCGGTCCAGCGGCAGGATGCCTGCCCGCGCGTCCAGCATCAGGATGCACAGGTCCGCCATCTCGATGGCTTTTTCGGTCAGCTTGCGCATTCGGCCCGGCAGGCTGTCGTCGGATGCAATCTCAAGCCCGGCAGTGTCCACCACGCGGAATTTCAGATCGCCGATTCGGCCATCACCTTCGCGCAGGTCGCGCGTGACGCCGGGCTGGTCATCGACCAGCGCAAGGCGCTTTCCCACCAGCCTGTTGAACAGGGTGGATTTGCCCACATTGGGCCGTCCGATCAGGGCAACTGTATATGACATGCCCGCCCTTTACGCGTCGGCGCGGGCGGCAACAAGATGCCGTCTGAAAATATCGTGGCGAAATCAGCGAAGGGCGACGACCTCGCCCCCGGTTGTCATGATATAGATCGTCCCATTCGCCACGACAGGCCCCAGCCCCGTTGCACCGCTGACCGCCACGGAATGAACCTGTTGCCCCGTGAGCGGGTCAAAGCTGAGCAGCAAACCCTCGGAACTTGTCAGCAGGATACGCCCCCCGGCAAGAACCGGCCCGCCATAGCGGATCGCGTCTTCGCGGTCTTCCGGGTCGCGGTATTCCGCCAACTGCGTTGCCCAGATCGTGGCACCGTCCTGCGAGGACAAACGCCGAAGCTGTGCATCATCCGAAACCACATACAGCGTCTGTCCATCCATCCAGACCGGCGATTGCGATCCGAACTCACGCTCCCAGCCGCGCCGCCCGTTGCGACCGTCGATTGCAACCAGTCGCCCGCTCTGATTGCCGGCGATCACCGCGACGCCCTGAATCACCGGGTCCGACGTGATGTCGCTGATCGATGACCGCGCCAGACCGCGCCGCCCGCCAGACAGCACGTCCGACCACATCCGCTGGCCGCTATTGGCCCGCACCGCAACCAACTCCCCCGACCCGAAGGGCAGGATCGCAACGCCACCTGGCGAAATCGCAGGGCTGGCCCCGCCCAGAATGCCCGCGCCCGATGTCGCACCATTGGCCCGCCAGATGACCGCGCCATCCGCAGCCGAGAACGCCAGCGCCGTGTTGTCTCTGGCGATTGCGACGACTACACCGCCCTGCACGGCGGGGGCAGCGCGCAATGGTGCCGACATCTTCTGCCGCCAGATTTCCTCACCGCTTGCAGCGTCGAGCGCGATCACGAAACCGAATCCCGTCGTGACGAACAGGCGTCCATCCTCGAATGCCAACCCGCCGCCGAAACCGTCCACACCGCTTTCCGCCTCTGGCGAAAGATCGCGCTGCCATTCGACCCCGCCCCCGGATGCGGACAAGGCCGTGACCTGCGCGTTGGCATCAAGCGCATAGAGCCGACCAGCCGCAACGATGGGTGGTGACGTAATGGCGCCGTCACCGCCACCATCGCCGATATCCCTGCGCCAGACGATTGCGGGCGACGCGCCAGCTTGAAGATGACCAAGCACATGGGCGGAACTGCCGTTGATCTGCGTCCAGTCCGCATTCGCAACCGGCGCCGACAGGCCGCTGATCTGCGATGCGTCACCAGCGGGAAGCACTTTCTCCGCCTCGGCGGCGCGAACGGGAATCCGCTCCCCCGGAAGCCGCACCTCGTCTTCCTCGAACAGGCTGCACCCTGACAGTGCGGCAATGCCCAGAACCGCGACCAGACATGATTTGCTCAAGACGTTCATGACACTATCCTTACTGCCTCATCGGCATCAGCCGTCCGCATTCTGGTCCGGGTCGACATTCAACGCCGTCATCACCGCCTCGACACGCTGTCGAAGCCCTTGCGGTGCCTGTTCGTCAAGTAGAATGGCGCGGAACGCCTCGACCGCAGCGTCGCGCTCGCCGATCTTCAACTGGGCCATCGCCTGCATTTCCATCGCCAGCAGGCGATAGGCACCCGTGCCATTGGCAATCGGGGACAAGGCCCCGATCAACGCGCTGGGTTCCATTGTATCGGCACGCAGGCTCACCGCACGGAAAGCGGCGAAATCCTGCAACAGCGGATCGGCGGCGCGGTCGGCGGCCAGCGTGTCATAGGCGGCGGCGGCGGCGGGCATGTCGCCCGCTTCGGCAAAGGCCGCAGCGGCGCGCAACCGCGCGAGGATCGCGGCGCCCTCATGATCGGTCCCGTCGGCCAGCGCGGTCAGCGCCTGCGCGGCGTCCTGCGGCGGTCCCTCCGCCGCCGCGATCAGGGCACCCCCGGCGCTCTGGGCGGAACGCGCCGCCTCATGATCCAGCCATGTCTTGCCCCCGGCCGCAGCGACGATGGCAACCACACCACCGATGACGAAGCCGCCATATTTGCGCCAAAGCGAAAACATCCGGTCGCGACGGACTTCCTCGCTGACCTCGTTGATGAAACTGTCGCTGTCACTCACTGCGTTCTCTCCGATATTCCATCCGAAACCGGCGCTGAGAGCGCTTTCGGCATTTTCCGCAGACGTTACAAAACGCAAAGCCCGTTGCCCAGACCCCTTGCGCGAAAACCGGCCTTTACGCAACGGTAATGCGACGACCCGTTGCATCGGTTTCTGGGCACCCTATCTCTAAACTGGCATTGCACTGCACAATGATTGCTTCGCATCTTGAATTCGGACGGACCCCATGAAGACCAAACGCATCTCTGGCATACTTGCTGCATCCACCCTTCTGGCTGGCTGCATGATCCTTTTTCCTGTTGGTCAGGTCGTGGCACAACAGGATGCCTCGCCGCCCCCGGAGGAAGGGTCAAACCTTGCCGCAGTCGTCGCGCTGGCATCCAAGGCTGAGATTTATGCAGATACGCTGGTCCTTCGGGGCCGCACAGAGGCTGACCGCCGGGTGGAAATCCGGTCGGAGATCGAGGGCCTGATCTCCTCTCCGCCGCTCCGCAAGGGCGCGCGCGTGGAAAAGGGCGATATTCTTTGCGAAGTGTCCGAGGGTGACCGCGCCGCCGAACTGGCGGAAGCGCGGGCGCGGCTCAAGGAGGCCGAGCTGAACTTCGATGCCGCAGATCAGCTTTCCAAGAAGGGTTTCGCGTCCACAACAACGACCAATACCCGCAGCGCGGCGTTGGAGCAGGCCAAGGCAATGGTGCTGCGCGCGGAAATCGGGATCGACCGGCTGAAGATTCTCGCCCCGTTCAGCGGCCTCCTCGAAACCGACACCGCCGAATTGGGGTCTTTCCTGCAAAAGGGCACGCTCTGCGCCACGCTGATCGCGCTTGACCCGATCAAGATGGTCGCCTTCGCGCCGGAAAAATCCGTCGACAAGCTGCATGTGGGGGCGCCCGTCAAAGGTCGCCTGATAACCGGTCAGTCCGTTACCGGCGAAATCAGTTTCGTTTCGCGATCCGCCGACCGCGATACGCGGACCTATCTGATCGAGGCCGAAACCGCCAACGAAGACCTTTCGATCCGTGACGGCATGACGGTTGAGATCGACGTATCGCTGGAAGGCGAGCCTGCGCATCTCCTCCCCCAGACAGCCCTGACACTTGACAATGAGGGTGTGCTCGGCGTTCGGATCAATGACGATGGCATCGCAAAGTTCATCCCGGTCGAAATTCTGCGCGATGCCCCCGATGGCGTCTGGATCGCGGGCCTGCCGGACGCCGCCGACGTGATCATCGTCGGACAGGAATTCGTGATTGATGGCCAGAAGTTGAATGTATCCTACATTGATCCGACAAGGATGCAGTAGGGTTTCGCAAGGTTAGGGAACGGACAGATGACAGGCCTCGTCACTTGGGCGGTTGAGCACGGCAGAATGATCCTCGCGATGGTCATCCTGTCCGTTACCGCGGGCACCGTCGCGTATCTCAGCCTGCCGAAAGAGGGCAGCCCGGACATCACGATCCCGATCCTCTATGTTTCCGCTCCCCTGCCCGGCATTTCCGCCGAGGACAGCGAAAGGCTGCTTGTCAAACCCCTGGAGACGGAGCTTCGCGGCCTGACAGGTCTGGAAAAGATGACCGCCTTCGCATCCGAGAATCACGCGGGTGTGTTGCTGGAATTCGACTTTGGCTGGGACAAGTCCGCCACCATCGCCGACGTTCGCGAAAAGGTGGACAAGGCCGAGGCCGAAATGCCGGACGAGGTCGAGGCGATTTCGGTGAACGAGGTCAATCTTTCCGCCTTCCCGATCCTCGTCGTCTCCCTCTCCGGCGATGTGCCAGAACGGACATTGCTGCGCGTTGCCAAGGACCTTCAGCGCGAAATTGAAGGGCTGTCGCCGGTTCTGGAAGCCGCGCTTGCGGGCCACCGCGATGAAATGGTCGAGGTGCTGATCGACCCCTTGAAGATGGAGGCCTACAACGTCACGGCGCAGGAACTGTTGCAGATCGTTTCCGCCAACAACGCGCTGGTCGCCGCCGGTTCGGTGGAAAGCGGCAGTGGCGCCTTCGCCGTCAAACTGCCCGGCAATTTCGAAAACGCCGACGACATCTACAAGCTGCCCGTCCGACTGTCCGGCGACCGGATGGTCACGCTGGGCGATATCGCGACGATCCGGCGAACCTTCGAGGATGAAACCGGCACCGCGCGCTTCAACAACGAAAAAACCGTGGCGCTTCAGGTCAAGAAGCGGATTGGCGAAAACATCATCGACACCGTGGCACTGGTCCGCGACAAGGTGAAGGCGGTGGAGGCCACATGGCCCGAAACCCTGCGATCCACCGTCAAAGTTTCCATGTCGATGGACGAGAGCACGCGCGTTCTCGACATGGTCGATCAGTTGGAGGGGTCGGTCCTGACCGCCGTTCTGCTGGTCATGGCGGTTGTGATCGTCACGCTCGGCCTCAGGTCCTCGATGCTGGTCGGCATCGCCATCCCCTGTTCGTTCCTGTTGTCCTTCGCCCTGCTCGCCGCGTTCGGCATGACCGTGAACAACATGGTGATGTTCGGCCTGATCCTCGCGGTCGGGATGCTGGTCGATGGGGCCATCGTCGTCGCCGAATATGCCGACAGGCGGCTGAGCGAGGGCGCGTCACCAAACACGGCTTATGGCGAGGCAGCCAAGCGGATGTTCTGGCCGATCGTCTCGTCAACCGCGACCACCCTCTGCGCGTTTCTGCCGATGATCTTCTGGCCCGGCATTCCCGGCCAGTTCATGGGTCAGCTTCCAATCACCCTGATTTTCGTGCTGTCCGCTTCGCTGGTCGTCGCATTGATCTTCCTGCCGGTGATCGGTGCGATTCTCGCCGTCGTTTTCGCGGTAATCGGTCGGCTCGCCGCCCATATCCTCGCATCAATCGGTCTGCGACGCACACCGAAGCAGGAAAAGCTTGAGGTCGGCTATCGGCGCACGGGGTTTGGCCGCGTCGTCAAGGCCATCGTCGGCAACCCGGTCATGCCCTTTGTCGCCATCGCAACAGCGGTCGGCGTGATGTTCCTGACGATCGGCATCTTTTCCGAAAACAACAAGGGCGTCGAATTCTTCGTCAAGACGGAACCGGAGCGTGCGATCATCTATGTCCGCGCGCGCGGCAATCTTTCCGTGCAGGAACAGGATCGCCTCGTCAGCATGGTCGAGAATGAAGTTCTCGATGTCGATGGCGTCGAATCCGTCTTTGCATTCGCCGGTGCCGGCGGTCTCGAAAATCAGGGCGGCGAGGGGCCGAACGATGCCATCGGTCAGGTGCAACTGGAGCTGAAGCCCTGGGGCACCCGCAGGTCCGGCGACGAGATCATCATCGAAATCGGCGAACGCGTGTCGCAGGTGCCCGGCCTCATTGCGGAAATTGCCGTTCAGAAGGATGGCCCGCAGCAGGGCAAGCCGGTTCAGGTGCGCCTCATGACCCAGAACTGGGACCGCCTGCTGGAGACGACAGAGGGCGTGCGCGCCAAGTTTGAGTCGATGGATGGCCTCATCAACATCGACGACACCCGCCCCCTGCCCGGCATCGACTGGCAGATCAACGTGGATCGCGAAATGGCCGGGCGCTTCGGGGCCGACATCACGACCATCGGCACGCTGGTCCAGCTTGTCACCCGTGGCGCCAAGCTGAGCACGATCCGCCCCGATGACAGCGACAGCGAACTTGATATCCGCGTCCGCTTCCCCGAACAGGATCGCCTGCTCGCGACCTTGGAGCAATTAAAGCTGCGCACCGGCATGGGCCTTGTCCCCTTGTCGAATTTCATCGACATTGAACCGGTGCCAAGTCTGGGTGAAATCAACCGCGTTGACACAGTCCGCTTCATCGACGTGCGCGCCGATGTGGGCACCGGCGTCAATGCCAACGAAAAGATCGCGGAACTGGCGGCGTGGCTGGAGGAAAACCCCCTCCCCGCCGGTGTCACCTTTGTCTTCAACGGCGATCAGGAAGAACAGGCCGAAAGTCAGGCGTTCCTCGCCAGCGCAATGATGGCCGCGCTTGGGTTGATGTTCGCGATCCTGCTTGCGCAGTTCAATTCGCTCTACAATTCGGTGCTGGTGTTGACTGCGGTCATCTTGTCGGTTGCCGGTGTTCTGATCGGGATGATGGTGATGGGGCAGACATTCTCCATCATCATGACCGGCACAGGCATCGTCGCGCTGGCCGGGATCGTGGTGAACAACAACATCGTGCTGATCGACACCTATCAGGAATTCAGCCGACAACTCCCCCGGATCGAGGCGATCATCCGCACCGCCGAACAGCGCATTCGCCCGGTTCTGCTGACCACATTCACGACGATGGCCGGTCTTGCGCCGATGATGTTCGCCGCATCGCTGAATTTCGGCGCCTTCGGCGAATTGTTTGCGGCGGGCCTGTTCACCGCCGCCGGATGGTCGCTGTTCTTTACCGACATTCTGCTGGTCGGCACACCGACCGCGCTGTGGTGGGCGCAGCTCGCGACCGCCGTCGTGTTCGGCCTCGGCATTTCGACTTTCCTCACCCTTCTCGTCACCCCGGCGGCGCTCGCGATCCGGGTCTGGATTTCCGAGGGTCTGTTCAGCCGCTATGGCCCGGTTCACCATATGTTGTTCAATTTGTTCGGCAGTGATGCGGGCTATCCGGAATTCTGCAAACGGGTCGCGCGCCGTGCTGCCATGCGCAGGGCCGAGGCACCGGAAATCGACTGGACGCAGCATTTCGACATGCCGGAGGAACCCGCCGTCGCAGCGCCGAAATTGTCGCCGGTGCAACGGCCTTTCGCGGCGGAATAACACCGCCGCGAAAGGGCCTGAGCGAAATTACTGCGGCGCGCGTGGCTGCTACTCCGCCGCTACGGCTTCCTCATCCGCTTCCTGGCGACGCCACATCGAGGCATAGGCCCCCCCCTTGTTGAGCAAGGCGGTATGGCTGCCCCGCTCCACGATCTGCCCGGCATCCAGCACGATGATCTCGTCCGCATCGACCACGGTCGACAGCCGATGCGCGATGGTCAGCACCGTCCGGTTCGCGCCAAGCCGCCGCAGGCTTTCCTGAATTTCATGTTCCGTATGGGTGTCGAGCGCGGATGTCGCCTCGTCCAGAATCAGGATCGGCGGATTCTTCAGGATGGTCCGGGCAATCGCCACCCGCTGCTTTTCGCCGCCTGACAGCTTCAGCCCGCGCTCCCCCACCATCGTCTCGTATCCGTCGGGCAGGGTCTGGATGAAATCGTGGATCTGGGCGGATCGCGCAGCCTCGAAAATCTCTTCCTCCGTCGCGTCGTCGCGGCCATAGGCGATGTTGTATCGGATCGTATCGTTGAACAGCACCGTATCCTGCGGCACCACGCCGATGGCCGCACGCAGGCTGACCTGCGTCACATCCCGCACATCCTGCCCGTCGATCAGAACCGCACCTTCATCCACGTCGTAAAACCGGAACAAAAGCCGCGACAGGGTCGATTTGCCTGATCCCGTCGGCCCCACCACCGCCAGCGTCTTGCCGCCGGGAATGGTGAGATCGACGCCCTTCAGGATGCCCCGCTTCGCGTCGTAGCCGAACTGGACAGCATTGAACCGCACCTCGCCCACGCCCGGCGTCAGGGGCACCGCACCGGGCCGGTCCACCACGTCGGCGGGACGGTCGAGCAGATGAAAGAGATCGCCCATATCCACAAGGCTCTGCCGGATTTCGCGATAGACCGTGCCGAGGAAGTTCAGCGGCATCGTCAACTGGATCATGTAGGCATTGACCGCCACGAACTGACCGACGCTCATCGTGCCGTTCTGAACGCCGATGGCCGCCATGACCATCACGATGACCAGACCCAGACTGATGATGACCGTCTGCCCGAAATTCAGCCACGCCAGCGAGATGGAGGTTTTGACCGCCGCATCGGCATACCCTTCCATCGAACTGTCATAGCGCCGCGCCTCGCGTTCTTCCGCTGCGAAATACTTCACGGTTTCGAAATTCAGCAGGCTGTCGATGGCCTTCTGGTTCGCGTCAGTATCACGCTCGTTCATCCGGATGCGGATCTTCACCCGCATTTCCGACACCGCAAAGGTGAACCAGACATAAAGCGCGATGGTCACCACGATGACGACAAAGAACCAGCCGGAGAACGCAAAGAAGAAGATCGCGGCGACCATCATCAATTCAAGGATCAACGGCCCGATGGAAAACAGCAGGAAGCGGAGCAGAAATTCCACCCCCTTCACGCCGCGCTCGATGATCCGGCTCAGCCCGCCGGTCTTGCGCGTGATGTGATAGCTGAGCGAAAGCGCATGCACATGGCGGAACGTCGACAGCGCCAGTCGGCGCAAGCCGCGCTGCGCGACCGCCGCGAATACCCCGTCCCGAAGCTGCGCGAACCCGATGGACGATATGCGCGCCAGACCATAGACGATGACCAGCGCGACCGGCGTCATGATCCAGATCGTGGCAGGCGCGGCATCCTTGGCCAGCGCATCCACCGCATACATGTATCCGACCGGCGTCAGAACGGTTGCGACCTTGGCAAACCCGAGGAACACCATCGCCCAGACGACCCGCGACCGGGCATTGCGGTCGTCCTTCGGCCACAGGTAGGGGGCGACACGGCGAATGACCGACCATTCGATCTTGCCGCCCGTATGACCGCGGCTGCTCATATCCCGCATGAATTGTCCTGCCTGTTTCTGTCGTCCCGACAGGCCTTGCCTGCCTCGAAGCTGCGCATCACCGCGTCACCGTTTCCGGGTCCGGAACGGTGAATATCTGCCCCGGAAAGATCAGATCGGGATTGCGGATTGTATCGCGGTTAGCCCCGAAAATCAGCGTATAACGCACGCCTGAACCATAGCGCGCCTCGGCGATGCGCCACAAGCTGTCACCCTTCTGGACGGTCAGGCTCCCCTCCGCCAATCCGTCCTCGGTGATCGCCTCGCGTTTGAACGGTGTCGCTATGCGCGATAGCACGCTGCCATCCGCGCCAATCTGGTCAATCCTCAATTCGTATAGTCCCGGCGCGATCTCGTCATTGACGCGGGTCTGCCACGATCCATCGTCTTGCGCCGCGCTTTCGGCAATCGCCCGTGTGTCGAGATACAACCGCACAATCGATCCGGCAGCGGTCCGCCCTGCGAAATTCACATGTCCCGCCTCGTCATAGCTGATCGTGTCCAGCGTGACTCCCGCCTCCACCAGACGCACGGGCGGTTGAACCAGTCTGACACCGTCATCCGACGGCTCGATGATGACCGGTGCCTCGTCTTCGCTCTGCCCGAGGATGAACACCGGGGCCGATGCGAAACGCGGCTCGTCCGCTTCCGGGACAACGCTTGCGACGATCTCCTGCGCCTCCGCCATGGGGACGGTTTCGATCAGCGCGACGAACGCCCCGTCAGACCCAGCCTTGGCCGTCGCCACCGCTGTCCCATCGACCACGACCTCCACCGACGCGCCGGGTGCCGCGCGCCCCGCCACTACGCCGGAGCCATCCTTTTCGATCCGCACGACGTCGAGCACAGGTTGCGGCGCGGCCGCCTCCGGTTCAGCTACGGCATCGGCTTCAGCGGCGGCAGTGCTGTCAGGCTCCGCTGCTTCGGCGGTCTCGCTTGCGGCAGGCGCATCAGTCGTTGCTTCCACGACGGTCTCGCCGGTCGGCGTTGCCACCTCGACAGCCTCGGTCGAAGGGGCCTCGGCACGCTCCACCGGTGCCATCGGATCAGGTGACAGGAACAGATAGGCAATCAGGCCCATCAGAACGGCCCCGACCACAACCACCGCTTTACGCTTTGACGACATCACAGCAATCCCCGTTTTCACCCTGCCGGAACATGCCGCGCATGGCTGGCGGAGTCGACTCTCCGAGGTGAGAGTGGCACATGATTCCCCATCCACAGCGGATACCAGAGGCAGGGCGAATGAAACATATATGTGTCTACTGTGGATCGCGCGACGGCAATCACCCCGATTTCGCTGCCGCTGCCGAGGCGACTGGCGCGGGGATCGCTGCGCGCGGCATGGGCCTTGTCTACGGCGCGGGGGATGTTGGCCTGATGGGGCGGGTCGCCCGCGCCGCGCTTGGTGGCGGCGCCCCGGTGATCGGCGTCATTCCGCATCACCTTGTGGCGCGCGAGGTCGGCAAGCACGACCTGACCGAATTGATCGAGGTCGCCACCATGCACGAACGCAAGATGATCATGTTCGACCGCAGCGACGCCTTCATCGCCTTGCCCGGCGGCCCCGGCACGCTGGACGAGTTGATCGAATTGCTCACATGGCGGCAGCTTGGCCTGCATGAAAAGCCTGCGCATCTGCTGAACCTCAACGGCTATTGGGATCCGCTTCTGGCGCTGTTGTCGAATTGCGTGACCAATGGCTTCGCCAGCCCGTCATTCCTCGACTTTCTCACCCCGCATGACAGCGTGGAAAGCCTCCTCGACGCACTTTGAGTGTCTCTGGCGACCGCCCATGAAAAAGGCCCCCCGCATAGCGGGGGGGCCCAGTTCATCGCAGCCCTGAAAGGGATCAGCCGCCAGCCTTCGCCAGCCGCTCCGCCACATTTTCCCAATTCACCAGCTTGTCGAGGAAATTGGACAGATAGGCCGGGCGCTTGTTGCGGAAGTCGATGTAATAGGAATGCTCCCACACATCGCAGCCCAGCAATGCGGTCTGGCCAAAGCACAGCGGGTTCACGCCGTTCTCGGTCTTGGTGATCTTCAGCGCATCGCCTTCCTTGACCAGCCAGCACCAGCCGGAACCGAACTGGCCCGCGCCCGCAGCCCCGAAATCGGCCTTGAACTGATCGACGGAGCCGAACGCATCCTTGATGCGGGCTTCAAGCTCGGACGGCATGGCGCGGCCAGATGGCCCCATCATGGTCCAGAATTCGTTGTGGTTCCACATCTGCGAGGCATTGTTGAACAGGCCGGACTGTGCAACCGCACCTGCCTGATAGGTGGCCGTCACGATGTCTTCCAGCGACTTGCCTTCGTGGCCAGACCCGGCGAGCAGCTTCGCGCCATTGTCGGCATAGGCCTTGTGATGCAGGTCGTGGTGGTATTCCAACGTCTCCTTAGACATGCCGCCAGCGGCCAGCGCATCATGTGCATAGGGAAGATCGGGAAGTTCAAAAGCCATTGATAAGCCCTCTTTGTCAGCGGTTTCCGTCTGGTGAAACATATAGTCCGGGTTTCGCCACGTGACACCCCCTGTTTGCAGGGGCGCGTCATAATCAACGAACGCAGCCGGGTGCGTTCCGGTTCCGGATCAGCGGCGCCTCAGACCGCGCACAACGCCACCGCGACCCGGCGACCCTCCGCCAGCAGAACATTATAGGTGCGGCAGGCGGAAGGCGTCGACATGACCTCGACGCCGATCCCCGCCCCCTCCAGCGCAGCGCGGGTCGCGGGCGGCAGCATCGCGATTTCCGCGCCCATTCCCACCAGCAGAACGTCGATCCCGCCCGCTTCCTCCAGCGTCGCTGCAAAGGCTGCGATGTCGAGGCTGGAGCCATCCCACGCGGCAACGCCGCCGGTTGGAAGCAGGATCAAATCACCAGGCAGAAATTCATCGGCGATGCGAAACCCTCCGCCGCCATAGCTGTCGATTGGCGGCAGACCCTCGTATCCGATTTCAGACATCCGCATGGCCGCGCGCCGTCACGGCGCATCGGGGGAACCGAACTGCACCCCCGCCGTGCCGTCCGGGTCGGGCTTCGACCAGTCCCGCTTGACGCCGAGATAGATCAGAAACAGCGACGCCACGAATACCGAGGAATAGGTCCCAACGAAAATCCCCCAGATCATCCCGAAGGTGAACCCGCGCACGACCTCGCCGCCAAGGAAATACAGCGCGAACAGCGCCAGCAAGGTGGTGAAGGATGTCATCGTCGTGCGGCTGAGCGTTTCGTTGATCGACAGGTTCAGCAATTCCTTCATGTCCATCGACTTGTATCGGCGCAGGTTTTCCCGCACCCGGTCGAACACGATCACCGTGTCGTTCAGCGAATATCCCACGATGGTCAACAGCGCCGCAATGATCGACAGGTTGAATTCAAGCTGGATGAGCGAGAATATCCCGATGGTCAGCAGCACGTCATGCACCAGCGACATCACCGCGCCGACGGCGAATTGCCATTCGAACCGCAGCCAGACATAGACCAGCACGGACAGGATCGCGAGGCTGACCGCCAAGACCCCGGCCTGAACCAGTTCGCCGGACACCTTCGGCCCGACTACCTCAATCCGGCGCACCTCCAGCCCCGGAATCTGCGCTTGCAGGCTGTCGCGGACATTCGCCACCGCGTCCATCATGGCGTTGCCGTCGCCTTGCTGTTCCTCGATCTGGATCAGCACGTCATTGGGTTGGCCGAATTCCTGCACCGACACATCGCCAAGCCCAAGCCCGCCGGTGATCGCCCGGATCTGGCTGATATCCGCCGGGCCTTCGGTCCGCACCTCGATGGTGGTGCCGCCGCGAAAGTCGATCCCGAAATTCAGCCCCATCGTGAAGAAGATGACAACCGACGCAAGCAATGCCGCAATCGAAAGACCGACAGCGGCCTTCCAGAACCCCATGAAGTTTATGCTGGTTTCCGAAGGCACAAGTTTCAGGCGCATGTCTCGTCCTCCTTCAGAGGGTCAGCGTCTTGGGGCGCGCGCGTTCATACCAGAGCACCACGATCAGCCGCGTCACCAGCACGGCCGTGAAGACCGAGGTGACGATCCCGACGCCGAGCGTGACCGAAAAGCCCCGCACCGGGCCGGACCCGACGGCAAACATGATGATCGCTGCGATCAGCGTGGTGATATTGGCGTCAACGATCGACGAGAACGCCTTTTCATAGCCAAGTTCGATGGCGCGCGCGACGCCCTTGGCGCTCTTCAACTCTTCGCGGATCCGCTCGAAAATCAGGACATTGGCGTCAACCGCCATCCCGATGGTCAGCACGATCCCGGCGATGCCCGGCAGGGTCAGCGTGGCACCGATCACCGATAATACCGCCATGATCAGCGCGACATTGATGATCAGCGCCAAATTCGCGAACAACCCGAACATGCCATAGCTGAGGAACATGAACACGAGCACGAGCGCGAAGGCGACGACGACCGCGATCTCACCCGCCGCGACGCTGTCGGCACCAAGACCCGGCCCCACCGTGCGCTGTTCCAGAATGTCGATGGAGGCAGGCAAGGCACCGGCGCGCAGCAGGATCGACAATTCCTGCGCACTTTCAACGGTGAATTGCCCTGAAATCTGCCCCGATCCGCCGAGGATCGGCTCGCGGATGGTCGGGGCCGTGATGACCTTGCCGTCCAGCACCACAGCGAAGGGCCGTCCGACATTCTCGCTCGTCGCCTTGCCGAATTTGCGTGCGCCCGATGTATCGAACCGGAAATTCACCACCGGCTCGCCGGTCTGCTGGTCGAACCCGGTCTGCGCATCGTCGAGGCTGTCGCCCGCCACCAGCGCCCGCCGGTCAACGATATAGCCGATTCCGCTGCCATCGACATCGGGATAGATGATCTTGCCAGGCCCCGGCGCACGGGTCAGGTTGCTCGTCGTGCTGTCGACCAGATGAAAGCTCAGCTTCGCAGTCTGCCCGATCAACGAAATCAGCTCCTCCGCTGATCCGACGCCGGGCACCTGGATCAGGATGCGCCGCTCGCCCTGCCGCTGAATGGTCGGCTCGCGCGTGCCGGCCTCGTCGATGCGGCGGCGAACGATTTCAAGGCTTTGCGCCATTGTCCGGTCACCGACCGAGGCGAGCGCGGCCTCGCTCATGGAAACGACCAATCGCTGATCCGGTCGTTCCACGACGATCAGGTCCGGCCCGGCGGTGCCGAGCGCAAGATCACCGACCGATTGCGCCAGCCCGCGCAGGGCCTCCGCAGCCGCTGGAAGGTCGGCGGCATCGGTGATGCGGACGGAAACTTCGGTGTCGGTCGCCGTCAGGTCGGTATAGCGGCGAACGCCATTGGCCCGCATCGCCTCGCGCGCATCGGCGCGGATCGACTGGAGCCGTTCCGCCACCACATCCTCGATATTCACCTCGACCAGCAGATGCGCACCGCCGCGCAGGTCGAGACCGAGGTTGATCACACTGGCGGGCAGAAAGCTCGGCCAGCTTTCGGCCTCTGCACGCACGTCGTCCGAAACCGGCCGGCCATCATCGGTCAGTTTGGCAATGGCCTTGCGCGCCTGCGCAGCCGTATCGGCAACGTCATAAAAGGCATTCGGCATCGCGAAAACGATGCCGAGCAGACAGACGCCAATGACCAGCGTCTTTTTCCAGATCGAGAAATAGAGCACTGAGGCCCCCTTGAAACGAGATCAGCCTTCCGCAGGCTCCGTCTTCGAGATGACGCTGCCAACGGCGGAGCGCAGAACACGGATCTTCACGTTCGGTGCCACTTCAACCTCGATTTCCTCGTCGCCATCTTTCACGCGCGTCACCTTGCCAAAGATGCCACCCTGCGTCAGCACCTGATCGCCACGCCGCAAGTTCTCGATCAACGCCTTGTGTTCCTTGGCTTTTTTCTGCTGCGGACGGATCAGGAAGAAATAGAAGATCACAAAGATCAAGATCAGCGGAATGAAAGAGGTGAACATATCACCCCCAGCACCACCGACGGACTGGGCATAGGCAGGAGTAGCGAACATGGGTCGTCCTTTAAGGTCTCGAATTTCGCGCGGACTATAGCCGGGGGCGGGTTTGATGCAAGTGGGCGCGCCCGGCGCATTTGCAACACCCGTATTGTCCGCATTTCGTCGCGGTGCGGACATTCCACCCGCGCTGAACACCCCTAGCCCTTCGCGCCCTGCTGTTGCATAAACCGCGCATCCGAATTTCGAAGGTCCGCCGCCATGCATGATATCCGCCTGATCCGCGACAATCCCGATGCGTTCGACGCCGCCCTTGCCCGCCGGGGTAAAGCGCCGGTCGCTGCATCCCTGCTCGCCATCGACGCTGCCCGCCGCGCCCGGATCACCGCCGCCGAGGAGGCGCTCGCCGCCCGCAACGCCGCCTCGAAGGATGTCGGCAAGGCCAAGGCATCGGGCGACGAAGCGGAGTTCGAGCGCCTCCGCGCCCTTGTCGCCGCCAAGAAGGACGAGATCGCGCGGCTGGAAGACGAAGCGAAAGCCGAGGATGACCGGCTGACCGCCGCGCTGATGGAAATCGACAACCTTCCCCGCGCCGATGTGCCCGACGGCAAGGACGAAGCCGACAATGTCGAGGTCAAGCGCTGGGGCACCCCCGGAACCTATGCCTTTGCCCCCAAAGAGCATTACCAGATCGGTGAGGCGATGGGGCTGATGGATTTCGAAACCGCCGCCAAACTGTCCGGCAGCCGGTTCATGGTCCTCAGCGGCGCGCTGATCCGTCTGCACCGCGCGCTGGCGCAGTTCATGCTCGACACCCATGTCGACCAGAACGGCCTGACCGAAACCTGGACACCGGTTCTGGTCCGCGACGAGGCGATGCTGGGCACCGGGCAGTTGCCGAAATTCGCCGAGGACAGCTATCGCACCACCAATGGCTGGTGGTTGATCCCGACCGCCGAGGTGACGCTGACCAACACCGTTGCGGGCGAAATCCTGCCCGAAACCGCCCTGCCAAAACGCATGGTCGCGCATACGCAATGCTTCCGGTCTGAGGCGGGCAGCGCCGGGCGCGATACGGCGGGCATGCTCCGCCAGCACCAGTTCGAAAAGGTCGAGATGGTTTCGATCACCCGCCCCGAAGACAGCGATGCGGAGCTGGAGCGGATGCGCGGTTGCGCCGAGGGGATCCTCGAAGCACTGGAAATTCCCTATCGCACAGTCATTCTCTGCACCGGCGACATGGGGTTCGGGTCGCAAAAGACCTATGACATCGAGGTCTGGCTGCCCGGACAGAACACCTATCGCGAGATTTCATCCTGTTCCACCTGCGGCGACTTTCAGGCCCGCCGGATGAACGCGCGGTTTCGGCGCGGCGAGGACAAGCCGGAATTCGTGCACACGCTCAACGGCTCCGGCCTCGCGGTTGGGCGGGCGCTGATCGCGGTCATGGAAACCTATCAGGACGCGGATGGCGGCATCACCATTCCCGGCGTGCTGCGCCGATACATGAAGGATGCCGCCCGGATCGCCCCGGACGGGTCGTTGTCATGATCCGCGCCGCGCTGATCGCCGCCAGCCTCGCGGCGCTGATTGCGGTGCCGACGCTGGCACAGGAAACCGCCAGCCCGCCCCCCTCGTTCGACTTCCCACCCGATGATGCGGACATGCTGGCGGCGATCGAGGCGGCCCGCACCTCCCTGCCCTATTTCTTTGGCGCGGCGGCGCAGGAGGGGGTCACCGGACAGGCGTTGAAGGTCGCGGTCGAAACGGCGGATGGCACGATGGAACTGCTGTGGATGGATGCCTGCCGCCCGTCCGACAGCGCCGATCTGGCCTGTCTCGTAGTCAACCAGCCGGTGAAATCGTCCCTCACCAAGGGCGAGGTGCATCATCTGCGGCTCGATGCCGTCGCCGACTGGATGTTCTATGACGCGCAAGGTCTGATCCACGGGGCTTATACCGCCCGCGCAATGGTTCCGCGCCTAGGCGAGCGGGAGGCCGCATCATTCACCGCCCGCCTTGCCCCGTTGCCGCAGCCCGAACAGGACTGACAAAAATCATTCACACCATCGATTCAGGGATCACACCCCCCTGTCACGAATGGCGCACAATCTGCCCTTCCGCTTCCACCAGCCAGAGGGTTCACCGATGATGACTTCGCGTCTTTCCCGCCGCCAGCTTCTGCTTACATCCGCCGCAGCCGGGCTTGCCCTGCCCTTCTATGCCCGTGGCAGCGCCTCGCGCCCCGCGATCACCCACGGCGTTCAGACCGGCGATGTCGCCCATGATGGCGCCGTCATCTGGGCCCGCGCCGACAAGCCGTCGCAAATGATGGTCGAATGGTCCACGACCGAAACCTTCACAATGGCGCACAAGGTGCCGGGCCTTGGCCTGACCTCCGCCACCGATCACAGCGGCAAGATGGTGCTGACCGGACTGCCCGCCGATCAGGACATCTTCTATCGGGTCGAGATGATCGACCTTGCCGATGCAAATGCCGTGTCTGCCCCCGTCATCGGCCATTTCCGCACCGCGCCGACCTCGGCCCGCGATGTATCCTTCGTCTGGTCCGGCGACACCGCCGGTCAGGGCTGGGGCATCGACGAAAGCCGGGGCGGGATGAAGACCTATGCAACAATGCTGGGCCACCGCCCCGATTTCTTCATCCATTCCGGCGACACGATCTATGCCGACGGCCCGCTCGAGGCGGAAAAGGCCATGCCGAATGGCGAGGTCTGGAAGAACGTGATGACCGAGGAAAAATCCAAGGTCGCGGAAACCCTGCACGAATTCCGCCACAACTACCTCTACAACATGATGGATGCCAATGTGCGGGCCTTCAACGCCGCCGTGCCGATGCTGAGCCAGTGGGACGACCACGAGGTGACGAACAACTGGTATCCGGGCGAGATTCTGGCGGATGACCGGTATACCGTGAAAGATGTGAACATCCTCGCCGCCAATGCGGCGCGCGCCTTCCACGAAATGAACCCGCTCCGCACCTCGGCGGCGGAGCCGAACCGGGTCTACCGCAAGGTCGCCTATGGCCCGCATCTCGATATCTTCTTCCTCGACATGCGCACCTATCGCGGCAGCAACAGCACGAATGTGCAGCCGGACGGCGACAGCTTTCTCGGCACCGAACAGATGACCTGGGTGAAGCGGGAACTGGCGAATTCCACCGCAACATGGAAGGTCATGGCATCCGACATGCCCATCGGGATGATCGTGCGCGATGGCGACAATTTCGAAAACATGGCGAATGGCGATGGCCCGGTGCTGGGCCGTGAAAAGGACATCGCCGACCTGCTGCAATTCATGAAGGTCGCGGCGATCAACAACGTGGTCTGGCTGACAGCCGATGTGCACTACACGGCGGCGCATCACTACAGCCCCGACCGGGCACAGTTTCAGGATTTCAACCCGTTCTGGGAATTCGTCTCCGGCCCGCTCCATGCCGGTACCTTCGGCCCGAACGATTACGACAACACATTCGGCCCCGAAGTCCGCTTTGCCAAGCATCCGACCAAGGAACAGGGCGTCAACCTGCCGCCCTCCGATGGCTATCAGTTCTTCGGCAAGGTCGATATCGAGGGTGCATCAGGCGAGATGACCGTGCGCCTGATGGACAGCGACGATGTGGAGCTGTGGAAGACCACCCTGTCGCCCGCCTTCGCCTGACACTGCGTCAGCGATCTTCGCAGGGCATGAAACGGGGCGCTTCGCGGTAGACGCGGGGTGCCCCTCGCTTTATGTGTCGCCTGTGGCTGATACGGGCGGGTAGAATGCGCATTCTGATAGTGAACGATGACGGGATCAACGGCCCCGGTCTGGCCGTGGCAGAGGCGATCGCCGCCGAGGTTGCAGGCCCCGAAGGCGAGATCTGGGTCGTCGCGCCGGAGACGGAGCGTTCAGGTGCCTCCCACTGCATTTCCTACATTGATCCGATGCGCGTGACGCAGCTTGGCCCGCGCCGGTTTCACATCTCCGGCAACCCCGCCGATTGCGCGATTGCGGCGATCTGCCGGATCATGCCGGACCGCCCCGATCTGGTGCTGTCAGGCGTGAATCGGGGGCACAATGTTGCCGAGGATGCGGTCTATTCCGGCACAGTCGCCGGTGCGAAAGAGGCAGCGCTGCAAGGCATCCGCGCAATTTCGATGAGCCAGTATTACGCTGACCACCCCGATGCGCCGCAGAATGACCCGTTCGCGCCCGCGCGCCTGACCGGGGCCGATATCGTGCGCCGTGTGCTCACCCTGCCGTGGCGCAGCGATCTGTTCTACAACGTGAATTTCCCGGCAAAGCGCGCTGACCTGATGAAGGGTATGTGCCTTGCCGCGCAAGGGCGGCGGATCGGCGGCGCGTTTCAGGTGGAACCCGCAGCATCGCCGAACAAGCGCGATTACCTCTGGTTGTCCCATGCCGGGGGCAATCAGGCGGCAACGCCCGGAAGCGACGCCGCGCTGTGCCGCGATGGCTGGACCACCGTGACCCCGATGCGCCCGGACCTGACCGATTATGAAATCCTCGCCGATGCGCGCGCCACACTTGAGGCGGCGCAATGACATTGACCGAGGCAGAGCGGACGGAGGGCATGATGCGCCTCGTCTTTGCGCTCCGCTCCAATGGCGTGACCGACCGTGCGGTGCTGGACGCGATGGAGCGGACGCCGCGCGAATTCTTCCTCGACCGCGCCTTTCGCGACCGGGCGTTCGAGGACATTCCGCTGCCGATTTCCTGCGGTCAGACCATCTCGCAACCCTCCGTCGTCGGTCAAATGACAATGGCGCTGGAGGTGACGCGGCGCTGCAAGGTGTTGGAGGTCGGCTGCGGGTCCGGCTATCAGTCCGCGATCCTCGCCCATCTCGCGCGGCGGGTCTACGCGATTGAACGCCATCGCCCGCTCGCCCGACAGGCACGCGCGCGGATGGAGGCGCTGGCGCTCTCCACCGTGTCCGTCAAATCCGGTGACGGCACGCTTGGCTGGCCGGAACAGGCCCCGTTTGATCGCATCCTCGTGACTGCCGCCGCCGAGGATCCGCCCGCGACCTTGTTGAACCAGTTGCGCATCGGTGGGATCATGGTGCTGCCGGTCGGCCAGTCCGATGAAATGCAGCAGCTTATCAAGATCGTAAAGACCGAACAGGGGCTGGAGTATCAGGAACTGAACGAGGTCCGATTTGTGCCTTTATTGCCGGATATTGCCGACGATGTGGGAGAATAGGAAGTGGGTCTGCACATGAAGCATTCGATCAGGATCACCCTTGGAACACTTGCGCTCGCGACTCTCGCGGCCTGCGCCAATGATCGCCGCGAACCCGCGCCTGTCGTCTATCGCAACGCACCGACAACGACGACGGCACAGGCCGCGCCGGTGGCGCAGCCCTCCGCCGCGCCGACCTCCGCGCCTGCCCCGATCCCCTCCGGTCAGGCCGATGCGCGCGGTGTGGTCTATTACGATGGGTATGAGACGATCCGCGCCCGGCGCGGCGATGATGTTTCGTCGATGGCCGCACGGGTGGGCCTCGGCGGGGCAGAACTGGCCGGCTATAACGGCCTTTCGACGCAATACACGCCGTCCGAGGGCGATGAACTGGTGCTGCCCGCGCGGGCTGACAGGTATCAGGGCGCGATTGCGGCTGTCCCTGCCCCTTCCCCTGCTCCTGTGGAGACCGCGTCAGCCTTCCCGCCGCCATCGGGCGTGCCGTCGGGCTATGTCCCTTCGGTCGGCGCACCGGGTGACCAGACCGCCGCCACGACATCGCAACCGACCCCACAGCCTGCCCCCGCACCTGCGCCGGGCACCAGCGGCTGGTCCGCCGATCTGGCGCGCGCTGCCATCGGTGACGCCGCCACACCTGCGCCAGCCCCGGCCCCGGCCCCGGCTCAACAGCCGCTACC
>CAYGRU010000003.1:0-103690 GCA_964352385.1 uncultured Candidatus Planktophila sp.
AGGCGATGGCGGTGGCGCCTGACCCGGATGCCGCCCTGCATCTGCGGGCGCTGATCGAAGCCTTCGAGGATGAGGCGAAACCCTATCTGCCCCGCGCCTATCCCGAGGCGATGACCTATGACAGCGATTACGATCACCTGTCGCGCTATGGCGAATGGGATGACCGCCCGGCGACGGAGGCACCGCTATGACCGATGGCGCACGGCTGGCGCAGCGCGGCGCGGCGGACCCGGCCCAATCAGCGTGGGTGGCGGCGAATGCCGGGTCCGGCAAGACGCGGGTTCTGACCGAACGCGTGGCGCGGCTGCTGCTGGAAGGCGCGTCGCCGGGCAAGATCCTGTGCCTGACCTACACCAAGGCCGCCGCAGCAGAAATGCAGGACAGGCTGTTTCGGATGCTGGGCGGATGGGCGATGGCGACGGATGAAGACCTCGCGGCGGCGCTGACCGAACTGGCCGGTGAGGCCAGCACGGTGGAGCCGGATCGCGCACGGCGATTGTTCGCCGAGGCGCTGGAGACGCCGGGCGGCCTGAAAATCCAGACCATCCATGCGTTCTGCGACAGCCTCCTGCGCCGGTTCCCGCTCGAGGCGGGGGCACCGCCGGATTTCGCGGTGATGGAATCGCGGGAACAGGAGGCGCTGATCGCCGAAACGCTGGACGCGATGGCGGCGGCGGAAATGGACGGTGTGCCGGGCGCGTTCGCGGGTATTGCGGCGATCCTGAACGAGAGTGGGATCGAGCAACTGGCCAAGGCGGTCGTCTCACAACATGCCCTGTTCCCGCCGGATGTGGACGAGGCGGAATTCTGCGAAGCCTTCGGCGTGCCCGCGCCGCCCGACCCCGAATCCGGACGGATCGCCGCCTTTCGCAAGCACAACCCGGACATGCTGGCGCGGATGCGCGTGGCATGGGTGATGGGAGAGAAGACCGATCAAAAGCGTGCGCAGGCACTGGCCGAGGCCACGGTGCGCGGCGAGGGGGACCTGGCGATCGAACTGGTTGCCGCGATGCTGACCAAGGAAGGCGAGGTGCGCAAGAATCCCGCCAGCAAGGCAGCGCAGGCCGCAGAGCCGAATTGGGAAACCTATTGCCGACATCTCGCCGAGGTGGCGCTGGCGATCAGCGAAGCGGAACGCGCCGCAGTGGCGGCGGAACGCGCATTGCGGCTGGCGCGGTTCGGCGGGGCGTTCATTACCCGCTACACGGCGGCGAAGGCGGCGGCATCGCGGCTGGATTTCGATGATCTCGTCGGCAAGGCGCGCGCGCTCTTGACCACGGCGGAGATGGCGCAATGGGCGCTCTATCGGCTTGACGGTGGGATCGACCATATCCTGGTGGATGAGGCACAAGATACCGCGCCCGGCCAGTGGGACGTGATCGCCGCCATCGCCCGCGAATTCAGCGCGGGGCAGGGCGCGCGGGATACCGCCCGCACAGCCTTTGTCGTGGGCGACGAAAAGCAGTCGATCTATCGGTTTCAGGGGGCGGCGCCCGGCAAATTCGCGGAAATGCGCGATGTGTTCGCGCAGGATTTCGCGGCGATGGGCGGGTTGCGGCAGGCGGCCTTGCAGGCGTCCTTCCGATCCGCGCCGGCGATCCTCGCGGCTGTGGATGCCACCTTTGCGGGCACGCGGGGGGAGGGGTTGACCGCCGATGACAAGTCCCCCGTCCATCAGGCGTTTCACACGCGGCGCGCAGGGCGTGTCGATATCTGGCCGCTGGTGGAGCCGGACCCGCCCGGCCCGGAGCCGGAACCGTGGAGCGCGGTCGACTTGCCCGGCAAACGCGAACCGCGCCTGCGGCTGGCGAAGGCGGTGGCGGACCGGATTGCGGTGCTGATCGCGACCGGCCATCTGCCCGGCGGCGGGCGGCGGATCGTGCCGGGCGACATCATCGTGCTGGTTCAGAACCGCAAACCGATGATGGCACCGCTGATCCGCTATCTGAAACAGAACGGCGTGCCAGTCGCCGGGGTGGATCGTCTGTCGCTGCCCGAAGAACTGGCGGTAAAGGACTTGCTGGCATTGATGCGGTTCGCGGTGACGGAACGCGATGACCTGAGCCTTGCCGCAGTGCTCCGCTCACCGCTCGGGTCGGTCAGCGAGGAGGGGTTGTTCGATCTGGCTTATGATCGAAAGGGCGCGACGCTCTGGTCCCGGCTGCGGGCGCAGGCGGCCCGCTGGCCCGAGGATGTGAAGCTGATGGAATTCGTGCGCAGGGCGTCGGATTTCATCCGGCCGCATGAATTCCTTCAATCCGTGCTGATCGACTTCGATGGCCGCCGCAGGCTGATCGCGCGGCTGGGGCCGGAGGCGGATGATCCGATCGACGAATTGCTGGCGCTGGCGCTGGATTATGAGGCGGCGGAGACACCGTCACTGACCGGCTTCCTCGACTGGATCGGTGGCGGCGAGGCGGAGATCAAGCGTCAGAACGACACCGCGCGCGACGAGGTGCGGGTGATGAGCGCCCACGGCGCGAAAGGCCTCGAATCCCCCATCGTGATCCTGCCCGACACGATGCGAAAGCCGAGCAATAGCCGCCCGGAAAAGATCACGGAGATATCGGTCGCAGGCCGTCGCCGCGCCGCATGGACCATGAGCAAGGGGTCGGAGCCGTGCCTGCTGGCCGATGCGCGTGGGGAGGTGGACAAGGCCGATGCGGCGGAACATCGCCGCCTGCTTTACGTCGCGATGACCCGTGCGGAGGACTGGCTGATCGTTGCGGGTGCAGGCAAGGCCGACGAAAAGGCGCTGGCGGGCACATGGTATGAACTGGTGCAGGCAGGGTTTGCGGACCTGCCGACGCGGACGGAGCCTGTGGCCGGTATGGTCGGCGATGCGCTGGTGATGGAGGAAGCCGGCGAAGCCAAAGGCAGGATGACGGAGCGCGCGCACGCAGCCCTGTTGCCGGATGTACCTGATTGGGTCGGCACCCGCCCCGCCGCGCCGCCGGTCATCCCGCGCCGGTATCGGGCCAGCGATCTGACATCCGGCATGGAAATCGCACCCGGCGGTGCCTTCGCGCCCGAAATCGCGCGGCGGCGCGGTGATGCGATCCATGCGATTCTGGAAGGGGCGAGCGCCAGCGAATCAGACATGCACAAGGCCATTGCCCCGTTCGATCTGTCGGCGGAGATTGCCGAGGGCGTGGTGCGGGAGGCACGCGCGGTGCGCGCGATGGCCCAAGCCGCGTCGTTCTTCGGCCCGGATGCGCTGGCCGAGGTCGCGATATCGACGGTGCAGGACGGGCGGCGCATCGCCGGGCGGATCGACCGGATGATCGTCACGGATCAAAAAATATTGTTCGTCGATTTCAAATCCGACAGTCAGCCACCCGCCGACGCGACGGTTGCGCCAGAGGCATATCTGGCGCAGATGGCCGCCTATCGGGCTGCTTTGGCTGGCATTTATCCGGGTCGGCAGGTCGAGGCGCATATCCTCTGGACAGCGGTTCCCCGGCTGGACCGGATCACCGACACGGCACTCGACGGGGTGTTGGCGCGGGTGATCGCGAATCTGGAACCTTGACCGGCACCTTGGGCGTTCATAGGTTCGCTATCCGCGCTGCGACTGTCCATCGTCAACAAGGCAGCGCGCTGAGAGGAAAGAGAGGTCCACAATGGCCACCATCGCCGTCACTGACGCAAGTTTCGAAGCGGATGTCATCAACTCCGACAAGCCCGTGGTCGTCGATTTCTGGGCTGAATGGTGCGGCCCGTGCAAGCAGATCGGCCCGTCGCTGGAAGAGCTTGCCGCCGAAATGGGCGATGATGTCATCATCGCCAAGGTGAATATCGACGAAAACCCCAACGCGCCGTCGAAATTCGGCGTGCGGGGCATCCCGACGATGATCATGTTCAAGGGCGGGCAGGCCACATCGACCAAGGTCGGTGCTGCGCCGAAATCCGCCATTCAGAGCTGGATCAAGGAATCGCTCTGACATCTGTCGGACGTGACCGAAGCAAAGGCCCGGCTGGTTCAGCCGGGCCTTTTTCATTCGGGCGGCGGCGCGGGCCGGGCCAAAGCACGGGGCAGCGCATAATCCAGCCACCCCTCCGGGATCATGTGCCCGGAGGAGTGGGTGCACAGCGCCACCGGTGGACCATCGCAGCTTGTCCAGCGGCGGCATTCGAACATGCCGACTGTTTCGCGCGCGTCCGGTTCGGGCGCACAGGTATTCGTTTCGCGCCAGAGCGAGACCGCGCCGTCCGGCGATCCGTCGGGGCCGAAGGGGAAATCCATCACCGTGTCGCGAAGGCCGTGAACATGGGTGATACGAACCGGCTCCTTGCAATCCTCGTCGCGCCACAGCGTTCCGGCGATGGGCAGGAATGTGCCGATCGCGCCCTTGTCGCAGGCCAGCCGCCACGCCATCGCGCCGCCATAGGAAAAACCGGAAATGGCGATCCGGGTCCGGTCCAGCGGCCAGCGCGATGCGGCATCGTCCAGCACGGCAAGGGCGAAATCGCTGTCACGGCTGTCGGCCTGCCAGAATGACCATGACCGGCCCAGCCCTTGCGGCGCGATCAGCAGCGCCCCGGCATCCGCCGCCGCCCGCGCGACGCGCTGATTGTCCAGCACGCCCCGACTTTGCCGCCCCCAGCCGTGAAAATGCAGCAGCACAGGCAGTGGCGAAACCCCATCCCAAGCAGGGGGAACAGCAGCGTGATATTCGCGGTCTGCCACCGCACAGGCAATGTCACCGCCGCAAGGGGCCGCCTGGGCCAGCATGGGCAGGCAAAGGGCGATCATGAAGATAATTCGGTTCATGAGCCGGGCCTAGCGCGACATCGCATGACGCTCAATGAACGCTTTCGCGATGGCGGAAACGAGGGACGGCCTTCGCGCGGCTTGATCCCCCGGCGGGGGTGGGGGATAACACTTCCTCAACCTATAGGCGTAGATTCTGGGGGGCATTTGGCAAAGGCGTCGAGGCGGTCTAAGCCTATTCCTGGTGACGCGCTTCAGGCGGTGTCTGCGGCGGCAGCCGAAGGCAAGTCGCTGGGGGACATCTTTCGCTATCAGTTCGCGCTGACGCCGAAGACCACGCCGAGGCCCCCCGATTTCAGGTCGTTCCCATTCGGCAGCCACGTGCTGCATGTCTGCCCGGACCTGCCGGTTGCATGGATCCTCGATGATATCGGGGAGCGGATCGCGGTGTGCCTTGGTATTGCTGTGGACGGCGCGGGCAAGGTTGTCGGCGACAGGCGGATGGAGGTGGTGCTGGGCCGCGCGGTGGAGGCGCAGTCCTCTTACCTCTGGTCGCGCTTGTCCGGGCGGCTGTTGCCGGGCCGCCGGTCGCGTCAGGTCGTGCCGCTGGAGGTCAGCGATGCGGATTATTGGGCACGGATCGAAGCCTTCGTTTGCCAGTTGGCCGGCCGATATGTGCTGATTGCAGCCAATGGGCCGGATATCCGGGTGTTCGGCGATCCGTCCGGCAGTATGCCCTGCGTGTACGACCCACGATCGGGGATCGTCGCATCGTCGTTGCTGATGTGCCTCAATCAGCCGGTGGAGGATAACCCCGCGGTGAATGTCGATGACGCCTTGTCTGGCAGGCACAGGTTCCCGTTCGGGCATACTGCGGACCGTCATGTGCGCCGCGCGCGGGTCAATCATGTCCTGTCGCTGACCGACATGGACGAGCGGCGATTCTGGCCGCCCGAAGGGGCATTTGCGCCTGCTGGTGATGACGAGATTCCGGCAGTGATCGACGCCATCATCGCGCGTTTGAAGGCTGTGACCGGCGGGATCATCCGCAGCCATCCGGCCCTGTTGGCGCTGTCTGGCGGCAACGATTCCCGCAACATCTTGGCATGTGTGCAGGATGACCTGCGCCATCTGCGCGGCTGCTTCAGCCATGCGATGAGCCGCGTTGGGCGGATGGATATGACCTCGGCTGAACTGGTGGCGGCGAAACGCGGCCTGCGATTGACGAAGTACGACAGCAAAGACCGCAAGCTGCTGCCGCGCCGTGCCGTGCTGCGTCGCAGGCGGCTCGGCGCGCTGGCTACCGGTTTCGCGGTCACTGTGCCACGCGAACTGGCGGAGGGGATAATCGACGATCTGCCGGACGGAATGGTTGTGCTGCGCGGCAATGTGATGGAGGCGCTTAGAGCGGCGCACTGGAAAACCGATACGCCGCCCCCCGAGCATGATCCGGTTTTCGGGTTGAAGCGGTGCCTTATCGTGCACGGCGTCAATTTCACGCCTGATTTCATCGACCGATGGCTGCCCGATTATCAGGCCTGGTATGACGCGCTGTCTGCCGATGCGCAGGCCGTGTCGTTCGATATAGCATTTCTTGAGGAAAACCTGCCCAATCTCGGGTTCACCTATCTGACGTTTCAGCGCAATTTCTTCGTCAATCCGTTCAATGACCGCGAACTGGTCACGCTCGCCGCGCGGTTGCCGCTGGCCTATCGTTACAGCAACCAGTGCAATCGGGATATTCTGGCGCGCGCAGCATCTGACCTTGCGGACGTGCCCTTCGCGCGCGATCTGATGGCAACGCGCGACGCCTGATCGGCGGCGCTGCGCCTTCACGCTTGCATGGCGTGGGATTCGCAACTATACGCAGCGCAAATAGCGGCGTCCTTGTCAGACAAACGACAAGGGCCGAACCGGATACGGAGCGGGCCGCTAAGCCCGCTTTTTGCGTTTCTGGAGTGTTCACATTGGCCGACATGCTTGCCAAAGCCCCGATGGACCGGCGGATCGCCGACATCATCCTGCCCGTGGTGGAGGGGATGGGGTTCGAATTGGTGCGCGTGCGGCTGATGGGCGGGCGCGCGATCCGGCTTCAGATCATGGCGGAACGGCCCGATGGGGGCATGCATGTCGATGAATGCGCTGCGCTGTCCCACGCGATTTCCGCCGTGCTGGATGTCGAGGACCCGATCGAGCGCGAATACGCGCTTGAGGTGTCGTCCCCCGGTATTGACCGCCCGCTGACCCGCCCGCAGGATTTCGAGCGCTGGGCGGGATGGGAAGCGCGGCTGGAGACGGATGACCTGATCGACGGGCGCAAGCGGTTCAACGGTCAGCTTCGCGGTGTCGAGAATGACGAGATTCTGATCGACATCGACAAGGGCACCATCGGCCTGAAATTCGAATGGCTGGCCGAAGCCAAACTGGTGCTGACGGACGAATTGATCGCCGACAGCCTGAAGGGCCGCAAGGCGCAAGGCTTTGATCCGGGCGAAAGCCTCGAAGGATTTGACGAGATAGAAACCGATGACTCCGACACCGATGAAGGTGATGCGGACAAGCGAGAGGACGCCTGAGATGAGCAACAGCGCCATCAGTGCCAACCGGCTGGAACTGCTTCAGATTGCTGATGCTGTCGCCCGCGAAAAGCTGATCGACCCGGAACTGGTCATCGAGGCGATGGAAGACAGCCTCGGCAAGGCGGCGCGCCAGCGTTACGGCGCCGAACTCGACATTCGCGCCCATATCGACCGCAAGACCGGCGAGACGAGCATGTTCCGCGCCCGCGAGGTCGTCGAGACGGTCGAGAATTATTCGACCGAGATTTCGCTGGTCGATGCGCTGGCGATGAATCCCGAGGCAGAAATCGGGTCGATGATCACCGATCCGCTGCCGACGATGGATTTTGGCCGTGTCGCAGCGCAGACCGCCAAGCAGGTGATCGTGCAGAAGGTCCGCGATGCGGAACGTGAGCGCACCTACAACGAATTCAAGGACCGTGTCGGCCAGATCATCAATGGCGTCGTGCGCCGGGTGGAATATGGCAACGTGATCGTCGATCTGGGCCGGGGCGAGGGGATCATCCGCCGCGACCAGTTGATCATGCGCGAGGCGTTCCGCGTCGGCGACCGCGTGCGGTCCTATATCCGCGAAGTGCGTGAAGAGGCACGGGGCCCGCAGATATTCCTCAGCCGCACCGCGCCGGAATTCATGGCAGAGCTGTTCAAGATGGAAGTTCCAGAAATCTATGACGGCGTCATCGAGATCAAGGCGGTTGCCCGCGATCCGGGGTCGCGCGCCAAGATCGGTGTGATTTCCTATGACAACTCCATCGACCCGGTCGGGGCCTGTGTCGGGATGCGCGGATCGCGGGTTCAGGCGGTCGTGTCCGAGCTGAACGGCGAGAAGATCGACATCATTCCGTGGACCGAAGATGCCGCGACATTCCTCGTCAATGCTCTCCAGCCCGCCGAGGTGTCCAAGGTTGTGATGGACGAGGATGCGGGCCGGGTCGAGGTCGTGGTGCCGGATGAGCAGCTTTCGCTCGCCATCGGTCGGCGTGGCCAGAACGTGCGGCTCGCGTCGCAGCTGACCGGCTGGGACATCGACATCATGACCGAAGCCGACGAATCGGAGCGCCGCCAGGCCGAATTCGCCGAGCGCACGAAGATGTTCCAGGACAGCATGAACGTCGACGAGATGGTCGCGCAATTGCTCGTCTCCGAAGGCTTCGCCACGCTGGAGGAAGTCGCGTTCGTGGAGATCGACGAGTTGTCCTCCATCGAAGGCTTCGACGATGCGACGGCGGAGGAGCTTCAGGCCCGCGCCCGCGAAAGCCTTGAGGAGATCAATGCCAAGGCCCTGGAAACGGCCCGTGGCATGGGCGTCGAGGAAGCGCTTATTGAATTCGAAGGCATCAGCCCCCAAATGGTTCTTGCGCTGGCCGAGGATGGTATCCTGACGCTGGACGAGTTCGCCAAATGCGCGGACTGGGAGCTTGCCGGCGGTTGGTCCACACTGGACGGCAAGCGGGTCAAGGATGAAGGCATCCTCGAAAAGTTCGATGTTGGTCTTGAAGAAGCCCAGTATCTGGTGATGAACGCCCGCGTCGCGCTGGGTATCGTTGCTGCCGAAGATGTCATTTACGATACCGTTGAAGAAGATGACGATGCCGCGCCGGCCGCACCGGCGAAGATCAGCGATGTCGATGCCCTGTTCGGCCCTAAAAGCTGAACCGCGCATTGAACGCTGATCCCGGCGCGGAGGAGAGACAGACCATGGGGCGCGGAGGGGTAGCGAAGACCCGGACCGCGCCGGAACGGCGCTGTATCGCCTCTGGCGTCAGCGGCGGCACCGAGGGTCTGATCCGGTTCGTCCTGTCGCCGGACGGGGCGCTTGTGCCCGATCTGGCAGAACGATTGCCGGGGCGGGGCGTTTGGGTATCGGCACGGCGCGATGCGATTGCGCTGGCCATGAAGAAGCGTCTGTTTTCGCGCGCGTTCCGGCGTCCGGTCGAAGCGCCCGCCGATCTGGCGGCAACGCTGGAAGGCCAGATCGTGCAGCGCCTCATTGCGGCCATCGGCCTTGCCCGCAAGGCGGGTGCGGCGGTAAACGGGTTCGAGAAAGTGCGTGCCCGGCTTGGCCAGGGCGGGGCGGGCGCAGTGTTCGCGGCGTCGGATGGCGCGGATGACGGGCGCCGAAAGGTGGCCGGGCTGCGCGGTGACGCACCGCTGATAGAATGTCTTTCGGCGGAAGAACTCGGTTGGGCCTTTGGTCGAAGTGCAGTGATACACGCGGTTCTGGAGCCGGGCGGCGCAACGGATCGCGTGCTGCGAGAAGCGCACCGACTGGACGGGTTCCGCCAGTCAGGGTAAGGAGCGTCTCGCGCGCCGAGAGAATGCGCGGGGCCTGAGTCCCGACAGGACGAAAAACAAGACGTTGACTGAAACGGATGGGCCTGTACCGATCCAACCATATGGATGATTGATGAGCGATAACGAAGGCGACAACGGCAAGAGCGGCAAAACCCTGAGCCTCAGGGGCGGCGGCACGGAGACGAGCCGTGTCCGGCAGAGCTTTAGCCATGGCCGGACGAAATCAGTCGTCGTAGAGAAAAAGCGCAAGCGCGTCGTGATGCCCGGTCAGGGCAGCACTGTGCAGCCCGTTGTGCCGAAGGCCGCGCCGAAACCGGCAGCGGCGTCGGAACCTCAGGCTCCCGCTGCACCGCGCCCGCCCGTCGCGCCCCGGCCAAGCTCGGCACAGCCCGAACAGGTTCAGAAGGTGACGATCCCGGCTGCGCCGAAGACGGCGATTTCCGAACCCCAGATCACCGAGCGCCCCGCGCCAAAGCCGGAACCACCGAAACCGGCACCGGCAGCAGCAGAGCCAGCGAAGCCCCGGCCCGCGCCGACGCCTGCACCGGCGGCACCTGCACAACCTGCCGCACGGCCAGCAGCCGCGTCCCAGCGGCGCGGTGGCCCCGGCGGCGGCAAGCCGACGATGCTGAAACCCTTGTCCAAGGACGAATACGAACGCCGGATGAAGGCGCTTCAGGCGGCGAAAGCCGATGAAGGATCGCGTCGTGCCGAACTGGAAGAAGAGGCGCGCCGCCGCGAGGAAGAGCGCGAAGCCCGCCGCGCGGAAATCGACGAAGAACGCCGCCGCGAAGAACAGGAACTGATCCGCCGCGAACGCGAAGAAGCCGAAAAGCAGGAGCGTGAAAAGGCAGAGGCGCTTGCCGCTGCCCGTGCCGCCGCCGCCGCTGCGCGTTCCGGCACGCCTGCGCGCAAGGAAATCGTGCAAGACCCGGCGGCGGCGTCTGCCGCTGCGGCAGCCGCCGAATCCGGCGAAGATCGGGGCATCAAGCGCCGGTCGGTCGCTGACGAGGCAGGCAAGCGTCAGCAACAGCAGACACCCGCCGCACCGCGCCCCGGCAAGGTCGATGGCGACCGCCGTCGTTCCGGCAAGCTGACCATTTCGCAGGCGACATCGGATAACCAGCAGGGCCGCCAGCGGTCGCTCGCATCCATGCGCCGCCGTCAGGAGCGCGAAAAGCGCAAGGGGATCAATTCGGGTGGTGACCGCGAAAAGGTTGTCCGCGACGTGAAGATCCCGGACGCGATCACGGTGCAGGAACTTGCCAACCGCATGGCGGAACGTGTTGCCGATGTCATCAAGTCACTGATGGCCAATGGCATCATGGCGACCCAGAACCAGACCATCGACGCCGATACGGCGGAACTGGTGGTCGAGGAGTTCGGCCATAACGTGAACCGCGTGTCGGAATCCGATGTCGAAACTGCGATTTCCAGCGATGTCGACGCCGAGACCGATCTGAAACCGCGCGCGCCGGTTGTCACCGTCATGGGCCATGTCGATCACGGCAAGACCTCGGTGCTCGATGCCCTGCGCAAGACCAGCGTCGTATCTGGCGAAGCGGGCGGGATCACACAGCATATCGGTGCCTATCAGATCACTACCGACAGCGGTGCAGTGATTACCTTCCTCGATACCCCTGGCCACGCGGCCTTTACCTCGATGCGCGCACGCGGCGCGCATGTGACGGATATCGTGGTTCTGGTGGTTGCTGCTGATGACCAAGTGATGCCGCAGACCATCGAGGCAATCAATCACGCGCAGGCGGCCAAGGTGCCGATGATCGTGGCGATCAACAAGATGGACCTTCCGGCGGCGAATGCGCAGAAGGTGCGGACAGACCTCCTCCAGCACAATGTGGTGGTGGAGGCGATGTCGGGCGATGTGCTGGATGTGGAAGTTTCAGCATTGAAGGGCACAGGCCTCGACAAGCTGGTCGAAAACATCATCCTTCAGGCCGAAATCCTCGACCTGAAGGCAAACCCGGATCGCCCCGCCGAAGGCGCGGTGATCGAGGCGCAGCTTGATGTCGGGCGCGGCCCGGTGGCGACGGTGCTGGTCCAGAAGGGCACGCTGCGCAATGGCGACATCTTCGTGGTTGGCGAACAATGGGGCCGTGTGCGCGCGATGGTCGACGACAAGGGCGACCGCGTGAAGGAAGCCGGGCCTTCGGTGCCGGTCGAAGTGCTCGGCCTGAACGGCCTGCCACATGCGGGCGACGTGCTGAACGTTGTGAAGGACGAAAACGAAGCGCGTGAAATCGCCAGCTATCGCCAGCGCAAGGCCAAGGAATTGCAGGGCAATATCGGCGCGGGCATCACGCTCGATCAGCTTCTGGCGCAGGCCAAGAGCAATGCTTCGGTTGCGGAACTGCCGATCCTCGTCAAATCCGACGTGCAGGGTTCGGCAGAGGCGATCGTGCAAGCGATGGAGAAGCTGGGCAATGACGAGGTTCGCGTGCGCATCCTGCACAGCGGCGTCGGCGCAATCACCGAATCCGATGTCACGCTGGCGGAGGCATCCGGCGCGCCGATCATCGGCTTCAACGTGCGCGCCAATGCGCCCGCCCGTGCCGCAGCACAACAGAAGGGTGTCGAGATCCGCTATTATTCTATCATCTATGATCTTGTGGACGATGTGAAAGCGGCGGCATCCGGCCTGTTGTCGGCGGAGATCAAGGAAACCTTCATCGGCTATGCCAAGATCAAGGAAGTCTTCAAGATCACCGGCGTCGGCAAGATCGCGGGCTGCATGGTTACCGAAGGTGTCGCCCGCCGGTCGGCTGGCGTTCGCTTGCTGCGCGACAACGTGGTGATCCATACCGGCAAGCTGAAGACCCTCAAACGCTTCAAGGATGAAGTGAAAGAGGTTCAGGTCAGCCAGGAATGCGGTATGGCGTTCGAGAACTATGAAGATATCCGCGAAGGCGACGTGATCGAGATTTTCGAGACCGAAGAGATCGAACGCTCGCTGTAAGGTCCGGGCGCTGCCCGCCGAATGAAAAGGGAGCGGGCCAGGCGCCCGCTCTTTTGCTTTGGGAATGATGTGATGGCGAAGAAATCCTACGAATCCGACACCGGCCCCAACCAGCGCCAGTTGCGCGTTGGCGAAGTGATCCGCCGCGCGCTGTCGGGTGCACTGGCGCGCGGGGAAACGCATGAGCCGGAGCTTGACGGCGTGTCGGTGACCGTGACGGAGGTGCGGCTGTCGCCTGACCTGAAGATCGCGACCGCCTATGTCATGCCGCTGGGCGGCGCGAACGGGCCGGGCGTGGTCAAGGCGCTGGCACGGGCGAAGTGGGAGCTGCGCCGCGCGGTAAACAAGCAGACCACGCTGAAATTCTCGCCCGATCTTCGGTTTCGGCTGGATGAAACCTTCGACCAGTTCGACGAAACACGCCGTTTGCTGAGTGACAGCAATGTCGTTCGCGACCTGTCCGAGGACGATTGAACCGGGAAATCCGGAACCAATCCGCCATTTCTCCGTTCCATTATTGAAGGGTGTGCAGGAAAACGGTGTCACCTGACGCCGTGCACAACCCATTGGAAGGAGAGTTTCGATGACAGACATGTTCAAGACCGATGCGATGAAGCTGCGCGACCGCGAGCCGCGTCAGGGTGAACAGTTCACTGAACCCAAGATTGGCGGGCTTTATCCGTTGGTCGCGACCTTTCTGACGGGGCTGATCCTCGGCGGCGTCGCCTATGCCGTTTTTCTGGTCTGATCCCAGATATTGATCCCCGTGATTGATATCGTCGGCGCGATCTGACAGGACAGGCCCGGCTGATGCCGGGCCTTTTTCATGTTCGGCTGCCTCTTGAAAGGTCGCGGATGGCACGCAGGAAACGCGGACAGCGGGTCGATGGCTGGCTTCTGATCGACAAACCGGAGGGGGTGACCTCGACGCAGATCGTCGGGCGCGCGCGCTGGGCGCTGGACGCGCAGAAGGTCGGCCATGCCGGAACGCTCGACCCATTGGCGACGGGCCTTCTGGCGGTGGCGTTCGGCGAGGCGACAAAGACCGTGCCCTATGCGCAGGACGGCCTGAAGACCTATCGCTTCGTCGTCCGCTGGGGGGAAATGTCGGCAACCGATGACCGCGAGGGGGAGATCCTCGCCCGGTCCCATCACCGCCCGACCGAGGCGGAAATCCTTGCCATCCTGCCGCAATTTACCGGCGACATCATGCAGCGCCCGCCGATTTTCTCTGCCATCAAGGTTGCGGGCGAACGTGCCTATGACCTCGCGCGGCAGGGGGAGTTGCCGGACCTGCCGGCGCGCCCGATCCACATGGCCGATCTGCGATTGCTGGAAATGACCGACCCGAATACTGCGCAGTTCGAAATGACCTGCGGCAAGGGCGGCTATGTCCGATCCATTGCCCGCGACATGGGGGAGGCGTTGGGGACGGTCGCCCGGATCGAGGATTTGCGCCGCATCCGGTCTGGCGGCTTTGACATCGAACAGGCGCTGACGCTGGATGAACTGGAGGGCTTGCGCGATGCGCCGGATGCACTCTTGCACCTTTTGCCCGTCGCGGCGGGGCTGACAGGGCTGCCGGAAATCGTGGTGTCGTCCGCCGATGCGCTGCGGCTGCGGCATGGCGGGGTGCCGGAGGGGATTGCGCCGCCCGCCGACCTGTTCTGGGCGTCGCAGGGCGGCCTGCCTGTGGCGGTTCTGGAACGTGCACCCACCGGCCCGGTGATCCGCCGGAATTTCGTCTTCGATCCCAAGCCGGGCGCGGACGACGTGGTGTGACGCCGCGTTTCGCCAGCAGGGCGATTGGGGCTGGAATTCCTGTGCGTTCTGGGCCATACAGCGCGCGCCGCGCAAGCGGACCCTGTTTCGGCGACCATGCTGGACGACATCCCGGTGCTGGCCGATGGAGCGGGGTTTCTGGGCAGATGCCCGCATCTTGATCGAAGGAGATCCCCGATGTCGATTACGCCGGAGCTGAAAGCCCAGCTCATCAAGGAATACGCCACCAAAGAAGGTGACACCGGTTCCCCCGAAGTGCAGGTCGCGATCCTGACAAGCCGGATCAACACGTTGACCGAGCATTTCAAGACGAACAAGAAAGACAACCATTCCCGCCGTGGTCTGCTGAAAATGGTCAGCCTGCGCCGGAAATTGTTGGATTATACCAAGGTGAAGAACGAGGCCCGTTATCAGGACCTCATCAAGCGCCTCGGCATTCGCCGCTAAGGCGGTCCTTCGAAAGCGCGCTGGAAACGGCGCGCTTTCTTGATTCTGAACGGGCCTGATGCTGGCCCCGGTTCGCCGCGAAAGGGGGACCGAAACAGCACGATACGTCCGCAGCGCGCGACCTCCGGTTCCGGGTCTTCGCGTCAGGGTCATGAACGGAGCCACGGCCCAATGCGGGGCCATAGATGCGGAACGCAGCCCAACGGGGGCGCCGACCGTCCGAAAGGGAAACGCATGTTTGATATTACAAGAAGGTCCATCCAGTGGGGTGGCGAGACGCTGACGCTCGAGACCGGCAAGATCGCCCGTCAGGCTGACAGCGCGGTTGTTGCCACCTATGGCGAGACATCGGTTCTGGCCGCTGTGGTTTTTGAAAAGAAGCCCAAGGTCGGTTTCGATTTCTTTCCGCTGACCGTCCATTATCAGGAAAAATACTACGCTGCGGGCAAGATCCCCGGCGGGTTCTTCAAGCGCGAAGCGCGCCCGACGGAAAAAGAGACGCTGACCAGCCGTCTGATCGACCGTCCGATCCGCCCGCTGTTCGTGCCGGGTTTCAAGCATGAAACCCAGGTCATCTGCACCGTTCTCAGCCACGACATGGAAAACGACCCGGACGTGGTGGCGATGATCGCCGCCTCCGCCGCGCTGACCCTGTCCGGTTGCCCGTTCCGGGGCCCGATCGCCTGCGTGCGCGTCGGCTACACCCATGATGGCGAATATGTCCTGAACCCAAAGGTCGAGGCCACCAAGGACAGCCGTCTGAACATGGTTCTGGCCGGCACACGAAACGCCGTGATGATGGTGGAATCCGAAGCCGCCGAGCTGAGCGAAGATGAAATGCTCGGCGCGGTGACGTTCGGCCACAAGCAGATGCAGCCGGTCATCGACATGATCATCGACATGGCGGAAGCCTGTGCGAAAGACCCGTTCGATTTCCAGCCTGCCGACCAGTCCGCGCTTTATGCAAAGGTCAAAGGCCTTGGCGAGGACGCGATGCGTGCCGCATTCGCGATCACCGACAAGCAGGAACGCCAGACGGCAGTGTCCGCCGCCCGTGAGACGATCAAGGCCGGCTTGACCGAAGAAGAAGCAGAAATCGCGTCGAAGGGCCTGTTCAAGGACCTCGAAGCGGACGTTGTGCGCGGCGACATCATCAAGACCGGCAAGCGGATCGACGGCCGTGATCTGACGACCGTCCGTCCGATCGTTTCCGAGGTTGGCCTGCTGCCCCGGACCCACGGGTCGGCGCTGTTCACGCGCGGCGAAACGCAGGGCCTTGTGGTCACCACGCTCGGCACTGGCGATGATGAACAGATGATCGACGCGCTGGAAGGCACCTATCGGTCCAATTTCATGCTGCACTACAACTTCCCGCCCTATTCGGTCGGTGAAGCGGGCCGCATGATGGGCCCGGGCCGCCGCGAGATCGGTCATGGCAAGCTGGCATGGCGTGCCTTGCAGGCGGTTCTGCCGTCGGCGACCGACTTCCCCTACACGATCCGTATCGTGTCGGAGATCACCGAATCCAACGGCTCCTCCTCGATGGCTTCGGTCTGCGGGGCGTCGCTGTCCATGATGGATGCGGGCGTGCCGCTGAAGGCACCCGTCGCGGGTGTCGCAATGGGCCTGATCCTTCAGGACGATGGCCAGTATGCGGTTCTGACCGACATTCTGGGCGATGAGGATCACCTCGGCGACATGGATTTCAAGGTTGCCGGTTCCGCCGATGGGATCACCTCGCTCCAGATGGACATCAAGGTGGCCGGGATCACCGAAGAGATCATGAAGACCGCACTGGCGCAGGCCAAGGACGGGCGCATTCATATCCTCGCGGAGATGAACAAGGCCCTGTCATCCGGTCGTCAGGAATTCTCGGCCCATGCGCCGCGGATCGAGACGATGCAGATCAACCCCGACAAAATCCGTGAAGTGATCGGTTCGGGCGGCAAGGTCATCCGCTCCATCGTCGAGGAATCGGGTGCCAAGGTCGACATCAATGACGACGGTATTATCAAGCTTGCCTCGCCCGATGCCGCCTGCATCGAGCGTGCGCGTGAGCTGATCCTGTCGATCACCGAAGAGCCGGAAGAAGGCCGCATCTATCGCGGCAAGATCGTCAAGATCATGGATTTCGGCGCCTTCGTGAACTTCTTCGGCAAGAAGGACGGTCTCGTCCATATCAGCCAGATGACGTGGGAGCGCGGGTCGAACCCGAAGGACTTGGTCAAGGAAGGTCAGGAAGTCTGGGTGAAGCTGATGGGCTTCGATGATCGCGGCAAGGTCCGCCTGTCGATGAAGGTCGTTGATCAGGAAACCGGCAAGGAAGTCGAAAAAGCCGAAGGCTGATCCGACCCTCACCTGAATACCGCGAAAGGCCCCGGCGACGGGGCCTTTTTGCATTCCCGGCTTGCCCCGGCGGCGAAACGCGGCAGGGTGTCCCGAACCAATCGAAACGGGAGGGACCCATGAACAAACTGGCAGGAAAAACCGCGTGGATCACCGGCGGTGGCGGCGGGATCGGCGAAGCATCGGCAAAGGCGCTGGCGGCGTCCGGGGCGCATGTCGTCGTATCCGGTCGGCGGCAGGCGGAACTGGACCGGGTGGTGGCGGAGATAGGCGAGGCTGGCGGATCAGCCTCCGCCATCGGGCTCGACACCTCGGACAATGAAGCGGTGGAGGCGGCGGTGGCGCAGATCGTGGCCGATCATGGCGGCGTCGACATCCATTTCGCCAATGCCGGCATCAATGTGCCGAACCGGTCCACCGCAAAAGTCACCGCTGCGGATTTTGCCCGCGTGGTGGACGTGAACCTGAACGGGGTGATGTATGGCGTTCTTGCGGTGCTGCCGCTGATGCGCGCGGCGGGGGGCGGCACGCTGATCCTCACCTCGTCATGGGCCGGGCGGCATGCGTTGAAACTGACCGGCCCCGCCTATAACGCATCGAAACATGCGGTTGTCGCGCTCAGCCATTCGATCAATCAGGAGGAGGCCGCAAACGGCATCCGCTGCACCGCGCTGATGCCGGGCGAGGTTGCGACGCCGATCTTGCAATCGCGCCCGGTGATCCCGACCGCCGAAGAACAGGCGCGGATGCTGCAATCCGAAGATCTGGGCGAGACCGTCAGATTCATCGCCGAAGCACCGCCGCATGTCTGCTTCAACGAGATCCTTATCAGCCCGACCTGGAACCGACTTTTCACCTCCATCACATAGGGCGCAAATGGCGGCGAGCTATGCATAAAACGCTGTTGCCGGGGCCAGCTTTCCCCGGCATATGCGCCTGATGGAAGTGAGTGAACAGAATAACAAACGCGGCGTGCTGCTGATGATCGCAACGACGATCATCTTTGCTGCACAGGACGGCGTTTCAAAGATGCTGGCCGACAACCATTCACCGATTTTCATTACCATGTGGCGTTACTGGTTCTTTGGCGCGATCTGCGTGATGCTGTTGTGGCGCACCGGGTTCCGCAAGGGGCTGAAAAGCGGCCAGCCGAAATTGCAGATCTTTCGCGGCGTGATCCTTGCGCTGGAAATCTGCGTCGCCATCGCGGCGTTTCGGGTGTTCGGGCTGGCGGGCAGTCATGCGATCTTTGCCTTCGGCCCGCTGCTGGTGGTCGCCCTGTCTGGCCCGGTTCTGGGCGAGAATGTCGGCTGGCGGCGCTGGCTTGCGATCCTTGTCGGGTTTGGCGGCATGCTGCTGATCCTGCGTCCGGGCACGCGCGAGGTCACCGACGGGATGCTGATTGCGATCCTCGCGATGGTGATGTTTGCGGTTTACGGCCTCGCGACGCGGCGCGTGGCCCGCACCGATGGCGCGATGACCAGCTTTTATTACACCGGCATTTTCGGCGCGATCACCATGACCCTGATCGGCCCGTGGTTCTGGTCGCCGATGGACCTGACCGACAGCCTGCTGATGCTGACGCTGTGCTGTTCCGGCATGACGGGCCATTATCTGCTGATCCGGGCGTTCGAAGCGGCGGAGGCATCGACGATCCAGCCTTTCGTCTATCTGCAAACCGTATTCGTCATCGGCATCGGCGTGTTCCTGTTCGGCGAGATCGTATCGCCCTGGACCATCCTCGGCGGTGCCATCGTGATCGGCGCGGGCGTCTTCGCCTTCTGGCGCGAACATGTGCGGTCGAAGCAGAAAGCGGTCCTGACCCGCTGATCGGTTCACGCCGTCAGCCTTACGGCGCTATCCTTTGACCAAAGAAAAGCCCCCGGCCAGAACCCTGACCGGGGGCTTTCGATTCAGGCTCGTCCTGCGAAGACTACATCTTCCGCTCGACCATCAGTTTCTTGATCTCGGCAATCGCCTTTGCCGGGTTCAGGCCCTTCGGGCAGGTCTTGGTGCAGTTCATGATGGTGTGGCAGCGATAGAGGCGGAACGGGTCCTCGAGGAAGTCGAGCCGTTCGCCCGTCGCCTCATCCCGGCTGTCGATCAGCCAGCGATAGGCATGAAGCAGCGCGGCAGGGCCAAGATACCGATCACCGTTCCACCAGTAAGACGGGCAGGAGGTGGAGCAGGAGGCGCACATCACGCATTCATAAAGCCCATCGAGTTTCTTGCGGTCGTCGATCGACTGACGCCATTCCTTCTGGGGGCGGTTGGTCGATGTTTCCAGCCACGGCATGATGGAGGCATGCTGCGCATAGAAATGCGTCAGGTCGGGGATCAGGTCGCGGACCACCGACATATGCGGCAGCGGATAAATCTTCACATCGCCCTTGATCTCATCCAGGCCATAGATACAGGCCAGCGTGTTGATCCCGTCGATATTCATCGAACAGGAACCGCAGATGCCCTCACGGCAAGACCGGCGGAAGGCCAGCGTCGGGTCGATTTCATTCTTGATCTTGATCAGCGCGTCCAGAACCATCGGGCCGCATTTGTCCATGTCGACGAAATAGGTGTCTACACGGGGCAACTCGCCCGATTCCTCGTTCCACCGATAGATCTTGAAGGTCCGCACATTGGTCGCGCCCTCAGGCTTCGGCCATGTCTTGCCCTTGGTGATCTTGGAATTCTTCGGGAGTGCGAATTCAGCCATCTTTCGATGCCCCACTTGTTTCAACATATCGCGGCGACGCTATCACAGGGATTCTGACGCGCCTATGATTTCATGCACCTTTCGCACGATCTGATTTGTTCGTGCTTCGGAACTATGATCCTTCCGGACGGTTTTCGCAAACTCAAGCCGTGCCTCACGGGCTGCCGACCCCTCCGCAAGCGCTGCCTCTACCGCTGCGCGGAACTCCGTTTCATCCGACCACGTATAAATCCAGCGATCGAATCCTTCGGGCAGGCCCTTGATCGTATCGGACACCAGTGGTCGTGCGCAGGCCAGCACAGCCGTCCACATGAGCGATAGCAATATGTGAAAAGTGTGCCCTGACTATCTGGTTTAGCTGCAAATCGCGCATTACAGTGGATCTGAAAGATGCGTGGCAATCGCGGACAAAGAAAAAAGATGACGGAAATTAAGAGCAAGCAAGGTCAGGATGCCGCCGGAATCCTACGAGGGATAGCCTAGAGCCATGTCGGTCGCAATTGTAACGATGGTTTTCGACGATTTTGAGTTTCTTCCGATCTGGCTGAAATACTGGCGGTCACAGCTGCCCGAGCGTAATCTCTATGTGCTCGTACATGGAGAGCAACCGGTGCTCGAAGACATGGCGCAAGGGTGCAATGTCGTCCGGCTGAACCGGCCAGAACCTTATCCGAACATGGAGTTTGATAGATGGCGTATGGTGAGCCATTTCGCGAGCAGCCTGACATTGATGTATAATACCGTGGTTTACACCGATGTTGATGAGATCCTGGTGCAGGACCCGGATGTTCCGGGCATGATCGCGGAAAGGCTTGATGCGATCATCGAGCCTGTTACCGCCCCCTACGGGGTTGAGGTCATACACCGGATGTCGGTTGAAACGGATGCAATAGATCCGGGCCGCCCAATTCTGACCCAGCGTCAATTTTGTCGGGGAAGCGCGCGCTTTTCGAAACCGTGCATTATCAAGCAGCCGACAAACTGGCGTCGTGGAGGGCATTTTGCGTACTCCGGCACTGTTTCGTCAGACCCTGCAATTTTCAATTTTCATCTCAGATATTTTGATATGGATCTGTTTCGCCAACGAGCACTGAAAAGACGGGCATCAACGAAAGCGCCACGCGGCAAGAACATGACGCAGGATCGTCGTTGGCGTGCAGAGGATGCGGCTCTCGAAGAACATATCGCGGGGACGACCAATATGGAATTTCTGCCGGATGCCCCATTTCAATTCAATTATCACAACAGGGTTATCAGCCGCGGCAAGATGATTGAGTCGGGGGACGGTGCATTTATGAAGTACCCATTGCGTGTTGACGCCTACTTGCGCCGGATACCGGAAAGGTTCAGAGACGTATTTTGATAAGTTAGGAGGGAAGGTCGCAATCTATCACTGACAGAAACTTTTCATAACATTGGCTCTTTGAGGTTGAGGCGCGTACTTTTTCGTTTCGTGTTTTCGGAATTATCTGATTTCAGGTGACATTGACACCTGAACAAGTGCGTCTCTTGCCCATTACTTTTTCAGAAAATTTTGTTTCAAATCCAGCTTAGATCAAGGTTCCAAGTCGGATTTTCGGCTGCCGCAGCGCGAAGGGCTGCAAATCTTGCAGCCGCCTCGGGACGTTTGCGTTCATGTGTTTCGACCAACGTATATCTGATCTGATCGAACATCTTCTGTTCGGCGAGAGCTTCGAGGATTTCGACCTCTGCGCCTTCAATGTCGAGCTTCAATAGTGCTATTTCACGATGATGCGCAGTAAGTGTCTTGATGAATGTGACGATATCGACAATTTTTACTTTAACGCCTGAGTCATGGTAGTTGCCTTCCTGAGCGAACAGGGTCGATGAAACCGTGTGGCCCGTGGGATTGTCTTCAAAAGAATCAATTCGGAAGAGGACGGCTTCACCATCTTCAGTCCCGACAGCCGCATTATGGATTGTGACGAGGGGGTGGTCCGCGAATTTGCCGCTTAGGGTTTCATGTGCAACGGGGTCAGGTTCGAAAGCATGAACATGCGCACCTCTTTGGACAAATCGTGCAGTCATGCTCCCGACATTCGCGCCACAATCCAGAACGATATCGCCTGGTTTGAGCATCGCGAAAACGCCTGCAAAATAGCGATCACGGCTTGTCCGCTTGAGGATGCGTTTAATACGTAGCTCCGCAAGTCGTGGGCTTTGTTGAGCAAGTGAGACTAGACTCGCACCCATGTTCGAGAATGTTGCCATGTTTTTCCACGCCTGCCGATCTGAAGTCTTCCCCTTAGTAGACCCGTGCCTTCGGTGCAATCTTCTTCAGGTCGATCCCGCCTTCGGCTTCGGTCGTCAGCGGGTCGACATGGACCGGGCGGTAGGACAGGTCGACCTTGCCGGTTGCCTCGTCCACGACCGCGAGGGTGTGTTTGCGCCAGTTCACGTCGTCGCGGGATGGGAAATCCTCGTGCGCGTGGGCGCCGCGGCTTTCCTGGCGGGCTTCGGCGCCATAGACGGTCGCCATTGCGTTCGGGGCGAGGTTGAACAGCTCCAGCGTTTCCATCAGGTCGGTGTTCCAGATCAGGGTCCGGTCGCTGACCTTCACGTCCTTCAACTGGCCATAAACCTCGTCCATCGCCTCGCAGCCCTCTTTCAGTGTCTTGGCGGTGCGGAACACGGCGGCGTCGCGCTGCATCGTGCGCTGCATGTTCAGGCGCAGATCGGCGGTCGGCACCGCGCCGTCGGCATGGCGCGCGAAGTCGAACCGGGCCATCGCCTGATCGACAGATGCCTCGTTGAACGGGCGGTTGGAACTTTCGCGGTCAACGACCTGACCGGCGCGGATCGCGGCGGCGCGGCCGAACACCACAAGGTCGATCAGCGAGTTGGAGCCGAGGCGATTCGCGCCGTGGACCGAGGCGCAACCTGCCTCGCCAACGGCCATCAGGCCGGGCAGGATGGCGTCGGGGTTGTCGGCGGTGGGCTTCAGCACCTCGCCCCAGTAATTCGTCGGCACGCCGCCCATGTTGTAGTGAACGGTCGGCAGAACCGGGATCGGTTCCTTGTTCACATCGACACCGGCGAAGATCTTCGCGCTTTCCGAAATGCCAGGCAGGCGTTCGTGCAAAGTCTCCGGCGGCAGGTGGTTCAGGTAGAGATGGATGTGATCCTTGTCGGGGCCGACGCCACGGCCCTCGCGAATTTCGATGGTCATGCAGCGGGACACCACGTCGCGCGACGCGAGGTCCTTGGCGGAGGGCGCATAGCGCTCCATGAACCGCTCGCCCTCGGAATTGACGAGATATCCACCCTCGCCGCGTGCACCCTCGGTGATGAGACAGCCGGAGCCGAAGATGCCGGTCGGATGGAACTGCACGAATTCCATGTCCTGAAGCGGCAGACCCTGCCGGGCGACCATGCCGCCACCGTCACCGGTGCAGGTATGGGCTGAAGTGGCGGAGAAATAGGCACGGCCATAGCCGCCGGTGGCCAGCACGACCATCTTGGCGTTGAAGCGGTGGATCGTGCCGTCATCCAGCTTCCACGCGATCACACCCTGACAGACACCGTCGTCAGTCATGATGAGGTCGAGCGCGAAATACTCGATATAGAATTGCGCCTTCTGCTTCAGGCTCTGACCATAAAGCGTGTGAAGGATCGCGTGGCCGGTCCGGTCGGCGGCGGCGCAGGTGCGCTGCACCGGCGGGCCATCGCCGAATTCGGTCATGTGGCCGCCGAAGGGGCGCTGATAGATGCGGCCATCTTCGGTGCGCGAAAACGGCACGCCGTAATGCTCCAGCTCATAGACCGCCTTCGGGGCTTCGCGTGCGAGGTATTCCATCGCATCGGTGTCCCCGAGCCAGTCGGACCCCTTCACCGTATCGAACAGGTGCCACTGCCAGTGATCCGGCCCCATGTTCGACAGCGATGCGGCGATGCCGCCCTGTGCCGCAACAGTGTGGGATCGTGTCGGAAACACCTTGGTGATGCAGGCCGTGCGCAGGCCTTGCTCTGCCATGCCGAGCGTCGCGCGAAGGCCCGCGCCCCCGGCCCCGACGACAACGACGTCATATTCGTGATCGATGAATTCATAAGCGGCCATGATGACACCTGTTTTCCTGATGCGCGCGGCGCGGCGGCGATGGCCGCGCGGCGAATTCGTTCAGCCCGTGAATGCGATCTTTGCGACGGCGAAAAGCCCGGCGAACCCGAACAGCGTGCAGAAAAGCGTGTTCAGGATCAGGCAGGCGGTGCCCATCGCGCCGTGCACGTAATCCTCGACCACGACCTGAATGCCGAGCCGCAGGTGATTGAAGGCGACGACGATGAACAACGCGGCGATGATCGCGTGCAGGGGGTGGGAATAGGTCGCCACCATCGCATCGTATCCATCCCCAACGCAAAGCGCGAACGGAACGATGAAGAGGAGGCCGAGCGGGATCAGCGCGATGGCCGTCATCCGCTGCCCCCACCAATGATCGGTGCCTTCCTTGGCGGAGCCGAGCCCGTGGGCCTTCGCGCGGTCTGTCAGATAGCTCATGTCAGCCTCTAGAGTGCGATGATAAGAAGGACGATGGTCATGGCGGCAGAGCCGAGCAGGACCGCGATGCCGGATGCCGTCACTTGCGCCAGCTCGAACCCATTACCGATATCCCACCACATGTGACGGATGCCGTTGCAGAAGTGATAGAAGAACGCGAAGGCGGAGGCGATCAGGATCAGCGCGCCGAGGGTGCTGGTCAGCAGCCCGTCGACGAATTCGAAATATTCCGGCCCGGTCGCCCCGGCCAGAAACCACCAGACGACCAGCGCCATCGACCCGGCCATCGCAACGCCTGTCGCGCGGTGAAAAATCGAAAGAATGGATGTGATCTGCGGACGATAAACCGTCAGATGCGGCGAAAGAGGGCGATTCCCCCCAGCGGATTTTGCCATTTTTGGCTCCCCCTAGAACCCTTACCGGCGACTGCGCCGGGATTGCGCCAAGGCTTTGGCTGCGCGGACGATACCGAGTTTTTGCGCAATCGCAAAGGCGACATGCACGAAAAGCGAAACCATTGTGTGGATCAACACGCAAAACCACCCGGTCAGAGCGGGCAAAGCACCCAGTAATCCAGATCAAGCAGCACGCCGGGCGCGTATTTCCCGTCATCGCCGCGCAGAACCATCGCGGCATCGTGGCCCTTGGTGGCGACGAGCCGGAGCCGGAGCGCGCCGACGCCGGGTGCTGTGATCGTGGCCTTGTCCAGCACCTCCGACCACGCATAGACTGTGTCGCCCGCAAGCGCAGGGGCGGTGTGGGCCCCTGCGTTGATTGCGGCGATCATCTGCGCATTGGCGAGGCCGTTGAACGACAGGGCGCGCGCCATCGAAATGATATGGCCGCCATAGATCAGGCGCGCCGCGCCGCCGCGTGCCTCGGTATTGAAATGTACCTTGGCGGTGTTCTGCCAGAGGCGGGTGGCGATCATGTGCTCCGCCTCTTCCAGCGTAACACCATCCACATGGTCGATCTTTTCGCCGATTGCATAATCGCCCCAGCGATGCGGCTCGCCCGCAGCAGCGAAATCATAGGCGCTGAAGTCGAGTCCATCGGGAATGCCCAGGTCGGCGGCGCTGACCGTTGTCGCCAGTTCCGGCACATGGGGTGTCGGGGCGGGCGCAGATTCATCACGTTTGCGCACCATCACCCAGCGCGCCCAGTCGATGACGATCTGGTCATTCTGGTTGCGCGCGGTGGAGCGGACCCAGACCACACCGGTCTTGCCGTTGGAGTTTTCCTTCAGCCCGATCACCTCCGACGAGGTGCGGATCGTATCGCCGGTATGGACGGGCAGGTGAAAGCGGCATTCGGCATAGCCGAGATTGGCGACGGCATTCAGCGAAACATCGGGCACGGTCTTGCCGAAGGCGATGTGGAACCCGATCAGATCTTCCACCGGAGCAGGGGACAGGCCGCAGGCGGCGGCGAATGCGGCGGAGGAGGATAGCGCGAACCGGGTCGGGTAGAGTGCGCCATAAAGCGCGCGGTCGCCTTCGGTCACGGTGCGCGGCGTTGCATGGTCGATGATCTGCCCGACCGCGAAATCCTCGAAAAAGTTGCCGGCATTGGTTTTGGTCATCTGGGGCCTTTCTGAATTTCGGCCTTTCTTACCGCACCGATGGATCGGCGCAATGCGCGAACCTGTCCCGGTATGGCGGGGGTGCGCGATTCTGATCTGATCCACGTTTCAGAATGGGACAGGGGTTAACGAACACCTGCGCGAAACCGAAAAATTTGCGGATAATTCGATCATGAAAAATTTGGCGCGGCTTTTGCAAAAACTTGCAGAGAAACCTTTGCAACCGGAGCCGCAAGATGACCCGCCAGAAGATCACCCGCACCGACAGCCAGGCAATCAAGGGCACCGCACTTGCCGAGACATTGCTGGGCGGTATCGGCAAGGACACGATCCACGGCGGTGGCGGCAACGACCGGATTGATGGCGGCACCGCGCGGGATGGGCTGCATGGTGGCGAGGGCGATGACGTGATGTTCGGCGGGGCGGGTGATGACCTCGTCTATGGCGAGGCGGGCAACGATGTCGTCCACGGCGGCGCGGGGCGTGACAAGGTCTGGGGCGGCGGCGGTCAGGATCAGGTGTTTGGCGACGATGGCGATGACGAGGTGCTGGGCAAGGAAGGCACCGATCACCTTTATGGCGGGGCTGGCCATGACGCGATCTGGACCGGGTTCATGAACGACGAAAAGAACATCGGCATCGAACAGCGCGACCGCACCGCAGAGCGGGACTTCGCCTGGGGCGGCTATGGCAACGACACGATCATGGGCGATAATGGCGCGGATACCGAATATGGCGAGGCGGGCGATGACGAGCTATGCGGCTGGGGCGGCGATGACAGCCTTTATGGCGGCACCGGCAATGACGAGATGCGCGGCATGGACGGGCACGACCTGATGCAGGGCGGCGACGGGCGCGACCGGCTGCGGGGGTTTGATGGCAACGACACGCTTTCGGGCGATGGCGGACATGACTGGCTCGATGGCGGCGACGGGGCGGACTGGATCAGCGGCGGCGCAGGCGACGACCGCCTGTCAGGCAAGCGCGGCAATGACCGGCTGGAGGGCGGCGGCGGCGCGGACAAGGTCATGGGGGGCGCGGGCAACGACATCCTGACCGGCGGCGCGGGTGCGGATCGGTTCCTGTTCACCGATGGAGCCGGGCGCGACCGGATCACCGATTTTCAGGACGGAATCGACCGGATCGGTTTTGCGGGCCATGACCTCGTGACGGGGTTCGACGATCTGACGATCCGTGATACGGGGCAGGGCGCGAAAGTGCTGTTCGGCGCGAATTGGATCACCCTGGACGGGGTGAACGCATCGGCGCTTGATGCGGATGATTTCATCTTCTGATATGGTCAGAGCGCGCCCAGCTTCATCGCCGGATCATAATCTGCGTCCACGTCCTTCACCACCGCCTGACCACAGCGCATGACGCCCCGCGTGGCATCGAAGGCATAGACTGGCTGGCCATGCAGCGACCAACCTTCGGAAAGCGCCTTCGTCACCTTGTGGCAAAAGGCCGATGTGTCATCCTCGGTCAACAAACGATACGCGAGCATGTGCCTATCCTGCGAAAGGGTTGACGCCGAGCAGCCAGCCATGAGTGAAGGCGATCACCGCATAGATGGCGAGCGAGATCAGGACCAGCTTCGCCTCCGCCGCCGGCCCGCCCCATTTCGGCGGCACCCAGACCCGTGTGCGGCGGTTGATCATGAAAATCTCGGCCAGTGCCCACAGCAGCATGCCGCCGAACAGGACGACCGATGCCTGATCGCCGTTCACCAGCAGATGCGCCACGGCCCATACGATGGCACCGGTCAGCATCGGATGACGCAGCTTGGTCGCAAACCAGCCTTTCGCGCCGCCGGAGCCAAAGAAATAGACCGCAAACAGAACCAGCAGATTGTTCAGGTGAACGCCCCATGCGGGGGTGTCGTAGACGGGAATGAAATCGGCGGCGCGATAGCCCCAGATCATGGCGACCAGCGCCACCACCATCAGCGCGGAAAAGATTCCGCGATAGGGTTTTGGCCCGACCCGATCAATCAGATCCTCGCGCATTCCGGGCGCAACTGACGGTAGAAAGTGAATGGCGGACCAAAGTGCCACGCCGAACGCCAACAGATACATACTCGCCTCCCTCACCCCCGCGCTGACAATGGCCCTAGCGAAGGCTTTCTTCAAGGGTTGCAATGGCTGCCGCCTCCGCAATCAGTCGTTTTGCGGTTTCGACATGCAGGTTCTCGACGATCCTGCCATTCACCACCGCAACGCCGCCACCCTTCGCCGTGACGGCCTCGAAGGCTTCGAGTTGTTCGCGCGCTTCGGCAAGTGCCGCTTCGGTCGGGCCGAAAACCTCGTTGGTCACGGCAAGTTGCAACGGGTGGATCAGCGTCTTGCCGTCGAACCCCATCGCGCGCCCGGCAAGGCATTCGGCACGCAGGCCCTCATCGTCGCGAAAGGCATTGTAGACACCGTCGATGCAGATCAGCCCTGCCGCGCGGGCCGCCAGCAGACAATGGCCGAGCGACGCGATGACCGGCGCGCGGCCCGGCACATGTTCGGCGCGCAGTTCCTTGACCAGATCATTCGTGCCCATGACGAAACCGGTCAGCCGTGGATGCGCGGTGGCGATGGCGGCGGCGTTCAGGATGCCGCGCGGCGTTTCCATCATGGCCCAGATCGCGGTGCGTTCCGGCGCGCCTGCGGCGGCCATACCATCCGCAACGGCCACGATCATCTCCGGCGTCTCCACCTTGGGGATCAAGATTGCATCGGGGCCTGCCGCCGAGGCGGCGGCGAGGTCAGCCGCGCCCCATTCGGTATCAAGACCATTGATCCGAATGATGATTTCCCGCCCACCATAACCACCTTCGGCCAGGGTTGCGGCCACAAGATCGCGTGCAGCCACCTTTTCTTCGGGGATCACGGCATCCTCCAGATCGAGAATCAGCGCATCCGCCGCAAGCGCGCGGGCCTTTTCCAGCGCGCGGGCGCGGGCTCCCGGCATGTAGAGGACGGATCGGCGGGGACGGGTGGTTGCTGCCATGACAAGTTCCTTCACTTCGGTGATGCTTTCGATAAAAGAGTTCATGTTGCAGAGCAACATCGCGCGGTTGCGGAGGAGGAGCGATGGCGGATTTCCCGGAAAAAGGCGCGGCAAGACCGGACCCGATGGCATTCGGGCGAAAGCTGGCGCGCGGCCTTGGTGTCAATCTGCTGGTCACCGATGTCGATCGTGCGGCGCGCTTTCAGGCGAACGTGCTGGACGCGCGTGTCGTCTATTGGGAAGAGCATTTCGCGGTGATGGCGGCGCTGGGGTCCGTCTGGCAGCTTCATTCCGACTGGTCCTATCGGGCACATGAGTTGCGCGGCGCGGTGGCGGGTGTGGCGGCGCGCGGTGCAGGGGCGGAATTGCGGCTTTACGGCGCTGACCCGGATGCCTGCGTGGCGCGTGCCCGCGCGGCGGGCGCGGTTGTCTTGTCGGCGGCAGTGGACAAACCGCACGGGCTGCGCGAGGCGCATATCGTCGATGATGACGGTTATGTCTGGGTACCGAGCGTCGCCTTGCCCGAAGGTTGATGCGCAACGGGGCAGCGCGCGCACCGTTCACGATTTGTTTGCCATGCGGGCGCAGGATTTGTGCAGCCATCACCCGGTCAACCGCTGCCAAGGGACACTTGAACCATGCTCGACACAACCCGCCGCCTTCGCCCTGTTCTGCCCCTTCTCGCCGGCCTTTTGACGGTTCCCGGTGCCGCAGCGGCGCAGGGCGCAATGTGCGGGCCGCGCCCGATGGTGATCGCGCAACTGGAAACCGTGCATGGCGAACAGCGCATCAGCGTCGGATTGCAGCGCAATGCGCAGATCATGGAAACCTACGCCAATGCCGAAACCGGCAGTTGGACGATCATCGTCTCGACCCCGGCAGGGCTGGCTTGCCTTGTCGCGGCGGGGGAGGCGTTTCAGTCCGACAAGGCCGGGGTGGCGAATACCGACGACCCGGCCTGACCCGCCTCAGCCGAGGATGCCGTTCAGGCCATCCCACACCAGTTTCGCACCGGTCAGGGCCAGCAGCACGACGATGGCCCTGAAGAACAACCATTCCGGAACGCGCTTGTGCGCCCAGACCCCGATCAGGACACCGGCCACCGCCAGCGGCGCAAGCTGAACCGAAGCGGTCAGATTCGATGTGCCGAACGCCCCCAGCGCGAAATAGGGACCGATCTTCATGATGTTCAGGGCCCAGAAGATCAGCACCGACGATGCTTGATAGACGGTCTTTTCCAGTTTTTCACCGATCAGGTAGATCGTGATCGGCGGCCCGCCTGCATGGCTGATCGTCGAGGTGAACCCGGATGCCGTGCCCCAGATCCCAGCCCTGATGCCGCGCTTCCCTGTCATGGGGGGCACCCAGCCGCGTTTCTGGGCGAGTTGAAAGGCCAGAAATGACAGCGCGATGATGCCGAGGCCGAGGCGCAGCATATCTGCCGATACCGACCCGAACACCAACGCGCCAAGGCCGATGCCGAACGCACCGGTGACGAGCACCGGCCAGACCACATCCCACCGCCACTTGCGCCAGTAAGACACCATGCCGACCTGGTCGATCAGGATCAGCACCGGCAGCATGATCGCGGCGGCGTCGGCAGGCGACACCACCAGTGCCAGAAACGGCGTTGCCAGAAAGCCCAGCCCGGCACCGAATCCCCCCTTCGAGATTCCGGCGATCACAACGGCGATTCCCGCGACAATAAAGAAGGTAAGGTCAGGCTCCATCTTGCGAATTTCTTCGCACTTGCGAGGAACATGGGCAAGCGGTATCCAAATCTCCGGACAAATCACCGCTCAAAAGGGGTCCTATTCATGTCTCGACCAAAAATCGCACTGATCGGCGCTGGCCAGATCGGCGGCACGCTCGCCCATCTTGCCGGTCTCAAGGAACTTGGCGATATCGTCATGTTCGACATTTCCGAAGGGACTCCGCAGGGCAAGGCGCTCGACATCGCTGAATCCAGCCCTGTCGAAGGCTTCGATGCCAAGCTGACCGGCACCCAGGATTACAGCGATATCGCTGGCGCCGATGTCTGCATCGTGACGGCAGGAGTGCCGCGCAAGCCGGGGATGAGCCGCGACGACCTGCTCGGCATCAATCTGAAGGTCATGAAGGCCGTCGGCGAGGGCATTGCCGAACACGCGCCGGATGCCTTCGTCATCTGCATCACCAACCCGCTCGATGCGATGGTCTGGGCGCTGCGCGAATTTTCCGGTCTGCCGCGCGAAAAGGTCTGCGGCATGGCGGGCATCCTCGACAGTGCCCGGTTCCGGCATTTCCTTGCGGAAGAATTCGAGGTTTCGGTCAAGGACGTGACGGCATTCGTGCTCGGCGGACATGGCGATACGATGGTGCCGCTGACCCGCTATTCCACCGTCGGCGGCATCCCGCTGCCCGATCTGGTGAAGATGGGCTGGACCAGCCAGGAAAAGCTTGACGCCATCGTCCAGCGCACCCGCGATGGCGGGGCGGAGATTGTCGGCCTGCTGAAAACCGGCTCCGCCTTCTATGCGCCCGCCGCATCCGCCATCGAAATGGCCGAAGCCTATCTGAAAGACCAGAAGCGCCTGCTGCCCTGCGCGGCCTATGTTGACGGTGCCTATGGCCTCGAAGGCTTCTATGTCGGCGTTCCGACGATCATCGGTGCCGGTGGCGTCGAGAAGGTCGTCGAGATCAAGCTGAACAAGGACGAACAGGACATGTTCGACCATTCGGTCAATGCCGTGAAGGGCCTTGTCGCGGCCTGCAAGGAAATCGACGGATCGTTGGCCTGAACGGTCGCTGATCGCAGACTCTGGAAGGCGGGCTCAGAAAAGCCCGCCTTTTTTATTGTAGATTTTTCTCAATTTCTTGACAGAAAAACCTACCTATATGGGTAGTTAAAACCAAAGCCACCTTATTTTCGTTGCGGTTTTTATCGCACCCGCGTAATCGTGTTTCGAGCACTGCAATCCGGTCGGATTCGCACTGGTGTTGCGCATGAAACAGGCCCGCCGGGTCGCCGATCTGCTAACGGAAAAAACCCCATGAACATTCACGAATATCAGGCCAAGCAACTGCTCAAGGAGTATGGTGCCCCGGTCTCCGAAGGTCGTGCGATCACGCGCGCCGAAGAAGCCAAATCTCAGGCAGGCGCGGTCGACGGCCCGATCTGGGTGGTGAAGGCGCAGATCCATGCAGGCGGTCGCGGCAAGGGCAGCTTCAAGGAAGCCAGCGCAGGCGAAAAGGGCGGCGTGCGCATCGCCAAATCTGTGGAAGAAGCGGCGGAGGAAGCGACCCGGATGCTTGGCCGCACCTTGGTCACGCATCAGACTGGACCGGCAGGCAAGCAGGTCAACCGCATCTATATCGAACACGGCTCCGACATCGAACGCGAGCTGTATCTGGCGCTGCTGGTGGATCGTGACACATCCCGCGTGTCCTTCATCGCCTCCACCGAGGGCGGGATGGATATCGAGGAAGTGGCGGCGCACAGCCCCGAAAAGATCCTGACCTTCACGGTCGATCCGGCCTCCGGCATTCAGCCGTTCCACGGGCGCCGCGTCGCCTTCGCGCTGGGCCTCGAGGGCAAGGCCGTCAAGCAATGCGTGAAACTGATCGCGCAGCTTTACAAGCTGTTCATCGAAAAAGACTGTTCGATGCTGGAGATCAACCCGCTGATCGTGAACACGGCGGGCGATGTTCATTGCCTCGACTGCAAGATGAACTTCGACAGCAATGCGCTCTATCGTCATCCCGAAATCATGGCGCTGCGGGATGAGACGGAGGAGGATGCGAAGGAGCTTGAGGCGTCGAAATTCGACCTCAACTACATCGCACTCGACGGTGAGATCGGCTGCATGGTGAACGGCGCGGGCCTCGCGATGGCGACGATGGACATCATCAAGCTGTATGGGTCGGAGCCTGCCAATTTCCTCGACGTCGGCGGCGGCGCGACCAAGGAAAAGGTGACGGAGGCGTTCAAGATCATCACCTCCGACCCGCAGGTCAAAGGCATCCTCGTGAACATCTTCGGCGGCATCATGCGCTGCGACGTGATCGCAGAAGGTGTGATCGCGGCGGTGAAGGAGGTCGGCTTGCAGGTTCCGCTCGTCGTCCGGCTAGAGGGCACGAATGTGGAGCTTGGCAAGGAGATCATCGCGAATTCCGGCCTGAACGTGATTTCCGGCGACGATCTGGCGGACGCGGCCCAGAAAATCGTGAAAGCGGTCAAGGGCTGATCGCCCTTCCGCCGTTTCAACATAGAATAGAGGGCTGAGACATGGCCGTACTCGTAAATGAAAATACCAAGGTGATCTGTCAGGGCCTTACCGGCTCTCAGGGCACGTTCCATTCCGAACAGGCGATCGCCTACGGGACCAAGATGGTCGGCGGCGTGACGCCGGGCAAGGGCGGGTCAACCCATATCGGGTTGCCGGTCTTTGACACCGTGGCGGAGGCGAAGGATCGGACGCAGGCAAATGCCTCGGTCATCTATGTCCCGCCGCCCTTCGCTGCGGATGCGATCCTCGAAGCCATCGACGCGGAGATGGAACTGATCGTCTGCATCACCGAGGGTATCCCGGTGATGGACATGATGAAGGTGAAACGGGCGCTCGAAGGGTCCCTGTCGACCCTGATCGGGCCGAACTGCCCCGGCGTGATCACGCCCGATGCGTGCAAGATCGGCATCATGCCCGGCCACATCCACCGGCGCGGGCGCGTCGGCATCGTGTCCCGCTCCGGCACCCTGACATATGAGGCTGTGGGCCAGACCACGGCGGCGGGCCTTGGGCAATCCACCTGCATCGGCATCGGCGGCGACCCCATCAAGGGGTTCGAATTCGTCGATGCGCTCGACCTTTTGCTCGGCGATGACGAGACCGAGAGCATCATCATGATCGGTGAAATCGGTGGCGCTGCGGAAGAAGAGGCGGCGGAGTTCATCAAGCAGTCCAAGGTGAAAAAGCCGATGGCAGGCTTCATCGCCGGGCGCACGGCCCCTCCGGGCCGCCGCATGGGCCATGCCGGTGCAATCATCTCCGGCGGCAAGGGCGGCGCGGAAGACAAGATCGAGGCGATGGCCTCGGCAGGCATGACGATGGCCGACAGCCCGGCGGGCCTCGGCCAGGCAATCCTCAAGGCGATGGGACGCTGACCCCCTGATGAAACGTTTCGTGCTGCGACTGGTCGCCTGTTTCGCCCTTCTGGGTGCACCAGTCGCCCATGCGGTTGAACCATCGCCTCTGTCCGGTGTCGTCTATGGCTCCGGGGTGGAGGCGCTGGTCGTCGTGCTGCACGGGGATGTTTCGAAAGGCGGTGCGGCGGATTATCACTATTCGTTTGCGGAACGGGTCGCGCAATCCGATCCCGGCGTGACGGTCGCGGCGCTGTTGCGCCCCGGCTATTATGACGGGGCTGGGCGCACCAGCACCGGATCGAACAATGACCGCCGCGACCATTACACGACCACGAATAATGACCTTGTGGTGGAAACGATCCGGGGTTTGAAGGCCGCCACCGGTGCGCCGAAGGTGATCGGCGTTGCCCATTCCGGCGGGGCGGCACAGCTTGGCGTCATCATGGGGCGGTATCCGGGGCTGGTCGATATGGCCATTCTGGTAAGCTGCCCCTGTGATGTTCCGGCATGGCGGTCGGCGAATGGCCGCAGCGCGTGGAAGCGAAGCGAATCGCCGCAAGACTTCGTTGCGAAGATTTCGCCCACTGCACGGGTCGTCGCGATCACCGGATCGAAAGACAAGAACACGGCCCCCGCCTGGGGCATCGCCTATGTGCGTGCGGCACAGAAAGCGGGCGCAACGGCAGAGTTTGTCGAGGTGCCGGGCGCGGGTCATGGTTTCGATGCGATGACAGACCGCGTGATGGCCACAATCGCGGCGGAACGAGCCCGGTGACGGGCTGCAATTGGTTAACACAGGGAGCGGGGCGCAGGCCTCGTGGGACGCAATGACCGAACAATCCCCCAACGACCTTTTCAAGGACTCGTCCTTTCTTCAGGGGCACAACGCGCTCTATGTCGAGCAGCTCTATGCCCGCTATGCGAACGATCCGAATGCGGTCGACGATGCCTGGGCATCGTTCTTTCGCTCACTCGGCGATGGCGAGGAGGACGTGAAGGCGGAGGCATCGGGGCCATCCTGGGCGCGGGCCGACTGGCCGCCGGTGCCGGGCGGCGATCTGGTGTCCGCTCTCGATGGCCAGTGGGCGGATGAACCCTCGCCCAAATCGCTGGGCGACAAACTTGCCGCCAAGGCCGCTGACAGAGGCGCGATGCTGAGCGAAGCGCAGCTTCGCCAATCGGTGATGGATAGCCTGCGCGCCCTGATGCTGATCCGCGCCTATCGCATTCGCGGCCATCTCGCGGCCGATCTCGACCCCCTGAAACTGACGCCGCAGACAAGGCAGCCGGAGCTTGATCCGGCATCCTATGGATTCACCGCCTCCGACATGGACCGGCCGATCTTCATCGACAACGTGCTGGGCCTTGAGGTCGCGTCGATGCGCGAAATCGTGGCGATCGTGAAGCGGACCTATTGTGGCACCTTCGCGCTGCAATACATGCACATCTCGAACGCCGACGAGGCCGGCTGGCTGAAAGAGCGGATCGAGGGATACGGCAAGGAAATCGCCTTTACCCGGAATGGCCGCAAGGCGATCCTGCAAAAGCTGGTGGAGGCGGAGGGATACGAGAAATTCCTTGGCGTCAAATATCTCGGCACCAAACGCTTCGGCCTCGACGGCGGCGAGGCGCTGATCCCGGCGATGGAACAGATCATCAAGCGCGGCGGCGCGCTGGGCGTGCGTGACATCATCATCGGGATGCCGCATCGCGGTCGCCTTTCGGTGCTGGCCAATGTGATGGGCAAGCCTTACCGCGCCATCTTCAATGAATTTCAGGGCGGCAGCTTCAAACCCGACGATGTGGAGGGTTCGGGCGATGTGAAATACCATCTCGGCGCATCCTCCGACCGTGAATTCGACGGCAATAGCGTCCACCTGTCGCTGACCGCCAATCCGAGCCATTTGGAAGCGGTGAACCCCGTTGTCCTCGGCAAGGCGCGTGCAAAGCAGGAACAGTTGGGTGATACCGACCGCATCATGGTCCTGCCGATCCTGCTGCACGGCGACGCGGCCTTTGCCGGGCAGGGCGTCGTTGCCGAAGGGTTCGGCCTGTCGGGGCTGAAGGGGCACAAGACCGGCGGCACGATCCACATCGTCGTGAACAATCAGATCGGGTTCACGACTGCGCCGCACAACTCCCGCTCCAGCCCCTATCCGACGGATATCGCGCTGATGGTGGAGGCGCCGATCTTCCATGTGAACGGCGACGACCCGGAGGCCGTGGTCCACGCTGCACGCGTGGCCATCGAATTCCGCCAGAAATTCCACAAGGATGTTGTGCTCGACATCTTCTGCTATCGCCGCTTCGGCCATAACGAGGGCGACGAGCCGATGTTCACGCAGCCCCTGATGTATGCCAACATCAAGAAGCACAAATCGACGCTTCAGCTTTATTCCGAAACGCTGGTCGCTGACGGCCTGATCGCCGAAGGCGAAGTCGATCAGATGAAGGCCGAATTCCAGGCCACGCTGAACGAGGAATTCGAGGCCGGAAAGGTCTATCGCCCCAACAAGGCCGACTGGCTGGATGGCCGCTGGAAGCATCTCGGCGCGAAGAACGACGAATACCAGCGCGGCGTGACCGGCGTGTCGATGGACGCGCTGATGGAAGTCGGGCGGGCCCTGAGCCACATTCCCGATGATTTCACCCCGCACAAGACGGTGGAACGGATCATGGAGGCCAAGCGCCAGATGATCGACACCGGCGAGGGCATCGACTGGGCCACGGCGGAGGCGTTGGCCTTCGGCACGTTGCAGCTTGAGGGGTTCCCGGTGCGTCTGTCCGGGCAGGATTGCACGCGCGGCACATTCTCCCAGCGCCATTCCGGCATCGTCGATCAGGTGACGGAAGATCGCTATTACCCGCTTCAGAACATCCGGCAGGGGCAGGCGAAATTCGAGGTGATCGACAGCATGCTGTCGGAATATGCCGTACTGGGGTTCGAATATGGCTACACGCTGGCCGAACCGAACGGCCTGACCCTCTGGGAGGCGCAGTTCGGCGATTTCGCAAACGGCGCGCAGATCATGATCGACCAGTTCATCTGCCCGGGGGAGCGGAAATGGCTCCGCATGTCGGGCCTCGTGATGCTGCTGCCGCATGGCTATGAGGGGCAGGGGCCGGAACATTCTTCGGCCCGGATCGAGCGGTTTCTGCAATTGTCGGCCGAGGACAACTGGATCGTTGCAAACTGCACCACGCCGTCCAATTACTTCCACATCCTGCGCCGTCAGATGCACCGCAGCTTCCGCAAGCCGCTGATCATGTTCACGCCGAAAAGCCTGCTGCGGCACAAATTGTGCGTCTCGCGGCTGACCGAAATGGGGCCTGACAGCAGTTTCCACCGGGTGTTGTGGGATGATGCGGAGATGAGCGGCAGCACGCGCGAAAGCGATCTGAAGCTGAAGAAGGACGACAAGATCAAACGCGTCGTGATCTGTTCCGGCAAGGTCTATTATGATCTTCTGGCAGCGCGCGACGAGGCGGGTCTGGACGACGTCTATCTTCTGCGTCTGGAACAGCTTTATCCGTTCCCCGCGATCTCGCTCAGCAAGGAATTGAGCCGGTTCAAGAAGGCGGAAATCATCTGGTGCCAGGAAGAGCCGAAGAACCAGGGTCCGTGGACCTTTGTCGACCCCAATATCGAATGGGTGCTCGACCGGATCGGGGCGAAGAACACAAGGCCGCGTTATGTCGGCCGGAACGCGTCCGCCTCTCCCGCGACGGGGCTGGCGGCGCAACACAAGCACGAACAGGACAAACTCGTCAGCGAAGCGCTGAGCGGTTAAGGGGACGAACCCATGAGCATTGAAATCCGTGTGCCCGTTCTGGGCGAAAGCGTCACCGAGGCGACCGTTGCCAAATGGCTGAAGCAGCCGGGCGAGGCGGTGGCGGCCGATGAGCCGCTTTGCGAGCTGGAAACCGACAAGGTATCCATCGAGGTGCCCGCGCCGGTGGCCGGGACGCTTGGCGAACTGGTGGCCAAGGAGGGGGAGACGGTTGGCCTGAACGCGCTTCTGGCGACCTTCGAGGAGGGCGCGGGCGGCAGTGCCCCGGCCCCGAAAGCCGAGACGAAGGCCGATGCGGCGGCAGAGCCGAAGGCCGATGCGCCAGCGGCCCCTGCCGATGCGGGCGGCGGCGAGGAAATCTCCATCCGCGTGCCGACCCTTGGCGAAAGCGTGTCTGAGGCGACCGTTTCCAAATGGTTCAAGAAGACCGGCGATGCGGTCGAGGCGGATGAGACGATCTGCGAATTGGAAACCGACAAGGTTTCGGTCGAGGTTCCGGCCCCGGCTGCGGGCGCGATCAACGAAATCGTCGCCAAGGAAGGGGAAACCGTCGGCCTGAACGCCGTTCTCGCCACCCTGACCGTGGGCGCATCCGGTAACAGCGCCGCGCCGAAACCGGCGGAGGAGGCGAAGGCCGCCCCGAAGGCAGATGCAGCCCCGACAAAATCATCGGGCGGCGCGAAGTCGAAATCCGATGTGCTGGCCGATGCGGCGCGCGGTGTCCCGGCCCCTGCGGCGCCGGTCGCGGCAACCTCCGCCCCGTCGCCCGCCCCGGCGCAGGCCCCCCGTGCGCCGGTCCCCGCCGAAGATGCGGCGCGGGAGGAGCGGGTGAAGATGACCCGCCTCCGCCAGACCATCGCGCGTCGCCTGAAGGACGCGCAGAACACGGCGGCCATGCTGACCACCTATAACGAGGTGGACATGGGCGCGGTGATGGACCTGCGGAACGAATACAAGGACCAGTTCTTCAAGAAGCACGGCGTGAAGCTCGGCTTCATGTCCTTCTTCACCAAGGCCTGTGTGCATGCGCTGCACGAGGTTCCGGCGGTGAACGGGGAAATCGACGGGACCGACATCGTCTACAAGAACTTCGTCCATATGGGCGTCGCGGTCGGCACCCCGACCGGGCTTGTCGTGCCGGTCATTCGCAACGCCCACGAAATGGGGTTCGCGCAGATCGAAAAGACGATCAATGACCTCGGCGTGCGGGCGCGGGATGGCAAACTGTCGATGGCCGACATGCAGGGCGGGACATTCACCATCTCCAACGGTGGTGTCTATGGCTCTCTGATGTCCTCGCCGATCCTGAACCCGCCGCAATCGGGCATTCTGGGGATGCACAAGATCATGGACCGCCCGATGGTCGTCGGCGGCCAGATCGTCGCCCGCCCGATGATGTATCTGGCGCTGTCCTATGACCACCGGATCGTTGATGGAAAAGAGGCCGTGACGTTCCTGGTGCGGGTCAAGGACGCGCTTGAGGATCCACGGCGGTTGTTGATGGATCTTTAGAAGAGAGTTTTGATAATATGCTGTCGATCAAGAATTACGGCCATTATTGGTCGCGCAGGTTAGTCGATTTTGGCACTAGGGGCCGAGGGAACCAAGGCAGCCTACTTGGTGCAACAAAGGTGGACTCGATTCAATCAGAGGCTGATTTTAGACATCAAATCGCTATTTATTGTCTTTTTGATGAAGATCGAGAGGTGGTCTATGCTGGGCAAACAGGAAAAGGTAACCAAAGACTGCTTGCTCGACTGAGAGGGCATAGTCGCGGCCAGCTTCGAGATCGTTGGACTAATTTTAGTTGGTTCGGTTTCCTGGATGTGGACGAAAAATCCCAAGAATTGATTGATCCGGAAGATAGCTTAGAAAAAAATATCTCAGGCACCCATATTGAAGCACTTGACGAAATGGAGGCTGTATTACTTCAAGTTCTTGAGCCAAGACTAAACAAGCAAGGCCCGCGTTGGAATGCAGGTCAGAAAAAAACAGTCGAATACTTCCAGTATACTGATTTTGAAGACACTGATAACGATGATTTGTGGGAGAAACTGATAGAAATAGAGAAACTTCTTAAAAGTTCTGGAAGGGAGTCATGATGACCCCTGAACTCACTGCCCTTGCCCTCGCCGGCCTGCTTCAGGTCGTGCAGTTCATCGTGATGGCCGTCCCCGCCAACATGCAGCTTGGTGGCCACAAGACCGCCGGGCCGCGCGATACGCCGCTTGTTCTCACGGGCATCGCTGGGCGGTTGCAGCGGGCGATGAACAACCATTTCGAGGGGTTGATCCTGTTCACCATCGCGGTGGTGGTGGTGACGCTGGGCGGCCAGGCGACGCCCTATACCGCTGCCTGCGGCTGGGTCTATCTCGGTGCGCGCGTGCTCTACGTGCCTGCCTATGCCAGCGGCATTCCTTATCTGCGCTCCGTCATCTGGGCGGTGGGGTTTCTGGCCACGGTCGCGATGCTCGCGGCGGCGCTTGTTTGATCTGAAAGAAGGAGGCCGACATGGCTGACTATGACCTCATCGTGATTGGCGGCGGCCCCGGCGGGTATGTCTGCGCCATTCGTGCCGCTCAGCTTGGCCTGAAAACCGCCTGTGTCGAGGGGCGCGGCGCGCTCGGCGGCACCTGCCTCAATGTCGGCTGCATCCCGTCCAAGGCCCTGCTGCACGCATCCGAGATGCTGCACGAGGCGGAGGGGAACTTTGCCGAAATGGGGATCATCGCGAAATCCGTCTCGGTCGATCTCGACCAGATGCACAAGCACAAGCGCGCGGTGATCGAAAGCAACACCAAGGGGATCGAATTCCTCTTCAAGAAGAACAAGGTCGATTACATCAAGGGGTGGGGCACCATCCCGGCGGCTGGTCAGGTGAAGGTCGGCGATACGGTTCACAACGCAAAGAACATCGTTATCGCAACCGGGTCGGAGCCTGCGACGCTGCCATTTCTGGAGGTGGACGAGGACCGGATCGTCACGTCGACCGGCGCGCTCGACCTGCCGAAAGTGCCGAAAAAGCTGGTCGTGATCGGCGGCGGCGTCATCGGGCTGGAACTGGGTTCGGTCTGGGGGCGGCTTGGAGCCGAAGTGACGGTGATCGAGTATCTGGACGAAATCACCCCCGGCGCGGATGCCGAGGTGGCGAAGGAATTCCGCAAGATCCTCACCAAACAGGGCTTCGCCTTCGAGATGGGCACCGCCGTCACCGGCGTAGAAAAGCTGAAGACCAAGCTGAAGGTGAATTTCAAGCGCCGCAAGGACGACAGCGAGGGCACCATCGACGCGGATGTCGTTCTGGTCGCCACCGGGCGGCGTCCTTATACCAAAGGCCTTGGGATTGATGCACTGGGCGTGACGATGGACCGGGGCTTCATCATGACCGATGCGCACTGGCAGACCAATATCGCCGGGCTTTACGCGATCGGCGACGCGACCGAGGGGCCGATGCTGGCCCACAAGGCCGAGGATGAGGGCATGGCCGTGGCCGAACAGATCGCGCGCGGCAAGGGTCATGTGAATTACGCGGTGATCCCGGGCGTGATCTATACCGCGCCGGAGGTGGCATCGGTCGGCCTGACGGAGGAGGCGCTGAAGGGCCAGAAACGCGCCTACAAGGTCGGCAAGTTCCCGTTCCTCGCGAATGGCCGCGCGAAGGCCAACCGCGTCTCCGACGGGTTCGTGAAGCTGTTATCGGATGAAAAGACCGGGCAGCTTCTTGGTGCGCATATCATCGGGCCGGGCGCGGGCGATCTGATCCACGAGATTTGCGTCGGCATGGAACTGGGGGCGACGGCGGCGGATATTGCGCGGACCTGCCATGCCCACCCGACCTATTCCGAAGCGGTGCGCGAGGCGTCGCTGGCGCTGGGCGATGGGGCGATCCATTTCTGATGCGGGGTGCTGCGCGCCCCCTTCATTCTGAACCGAGGAACGACTGAATGACTTACAATCTGCTTGGCATTTCCGGGTCGCTGCGCAAGGCGTCCACCAACACCGCAATGGTGCGGGCGGCGGCGGCGCTGGCGGGCGACGATGTGGCATTCACGCTGGCCGATATCGACCTGCCACTGTTCAACGAGGATGTGGAGGCGGTCGGCTATCCCGACAAGGTGACCGCCTTTGTCGAAGCGATCCGCGCGGCGGACGGCATCGTGATTTCGACCCCCGAATATAACAAGAACCTGTCCGGCGTTCTGAAGAACGCGCTGGATTGGCAAAGCCGGTTCAGCCCCGGCCCGCTGAAGGACAAGCGGGTCGCCATCCTGTCGGCGACGGGCGGCGCGGCTGGTGGGCAGCTTGCGCAATTCTCGCTCCGCCATTGTCTGACGCCCTTTGGCTGTCATGTGCTGGCGCAGCCGCAGGTGCATGTCGGATCGAACGGCACCGAAGGGCTGTTTGTGGATGGCGAACTGGCGGACGCGAAGGTTCGCGGTTATGTCGCCGATCTGATGCAGGTGCTGCGCCAGGTCGCCTGACCCGGTGCATGCGATCCCGCCGACTTAACGACCGCAACCGGAAGGCGGGACCAGACGATGCTGTCCTATCAACATCTCTATCACGCCGGGAACCTCGCCGATGTCCACAAGCACGCGCTGTTGTCATGGGCGCTGGACTATCTGACCCAGAAGGACAAGCCCCTTACCTATATCGAATCCCACGCGGGGCGAGGTCTTTACGATCTGGGGGCGGAGGAGGCGTTGAAGACCGGCGAGGCAGCGGCGGGCATTGCGCTGGCTGAGGGCTGGTTCGCCGACAAGCACCCCTATCGGCGCTGTCTGAAGCTGGCGCGCGACCAGTTCGGCAAGGACGCCTATCCCGGATCGCCCCTGATCGCGGCGCTGTCGTTGCGTCGTGGCGATGCCCTGCATCTGGCGGAACTGCACCCGCAGGAGCATGAGCATCTGCGCGCCAACCTTTTGCCCTGGTCGGCGAATGTGGTGCAGAAGGATGGGCTGGACATGGCGCTGGCGCTGACACCGCCGGACCCGCGCCGCGGCATGCTGCTGATCGACCCGTCTTATGAGGTGAAGAGTGAATATGCGCGGGTGACGAAGGTCGTCCACCAGATCAACCGCCGCTGGAATGTCGGCATCATCGCGCTCTGGTATCCTTTGCTTGGGGATGGGCGGCATCTGGCGATGCTGGACATGCTGACGTCGATGTTCCCGGAGGCATTGCGCCACGAGGTGCAGTTTCCGCCCGTCAGAGACGGCCACCGGATGGAGGGGGCGGGGATGTTCATCGTCAACCCGCCCTTCGGTCTGGCGGCGGAGGCGAAGCGGATCGGCGCGCATTTCGCCAAACTGGCGCGCGCAACCCGATAGGCAAGCGCCCCGGTCCGCGTTACCACTGGGACCAGAAACCGGAGAGTGCCCCATGAACATCGACCCGACCCGCCCACAATTCGAAGCCTTCAAATCCCTGCCCCGCGACCAGCCGGTCAACATGCTCAACCTCGTGCGCCTGCGCTACAAGGCCATCTATGCGGACGGGCGGGACGCGACCGGGGCGGAGGCGTACAAGGCCTATGGGCGCGAAAGCGCGCCGGTGTTTCAACGGGTTGGCGGCACGATCATCTGGCGTGGTGCGCCGAAGGTGATGCTGATCGGGCCGGAGGCGGAAAGCTGGCACATCGCCTTCATCGCCCGCTATCCGACCGCCGGGGCGTTCCTGAACATGGTAACGGACCCAGCGTATCAGGCCATCGTCTTTCACCGGCAGGCCGCCGTCGAGGACAGCCGCCTGATCGCGCATGGTGAACTGGGGGATGACGGGCGCTTCGGCTGATGCTGCCGTGCGGCGGTATGCGGCGATGAAACATGCGCTTTCGCTTGCCCAATGTCCCTGCCGGTCTTAGGCTTCGCCGCAACGCAACATAATCAGGATGGGCCACAAGGCCCGCAGGGGATGAAATGACGATCAATACGGTCGGTGTGGTTGGTGCCGGGCAGATGGGCAATGGCATTGCCCATGTCTTCGCGCTCGCGGGTTATGAAGTGCGTCTGAACGATGTCGATTCGGATCGGATTGCGGCAGCGATGGCGCTGATCGACGCGAACATCGGCAAGCAAGTGGCGCGCGGCGTTGTCGAGGAGATTGACCGCAAGGCGGCGATGGCCCGCATCACCCCGGCGACGAACCTGCGCGATATTGCCCAGACCGATCTGGTGATCGAGGCCGCGACGGAAAAGGAAGCGGTGAAGCAGGCGATTTTCGATGCGCTGCTGCCCGATCTGAAGCCGGACACGATCCTGACGACGAACACCTCGTCCATCTCCATCACCCGGCTTGCCTCGCGCACCGACCGGCCAGAGCGGTTCATGGGGTTCCACTTCATGAACCCGGTGCCGGTGATGCAGCTTGTGGAGTTGATCCGCGGCATCGCGACGGACGAGCCGACCTATAACACTCTGAAAGATGTCGTCGCGAAGCTGGGCAAAACCTCCGCCTCCGCCGAGGATTTCCCGGCCTTCATCGTCAACCGCATCCTGATGCCGATGATCAACGAGGCGATCTATACGCTCTATGAGGGCGTCGGGACGGTGGAGAGCATCGACACCTCGCTGAAACTGGGCGCGAACCATCCGATGGGGCCGCTGGCGCTGGCGGATTTCATCGGTCTCGATATCTGCCTCGCGATCATGAACGTGCTGCATGACGGTCTGGCGGACACGAAATACCGCCCTTGCCCGCTGTTGACCAAATATGTCGAGGCCGGGTGGCTGGGCCGCAAGTCGAACCGTGGATTCTATGATTATCGCGGTGAGGTGCCTGTTCCGACACGGTGACCTGCACAAAGGTGATGCCGGTCCTTTTCGCGCAACAATGGGGGTGGTTGTGTCGAAATGGTGAACAATCTGTTGGTCTTGTGGGCATTGTTAAATCGCTGAAAGTGACCATCTTGGATCGAGGTTAAACGCACCAAACGGAGAACAACCCGATGCGCTTCCCGCTTCTGACCGCCTTGACGACAGCCGCAACGCTCGTTGCCGCCCCCCTGTTCGCCGCGCCTTGGCAGATCGACAAGTCCCACACATCGGTGACTTTCTCGGTTTCGCATCTCGGCTTCTCGACGACACAGGGCATGTTCCGTGATTTCGATGCCGAGGTCGACTTCGACCCGGAAAACATCGAGACCGCTTCGGTCGCCTTCACCATCCAGGCCGCAAGCGTCGATACCAACTGGGAAGCGCGCGACAAGCATGTCCGCTCCAAGGATTTCCTTGACGCTGAGACACACCCGGAAATCACGTTCGTATCCAAGACGGTCCGCCTGACCGGTGAAAACACTGCCGAGATCACCGGCGACATGACCATCAAGGGTGTCACGAATGAAGAAACCTTCGAAGCGATGCTGACCAAGATCGGGCCGTCGCCCTTCAATCCCGATCAGCAGATCGCTGGGTTTGTCATCACCGGCGAGATCGACCGGACCAAATACGATGTTGCCTATGGCGCACCGGCAATTGGCGCGGTGATCCCGCTGCGGGTCGATATCGAAGTCAGCCCCAAGGGCTGATGTGATCCGCAAGAAGGATCTGGGAAAATGAGACTGTTCGCGGCAGTGTTCGCTGTCGCGGGCAGTTTCCAGGCTTTGTCCTTCACGGCGATGGCCGAGCCGCAGTTGTGGCAGATTGATGCCGAAAGCTCACGCCTCGGCATCATTTACCAGATCAACGGCGAACAGCGCGGCGGTGCGCTTGGCCGGTTCAGCGGAACCGCCACCTTTGACCCGGATGCGCTGGAACAGGCATCGCTCGATCTGGTGATCGACATGGACAGTATCGATGTCGGTGACCGGTTCGGCACGGCGATAATCAAGACGAGCGATTGGTTCAATGTCGCGGAACATCCGGAATCGACCTACCGGCTGAACCGGTTGGTCGCGCTGGGTGACGGTCAGTATCGTGCCCTCGGCACATTGACGATGCGGGGCATTTCGGCGGATGTCGAAGGCTCTCTCATCATCGACCTGACCGGGGCGGAAGCCAAGACCGATGGTCGGGCTGCATTTGACCGCAGCACATTCGGCATCGGCGTCGGTTTCACCGCCTTGTTTGTGGAAGTGGGCGACACGGTCGCGGTCGATTTCAAACTGATCGCCCGGCCGGTGGAGTGAGGAGGCCGCAATGGCACTGATGAATACGAAATCGTCATGGGGACTGCCCGCGCGTGCGCTGCACTGGCTGATCGGAATCATCATTCTGTCGATGCTCGCACTCGGTTTCTATACCGCCGAGATCGTGACAGATGTCTATGCGCAATACGAACTGGTGCAAATACACAAGAGCTGGGGCTTCCTCGTGTTCTTTCTGGTTCTGGCACGCCTCATCTGGCGGCTGGTGAACCCAACACCGGCCCTGCCGGACCACATGCCCGCACATGAGCGTCTGCTGTCGCATGCCGGGCACTCTGCGCTCTATGTCCTTATGATCGTGATGCCGCTGTCTGGCTGGCTGATGGCGTCAGCCTCGGAATTGCAGGAGATGTACGGGATCAAGAACATGGTCTTCGGCCTGTTTGAAATGCCTGATCCTGTTGTGCCCGGCGACAAGGCGCTGGAGGAATTGTTCGGTTCCATCCATTTCTGGTCGGGGATCGCAATGGTGGTGATCCTCGCGGGGCATGTCGGCGCCGCGTTGAAGCATCACTTCATCAACCGTGACACCATTCTGCGGCGTATGATCAAGGGTAACTGACCCCGTTGGGGGCTAGTGCACGCTCCATCGTGATCGACCGGCTGAACCCGAATATCGGGCGCAAGAGGAATGATCCGCTTTCAGTCACGGCGCGATATCCGCGCCGTTCGTAAAGCGCCCGCGCACGGGGGTTGGTATCCACCACATCCAGCCTGACGCGGGCCTTGCCCTGATCCCGTGCCAGGGTTTCGATCCGGTCCAGCAGCATCGTGCCGATGCCTTGGCCGCGTGCGATCTGGCTGACGACGACGCCATCCATCAACAGTTCATCCGCCTGTGCTTCCCTCTCGAAGATTGAAAAGGCCAGCCCGCGCCAGATCGCGCCAAAGGTTCCAAAGGCTGCCGCCATATCACTGAACCCGCCGCCGATGAATCCGCCGGTCGCATCATGAAACCCGGCGAGGCCCAGAAGGCCGCCGGAGGGGGCAATCGCGACAACCGCATTCGCGGGGCGTTGCACGGCGGCGAGAAAGGTCACGGCGCGCGGATCGCGGCCCAGAATGGGGCGCAGCTTTTTCCCGAAAGCATCAAGGTAAAGCGCCGCCGCCTCTTGCCGGAGTGCCTCCGGCAGGCCGACCGAGATCGTGATCCCGGTCGGTGCTGTCATGGTCAGGCCGCAGCCATCTTGGCGAGGATCGCGTCGGTCATTTCCGTCGTGCCGACCTTCGTGCCGCCGCCGACCGTCATCAGGTCAGGCGTGCGCAGGCCATCGGCCAGTGCCGCCTTCACCGCATCCTCGACCAGATCCGCCGTATCCCCCATGTCGAACGAATACCGCAGCGCCATCGCGAAGGACAGGATGCAGGCGATCGGGTTCGCGATGCCCTTGCCCGCGATGTCGGGGGCGGAGCCGTGCACAGGCTCGTAAAGCGCCTTCGGCCGCCCATTGGCCATCGGCAGACCGAGCGAGGCGGAAGGCAACATGCCGAGCGAGCCGGTCAGCATTGCGGCGATATCCGACAGCATGTCGCCGAACAGGTTGTCGGTGACGATTACGTCGAACTGCTTGGGCCAGCGGACAAGCTGCATCGCGCCCGCATCCGCATACATGTGGCTGGTTTCGATCTCCGGGTATTCCGCATCGGCGACCTTCTGCACCTCTTCGCGCCAGAGAACGCCGGATTCCATCACATTGGCTTTCTCCATCGAGCAGAGCTTGCCATTGCGTTTCTTCGCCAGTTCGAACGCGGCACGGGCGACACGCTGGATTTCCGAGGTGGTGTAACGCTGGGTGTTGATGCCGACCCGTTCGTTGCCTTCCTGGAAAATCCCGCGCGGCTCGCCGAAATAGACGCCGGAGGTCAGCTCGCGCACGATCATGATGTCGAGCCCGGCGATGACTTCATGCTTCAGCGATGATGCCTCGGCCAGCGCGTCGAAACACACGGCGGGGCGGAGGTTGGCGAACAGGTCCATTTCCTTGCGCAGGCGCAGCAGGCCCCGCTCCGGTTTGATCGAAAAGTCGAGCAGATCGTATTTCGGACCGCCGACCGCGCCGAGCAGAACCGCGTCGACCTCTTGCGCCTTGGCCATCGTGTCGTCATGCAGCGGCGTGCCGTGGGCATCGTATGCCGCACCGCCGACCAGATCTTCGGTGACGTCGAACGCCACGCCCTTGTGGGCCGCGAGCCAGTCGATGACGCGGCGCACCTCCGCCATGACTTCCGGGCCGATCCCGTCGCCGGGGAGGATGAGAAGGGAATTCGACATGGGCGCAGGCCTCCTGAGTGTTGGGTCGGAAACGCGGTATCGCCCGGCGCGGGGCGGGTCAAGATGCGAGGGTTAGCGACCGTAGCGCCGCTGCCATTCATCAATGACATCGCCGAGCGTTTTTGCCTCGCCGGTTTTCAGCCAAAGATGGAATGCGCGGGGTAGCTTCACTGGCGCGTCCTGTTTCATTTCCTGTGCCATGAATCTGCGAACATTTTGGCTGATGCGGAAGTCCGGTTCGAGCAGCATGTCGCGGCTCAAAGGGGCGGCGTGCCAGTCAGTTCTTGTCATCCCAGGCATCCTTTCCGATCTGCCCCAGCGCCTCGCCGAGAAAGTCATACACTTTTCGGATCAGCTTGTTGGTATGCAAATCCTCGTGGCAGGTCAGCCAGACCGGCAATACCGGCAGGTCGAGATCGGGGAGAACCCGCACGACGCGCGGTTCGGCGTCGCCGACGCTGCGCTGATTGCCGCCGATCCCGGCTCCGGCGACCACGAGATGCCAATAAGCCGCCTGATCGTCGGTGCGGATGCGAAAGAAATCCGGCGCGGCCTCGATCCCCATGCCGGTCATCACATCGCGGATAAGCGGGTTGCGATCATAGCCAACCATCCGATGCTGATCGAATGTCGCAAGCGTCGGCATGTCGTGGCGGGCAACATAATCACGGGCGGCATAAAGGCCGAGCGGCAGGTCCGCCACCTTGCGCGCGATCAGCCTGTCCTGCGCGGGGCGGAAGGTGCGGATGGCGATGTCCGCCTCGCGCAGAAGCAGGTTCTGCGGGCTGTCGGAGGGGACAAGCGCGATCTCGACACCGGGTGCCGCGTCGATCAGGCGGGTCAGAATGTCGGGCAGGTGGAAATGGCTGATGACCATCGGCGCGGTCAGGCGCACGGTGCCCGCAACCGCGCCTGACCGACCGGTCGCAGCCAAGGATAACCGCGCCGCCGCCGCCTGCATTTCGCGCGCATGGGCAAGAATGTCGATGCAGGAAGGTGTTGGCACTAATCCGCGCGGGCTTCGGTCAAAAAGGTGGAGCGAAAGCGCCTGCTCCAGCATGTCGATCCGCCGCCCCAGCGTCGGCTGGCTGAGACCGGTGCGCGCCGCCGCCCCCGACAGCGATCCGGCCTCGGCCACCGCGATCAGGGTTTTCAGGTCATCCCAGTTCAGCTTGTCGATCATGGGTTATTCATTGCTGAATAGTCATTGCATGAAAACATCTATTTTCCTTCATCCCCTGCGTGGCCATATCCAAACCACCAACAGGGAGGTTGCAATGTCGGAAACCGTTCTCGTCCTCGGGGCCAATGGCCGCTTCGGTCGTGCCGCTGCACAGGCGTTCAGCGATGCAGGCTGGCAGGTCCGCGCGCAGGTCAGGCCCGGCGCGCCCGCGCCGGTCATCGGCACGCCGGTCTTTGCGGCGCTTGAAGACAGTGCCGCGCTCAAAAGCGCGGGGGAGGGGGCTGCGGTGATCGTCAACGCGCTGAACCCGCCCTATCACCACTGGGCAAAGGCGGTGCCGGCCATCACGGCGGCGGTCATCGGCCTTGCGCGTGCAACCGGGGCGACGGTGCTGATCCCCGGCAATGTCTACAATTTCGGAACACAACTGCCCGCCGTGCTGACCGAGGACACGGCACCGGACGGCGACCACGCGAAGGCGCGCATCCGGATCGCGCTGGAGGATGCCTACCGCGATGCCGGGGTCCCGACCATCATCCTGCGGGCGGGGGATTTCATTGATACCGTCGCCGGTGACAACTGGTTCGAGGGGCAGATCACGACCGGGGTGCCGAAGGGACGCATCACCTATCCCGGCCCGCTTGACCAACCACATGCCTGGGCCTTCCTGCCTGACATGGCCCGCGCGATGGCGATGTTGGCGGCGCGGCGGGACGCCTTGCCGACGTTTCAGGTGGTGAATTTTCCGGGATACACCCTGACCGGGGCCGACCTGATCGCAGCCGTCGAGGCGGAAACAGGCCCGCTGAAGCGCAAGGCCTTCCCGTGGTGGGGGCTGCGCCTTGCCGCCCTTTTCAGCCCGCTGATGCGCGAGGTGCTGGCGATGCGGTATCTCTGGAACCGGCCGCACGGGCTGGACGGTGCTGTTTTTGCGGACCTGCTTCCCGATTTTGAGGAAACACCAGTTCAAATTGCAGTCAGGATGTCGCTAACTGGCACAGGGCGGCGCGCGCCCGTTCGCTAGACTTTCGCAGCCGTGCCTTGAGGAGCCTGACCATGACAACACCCCAGCCGACGCCCCGGACCATGCCACTGGGCGCGCTGATCCCGCAGATGCTCGTCGCGCGGGGCATTGATACGGTGTTCGGCATTCCCGGCGTTCACACGGTGGAGATGTATCGCGGCCTGCCGGGGTCGGGCCTGCGCCACATCACGCCGCGCCATGAACAGGGCGCGGGGTTCATGGCGGATGGATATTGGCGCGCAACCGGCAAGGTTGCGGCCTGTTTCATCATCACCGGGCCGGGCATGACCAATATCGCAACGGCGATGGGGCAGGCTTATGGCGACAGCGTGCCGATGCTGGTCATCTCGTCGGTGAATGCCGAAGCGACGCTCGGCAAGGGGCTTGGCCATCTGCACGAAATGCCGGATCAGTCGGCGCTGATTGCTGGCGTCGCGGCATGGTCGCGGCAGGTGCGCGACGCGGCGGAACTGGCGACGGCGCTGGACGATGCGTTGGACCTCTTCGCCTCTGCCCGCCCGCGCCCGGTGCATATCCAGATACCCATCGACCGCCTGTCGGTGGGGGGCGAGGCCCCGCCACCGCCGCGCCCCCGTGCCGCTGCGCCGCAGGCCGGTGAAGCGCACCTGTCGGAGGCGGCGCGACTGCTGAACGCGGCGACCCGCCCCCTGCTGGTGATCGGCGGCGGCGCGCGCGGCGTCGATGCGCGCGGCTTGGCGGAGGCGCTGGGCGCGCCGGTCCTGATGACCTCGAATGCCAAGGGCATGTTGCCGCCCGATCATCCGCTGAATGCAGGTGGCACCCTGTTCGCGCCCGCACAACGCGCCTTGCTGGCGTCAAGCGATGTCGTGCTGGCGCTGGGGTGTGAATTCGGGCCGACGGAATGGAATTTCTATGATGAGGGGCCGGTGGAGGCGCCGCCGGTGCTGATCCGTGTCGATATCGACCCGGATCAACTGGCGCGCAACGTCGCTGCCAGCCATCCCATCGTCGCTGACGCCGCCGGGTTCGCCGCCGCCCTGCGCCCGAGGATCAGCCGCATGCCCGCCGCGCCGCGCGATCTGCGCGATTGTCACGCCGCCACCTATAATGCGATGGAACCCCGCGTCGCCCGCCACGTGCCGCTGCTGGAGGCGATCTGGGCCGCCCATCCCGATGCGATCATCGTCGGCGACAGCACCGAACCGGCCTATGCCGCCGTCGCCTCCGCCCGCCCGCCGGGGCCGCATCAATGGTTCACCATCACCGGCTTCGGCACGCTCGGCTATGGTCTGCCTGCCGCAATGGGGGCGAAACTGGCGCGCCCCGATGCGCCGGTTGTCGCGCTCGCGGGGGATGGCGGCGCGCTCTACACCATTGCCGAACTGGCGGCGGCGGCAGAGGCGAAGCTGCCCCTGACAGTGCTGATCTGGAACAATCACGGCTATGGCGAGATCCGGCATTTCATGCAGGACGGCCAGATCGTGCCGGAGGGGGTGAACCTCAGCCCCATCGACTTTGCCGCGCTCGCGAAAGGCTTCGGCGCGGGATATGTTCGCGCCCGGTCGTATGAGGCCGTCTGCGCCGCGATTGGCGAGGCCCATCAGGGCACCGGACCGGTCGTGGTCGAGATGTGCGAAGGCGACTAAGCCGCACTTACCCGCGCGTCTGCTGACCCGCATCACTGCTTGCCTCGGCCACGCCTGCCAGAATCAACAGGCCGACGCCCGCCCATTCGGTGGCTGTCAGCGCCTCCTCCGGCAACAGGATCGCGGCGGTCAGGACCGCGACGACGACCTCGCTCATCATCAGCATTCCTGACCGGCCCGGCGACAGCCGCGCCACGCCCCAGAACAGCATGTAATAGGTGGCGAAGATGAAAAGCGACATCGCGATGACGAAGGGTGAGAATGCCGCCAGGGCGGTATCGACCGTGGGCGGCGGCCAGCCCATCAGCAGCGACAGGCCCGCGCTGGCACCGATCACGCCGACGAACTGCCACAGGGTCAGCGCCGGTCCCGCCTGTGCCTGACGGCGGATCAGGGTCGCGGCAAGTGCCCAGAGCAAGCCCGCGATCAGGCCGATCCCTTCACCAATTCCGATACGCCGGATGATGTCGTCGGCCCCGATACCGAGCATCAACGCCAACCCCAGCAGGGCACAGACCAGCGCGCCCCATCGCATCGCGCCGGGACGTTCGCCCAGCACCGCCATGCCGATCAGGGTGCCCCAGACCGGGGTCAGATAGAACAGCATCGTCGCCTTGACGACCGAGGTCATCACCAGCGCGATGCCATAAAGCGCCAGCGATGTGCCCCCCACCATACCGGCGACCATGACCATGCTGCCGCCCGTTGGATGTCGCCGCATGACCAGCAATACGACCATCGCACCGATCAGCGCGGGCACGTTGAACAGCGCCATCACCCATCCGCCGGTAAGGCCCGCCTCTTCGATGCTGCGAAGGGGCAGCCAGTACAGCCCCCAGATCGCCGCGCTGCCCAGAACGGCGGCGCTGGCAAGACCGGGGCGGGTCATGTCTGCACCGATCCGACCTGATGTTTCACCCAGGTGGCCAATTCGGTCATGCGATATGTCTGATCGAGCAGGTCGAGGCCGACGCGGTGGCGGGCGCAAAGCGGGGCGTGAAAGGCCGGATCCTCAGCGATCAGCCGCATGTCGCGCGCCAAGGCTTGCCGCGCGGCACTGCGTGCCAGTCCGGGGCGCGCCGGTCCGGGGCGCGACAGCCAGAAGGCGAGGTCGGCGAGGCCGCGTTCGGGATGATATTGCACGCCCCGGAACCGTGTCGTTCCCTGATCGCAGGCCAGCGCCATGATTGCGCCATCCTGCGCAATGGCGGTGATGATGGCCCCCTCCGGTGCGTGGGCAACGCGCTCGCGCGACAGGGCAATCGCATCGAACCCGTCCCGCCGCCCGGTCATCATCGGATGATCCACCGGGCGGATCATCCGCGTGATGCCCATATCTGGGTCGGTCGCCGCAACCGACCCGCCCAGAACCACCGCTGCCGTCACCATGCCCCAGCCTGACCCGAAAACCGGAACCCCTGCGGCAAAGGCCGCCTCGTGCATTTTCCAGAAGGGGCGTGCCTGTTCGTCGACAGCGGACCGCGCGGCAACCGACCCGGTGACGATCATCCCGTCACAGGCGGTGAAGTCATGGGCGCCAATGTCATGGTCCGAGAAATACGGCTGCGCATAGTCAAAGCTGAGCGTCGGATCGACCTTGGAGAGTGCCCGCGCGCAGGCGTGTGCCGCCGTCGCGCCGGTGGCCCGCATCGCCGCCAGCGCGTCTTCGGGCAGGTCGCCCTCGACAATCAGCAAATGGGCCATTGCGCCTTGTATCCTTTTTGCCTCAGCCCCGTGTTTCGCCCGCGCTCGTGAAACAATCAATTGCGTTTCGTTCCGCGCGGACGTAATCGACCGGCGAACATGTTACGCAGGGAGAGAGCGGGTCATACCCCGCCGCCGAAGGAGCAACCGCCCCGGAATCTCTCAGGCACCGAGGACCGGCGTAGCAGAACACTCCGAAGAGTGGCCGGATGGCCCGCCGAAGGAGAAAATTGTTGCACATGCGAAATGTGTTACAATCAAGCTCTCAGGCAAAAGGACGGAGGGGGCGCGCCCGTACAGGGTGCAGCCAAAGGGGATATCGCATGAAAAAAGTTGCAGTGATCGGTGCAGGCGTCACAGGCGTTACGACGGCCTACGAACTTGCCCGCCGCGGGTTCGCGGTGACGGTGTTCGACCGCCAGCGTTATGCCGCGATGGAAACCAGTTATGCCAATGGCGGCCAGCTTTCAGTTTCGAATGCCGAAACCTGGACGCAGTGGTCCACCGTCCTGAAGGGCCTGAAATGGATGGCCCGCCGCGACGCGCCGCTGCTGGTCAGCCCCAAGCCCGAATGGCGCAAGATCAAGTGGATGCTGGAATTTCTGACGGAGATTCCGAATTATCGCGCCAATACGGTCGAAACCGTCCGCCTCGCCCTGAAGGCCCGCGATATCCTCAAGGAAACCGCCGCACGCGAAAGCATCGATTTCAATCATGAAGGCCGGGGCATCCTGCATTTCTATTCCACGCAGGCCGATCTCGAACACGCCCGCAACGTGAACAAGATGCTGGCCGAAGGCGGGCTGGAGCGGCAGGAACTGGCAGGGCACGAATTGCGCCAGATCGAACCGGCGCTGACCGGCGAATTCACCGGCGGGTTCTTCACCCCGACCGACAGTTCCGGCGATATTCACCGCTTCACGATGGGGCTGGCCAAGGCCTGCACCACGATGGGCGTGACCTTTCGGTTCGAGACCAGCATCGACGAGGCCCGCCGCGATGGCAAGCGCATCCGGCTCGACACCGACAAGGATGAAAGCATTCTGTTTGATGGCGTCGTCATCTGCGCCGGGGTTTACAGCCCGCATTTCGCGCGGAAATTCGGCGACCGGGTGAACATCTATCCGGTGAAGGGCTATTCCATCACCATCAACCTGCCGGACGAGGAAAGCCGCCGTGCCGCGCCCTGGGTGAGCCTTCTGGACGACAAGTCGAAGATCGTCGCCAGCCGTCTGGGCGAGGACCGCCTGCGGATTGCGGGCACCGCCGAATTCAGCGGCTATTCCAAGGATATCCGCGACGACCGCATCCGCCCGCTGACGAAATGGTCGGAGACGTATTTCCCCGGCATTTCCACCGAAACCGTGGTGCCCTGGGCGGGCCTGCGCCCGATGATGCCGTCCATGCTGCCGCGTGTCGGCGCGGGGTCGGGCCCGGGCGTGTTCTACAACACCGGCCACGGCCATCTCGGCTGGACGCTGAGCTCGGCAACCTCGCAGATGGTGGCGGAAGTCGTGGCGAATTCGCTCGGCGGGGGTGAACAGGTCGCTGCCTGAAACAGGCGGTACCGCTTGAAAATCTTCGTCCCCGCGAAAAGCGGGGACGTTCCTTGGTCGGAAATGATCATCGCGTCGGCAAGGGTCCCGCAGTCGCATGAACGACAGGATTCGGGGCTTGCTGGTCAGATCGCCCCGTCACCCATCCATCTTCAGCGCGCTAATAAACGCCTCCTGCGGGATATCGACCTTCCCGAATTGGCGCATCTTCTTCTTGCCCGCCTTCTGCTTGTCCAACAGCTTGCGTTTCCGTGTCGCGTCGCCGCCATAGCATTTGGCGGTCACGTCTTTCCGCAGCGCTGACAGCGTCTCACGCGCGATGATCCGCCCGCCGATGGCCGCCTGAATCGGGATCTTGAACATGTGTTGTGGGATCAAATCCTTCAGCTTTTCGCACATCGACCGGCCTCGGCCCTCCGCCCGGTCGCGGTGGACCATTGTGGAAAGCGCGTCGACAGGTTCGTCATTCACCAGAATCTGCATCTTCACCAGATGGTCCTGCCGATAGCCGATCATCTGATAATCGAAGCTGGCATAACCCTTGGTGACGCTTTTCAGCCGGTCATAGAAATCGAACACCACCTCGTTCAGCGGCAAGTCATAGACGACCATCGCGCGCGATCCAGCATAGGTCAGATCCATCTGCATCCCGCGCCGGTCCTGGCACAGCTTCAGCACATCGCCGAGATATTCATCGGGCACGAGGATCGTCGCCTTGATGCGCGGCTCCTCGATATGCGCGACCCGTGCCGGTTCGGGCATGTCGGCGGGGTTGTGCAGTTCCTGCACCGACCCATCCGTCAGGTGGATCTGATAGATCACCGAGGGGGCGGTGGTGATGAGGTCGATATCGTATTCCCGCTCCAGCCGGTCGCGGATGACTTCGAGATGCAAAAGCCCGAGAAACCCGCAGCGGAACCCGAAGCCAAGCGCGGCGGAGGTTTCCATCTCGTAACTGAACGACGCATCGTTCAGCGCCAGCTTTTCGATGGCATCGCGCAGGTCTTCGAATTCGGCATTGTCCACCGGGAAGAGGCCGCAAAACACCACTGGTTGCGAGGGTTTGAAACCCGGCAGGGCCTTGTCGGTGCCGCGTTTCTCATGCGTGATCGTGTCGCCGACGCGGGTGTCGCGCACCTGCTTGATGGATGCGGTCAGAAAGCCGATCTCGCCCGGTCCCAGAGTATCCACCACCTGCATCGGCGGGCGGAACACGCCAATCCGGTCGACATGGTGAACCGTCCCGTTCGACATCATCCGCACCCGGTCGCCCTTTTTCAGCACGCCGTCGATGATCCGCACCAGAACCACGACGCCGAGATAGCTGTCATACCAGCTATCGACCAGCATCGCCTTCAGCGGCGCGTCGCGGTCGCCAACGGGGGGCGGCAGGCGTTTCACGATGGCCTCGAGCACCTCGGGGATGCCGATGCCGGTCTTGGCGGAAATCATCACCGATTCCGACGCGTCGATGCCGATCACATCCTCGATCTGTTCCATCACCCGTTCCGGTTCGGCGGCGGGCAGGTCGATCTTGTTCAGAACCGGCACGATTTCATGGTTCGCGTCGATCGCCTGATAGACATTGGCGAGGGTCTGCGCCTCGACCCCCTGCGATGCGTCCACGACCAGCAGCGACCCCTCGACCGCGCGCATGGAGCGTGACACTTCATAGCCAAAATCGACATGGCCGGGCGTGTCGATCAGGTTCAGCACATAGGTCTTGCCGTCATTCGCCTTGTAATCGATGCGAACGGTGTTGGCCTTGATGGTGATGCCGCGCTCGCGCTCGATATCCATGCTGTCCAGCAACTGTTCCTTCATGTCCCGGTCCTGCACGGTGCCCGTGCTCTGGATCAGGCGATCGGCCAGCGTGGATTTGCCGTGGTCGATATGGGCCACGATCGAGAAGTTGCGGATGTGCGAAAGGTCGGTCATGGGCGAGGATATGCGGGGGTTTTCAGGGTTGGTCAAGCGGGCGCCTGCGCGCGGGATTGCGGCGACCGCCGCCTGTGCCCAATATGGTGGTTTGCGGCATGGCACGGCAGGGAGCGGCGGCGGATGGCAAGGGCGAAAGACCGCGCGACCGCCGCGCTTTGCGCCCGGATCGGGGCGACCTATCTGGGCCCCTATCGCGACGGCGACGACTGGTCTGTGCGGATGCGCAGCTATGGCCTGACCGGCGATGCAGGCCGGGCGGCGCGGGGGCGGATCGACCATCTGCGGATCATCAGGAGCGGCAATTTCGGCAACAATCTGGTGCAGGTGATCCACGCGCTGATTCTGGTGGAGGCACATGGCATCCGCCGCATCGTCCATGACGTGGATTGGCTGGCCGATACCGCAGCGCGCCCCCGTCTGACCCGCGCGGGAAGCGAGCCATCGGCGGAGGCAGGTCTGATGGGCACGTTCTTCCTCGCCAATGCCAACCGAACCCTGGGGGCCGCCCCACCGGAGCGGGCATTGCGGATGATCCGCGATCATCTGAAACCGGCCTTCACCCTGACACCGGCGGGGGCAGGGGGCCTGTGCCTCAACCTTCGGGGCGGCGCGGATGTGTTCGAGAACCCGTCACCGAACGGGCGCTATGGCCAGCCGCCGCTGAGCTACTACCAGATGGCAGCGCGGCACATCCTGACGCGCCACGGCGACATGCCCGTCGAGATCGTGCATCAGGACCACCGCAACCCGGTGCTCGCGCCGCTTGTGGCGTGGGCGGAGGCGGAGGGGCTTTCGCCCATGCTGACTTCGGGCGGGCCGGAGGCGGACGCACGGGCGATCCTGTCGGCGCGGCACCTGGTGATGGGCTGGACGCGGTTCACCGCAGGGCTGGCGTTGCTGTCGTCGCGGCTGGAAAGCCTGACGATTTTCCGCACCGTGCAATCGCAGGACCTGCTGTGCCGCGCGATCCCCGCCCTGAATCTGATCGAGGATGCCGCATCCGGTTACACCCCGCCCCGCCGCTGGCGCAACGATGCCGCGCAACGGGCGATGATGATCGAATATCCCGGCTCAAATCTGGTGATGCGCGATATTGCCGTGATCGCGGATCATGCGGCGGAGGTGAAGGCCGGCGCGCGCATCCGCCGCGCTGCGCGATGGCAGGCGATCCTGACACGGGCCGGATTCAGCCGGATTTGACCGATGCGCAGACTGCGAGGAATAGTGTCGTCGCCAACGAAAGGCTTTCTCATGCGCCGCGAACATCGAAGGGGCCGCTGATGAACATCGTCATTCTGACCGGCGCCGGGATTTCCGCCGAAAGCGGGCTTGGCACGTTCCGCGATGTCGGCGGCCTCTGGACCACCTACGCGCTGGAAGACGTGGCGACGCCGGAAGGTTTCGCCCGCGATCCGGCGCTGGTTCTGGAATTCTATAACAAGCGGCGCGCCATTTGCGCCGCCGCCGCGCCGAACGCGGCACATTTTGCGCTTGCGACGCTCCAATCGGCGACCGGCGCGCTGATCGTCACGCAGAACGTCGATAACCTTCACGAACGCGCTGGATCGCGCAACCTGATCCATATGCATGGCGAATTGATGCGCCAGCTTTGCGCCCACTGCGATGACCGGCGGGCCTGCACCGGCGATCTGACGCCTGACATGCCCTGCCCGGCCTGCGGCGCAGCGGCGCTGCGCCCCGATGTGGTCTGGTTCGGCGAGATTCCCTATCACATGGACCGTATCTGGGCCGCGCTGGCGGTGTGCGATCTGTTCGTATCCATCGGCACATCGGGCAATGTCTACCCCGCCGCCGCCTTCGCGCAGGATGCACGGCGGGGCGGCGCGGAGACGCTGGAATTGAATCTGGAGCCGTCAGACGGTGCCCGCGATTTCGACGCGGCGCGCTATGGCAAGGCGACCGAGATCGTACCGCATTGGGTGGAGGAGGTCTTGCGGGGATAGGATGCTGCACCCTGCCCCCGCGTCGCCGACCTGTCAGTCGGAGGTTTTGGTGTGCCCCGCATGGCCACTGTGCCCCGAATGGCCCGCATGACCACCCTCGGCAGCTGCATCGCGGTCCTTCACGGTCACGGTCACGACCATCTCTGCCCCGCTTGCAAAGCTGAGCGTGAGGGGAAAGTCCTGACCGGCATCGAGCTGCTGGTTCAGCCCCATCAGCATGATGTGATAACCGCCCGGACCCATTTCGATGCTGCCCCCGGCAGGAAGGTCGATCCCGCCCTCGACCTGACGCATACGCATCACATCCTCGACCATCCTGTGTTCATGGATTTCGACCCGCTGCGCGATGTCGCCGGTCGCGCCGATCAGGCGGTCAGATTCCGTGCCGCCGCTGAGGCTGACATAAGCGGCACCGGCCTTGCCGGATGCGGGTGTGGTGAAGGCATAGGCCTCGGTCGTGGTGATCTCTCCACCAAAGGCGGACAGGGCGGCGGTGGCGGCAAGAAGCGCGCCGAAAACGAACGATTTCATAAAGGTATCCTCTGGTAAGTCTGGATCGGTCTTCGAATGTCAGATCACAGACAACAGCGGCGGCCCCCGGACAGGATGTGCAACAGGTTGAGGTTTCGCCCCGGCGGGCGGGGTCGGCAGGGCGGCTTGCCGGATCGCATCAACGCGGGGCCCTGCCGCAAGATTCGCATCCGGGGGCAGGAAGGCCGCAAAGGCAAGGCACTGGTCGCAGGTGACGAAACCCTTGGCCGGTTCCACCGGCGCACCCGCTTCGAAATCATAGATGACCATCCGCTGCGCGCCGTTTGCGCCACAGATCACCACGCCATCACCTGTCGCCATCACCGGGCGTGGCCCGGTCAGCACGGCGAGAAGCGCAATCAGGACGGTGCGCAGAAGGATGAAGCGTGTCAGAACCATAGGCCAGACATGCCTGCGGCGGCCATGACGTTCAAGTGTCAGGCCGCCGCAGGGACGTCAGTTCACAAAAAGATCAGGCGGTCGCCTGTGCCTTTGCGATGTCTTTCTTCACCTTCAGCGCGCGCGGGGAAAGCTGCTCGTCGCGGGCCTTGGCGAGAAAAGCGTCGAGACCGCCGCGATGATCCACCGAACGCAGCGCGGAGGCCGCAATGCGGAACCGGAAGGTCTGGCCCAGCGTTTCGCTTTCCAGCGTCACGGGATTCAGGTTCGGCAGATAGCGCCGACGGGTCTTGATGTTGGAATGGCTGACACGGTTGCCGGTCAGCACACCTTTCCCAGAGAGTTCACAACGACGGGACATCTGTTCTACCTCGGCGTATTTGACAACAGAACGCCGCCCACCCGGACGGCGCATGAATTCGGAGAGCGCTTCTTAGGCGCGAGTCGAAGGGGCGTCAAGGCGTGAAGCGCCGGTTTCAGGCCGGAACCGCGCCGATTGGTGCCGGTTTGCGCGGACGGGAGCGCATCAGCAGCGTCAGGATGACCGCAAGGTTCACGAGGTTCCACGCGATCCCGTTCAGGAACGCCATCGCATAGGACCCGGTCAGGTCATAGATCCAGCCCGACATCCAGCCGCCCAGCGCCATGCCCAGCACCGTCGACATGATGACGAAGCCGACCCGTGCGCCTGCCTCCGCCGGGTTCATGTATTCGCGCACGATGATCGCATAGGCCGGAACCAGCCCGCCCTGGCTGAGGCCGAACACCAGCGACACCGTATAAAGCGTCGTCATGCCGTCCGACGGCAGATAGAGTACCAGCGCGAGCGTTTGCAGGACAGACCCGAGCAGGACCATGCGCACGCCGCCGATCCTGTCCGCCAGCAGGCCCGACAGGATGCGCGACACAACCCCGCCCAGCAGCATCAGCGACAGCATCTCCGCCCCCACCGCCGGACCATAGCCCAGATCGACGCAATAGGCGACGATATGCACCTGCGGCATCGACATGGCCATGCAGCAGGCGAGGCCCGCGAGGCACAGCAGCCATTGCAGCGCACGCGGTGAAAAGCCTGCCGTCATCGCCGCTGCGCTTGCCTTCGCCCCGGCTTCCGCCATTGCATCCGCTGTCGGGCGACGGCGCAGAAACAGCGAAAGCGGAATGACCGTACCGATCACCACGGCGGCGAGGATCAGATAGACGGTGCGCCAGCCATCCTCCGCCAGCACATCCGACAGAAGCCAGGGCCACAGCGCCCCGGCGAGGTAGTTGCCACTGGCCACGATGGTCACCGCCAGCCCGCGCCGCCGCATGAACCAGTGCGAGATATCCGCCATCAGCGGCCCGAAGCTGGTGGCGGAGCCGAGCCCGATGAACACATGCAGCACCGTCAGCACGATCATCGACGGCGCAAGGGCCGACAGGGCGAAGGATGCCGACAGGATCACCGCGCCGATGGCAAGCGCGGCGGTCGCGCTGAACCGGTCGATGACCCGCCCCATGACGAGGTTGCCAAAGGCAAATCCGATCATCGTGAACGTGTAGGCCAGCGATGCGCCGCCCCGATCCGCCCCGAATTCCGCCTGCACGGCGGGCATGATCGCGATATAGACCCAGATCCCGACGCTCGCGACCGTCGCGATCAGAACGGTGATCGCAAGGCGAAACCATGAATAGGGGCTGTCGAGGACGGACGGTGTCATAGCGATTGTGTAGGGGGAGATTATGGGGATTGGAAAGGGGGAATCTGGGTTTCCGCTCTTGAAAATGATGGGCAGGCCACAATGCGCGGGGTGTGTTGATCGCGCGCACGGCACCGCCCGCTCTTGCCCTTGCCCCCTTGCCCCGCTATCGGTCGCCACACCAGAACGATGAGGATGTCATGGACGGTTTGAGCGATCTTCGGAACGGCTATCTCAGCCAGATCGGCGCGGCCCGCGACGAGGCGGCGCTGGAGGCTGTGCGCCTCGCCGCGCTCGGCAAGAAGGGCGAAGTCAGCCTGAAAATGCGCGAACTGGGCCAGATGAGCGCGGAAGAGCGGCAAACGGCCGGCCCCGCGCTGAATGCCCTGAAGGACGAATTGACCACCGCCATCGCCGCCGCGAAGGCCGCGCTCGGCGATGCCGCGCTGGCAGAGCGTCTGAAGGCCGAATGGCTCGACGTGACGCTGACGCCCCGGCCCGGACCGCGCGGCACGATCCATCCGGTCAGCCAGGTCACCGAGGAAGTCACCGCGATCTTCGCCGAGCTTGGTTTCGGGGTCGAGGAAGGCCCGCAGATCGAAACCGACTGGCACAATTTCGACGCGCTGAACATTCCCGCCGAACACCCGACGCGGACGGAGATGGACACGTTCTACATGAAGCGCGCCGAAGGCGACGACCGCCCGCCGCATGTGCTGCGCACGCATACCTCGCCCGTTCAGATCCGGGGGATGCTGGCCCACGGTGCGCCGGCCCGGTTCATCTGCCCAGGCCGCGTTTACCGCGCCGATTATGACCAGACCCACACCCCGATGTTTCATCAGCTTGAAGGGCTGGCGATCGACCGCGATGTGTCGATGGCAAACCTGAAATGGTGCCTCGAAGAATTCTGCCGGGCGTTCTTCGAGGTGGACGGGGTGGAACTGCGGTTCCGCGCCTCGCATTTCCCGTTCACCGAGCCGTCGGCAGAGGTCGATATCCGCTGTTCATGGGCGGGCGGGCAATTGCGGATCGGCGAGGGCGACGACTGGATGGAAATCCTCGGCTCCGGCATGATCCACCCGAACGTGCTGCGTGCGGGCGGTATCGACCCCGACCAGTGGCAAGGCTTCGCCTTCGGCATGGGGATCGACCGTCTGGCGATGCTGAAATACGGCATCCCCGACCTGCGCGCGTTCTTCGACAGTGATCTGCGCTGGCTGCGCCATTACGGGTTTGCGGCGCTGGACATGCCGACCGCCCATGCGGGGCTGAGCGTTTAGGGCGGGTCTGAAGCGACCCTTCTCCGGGTATCATCCCCACCACAAGATCTGGGGCAGTCAAATTCCCTGCTGATGCGCCCGTGCCGTTCGCGTGCGCCCCATGTGGGAACGACGTCCTCGCTAACCAGTGCCTTGCCCTAGTTCCAGAACCGGTCCATCAGCGGCGCAGGCGCGCCACAAGTGCGCGCGCTGGGCGGATCATTCGCGTGAATGTCGAAGTATTGGCCAGCACCTTGTTGTCATGGCTGAGTTGAATCAGCGCTTTTTCCAAGTCCATGATCTGCCGCAGGATCATGTCGCTGACATGGCTTTCATCCGCCAGTTTGCGTAGATTGGCTTCACGTATTGTGTTTGCCTTTGAAAGCACGGATTGCAGGCTGGTGACCTGATCTTTCAGAACTGGCAAAGCCGATGTCGGCGCGGCGGTTGTGCCAGCTGCGCCATGTCCGGGCCCGGGCGCGTCTGCCGAAAGCTGATCCCGGAATGCCGCAACAACGGTTTCCAGTGCAAGCGTGCTGCCGGGCAGGTCCATAAATCCACCGCGCGTTGCGGCCTGAAGCTGGTCGATCAGCGCCCGCGTGGCAGGTTCCTGATTCAGAAGAAGCGCCGCCAAAGGCTCAAACGGTCTGGCGCGGGCGGGCCAATGCTGCATTCGGGGCCAGTCGGCGCCATTCAACGCCTCAGCCAATGCGGCCTTGGTTTTGGGGGAGGGGGCATTCTTGTTCTTCGCTTCGACAAAGCTCATGCGCATTCGATGGCTGCGGTGAACATTCAACAGTGCGGAGCAGACCTGTTTCCAACGTGCCAGTGCCTCGTCCACATGAATCCCGCCACCAAGTGCTGGTGCGATGGCGTGAACAGGGGGGCGATAAATCACTGCAATTCTGGTTCCCGTCCGTCCGAGCCATGATGTGGCTTCGTCCACCCCGTCACACAGGGTTACCCTGTTCGGTGCGCTGTCTTCGATTGCGAGAATGTTGAAACCAAGGGTGTTCAACCCATCCAGTGATGCCTCGTTCGATGTCTGGGTCATGTTTGTCATCTAGCCTGCGGTTTCAACTTGAATGTTGTAGTCGAGCCTTGCGCAAAGTTCGACAAATGATGTGCTTTCCGAAATCTCTTTCACCAGTTCGTCAGATACGGCCCGGCGCGGACGAGGCGCGATTTGCTGATCGGAGCTGCGGCCGCTATCGCCGCTCAGATGGATGATCGGCAACAGGGCCTCCGTTCCCGGTGCGAACGGCAGCGCGAGCGCGTCACATATCTGCTTCAGAACGGGATCGGGTGCATTTACAAAGTCCTCATATTTGAAGATTTGCAGATCCCTGTGGTCATCCAGAAAAAGCAGGTAGCGGCGCGCATATTCTTCCACGCTGTCGGGCCTGAAATGAATCCAGCCATTGCGGCGAACTGACAGGAAGGATTCGATCGGATGCCGTACAGTCACGACGCCGAGTGCAGGGCCGATCTCGGCGAGGGTTTCTTGCACCCCGGGTCGGCCGTCTGGTCGGATGTCGGAGCAGTACTGCGAATGGGAATGAACCCGGATGCAAAGGTGCCGACCTTCTTCAACGAGCGACTTTTGCATCGCGCAGATGCTGGCCACCCCCATTCGCTGCGCCGTGGAATCCGATATCGGTCTGGCGGCGACGCGCCCGGCAAAGATCATGTCGGTGGGTCTGAATTGCGGGGCAGTGTTCCTGTGGGGCAGGCCGAGTGTGCTGAGCGGGTCGATCTCGCTCAGCAAGGTCGTGTTCGGCATGGCTGCGAGGGCCTTGCAGATGAGGGTGCCGCCAGTGCAGGCGAAATGATGAACGAAGCGAAACGGATCTGGCGCAGGGTGCTGGCGCGCCAGTGTGGTGCATTGATCGGCAAGACCGTCCAAGGACTCGCCATGATCCGGATCGAGGCCGTCTGCGGAATCGGAAAAGTCCTGCAATAATTCAAGGCACGTCTCCAGGCTGTCGATCAGCGCCGATCTTGCGTCATGTGGGGCCATCAGGTCTGATCCTCAGGGGTGCCCTGTGGCGATTGCTTCGCGGCATTGTTCCTGGGCGCGGCCTTGCGCTGATTGGCCGGTTGCTTGTCGTGTTTCGCGCCAGAGGCGCGCGGCGCTGATGGGGGGGGCGATATCTCGTCTTCGGCGACTGTCAGTTCCTTGATCCCGGCCATCGCATGTTGCAGGCGTGGGGCAAGTTTTCGCAATAAAGTTGTTTGCTGGGTCCGCTCCGCCTCCACGCTCATGTAACGCCCCCGAAGCTCGTGAAGGTCAGAACGGACGAGCGTATTCATGCGTTCAGCATTGGCGAGGTTGCGCTGCGCTTCTTCTGCGCGCTGTGTCAGCACGCCGCGCTCCTGTTCCCAAAGTGAAGCAGCCCTTCGCGCCTCTGCAAGGTCTTGAAGGGCCTGGTCGTATTGCTCTTGCAGGGTGGTCATCTTTTGCAGGAGAAAGCGCAACGCCTCTTCCTGATGATCCTTCGTGCCTGCCTTGGTGGCGTCGGTGTTTCTGGGATCGGCTGCACAAAGAACCCAGTATGATGCCGGGCGTGCAAAATGCTGGCGCGGCCAGTCGGGATCGGAGTCGTCCTGATGTTCGAGAACGAAGCCTTTCGCAACAAGATACTCTGCCAGATCCTTCGCGCTGCGGGTGCCGTCAAAGGATGGTTCAGCCCCGCACCGCAATGTGATCCGCGTGATCGTATTCAGCACGCCCTTGCCAGCCAAGGATTGCAGAATATACCACTCCTCCCCCTGCGCATCGAGCCAGAGCGCAAGACGGGAATTCGGTAATGCTATCTGGTCGAGAAGCTGCCCGGCGGTGATCGTCTGAACCGTAAGCGAACTGATCACACGAAGCCCCGGATAGAGCTTGCGCAGATGCGGAGTCGGTGTGCGCAGTCCGTGCAGGCTGGGTTCGTTGTATCGATGCAGCTGCGCTTCGACTTCTTTGGGATATATCGCCGCCGAAATGATTTCGACATGATCCCTGTGTTTCAGCTTTGCCGCAATCACCGCCGCCCGATCCGGATCGGGCTCGACCAATATCACCTTCTTCACCGGGTCGGCCAGAATTTCAGAAAGCGTTTCCGAAGCCGGAGCACCGATCAGCAAAAGCGTTTCTGTCTGGTATAGGTCGGAAGTCACCCTTGGTATAACCCTCTGAGCAAGAAGCGATGCGAATTTCTGTTGTAAGCACATTCGATGCGTGCAGACAATCCGGGCGGTCTTTGCCTCTGACCTTGGGATGACCGGGGGCGCTGCATGCCCCTGACAGACCGGTATGGGCGTTCCAGACCCCTTCCGCGTCGGCAATGATCGTATTTCATGGGCTGGTCGAAATCTGATTGCCGGTCAGGGCGGGACGTCCTGTATGTGTCGGGCGATTTTGATCTTTTTCTTCTGTTCACATATTGCTAGACGATCCCATCCGAAGATGGCCCCCAAACGAGGTGAATTAGTTATGAAAGTGGTTATTCTTGGCGGGGATGGCTTCTGCGGCTGGCCCAACGCGCTTTATCTTTCCAACCGGGGGCACGATGTCATCATCGTCGACAACATGTCGCGCCGGAACATTGACGTCGAACTCGAGGTCGAAAGCCTGACCCCCATCCGCCCGATCGGAGAGCGGATTCGCGTCTGGAAGGAACTGACCGGCAGAGAGATCGGCTTTCACAACTTCACTGTTGGCGAAAACTATCACCGCCTGCTGACCCTTCTGAAGGAAGAACAGCCGGATGCAATCATCCATTTCGCCGAACAGCGGGCCGCGCCGTATTCGATGAAATCCAGCTATCACAAGCGCTATACCGTCAGGAACAACCTCAACGCCACCAATGACGTGTTGGCCGCGATCGTCGAATCCGGGCTGGACATTCACCTCGTGCATCTGGGCACGATGGGTGTTTATGGCTATGGCACCGCTGGCATGAAGATTCCCGAAGGGTATCTGAAGGTGAAGATCGACACGCCGAAGGGCGAGGCGGAAACGGAGATCCTGTATCCGACGAACCCCGGTTCAATCTATCACATGACCAAGTCGCAGGATCAGCTTTTCTTCCACTTCTACAACAAGAACGATCAGGTGAAGATCACCGACCTGCATCAGGGGATCGTCTGGGGGACGCAGACGGCTGAGACGCGGATGGATGAGCGTCTGATCAATCGGTTCGACTATGACGGGGATTACGGCACCGTTCTGAACCGCTTCATCATGCAGGCGGCGGTCGAATATCCGATGACGGTGCATGGCACCGGCGGGCAGACCCGTGCCTTCATCCACATTCAGGACACCTGCCGCTGCATCGAACTTGCGCTGGAAAATCCGCCGCAGAAGGGGGAGCGTGTGAATATCCTCAACCAGATGACGGAAACCCATCGCGTTCGCGATCTGGCGCAGATGCTGCACGACATGATGGGGGCCGAGATCGCCTATCTCGACAACCCGCGCAACGAGGCGGCCGAGAACGACCTCCATGTGACCAATGACCGTTTCATCGGCATGGGGCTGGAGCCGATCAAGCTGTCAGAAGGCGTGATGGATGAAGTCAGGGAAATTGCGCAGAAATACGCCGCACGATGCGACAAGACGAAGATTCCCTGCGTTTCGCTGTGGCGGTAGGTCTTGGAGTGCATGCCCGGTGCGCCCTTGAATTAGGCGCGGCGGTCGGCATTCAGAAGATGTAACGACGTCCGATTTGATCCCTTTTGTGCGAGGGCAGCTTCAGGCCCCCGCACATCAGGTTCCAGCGCCCCACCGGCAGGGAAACCCGATGCTGCCATTGGAAACCACAACCCGGCTTCACCTGCGCGAACGCGCGGAAGCGCTGAGCGTCAGGCATGATGGGCTTGCGGCGAAGCGTGTGTTGCAGGCGGTCATCAGTCAGGACTTTCCGGGGCGCGTCGGGCTCGTGTCATCTTTTGGGGCAGAGGCAGCAGTGCTGTTGCATATGGTCGCGCGGATTGATCCCTATGTGCCGGTCATCTTTCTCGATACCTGGAAACATTTCCCTGAAACGCTGGCCTATCGCGACCGGCTGATCGCCGATCTGGGGCTTTGCAACATTCAGACGATCCTGCCGCGACCCGACAGCCTGCGGGCCGAAGACCCGGATGGGATGCTGCACCAGCGGAACGCCGATCTTTGCTGCCATGTGCGCAAAACCCTGCCGATGATAAAGGCGCTTCGCGGCCTCGATTGCTGGATCACCGGGCGCAAGCGCGGGCAGGCGGCAACACGATCGGACATGCAGCTTTTCGAAACCCAGGACCGGTGGATCAAGGTCAATCCGCTGATCGACTGGACGCAGGATGATGTGGCCGATTACTTTCAAAAGCATGCGCTGCCTGAACATCCCCTCAAGGCGCAGGGGTATCTTTCGATCGGCTGCGCCCCCTGCACCCGCGCAGTAAGGCCGGGCGAGGATGCGCGTGCAGGGCGGTGGGCCGACAGCGGCAAGACCGAGTGCGGCATACATATCGTGGATGGTAAAGTGGTCAGGGGTACGACATGACCTGTGAAAGGCGTTATGCCGCTTTGCGGATCGTCGCGGTGATGTGGTTTGAGCTGACCGACGGAACAGACGGAGCCTGAGTGCGATGACCCAAGAACACGAGACCATGAAACATTCGCTTATTCTTGTCGGCGGCCTCGGCTTTGTTGGGCGCAACATCCTCGATGTGGTGGCCGAGGATGAAGGGTTTGCGGCCTTTACCCCGGTTGTCATCGACGACCTTTCGAATGCCTGTCCGGGGCATGAGGCGCTCGACATCACAAAACACATAGGCCCCTATCAGGCACCGGAGGCGCATGCCTTTCTGGATGGCCTTGCCGCGGACAAACGCAGCTTTGTCTTTCTGGCCGGAGAGACCCGCGTTGCGGAATCCAAGGACCGGCCAATGGATTTCATCGCAGCGAACATCACGGAACCTTCGCGCTTCGTTCTCGACAACATTCGCCCCGGCGACCATTTCATCCTGATCTCGACGGCGGGTGCGCTGTTCGATGGCACGTTCGAGGTGTCGGTCGATGCCGCCTACTGCCCCAAGAATTTCTACGGCGCGTCCAAGGCGGCGGAGGAAATGGTGCTGGAAAAACTGGTCGAATTGCGCGGCGGCACGTTTTCGGTGGTGCGCCTGACCAATGTGTTCGGCATCCATTCGGTGAAGAAGAAAAGCGCGATCCACGCCTTTACCCGTGCGGCCATCGCGGGCGACACGGTGACGGTGAACGGCGACGGCCAGCAATCGCGCGACTTCATCTTTTCCCGCGATGTGGGGTTCGGCGTGGCGACCTTGGCGGACAGGGTGCGCCGCGGCGTGCAGACCGACAAGGTCAACATGCTGGGCAGTGGTGTATCGACATCGCTGATGGACGTGATCCACACCATCGAGGCGGCGACGGGCAAGGCGCTGGCCTATCGGCAGATTCCCGCCGAGGACCTGATCGCGACGGAACCGCGCGACGTGATCGCCCGCAAATCGGATGTTCTGGTCCTGCTGGAAGGGCATATCACGCCGTTTCAAAAGGGAATTTCAGAGACTTATGATTATTATTCCGTTTGATTTGACTGCCTTATTTCAATTTTAGAGGTTTACAGCGATGGACAAGGCTTTTGTCGGCAAACACACTCGCTATCCCGACCTGACCGGCAATCGCGTCGCAGAGGGGGGCAGGCGGCTGCGGGGGGATCTTGCGCGTGGGCGCGTGGGGGCCCCCTTGGTGACGATCATCACGGTCTGCTGGAATTCGGCCAAGACCATCGAACAGATGATCCGGTCCGTGATGGATCAGACCTACGGCAATGTCGAACATCTGGTCATCGACGGGGGGTCGACCGATGGCACGCTCGACATTCTTCGCACATACGATGCCAGCATCGGCTATTTCCTGTCGGAGCCGGATGAGGGCCTCTATCACGCCATGAACAAGGGGCTGGAACTGGCCCAGGGCGATTACATCCTGATGCTGAATTCCGATGACTGGTATCAGCCGGATACCGTCGCCCGGCTGGCAGCGGCGATGGAATACAGCGGCTACGATTTCGCCGGCGCGCTGGCGCGCTATGTCAATGCGGATGGGTCGTCATACGTCCTGCGGTCGATGCCGTTCGACCATTCGGTTCTGTTGCGAATGCCGCTGCGGCACGAAACCATGATGATCCCGGCGACGCTTTATGACAGGATCGGGCCCTACAATACGGACTATCCGATCATCGCCGATTATGAATTCACCGTGCGATTGTTCGAGGCGGGCGCGACCTATTACGAACTGCGCGATCCGCTGCTGAACTTTCGGACAGAGGGTGTTTCAAACACCGCGAAGGATCGCCTCGATGCAGAGATGCGGCGCCTGATTTCCCGCAATTTCCCCTTTCTGACGGGGGCTGATCTGCTGGCATTGACCGATCACGATACGGTCGGCCCGATGACATTCATCGACCTCGCAAATGCCCATCCGACCGAGCACGAGTTCGTCCGCGCCGTGCGCAGCTTGCTGAAGGAACGCAAGCTTCATGCAGGCAAGAAATGGAAAGAGGCCCGTTTGGATGCGCTTTTGAGCGATCCTGCGCTTGGCCATCCTAAAGTCAGCGTGATCATTCCGGTTCATAATGCAGGCAGGTTTCTTGGGGCCGCAATCGACAACATATTGTCGCAAAGCCTCAGCGAAATCGAGGTGATCTGTGTCGATGATGCCAGCGAAGATGGAAGTTGCGCCATCGTGGAAAGCCTTGCGGCGAAAGACAATCGTGTTCGGCTGTTGCGGAACGATATCAACAGGGGCCCAGGTGCCTGCCGCAACCGGGGCATTCGCGCGGCGCGCGGGCAACATGTGTTTTTTCTTGACGCCGATGATGCGGTGCCGCCCGGTGCGTTGAAAAAACTGCATGACGTGGCGATCAAATCCGGAAGCGTGATCGTTCGAGGGGCCTTCATGGCAAGCCAGAGCGTTCACGGCCAGCCCGGAGAAAGCCAGATCAAGTATGCGGCAGGCGTTTCCAGCGACGCGCTCCTGAATACATCGCTGAGCAATACACTCGATCTGTTACGGTCTACCGAGGGTCATTGGGCAGCGCTTTATGATGCTGATTTTGCCCAAACCATTCTATACCCGGAAGATATTCGCGTAGGCGAGGACAGCCAGTTCATCGTTCGTGCGTTTGCGCATGCAAAAGATGTCACCGTATTGCCTGATGTGGTTTATCATTATCAGGCCAATGCTGACAGCAGCATGAATAAGATGACGTCGGCGAAATACTTCGACGGCCTGAATTGGCGTCGTCGTGCTTACCACATTCTAGATGATGCTGGTTTTCCGAGGGTTGCGGAGCGCCTGTTATTCAATTTCTGGAGTCAACCTTATTTCGACGGCCTCGAGAGAACGCTCTCCAACACAGAAAAGCAGAAATACTTCGGTGAATTGCGTGCGGTTTTCGCGGAAGCGGGACAAAAGGGTTTGCGGGTAACGCGCGACGTTTCGATGCGCGATCGAATCCGGGCCTTGATGTGCGAGCATACGACAGCGGATTGGCCCAAGGACCGGCGTGGCAAAGATACAGGGCCTTTGCGCATCGCAACATTTTCCACACAGAATTACGGCGGTGCCGGTTTGGGGTCGCAACGCCGGGTCGAGGCCCTACGCCGAAACGGGGTTGATGCGCGGATTTACTGCGCATTTCAGAACGAGGCCCGCAAGATCGTCCATAAGGTGCCCTATGCTGCGCCATTGGAGGCGGAGTCGGAACGGTCGGTTGCGTGGCAGGCGTGGCGGGCAGCCTCCGTCGTTCAGACGGCCGATGAGCCTGCGATGACAGCGCGCGAGTTGTTTTCAAAGACAGGCAGCATTGTCGATTTCCGCGATCTCGGCCCGATTTTCGACAGCGCCGACATCGTGCATCTGCATTGGGTCGTAGGGCTGTTTGATTTCGAACATGCCGAAGAACTGGCTGACAAACCCGTTGTGTGGACGCTGGCCGACATGAACGCCTTTACCGGCGGATGCCACTATTCCGAGGGGTGCGAGGGTTACAAGCAGGAATGCCGCAAATGCCCCCTTTTGGGCGGCAAGTCCGATCTGGCGCATGAGGCGTGGAAGACGAAGCGCGCGGCCTATGCCAAGATCAAGAATCTGCAAATCATCTGCCCGTCGGAATGGCTGGCGGACTGCGCGCGCAGCAGTTCGCTGTTCGGCGACCGTCCGGTGCACATGATCCCGAATGCGTTTCCGGTGAACCGGTTCACGCCGACAAACAAGCTTGTCGCCCGCATGCGTCTGGGGTTGCCACTGGACAAGAAACTGGTGGTCTTTGGTGCTGACAGTTTGGACAACACCCGCAAGGGGGGCGATATTCTGGCGGAAAGCATCCGCATCCTTCAGAGCAGGGGCGAGGCGGAGAATATCGAGGGCGTGTTCTTTGGCGCGGCCAGTCTCGAACTGGGAATCGAAAGCCACAATATGGGGCGCGTGCAGAAGGAAAAGCGGCTGTCGCTGATCTATGCTGCCGGTGACGTCTTCGCGTTTCCGTCGCGGGAAGACAATGCGCCGCTGACCGTGGCGGAATCGCTGTTGTCCGGGACGCCTGTCGTCGCTTTTCCCGTTGGGAATGTGCCGGAACTGATCCGGCATGAGGATACCGGCTATATCGCGCGCTATGAAGATGCCGAGGATTTTGCCGGTGGGCTGGTCTGGGCACTTGCGGCACCGCGCTCGGCGGCTGCGCTGGCGAGGGGAATGCGCGGCCACATGGCGGCACGGGCGCATAACGATCCTCGCCTTTCCGTCGCGCGCCATCTGCGTCTTTATGAATCGATGCTGGCGCGGGGCGATCAGGCTGATGTTGTGGAACTCTCTGCCGACGCCGACATGGCACCGGATGAAACAGGGCTGACCTGATGAAGATCGCGATCTTTGGTGCGTCGGTCAGCGCCCAATCCTTCAACCATGCAACCGGGGAAGTGACCGGATATGCAGAGGTGCTGCGGCGCGAACATGCTGCCGAGCTGGGTGCGCAGGACATCCGCCAGATCACTTATCCCGGCAATCGCATGTCAGATGGCGGGCTGGTGCGACTGGCGGATGTCGTCGCGTGGCGGCCTGACATCTGTGTTCTGGAGCCGCTGGTGGAGGATGGACGTCGTGGGAAGCACGTGCTGGAGGTTGAGAAACGCCACATCTACGTGACCTTGCTCGAGGCTGGTATCCTGCCTGTGACGCTGCTGCTGCCGGAGCCGTTGCGCAGGCCTGCCAGGGACCTGCCGCATTACAACCAGTATGTCGGGATCTCGCGTCAGTATGGGTTGCCGGTGATCGAGGTTGATGTGGCACATGTTCCCGATCCTGAAACAAAATTCAACGGCGTTCACACCCTGCATGAAGGTGCGCGGGTTTATGCGCGGCAGATCGTTGACGTTCTGAAAACCTTGGGCAACCCGCGCCAGCAGGCCGATGATGCGTTGATGCGTGCGCTCGGCATGGGTCGGCCTAAGCTGTGCATCACCACTTTGCAGGCCCCGCCAAATGCCCCGAAGCAGCTTTCGAAGATCGCGCTGACACTCGTTTCGGAAAACCCTGATCCGATGCCGTTTCGGTTGATCCAGCATCAGCATATCGGGCCCTTTTCGCCGGTCGTCAATTTGTCACTGATGCGGGGCGCGGCTGAGGCGATATGGCATGATACGCTGTCGATCTGGGACGAGTACTGCCATTACAGGCGGCCATCCTATGTCATGCTGGCCGACAGTGCTTTGCAGGGCGCAGGGGCGTATTCTCTTTCCGTGGCGCTGGCTGACGTGCTGCCCGATTATGCTCTATGCCGCAAGCCGGTCGCCGAATGGCCGCAGCACAGACATATGGAACCGGCTGGCGATCTTGTGATCGTGTCGGCGCAGCCAATCACGGCACAAGTTTCCGATTATCGGTGATCATCGGGCTGAAAGGTCGGCCCCTGACTGGGGGCGTTCACCGCCGTGCATACATATCCTCGTATCGGATGATGTCATCCTCCCCCAGATAGCTGCCGGTCTGCACCTCGATCAGAACCATCGGCATCTTGCCGGGATTCTCCATCCGGTGAACGGCCCCCAGCGGGATATAGAGCGACTGGTTTTCACTTACGAGTTTCACCTGATCGTCGATGGTCACGCGTGCCGTGCCCTCTACCACGATCCAATGTTCCGACCGGTGATGGTGGCTCTGCAAGCTGAGCGCGGCACCGGGATGAACATGGATGCGCTTCACCTGAAACCGGCTGCCCACCACAAGGCTTTCGAACCAGCCCCAAGGGCGATAGTCGCGCGGCAGGGTTTCCGCCTGCGGCGCGCCCTTGGCCTTGAGCGCGGCCACCGCGCGTTTCACCTCCTGCGCGCGGTCCTTGTGTGCCACCAACACCGCGTCGGGCATCGCCACCGCGATGATGTCCTTCAATCCAATCCCGACCAGCGCCTGATGGCCGTCTTCGGCGCGCAGCAGGCTGTCTGAACAATCCAGCGCCGTCGCGGGTCCGGAGGTGACGACGCCATCCGCATCCGGACCCGCCTCGCGCCAGACCGCGTCCCACCCCCCCAGATCGGACCAGCCGCCACCATAGGGCACCACGGTCAGGTTGCTGGCCTTTTCCATGACAGCATAGTCGATGGATATATCTTCACATGCGTTCCACGGCCCAGGTGCCAGCCGCAGAAACCCCAGGTCCTTTTCGGCATTGGCAAGCGCAGATTGGACAAGTGTCAACATTTCCGGCTGATATTTTTCGAACGCGGCAATGATCGCATCGGTGGAGAACAGGAAAATCCCTGCATTCCACAAATGCATACCACCAGCCAGTAAGGCGTCGGCGGTGGCCGCATCGGGCTTTTCGACGAAACCCTGCAAAGGCTGCGGCACAGGCGCGAAATCCGCCCCCGGTGTGGTAGACAGCGCCAGCCAGCCATAGCCGGTTTCGGGCCTGTCTGGCCGAATGCCGAAGGTCACGATCTGTCCTGCCGCTGCCGCCGGAACGGCGGTCTGCACCGCAGCGCGAAATGCCTCTGCGTCGGGAATGACGTGATCCGATGGTGCGACGAGCATCAGCGCACCGGGCACGCGTGCATGTAATTCCAGCGCCCCGGCGAGGATCGCGGGTGCTGTGTTGCGGCCCGAAGGTTCGATCATGGTGGTGACAGCCGCGATCTCCGTACTTGCAAGCTGTTCGGTGACAACGAACCGGTAATCGGACCCCGTGATGACCATCGGTGCGGCAAAGCCCGGCCCCGACAATCGCCGGGCGGATGCCTTGAACAGGCTTTCTTCGCCCACCAGTTGGGTAAATTGCTTGGGATAGCTTTTGCGCGACAAGGGCCAAAGCCTTGTGCCGGAGCCGCCACAGAGCAAGAGTGGATGAATGTCCTGCGTCATGGTTGAACGCCTCCTTCGGCCCGGATCAGCCGCGAATTGCGCCCTGATGTTCCAGAAACCATTTGTATGTGTCGGAAACCCCAGCCTCCAGCCCGATCCGTGCGCGCCAGCCCATCTGCGCCAATCGGCTGACATCCATCAACTTGCGCGGCGTGCCGTCGGGTTTGCTGGGGTCGGTGGTGATCCGGCCCTGAAATCCAGTTACCTTCGCCACCAGATGCGCCAATTCGAGTATCGTCACATCGGTGCCGCTGCCGACATTGATATGGCTCAGCATCGGTTTCGTGTTCTCGTCATAGACCTGCTTGTCGAGGTCGAGCACGAAAAGCGAAGCTTCGGCCATATCGTCGACATGAAGAAACTCGCGCCTTGGCGCGCCTGAACCCCAGATCGTGACCTCCTCCCGGTTATCCTGCGACGCCTCGTGAAACCGTCGGATGAGCGCGGGCAGGACGTGTGAATTTTCCGGGTGAAAATTGTCGCCCGGCCCATAGAGATTGGTCGGCATGACCGAGCGATAATCCGTCCCATGCTGGCGGTTGTAGCTTTCGCAAAGTTTGATGCCCGCGATCTTTGCCACTGCATAGGGTTCGTTGGTGGCTTCCAGTGTCCCGGTGAGAAGCGCATCCTCCCGCATCGGCTGGGGCACTGCCTTGGGGTAGATGCAGCTTGACCCCAATTGCAACAACCGGCGCACCCCTGCCTTGTAGGCCTGATGGATCACGTTCGCCTGGATCATCAGGTTGTCATAGATGAAATCAGCCGGGTAGGTATTGTTGGAATGGATGCCGCCGACGCGGGCTGCTGCCAGAATGACGATATCGGGCCGCTCGCTTGTCATGAATGCCTGCACGGCGGACTGGTCTGTCAGATCAAGCTCCGCATGGGTAGCGGTGATCAGATTCAGGGTTTCGCCTTGTGATTGCCGCGCCTCCAGCCGCCGCAGGATCGCGCTGCCCACCATGCCGCGATGGCCCGCCACATAAACTTTCATAGCGTTCATCCGTTCTCGAAGCTGACGGGAAGGTCCATGCCATGATCTTTCAGCAATGCATACCGCCGTGCGCTGCGCAGATCGTCGGCCACCATTTCAGCACACATTTCCTGTGCGCTGATCTCAGGCACCCACCCCAGCTTTTCCTTGGCTTTCGTCGGATCGCCCAGCAGCGTTTCCACCTCTGCCGGGCGGAAATATCGCGGGTCGATCCGCATGATGACATCGCCGGGGTTGAGCGCGGGGGCCATGTCGCCCGTCACTGTGCGAACAGTCGCAATCTCGTCCACGCCGTCGCCATTGAAATCCAGCTCGATCCCCAATTCCCGCGCGCTCCAGACCAGAAATTCGCGCACCGAATATTGCACGCCGGTGGCGATCACGAAATCATCCGGGGCCTCTTGCTGCAACATCATCCACTGCATCCGGACATAGTCCTTCGCATGACCCCAGTCGCGCAGGCTATCGATATTGCCCATATAGAGACAGTCTTCAAGGCCCTGTGCGATGTTCGCAAGTCCACGGGTGATCTTGCGGGTCACGAAGGTTTCGCCGCGTCGCGGGCTTTCGTGATTGAAGAGAATGCCGTTGCAGGCATAAATCCCATAGGCCTCGCGGTAGTTTACCGTGATCCAGTAGGCGTACATCTTGGCGACGGCATAAGGCGACCGGGGATGAAACGGGGTTGTCTCGCGCTGCGGAATCTCCTGCACCAGCCCATACAGTTCAGATGTTGATGCCTGATAGAACCGCGTCTTTTCTTCCAGCCCGAGAAATCGAATGGCTTCCAACAGGCGCAGGGTGCCCATTGCGTCGACATCGGCGGTGTATTCGGGGGCTTCGAAACTGACGGCGACGTGACTTTGCGCGCCCAGATTATAGACCTCGTCAGGCTGCACTTCGCTCAGGATACGCGTGAGGTTCGAGCTGTCTGTCAGATCGCCATAGTGCAGCCGGAACCGGCCATCGCCCACATGCGGGTCCTGATAGATGTGATCCAGTCGCTGCGTATTGAACAGGGATGCGCGCCGCTTGATCCCATGCACCTCATAGCCCTTTTCAAGCAGAAACTCTGCGAGATAGGACCCGTCCTGACCTGTCACACCAGTGATGAGTGCCTTTTTCATTGCGTCATCTTTTTGTTGTCATCGACTGTTTCAAATGAACCTGCGTTCCGGGTGTTTCAGGCGCACGATGCCGCGCTCTTACACCATAGGAAGCCTAGCATATCAAGCACATGGCACTGACCTACCGAGACTGATTTGTTCGGATTTGCCCTGTTGCTCTGCCGCCGCCACCTCTGGCTCAAGCGCCCATACATGCCTGCATGTTGACGATCATCGGTTCTATCCGCGCCTTCGTCGATGGCGCTGGCAAGGGGCTGCCTGTCTTGCCCAACCGAAGCCGGCCTTGGCCTATTCTGAACGCGGTGATGATCGCCACGTATCTCCTCCGCCCGCAGCAGAAAGGAGGTCCCGGGTTTCAGGCTGTTGATCCAGTCGGGATTTCACTTCCTTGAATGGCTATACAGGGCTCGTGGAATGCCAAAATGGCGACTTTCCCAGAGGGAAATGTTTCAGGGTCGGCGTCGCACGGATATGCAAGCGAGCCTCACTTCCGCTCAACCCTTCAATGCCCTTGCCACACGCCGCGCGGTGCGTTTGCCGCTGTCCCACGCGCCATTGACCAGTGCGGGGAAGTCCTCGTTGCAGGCTTCTCCGGCAAAGAAGAGGCGGTCCGCAAGGGGCTGCGCAAGGGGCGCGCGCACGCCTGAATGGCCGGGCCGGACGCAGGAATAGGCGCCGCGCACCAGCGGGTCATTTGCCCAATCCGTGCGCAGCCCTTTGCAAAAATGCTTCCGCGCGTCCGATCCGACGAGCTTTACAAGCTCATCCATCGCATAATTCACGGCAACGTCGGGGGCTTCCCGTGAAAGGTCCCATGCCAGCGTGCCGCCGATATTGCCGAACAGATAGTCGGCTCCGCAGGGCCAAGCGATGAAATAGCAGGCCCGCATCGGTAACTCGTTAGGTATCCAGTAGGTGACCCAATTGTTTTCGCCAAGCCCCAGTCGCGTGCCGTCGAACAGCAAGGGCACCTTCATCAACAGACCCATAGGCACCGCGTGGATCGCCTCCATCCGATCCGTAGGCAATTCGGGCGTGAAGCGTATTCCGCCTGCGGCGAGGACACCGGTGGAGACCGTTATGATGCAGGCGCGCGCGGCGATCACGCCGGCATCCGTTTCCAACCGCACCCCGTCGCCGCTCCAGTCGATGTGGCGAACGGCGGTGTTCAGGCGTATCGGCAGGCCCTTTGCCTCGCGCGCGACAACGGTGCCGAGGCCCTCGCGCACAAAGGCCGAAGGCTGGTCCGAGCGACCATTCCAATCTTCGAGCGTCGAGATCTGGTCGAATTCGACACCATAATCCATCGGGCCGAGCCATGCCTGCGCCGCCCCGGCCCAAGGCAGGTCGGCATCGACGACATCGCGTGCGGGAATGTCTTTGCCGCTGTGCCCGGCCTTGCCCATCGCCTTGGCGATCGCCTTGGCGGCCTTGGCATATTCCGCAGCATCCTGCGCCGTCGCCCGCGCGCCATCGCGGAACAGGTCAGTATCCGCATGGGTGTGGGAGACGAGTGAAAATCCACGTTTCCGGGCGATCTTTCCGACGCTGTTCTTGTCTTGAGAGGAGACCCAGGAGCATCCCATATCAACCGGGGTGCCAAAGCTGTCATGATCGGTCCATGCGCGTCCCCCAACCCGCGATCCGGCTTCGAGCGTGAGGACGGAGACGCGGTCCCTGACCAGACGTTTGGTGGCGGCGATGCCCGCAGCCCCGGCCCCGATGACGATCACATCGGGGTTGGTGGGCAAGTTTTCTGATAGTTTTGGAAAATACATGGGCGCACGAACCGGAGATTGGGAAAGGGGGGCAATTGTGATCGTCGGGCCTCAGCCACCGACCGCAGCGAAGAACTTGCGAATGAAGCGGGGCACATGCCAGCTGCAAAGCGTTCCCTTGGGCACGAAGAACGCATCGCCGGGCCCGAAGGTCTGTTCTAGCCCACCGGGCTCGCGGATGGTTACTTCGCCAGCGGCCATCACGACGAATTCGTGGCAGGGGAAAGGGGTCATCTCGCGGCCATCGAAGGCTTGGCAATCCCACAGACCGACGGTCATCGTCCCGGCATCGTTCCGGAAAAAGACCTTTTCGCGTTCCAGCGCGCCGCTTCCCGTGCTTTCGGATTCGGGAAGGATGTCATCGTCGGTCAACTGCGTGTCAGGGTCGATGACGATGATGCCGCGTTCCGCGCTGTCGAGGTTCGGCGTGTCTGCATTGGGATCCTTCAGGGTGAGGTAGAATTTCCTGAGATACCCGTCCTGTTTCCAACTCACGGGGGCACCATTCCGAAACGCCACGAGGTCGCCCGCCTTGGCGCGCGTTGCATTGTCGTCAGCGTCCAGCATCCCGAAATCGCCGGTCAGCACGAGGATGAATTCGTCGCCTGGATAGGGGCCGAACGCCTCCTGCATCGTGGTCGTGTCCCAGATGCCGACATTCAGACCGATGTCCGGGTCGCTGAAATAGAGGTGGTAGTGCTGGTCGGGCAGCGGAGACTGAAAGTCGAGTGGATCAAGTTCGAGCGGCGCAAGCCCCGTGCCATCGGGGCCATTCGGCAGGAGGCGGATGATGCGGGGTGACATGGGCATCAGAATCTCCGGTGGTATGGCCGGTAAGGGCCGGGTTTCGAACGCTGTCAGATCGAATCTGACAGCTCGGTTTATTCAATACTACATGAATGATTGCTCATTCAGCCAAGGCTTGTCGCATTATCTCGCGCCTTGGATTGCTGTCCGATCATGTTCGCGCGCCCGCACAGTTCTGACGTCGAATTCGCTGTAGATGTCAGCCGAAAGTTGACGCGCATCACCATCTCGTCAGATCCCCAGCCTGTCGAGCATCCGGTAGGCGGCGACGGTCGAGCCGATGCCGAATTGCCGGAAGCAGTGGAACGGGATCGCACGCACCGGCGTGATCGGAAAATCGAGCGTGTCCGGTGCCGCGCCGCTTGCCCATCGGGCGAGGACCGTTCCCATTACGGTCGCCATGCCGACACCGCGCCCGTTATAGCCGAGGCCCGCCATGACATTCGGTGCGACGAGGTGCAGGCCGGGCAGGTGGTCGCGGGTCAGCGCGACGTTGCCGCCCCAGGCATGGGTCCAGATTGCCCCTTTCAAATGCGGATAGAGCTGACAGGCCGCATCGCGCAGCGCCTGTTGCCGCGCCCGCACGTCGCGGTCCGCCATCGCGCCACGGCCACCGATGATGAAGCGGCCCTGCGCATCCTTGCGAAAATAGATCAGCAATCGTCGCGTGTCCGAAGGCGCATGACCGCCCGGCAGGATGGAGGCGGCGACATTGCCCGACAGTGGCGCGGTCGCCACCTGCACCGAAGTCACCGGCACGACCGCCCGCCCAAGCGGATCGGCGAGGCTGCCGGTATAGGCGTTCGTGCAGATCAGCGCGCGGCGGGCCACCACGCATCCCATCGTCGTCGTGACCATGACGCGGTCCGCCTCGGGCGTGATCGTCTGCACGCGGCTGTCGCCATGAAGCCGTGCACCTGCCAGTTCCGCCGCATCGGCGAGACCGAGCGCGTAATTCAGCGGATGAAGGTTTCCGCCACGCCGGTCGATGACGCCGCCGACATATCCGGGTCCCCCCAGCAGCCGTTCCATGTCGTCGGCGTCGAGATCGTCGACCGCGTCGCCGAGGGCGCGCCATTCGGCGGCCACGGCGCGCAATTCCGCCAGCGCCTTGCGCGTGTGCGCTGCGCGTATCCAGCCGACGCGCGCCGCGTCGCAGGCGATCCCGTGTTTTTCGATCAGCCCGAAGACGAGGTCGCCGCCCCCGCCCGACAGCCGCGCCATCCGCCCGCCCAGATCAGCGCCGAAGCGTCTGGCAAGCGCCACCGGTCCATCCTTCAGGCCGGGATTGACCTGCCCACCATTGCGCCCGGATGCGCCCCAGCCGGGCGTTTCCGCCTCCAGCAACACAACGTCCTGTCCGGCCTCGGCCAGATGAAGCGCTGCCGACAACCCGGTGAACCCGCCGCCGATCACGACGCAATCCGCCGCGACCGTTCCGGTCAGGGCCGGGCGCGGCGGTGCGGGGTTGGCCGTATCTGCCCACAGGCTGCCGGACAGCACTGCGCGTTCATGGACGATCACGGGCATGGCTCAGGCGGCCTGCGAAATGGCGGGCACGGCAAGGAATGCCAGAAGCGGCGCGGTGCTGTTCGCGTCACCGGCGGCCTCGCGTTCCAGAAATGCGATGGCGACCTCCTCATGCTCGGTCATCCGCCGGAGGATCGCGCGGTCGGCGGGGGGGGCCATCGCCTCCAGCGTTTCGAAGTCCGAGACATAGGCCGGGAACCCGTTACGCATATCGGCGAGAAGGCCATCCCAATCATCGGCCCAGCGCGCCGCCGCCGCGCGCCCCTCCGCCACCAGCGCGCCGGTGTCGCGCACCTCCAGCCCGTGCTTTTCGATCAGCGGGCGCACGATCTCGCAGGTGTGGCGCTCCACCTCCGCCAGCAGGCGCATCTTTTCCCGCCGCGCGCCGTCGAACAGCTCCGCCAGCGCCAGATACCAGGCCTCGCCGCTGATCTCCTCCTCGTAATAGGCGACGAGCGTGCCAAAATAGTCTCGGGCCTTCGTCCCCGATCCGGCAACCGAAAGCATTGCCCCGACATCGGGTCGGTCATGCTTCATCGGCTCGTCCATATCCACGATCTCTTCCAGTTCCTCGCCATAGCGATGCCCGGCATAGACGGCGGCGGCGATGATGGCGGGGGCATCGACATCGCCGATCCGGGTCAGGGTGAAGGGCAGTTTCGATGCATCGCCCGCCACCCTCTCCAGAACCTCCTGATACAGGTCGTCATTCGGTGCCCGCTGCGTAACCAGCACGGCGGCGCTGACGGCAAGGCTGGTTTCGCGCCCGGAATAGGCACATTCCAATGTCGCTGTCGTCCCGTCAAAATCCACGAGGCTGTGGGCGGTGATGATTTCGACACCCAGTGCCATCAGATGCGTGCGTATGCGCCAGCGTTCGGATGTCTTCTCCGCCCAGGCTGAAACGCTGTCATCCTCGGTCACATAGGTCACGGGCTGGCCGGATCGCGCGACCGCCTCGGCGATGACACCCGCCATATAGTAATTGTCGCCATCGAACACGACGGTCGGGCCCTGCGGCAACCGGCCCTCCATAATGTCGTCGGGGGTGAAGGCTTCGGCACCATTCGAGGTGATGTCGACATAGGTCTTGCCGTCGAACACATCCCGCCGCCAGGTCGCCCCTGTTGCGATGGCCACATGATCGGCCTCCACGTCGAACACATCCTGCGCGGTCATCCGGCTTTCGCGAAAAATCTCCACATTCGGCATCTTCAGAAGCTGTTGTTCGCGATAATCGCGCACGCGGATATATTCGTTCATCCCCGGCAGGCCCGCTTCACGCGCCACGCGCCCGCCCAGATCGCGCGTCGCCTCGGCCAGCATCACCGCATACCCCCTGAGGCCGAGCGTCCGCGCCGCCTCCAGCCCGGCAGGACCGGCCCCGACGATCAACACGGAGGCATCCGAAGCAGCGGGTTTCGCCCGTTCGGGGTGCCAGCCCTTGCGCCATTCCTCGCCCATCGTCGGGTTCTGGGTGCAGCGGATCGGCGTGCCGGTGCTGTCGCCCGAATAGCAGATGTTGCAGCCAATGCATTCGCGGATATCGTCGAGCCGTCCTTCCTCGATCTTTTTCGGGATGAAGGGATCGGCGATGGAGGGCCGCGCCGCGCCGATCAGATCGGTGATGCCGCGCCGGATCTGGCTGACCATCGTGTCGGGCGAGGTGAAGCGGCCCACGGTCACGACGGGCTTTGATGTCACTGACTTCACCCAGTGCATGTAAGGCTCCAGCGCGCCTTCCTTCGCGAAACGGCTGACGCCCATTTCCAGCGTGTAGTCGGCGATGTTGATGTCCCAGAGATCGGGCAGGTCTGCCAGCATCTCGAACATGTCGCGGCGCTCGCCCGTGATCGGCGCGCCATCCTCGCCGATCGTCTCGTCGGACTTGAAGCGCACGGCCACGGCGCAGCGGTCGCCCACCGCTTCCTTCGTATCCTCGATCAGTTCGCGCACCAGCCGCACGCGATTTTCGAGGCTGCCGCCATATTCGTCAGACCGGGTATTGATGCGCGGATCGAGGAAATTGGCGAGCAGGTAGCCATGCGTCGCATAGACATAAACCACATCGAACCCGGCATCCCGCGCCCGCAGCGCGGCCTTGCGGTGCCACCGGCGCAGATTGGCGATGTCGGCCTTGTCCATCGCGCGGGTCTGGAACGGCATACCCGCAAGGTTCGGCAGGCTCGCCACATCCATCGACGGCAGGCGGGTCATGAGGTTGGCGGACCGCGCGCCGGAATACCAGAGCTCGGCCCCCGCAAGCGACCCATGCTCGTGCACCATGTCGGTCATCAGCGCATGTGCCCGGATGTCGCTGTCATCCCAAAGTGAGGCCGATACATGCGGCAGGTCGTCGGAAGTCGGGTGGATCGAGTTGTATTCGGTGCAGATCACGCCCCAGCCGCCCTCGGCCTTCATCCGGCGCATATGGGCCAGCGTGTTGGGGCGCAGATACCCCATGCCGGTACAATGTGGCACCTGATAGAAGCGGTTTTTTGCGGTGACAGGGCCAATCTTCACCGGTTCGAACAGGATGTCATAACGCGGGTCGCGGGTCATGCACGGCTCCTTCAGGGTCAATGGGGCGCGAGCGCGGGCAATTCGCGCCTGAACGGTGTGGCATCGCTGACCGGCGCACCCAATTCGCGCGCATAGCGGTGACCGCCGTAAACGGCGGCGGCGATGGTGCCGGGTGCAAGGCAGTCGCCAATCCGGCTGATCGACGCCTTGGCGGCGGCATCGCCCTCCACGATGTCCATCAGCGCATGATAGAGCGCATCGACCGGCCGGCGCATCGTGACGGGCACGAAGCTGGCGCAGGCGATTTTATGCGTGCGATCGGTAAAGCCGCACGCGGCAGTGACCGATCCGGTATCCACCCTTGTCACCCGGTGCAGCGGCAGGATCGCCACATCCATCTCGATCAGACGTCTCTGGATGCGTTCCTGTTCAAGCGTGTTGTGGGTGAATGTCGAAACATCGGCTGCCGGGGTCACCAGCGTCACGTCGCAGCCGGCAGCGCGGAGCTTTTCGGCCAGAAGCCCGCCCATGTAGAAATGATCGTCGTCAAAGATCACCACCGGCCCCTGTGGGATCGTGCCTGCCATGATGGCATCGGGCGTCACGATCCGGGCCGCTTCATCCCGCGGGATCATCCGGTGTGTTGCGCGGCCGATGCCGCTGTCGCACCAGCGCGCGCCGGTTGCGATCACGACATGGTCGGCACCGAATTCCATCACTTGCTCGGCGGTCATCCGGCTGCCCGGATAGACCGCCACATTCGGCATCTGCGAGATCTGGTAGATGCGGTAATCGGCGACGCGATTCCACTCCATCAGGCCCGGCAGGCCCGCCGCCTCGGATCGCACGCGCCCGCCCAGCGCCATGCCTGCCTCCGCCAGCGCCACATCATACCCGCGCTGGCCAAGTGCGCGCGCCGCCTCCAGCCCCGACGGACCCGCGCCGACGATTAACACGGTGTCAGGGGCGTGGCGCGGCGCGATCCGTTCCGGGTGCCAGCCCTTGCGCCATTCCTCGCCCATCGTCGGATTCTGGGTGCAGCGCATTGGCGTCGCGGTGAAATCGGCGGTGACGCATATATTGCAGCCGATACATTCGCGGATATCCTCGATCCGTCCCTCCTCGACCTTTTTCGGCAGGAACGGGTCCGCAATCGACGGGCGCGCCGCGCCGATCAGGTCGAGCGTGCCGGACCGGATCAGCGACACCATCGCATCTGGCGAGGTATAGCGACCGACACCCACCACCGGCTTTGACGTCACCTTCTTGACGAAGGAGATATAGCTGTCCTGAAATCCGCTCGCGGCAAAGCGCGAGGTCATGCTGTCATTGCTCCAGTCGCTCAGGTTCACATCCCAGAGGTCGGGAATCTCCGCCAGCATCTCGACGATATCGCGGCCCTCGCCTTCGGAGCTGAGGCCCTCATCGCCCAGCATTTCCTCGACACCAAGGCGAAGGGCGATGCCGCAGTCATGGCCGACCGCATCTTTCGCGTCGCTCAGGACCTCGCGCAGCAGGCGCACCCGGTTTTCGAGGGTTCCGCCATAGGCATCGGTGCGGTCATTGGTCTGCCGCGACAGGAACTGTGACAACACGTTCAGGCCATGCCCGGCATAGACATAAACGATATCAAACCCGGCCTGACGCGCGCGCTTTGCGGCCTCGACATACCAGCGCCGGACATTGCGGATATCGGCCGCGTCCATCGCGCGCGCCTGAACCGGGTCGAGATAGGACACAGGCCGCGCCGAGGGGCCCATCGGGATTTCGCGGCTGTATCGGTTGGGCGTGGTCATCCCGTCATAGCAGGGCTCGATCCCCGCCAGACTGCCGAATTCATGGATCTTGTCGGTCATCCTGCGCATCACGGGGATGTCGCTGTCATCCCAGAGCCGCCCCTCGATCACCGGCGAAAGCTCGGATGTGTGGTGGATTTCCACCTGTTCGGTGCAGATCACACCCCAGCCGCCCTCCGCCTTCACGCCGCGCATCGCGGCCATCGAGGACGGGTATTGGTGCCCCATCCCGTTGCAATGGGGCACCTGATAAAATCGGTTTCGCGTCGTCACAGGCCCGATCCTGACCGGCTCGAACAGGATGTCATAGCGCGGGTCACGCTTGTTCCGGGGGGCGGCCGTCGCGCTGATCTTTTTCATTGCAACGCCTCCAGCAGGCGTTCGCGCTGCATCGCGCGGGCGGCGCAGGCACCGCAATTTTCCGGCCCGCCCAGCATCGCCACGGCGGCACCCGCAGCGGATTCGCCGCTCAAATATGCACCGCTAACCAGCGCCGGATAGCGCGCCGCGACAGCCTCGCCCGCGAAGAACACGCGATCACCCAGCGGCTGCCCCAGAACGGCGCGTGCGGCATGACGGCCAGGCCGCGCAGCCGAATAGGCCCCCAGCGTCAGCGGGTTGGTCGCCCAGTCCGACATATGTCCCTTCACGAAGTGTCGCCGCGCCGAACTGCCCACCATCGCCTCGAATTCACCGAGCGCGAAATCGACCGCCGCAGCCTCGCCCGCGCGGCTAAGCTCCCATCCGAAGGCCCCGCCGGCGAACCCGACAGCGAGGTCGGTGCCCGTGGGCCAAGTCAGGAAATAGGTCGCGCGCGCTGGCACGGTTTCGGGCACCGCGTAGGTCAAAAATTCGTTTTCGGTCAATCCGAAGCGTTCGCCGTCGAATTGCAGCGCGATCTTGACCAGAAGGCCCATAGGCACATCCGTGATCGCCTGCGCCTTTTCCGGTGGCAGCGCGGGCGTGAAGCGGATCGCACCTGATGCAAGGACACCGGTCGATACCGTGACGATGCAGGCGGCGGCAGAAATCGTGCCCCGATCCGTCTCGACCCGGACGCCCGGCCCGCGCCAGTCGATGCCGCGCGCTGCGACCCCGGTCAGGATCGGCAGGCCGGTGCCGAGGTCTGCGACCAGCGTGCCCAGACCCTCGCGGATGAGATAGTTATAGGCGTAGCTGCCATAGCCATTCACGTCGCCAAGCGACAGGTCAGTAAAATCCACACCATAATCCATCGGTCCGATCCAGCTTTGGACCGTTGCAGCCATCGGCAGATCGGTGGAAATGCGGTCGGCTGCGGCCCCGTCCGCGACGCCGTAGATCGCCGCCTCTATGCGATCATAGGCGCGCCCGTAAGTATCCCATTCCGCTGTGGTGGCCGGGCGATCCCCGACGAAGAACGCTTCACCGGCGTTGTCGTGATCGACCAGAGTATAGCCGCGCTCACGCGCCAGATCGACGAAAGGCAAACCGCGCGGCCCCTGCAACCACGCTGCGCCCCTGTCATAAGGCATACCGAAGGTCGCGCTTTCGGTGAAAGCCCGTCCGCCGATCCGATCCGCCGCCTCGATGACGATCACCGACTTACCGTTAGCGATCAGGTGCCGCGCCGCCGCAATACCAGCCGCGCCTGCGCCGATCACCACAACATCGGGATTGGTTGGCTGCGCGAAGGGCAGGCGGGGCCAGACAAGGCCCGCAGCCGTCGCGGCAATGACCGCGCGGCGGGACGGGCGAAAGGTCATCATGTGGCGCAATCCGCGCCAAGCTTGACCGGAACCGCCTTGAAATGCTTCGGGAACAGTGCCGCGAGAAAAGCATCCATATGCGCGATGCAAATGTCGCGCGTGAAATACGCCGGATACACCATCGCATTCAGCCACAGGCCATCGCTGAAAGCTTCGATTGCGTCGGTCAATGCCTTGCCGTCACGAAGGTCGCCCGGAGTGTCCGCGATCAGCGCCGCGCAAAGCCCCGCGAGCACATCGCCCCGTTCCTCGTCATAGGTTTCGACCATTTCATGGTAGAACTGGCGATAGCGGGCCTCGCCGAAAAAGGCGAACCAGACGGAGACCTTCGTTTCGTTGAACACCTTCGGATCGAAACTGGCGAGCGCGACACGGCGCAGTTTTTCGGCAGGGGGGAGATTCGGCGTTTCCACGATATCGGCCCATGTCGCGCGCACTTCCTCGGACAGATAGGTCAATGTCGAGGTCAGCAGATTGTCCTTGCTGTCGAAATGCAGGCTGACGATCCCGATGGACAATCCGGCCCGGCTGGTCACGACGGCGTTGGTCGTACCGGATATGCCGCGCTCGGCGATGCAGGCGATGGTGGCCTCGATCAACTGGGTGCGCCGCACCTCCTTCGGTTCGGTGCGGCGGCGCTTTTTCGGCAAGGCTGGGGCAGCGGTGTCCTGAATCGTCATGGTCTAATCCCTGTCGAGCACGATGACCGCGTCTTCGGACCAGGTGATCCAGAGCGGCGTCGCGCGATTTGCGATGGGTGAAAGGTAACGACTGGTGTTCGGCGCGGAAACCGCGATTGGCGTATCGCACCCCGCCACGCGCAGAAGGTGATGACTGCGTTCACCCAGATAGGTCGTCGTTTCCAGCGAAGCCTCTAGAACAGGCCTGTCTCCGCCCGGCGGCGCGTCGTGCAGCGTGATGCGCTCCGGCCTGATCGCGACGCAGATCTTTGCACCCTCCGTCAGGGTTGTCCGCAGTGCCGGAACCTCGATCCTCCCCAGCGCCTCCACATCGAGCGCGGCATGGCCGTTCACTTGTCCGGTGACACTTGCTGCAAGGAAGTTCATGTTGCCGATGAACCCCGCGACGCGCCGCGAGGCCGGGCGTTCGTAAAGGTTCGCGGGCGTGTCGATCTGCAACACCTCGCCGCCCGCCATCACCGCGATGCGGTCTGAAAGCGTCAGCGCCTCCTCCTGATCGTGGGTCACGAACACGAACGTGATCCCGACCGACCGCTGAAGGCGGCGCAGTTCCTGCTGCATCTGTTCGCGCAACTGCTTGTCGAGCGCGCCCAGAGGTTCATCCAGCAAAAGAACCTTGGGCTTCAGGATCAGGGCGCGCGCCAAGGCGATGCGCTGCCGCTGCCCGCCGGACAATTCGTTCGCGCGGCGGTCGCCGTAGCCTGACAATTGCACGAGCGCGAGCATCTCCTCGATCATCTCGCGGCGCTGCGCCTTGGGCAGTCTCAGCTTCCGCAGCCCGTAGCCCACATTGTCGGCGACGTTCATGTGCGGAAAGATTGCATAGTTCTGAAAGACCATGTTCACCGGGCGCTGGTGGGGCGGCACGGCGGACATTTCCTGCCCGTCGATCCATATCTCGCCCGACGTCACGCCCTCGAACCCTGCCAGCATGCGCAGCAGCGTGGTCTTGCCGCATCCCGAAGCACCCAGCAGCGAAAAGAACTCGCCCTCGGCGATATCCATCGAGATCGACTCGATGGCCCGGAACGCACCATAGGATTTGCCGACGTTCCTGATCGAGATGAAGCCCGCGCCGGGTTGCTGGCCTGAAGTCATGGGTGGGGTTCCTTCTGGGCGCTGACGGTTTCGCCGGGTCTGTTGATGCCGACCCTGCCGATCCAGAGCGCGATGAACACGAGCGCGAATGAAATGGCGAGGATCAACGTGGACAGGGCGAGGACGGTCGGAAATTCACGCGGAAAGCGAAGCTGCGACCAGATGTAGATCGGCAGCGTCGCATCGGTGCCCGACAGGAAGAACGTCATGATGAACTCGTCGAAAGAGATGGTGAAGGTCAGAAGAAGGCTCGCCACGATACCCGGTGCCACCATCGGGAAGGTCACGCGCCAGAACGTCCACCACCCGTTTTCGCCAAGGTCGGCGGAGGCTTCCTCGATCGAACGATCGAAGCCCTCGAAGCGTGGCAGCAGGGTCGCGACCGCGAAGGGCAGGCAGATGACCATATGTCCCATCCCCACCGTCATCAGCGACAACGGCACGCCAAGCCTGCTGAACAGGATCAGCAGCGCCACACCGAAGATGATGCCCGGCACCACAAGGGGCAGCATGGCGAAGGTCACGATGGCGCTCTGCCCCGGCAGGCGGTAACGCGTGATGGCCCGTGCGGCCAGCAGGCCCAGCAGCGTTGACAGCGCGGCCACGCAAATGCCGACACGGATGCTGTTGCCAAGCGCAGCCAGCACCGTATCCCGGCCCCACAAATCGGCATACCATTGCAGCGTGAAGCCCTGAAGCGGGAACCGCACATAGATCGAGTCGTTCAGACTGAAAAGCGGAATGGCGAGGATGGGCAGGTAGAGCACCGTGAGGAACACGGCGGCATAGACCCGAAGCGGCCGGTTCGGGCGCGAAATATAGGTTCCGTCGTTCATGCCGCCCTCTTTTCAAGGATCCGCGACAGCACGAGGAACACCAATGCGATGGCCGCGATCCACAACATCAGGACAATCGACAGCGCGGCCCCCATTGGCCAGTTGTTGACCGGGCCGAACTGCAACTGGATGAGGTTGCCGATCATCACCCCATCGGGCCCGCCCAGCAGCGCAGGCGTGATGTAATCGCCCGTCGTCGGGATGAAGATCAGAAAGACCGCCGAAATGACCCCCGGCATCGACAGGGGCAAGGTGATCCGGAAAAAGCGGCGAACCGGCCCGTCGCCGAGATCCGTCGCGGCCTCCAGCAGCGAGCGGTCGATTTTTTCCAGCGACACATAAAGCGGCAGGATCGCGAACGCAGCCCAGGCATGGGCCAGCGTGATGATGACCGCCGTGGGCGAATAAAGCAGGAATTCCAGCGGCGCTTCGACCCAGCCGACCGACAGCAGGGCGGAATTGATGACGCCTTCGTATCCGAGGATCACCTTCCACGCAAAAACCCGCAGCAGATAGCTGGTCCAGAAAGGCAGCGTCATCAGAATGATCCAGAGCATCTTTCTGCGATGCACATGGAACGCAACGTAATAGGCCATCGGATAGCACAGGAGCACGGTGACCACCGTCGCGATCCCCGACACCCAGAAGGACCGCGCCAGAAGCGTGCCGAAGATCGGCTCATCCCAGACGCGCGCGTAATTGGCCCCGGTCAGGGTCGTGTCGAACCCGAAACCGCTCCGCGTCCAGAAACTGATCGTCAGCAGGATCAGAAACGGACCGACAACACAGATGACGAGGAACAGCAGCGTCGGCGACATGAGCGCATAACCGCGCGCCGTGTCGCTCCGGCGAAACCGGGCCAGACGCCCGGAGGGGTGCGAAGGCTGCACCGCAGTCGGTGCCGGGTCGCTCGTCACAGCCATCAGCAGAACGTCAGTGTCATTAACCCGCGCCCTGTGATTTCGCGACAGCCGTGACGATGCATGTCGTCAGAACCCGGCTTTGATCATCTCGTAGGTTTCGTTCATGCGGCTTTCCCAATCCTGCGCTTGCGGGATCATGAAGTGACCGGCATTCAGGATGTCGGCAGGATTGGCGCTCAGCCCGAGACCTTGAAGCGTTTCCTGGTCGAACTGCTCAAAGGCCCGCGCGTTGGAGTGACCGTAGCCATAGGATTCGATCATGAACTTGCCGGAATCGACGCTGAGCAGCGCGTCGATCGCTTCGTAGGCGCGATCCAGATTGGGGGCGTCCCGATGCACCATGAAACCGCAAACCCATGTCAGCGCGCCTTCGCGCGGCTGTGCGAATTTGACCGGTATACCCTCGGACTGAAGCAGGACGGCAGAGCTGTTCCAGGTCATCGCAGCCACCAGTTCGCCCGATGCCAGCGCCTGTTCCAGCGTCGTGGTATCGTCAGTGTAAACCCGCACCAGCGGGCGCTGTTCACGCAGGACCGCACCGATCCGCGCAAAGGCGTCCTCGGTTCCGATCTGGTCGAAGGGCACGCCTGCCTTGATCGCCGCCGACCACCATGCATCGCCGCCCGATCCCAGCATCCCGATCTGACCTGCGTAGCGTTCATCCCAGAGGATGTCCCAGCTTTCCTCTCCGTTCACTTCGACAAGATCGGTGCGGTAGGTGACCGAGGTGCCGCCCCAGTCGAACGGCGCGAGCCACACCCTGCCATCACTGGCATCGTTGCCCTGCATGTTGACCAGTTCGGGCATCACATCGCCCCAGTTGGACAGACGCGTGGGGTCGATCGGCTGAAACAACCCGCTTTCCACCCAGCGCAGCAGGTCGGCATTGCAGGGGTGCACGGTATCGACCACGAAGCCGCCCCGCATCCGCGTCAACGCATCCTCTGACCCCCCAAAGACGACGAAGTTCGGCAAGGCACCGTTCTTTTCCACATAAGACCCATACAGATCTTCGACATCGAAGCCGCCCCAGGTGAACACTGTCGCCTGATCCTCGGTCTGCGCCACGGCGCGACGTGGCAGCATTGAGGTCGAGGCCATGCCGACGCCGAGCCCCAGAAGGCCTTTGGAGAATGCGCGGCGGGACAGTTTTCCGCGGCGGACGGCGTTAAGCTGGTCAATCACATCCATTCCATTGTCTCCCGATTGTTACCCGGTCTGCGACGAGCTGTGTCACCGGCCAGGGTGTTTCGCGTTTCAGGGGCGCGCAGGGCACCAAGGCAATTACTGAATAATCAATCATTCATTTGCGCTCGGTCAAGAATCATTTTGGGATCGGGGTCGATTCCGGGTCGAAATTCACGCTGAGTGTCAAAAATCTGTGTGACTTCGGTGCTTCTGCAAGACACCAGTGGATCATGCCGTAGCCAAATTAGCCTATTTCTTGATTCGAAAATCCAGACCGTCGCGTCTGAGTGATTGCCGATGGCAGCAGAACAGGATCTCCCGCCGTGGGTCTTTTTTGCAGCCTACGGGGCGAGGGAGGGCGCATCACAGGTTTGTTGTCGCGATGATGACGACATGGCTGCACTGCGGCGATCTGAGTCAGGCATCGCTTGCCGCATTCTCGGCACAGTAGCGTCGTAGACGCACTGAGTTCATTCTCTGAGAAACCAAAGGAATGCTAAAAATGAGCCGCAATGCACTTTTCCTCGTGATCGGCCTTCTCCTCGCGGGGCTGATCGCGGTCGGCTACCTCTATTATCAGGAGCAACAAAGTGGGATCGACATCCAGATCGGCGCAGACGGCGTCAAGATCGAAGGCAACTAGACGCGCTTCGGTCGGATTGCGACCGGCGATAAGCCGGTCGCGCCTCCGATCGAGGTAGAGTGACCACTTCAGCGCAATAGCGAGTCAGAGCGACCGTATCTGATCGCCCCCGGCATTGGCCCGATCTTCGATCAGAAATTGATCTCCATCAGCGCGATCACTGCCGTTCCATTCTGGCCGCCTTGTCCTTCGCCATACTGGAAAATGGCATTCGCCGTGACGCCGGGCGCAAGCTGGTATGCGGCACCAAGATGGACGAATTCCTCGTCATCCGGGCCGTTCTTGAAATTGCTGTGAACATAACCGCCGCCCACAGCCCACGGGCCGGTTTCATACATCGCACCGATGCCATACCGCTCCACGTCGTCCACAGAGGCCCCATCGGGGTCTTCGCGGTTGAAGAAGCCTGCGATGGTGAAACCGGCAAATCCGGCTTCAACGCCCATGTGATATTGATCTTCGCCGTCATTTGTCAGGAAACCGCCGCCGACCGCGAATTCGAAACCGTCGAAATCGCCGGTGTAATTGGCACCGAACGCGAACTGATCGTTTGCTTCGAAAGCCGGGTTGTTGGTGTCGGCACCGCCGTCGACCGTTTCGTCGGGCTGGTAGGATACGCCTGCCTCAAACCCACCGAAGGTGATGAAATAGCGGATGCCGAGGCCGTCATCCTCGCCGATGAACCCGCCGGGATCGCCGGGCAGGAAGCCGCCGTCATTGTCATAGTAATTCAGGTATGAACCATTGGGCTTCACCACACCAATGCCGCCATGTTCATTCAACGCCGTATCCGCACCGCCGATCAGGATGGTGCCGAAGGGGCCAGCGATGAAGCCGTAGTTTTCGTCGATCTGGTCGCCGGCGGTCTGTGCTTCAACCTCCACCCGCGCGCCGAAGGTCAGGCCGTTATCGGCAGTCAACTTTCCCCGGATATGGAATTCCCCATCGCGGATCACCCCGACGCCGTCATTGGCGCCGTCGATATCGGCGAAACCGAAGCCGAGATTGTAATATCCTGTGACCTTCGTTTCCCATTCCGCCGCATGCGCAAGATTTGGCAGGAGGGCGATCAGGCTGACAGTGGCAAGTGCACGTTTCATGGCAGTATCCCGGCGGTTGAATGTCTCAGCATTCTTGCGCGGTGACGATGACGGCGGGGTGACCGGGATGCGACAGAATTGTTTGCTGCACCGGAGACCGTGTCACGCCTTCGTGATAGGCCCCGGCGGATGATGCCGCGTCAGAGCGACGACAGTCCGGCATCAATCGCCTTCAGGATGATATCGACATCCGCCTCGGTCACGATCAGGGGCGGTGAGAGGATGATGTTTGGGCCGGACACCCGGATCATCGCCCCGGATTCGTAAGCGACCTGTTGCACCCGCGCCGCGACGGATTTGTCAGGCGCGGCCTTGGTCGTGCGATCCGCGACCAGTTCGATGGCTGTCATCAACCCGTGGCCGCCGCGCACGTCGCCGATGATCGCGTGCTTGTCCATCAGTGCCTTGACACCCTCATGCATCTGGGTGCCGCGCGCCGCAGCGTTCACCGGCACGTCGCGCCGCCGCGTTTCCGCCAGACAGGCGATGCCGGCCGCCGCCCCGACCGGGTGGCCGGAATAGGTGTATCCGCTGGCGATGTTGGCTGCGCCCGACCTGTCGGATTCGAACACATCAGCGACCTTTTCCGAAAGCATCGTCGCCCCGAACGGAAAATAGCCGTTGGTGATCGCCTTGGCCGTCGCCATGAAATCCGGCTGCACACCCCAGAGCCGCGCGCCCGACCAGGCACCCGTGCGCCCGAAGGCGGTAATGACCTCGTCGGAGATCAGCAGGATGCCCGCACGGTCGCAGATCGCGCGGACCAGCGGCATGAAGCTGGAATGCGGCGGGATCACACCGCCCGCGCCGAGGATCGGCTCCATCACGAAGGCCGCGATGGTGCCTGCGCCCTGAAAGGCGATTTCGTCCTCCAGCGCGGCGGCGCAAAGCTGCGCCAGCTTTGCCGGGTCGGTTTCGTTGAACGGATTGCGATAGGTATAGGGGGCCGGGATGTGAAAGCAGCCGGGCAGCAGGGGTTCGTATTGCGTGCGGAAATTGGCGTTTCCGTTGACCGAGGCACCGCCCATATGGGTGCCGTGATAGCCCTTCTTGAGGCTGAGGAACTTGGTGCGCCCGGCCTCGCCCCGGATCTTGTGATACTGGCGCGCGAGGCGCAGCGCGACCTCGATCGAATCCGACCCGCCGGAGGTGAAGAAGGCCCGCGCCATGCCGTCGGGGGCGAAGAAATCCTGCAACTCGAATGCAAGCTCGATGGCGGCGTCGTTCGATGTGCCGCGAAAGGTCGAATAATAGGGCAGGGTATCGAGTTGCCGTGTGATCGCATCCTTCACCGGCTGGCACGAATAACCGAGATTCACGTTCCAAAGGCCGCCAACGGCGTCCACCACCTTGTGGCCATCCACATCGGTGATGCTGACACCCTCCGCCCCGACGATGATCGTCGGCGGTGACGCCTGACTGTCCGCCGGATGCGCCATCGGGTGCCACATCTGGCGGGCGTTGTTTTCCTTGAGGAAGTTTGAATCTTTCATGATGGCATTTCCATTTCAGGCAGGGTCGGTGGGGCACCGCGCCGGGGCGGCGGGCATTGGTGCCCCGCCCCCAAGCGCGGCGGACAAGGTGGCGGCGGATCGGCGGAGCGCGGCGTCGATGCGCTGAGCGAGGTCCGCATCGAAGCGAGACGCGACCGCAGCGATGGCGACTGCACCGATGGGCAGCCCGTCCGGGCCGAAGAACGGTGCGGCGGTGCCGATCACATCCCGCTCCAGCCATTGATCGGATCGCGCCAGCCCGGTTTCCCGGACCTGTCGCAATATGGCGGCAAAGGTGGTGCGGTCGCCCGGTGTCGTATCGCCGAACCGCTCGAAGCTCAGGCTGTCCAGCAGGGCGTCTTGCGCCGGGGCGGGCAGGAACGCGGCGATGCTCGCACCCGATGCGGTGGCATGTATCGGCAATTCTTCCGTCATCAGGAGCGATACGCGCGTCGGGCGGTCAGGCTCCCGGATCAACGCGGTCGCAAGGCGGTTGCCCTGAAGCAGGGTCGCATGGGCCGTCTCGCCCAGTTCGGCGGCAAGGCGGTCCAGTTCCCGCTTCAACAGGCCCTGCAAGGGAAAGCTGTCTTCGCGGATCTGCGCCAGCAGGACCGGCGCGAGGCCGAGCCGATATCTGCGGGTGACCTGATCCTGTTCGACGAACCGGTTCCGCTCCAGCGCCGTCAGGCAGCGCAGCGTCGTGGTCTTGTCGAAGCCCGACAGGCGCGCCAGCTCGCTCAGCCCCAATTCGCCCTGCCGGGCCGTGAAATGGCGCAAGAGCGACAGCGCCCGGTCAACCGAGGTCATGATCGTTTTGGTCATCCTGTGATGTCCATTTCGGGGCAGTTTCCTTCATCGTCCGGTGGGGTGCCGAAATTGTTGACAGAATTCTTGAATGGATGCAATCTATTTGAACCAATCGGTAACAATAATGAACCTATGCGTCAGGCGAGATTCTGGGGCAAGCGGTTGCGGTCAGGACGAAAGCTGCGTGTCGTTGCTGCGGCCACCGGATGAGGGAGGCCATTATGGCAAAAACAATTCTGGTGATCGGAACCTTCGATACGAAGGATGAGGAGCTTGGCTATCTCTGCGACCGCATCCGCGCGATGGGCGGGCGGACGCTGAGCATGGATGTCAGCGTCCTTGGCGACCCGTCCGGCCCGACAGATATATCGAAGCATGATGTGGCGGCTGCGGGCGGATCGACGATTCAGGCGGCAATCGACAGCGGTGATGAGAATACCGCGATGCAGATCATGGCGCGCGGCGCGGCGGCGTTGTGTGCGCGACTTCATGCCGAAGGCCGGATCGACGGGATGATCGCGCTCGGCGGGACGATGGGCACCGATCTTGCGCTCGATTGCGCGCAGGCGCTGCCGGTAGGCGTCCCGAAATATGTAGTCTCGACCGTTTCATTCTCGCCCTTGATCCCGGCGGATCGGCTCAGCCCCGACATACAGATGATCCTCTGGGCGGGTGGGCTTTACGGCCTGAATTCGGTCTGCAAGTCGTCGCTCTCACAGGCGGCGGGGGCGGTTCTGGGTGCCGCGAATGCGGTTGAGACACCGCGCGCAGACAGGCCGGTGATTGGCATGACGAGCCTTGGATCATCCTGCCTGCATTACATGAAACGCCTGCGCGCACCGCTGCTGGCACGCGGGTTCGAGGTTGCGGTATTTCACGCCACCGGCATGGGCGGCATGGCGTTCGAGGCGTTGGCACGGCAGGGCTATTTCGCGGCGGTGATGGATTTTGCACTGCCTGAACTCGGCAATCTGATGGTCGGATCGGCGGTCAATTCCGGGGCTGACCGGCTGACCGGTGCGGGGCTTCGGGGCATTCCCCAGATCGTCGCGCCGGGATGCATCGATCTGATCGACTTTCCGGGCTGGCAGGACATTCCCGCAGCCTATGCCGACCGCCCGTTTCACGCCCATAACCGGCTTATCAAATCTGCCGCCCTGAACAGTGCCGAACGTCGCGCGCTGGTGCGCGACATCGCGGCCCGGCTCGACCGCGCCACGGCACCGGTGCATGTGCTGATGCCCGCTGGCGGGATTGAGGAATGGGACCGCGAGGGCGGGCCGGCCCATGACCCTGAAGGACTGGCGGCGATGGTGGACGAGATGTCAAAGGCGGTCCGCGATCCGGTGCGGCTGACCATGCTCGACTGTCATATCAACGATCAGGCCTTCGCCGATGCCGTGCTGGCGGTGCTGGATGGCTGGATCGCGGACGGCACTGTCACGACTGGGGCGGTCTGAGGGGCGGCGGGTTCAGCCCGCATCCGCCTCCAGCACCTTCTTGGCGACGCGGAAACATTCCAGCGCCTGCGGCACGCCGCAATAGATGCCGACCACATGGATGATCGCGCGGATTTCTTCCTTCGTCACGCCATTGTTGATCGCACCCCGGCAGTGGATTTCCCATTCGTGCATCTTGCCGAGTGCGCCGAGCATCGCGAGGTTCATCATCGACCGCGTCTTGGCGTCGATCACCTCGTCGCCCCAGCCGAACCCCCAGCACCATGCCGTCATCGCCTCCTGAAACGGGCGGGTGAAGTCATCGGCGGCGGCGAGGTTCTGTTCCACATACGTGGCCCCCAGCGTCGCCTTGCGCTGCGTCAGCCCCTTGGCGAACAGGTCTTCGTCGAACAGGTCGGTCATGGTGGCCTCCGGGCAGGATCAAGGGTCGCGGGCGGCCAGATCCGCCCGCGCCTCTTGATACAGGCCCGCCGGTCAAATGCAAAACCGTGCGACGCGCCGGATGGTCAGTTGCCGAGGATGGTCGGCAGCCGCAGCCCGTGATCCTTGGCGCAGTCGATGGCGGCGGGATAGCCCGCATCGGCATGACGCCAGACCCCGGATGCCGGATCGTTCCACAACACCCGCTCTAACCGCTTGGCAGCGGCTTCGGTGCCATCGGCGACGATCACCACGCCTGAATGCTGGCTGAACCCCATGCCGACGCCGCCGCCATGATGGATCGATACCCATGTCGCGCCCGATGCCGTGTTCACCAATGCGTTCAGCAAGGGCCAGTCCGACACTGCATCCGATCCGTCCATCATCGCCTCCGTCTCGCGGTTCGGCGAGGCGACGGAGCCGGAATCGAGGTGATCGCGCCCGATCACGATCGGTGCCTTCAATTCGCCCGATGCGACCATTTCATTGAACATCAGCGCGGCGCGGTGCCGGTCGCCGAGGCCGATCCAGCAGATGCGCGCGGGCAGGCCCTGAAACGCGATGCGGTCGGCGGCCATGTCCAGCCAGCGATGCAGATGGTCGTTGTCCGGGAACAGCTTTTTCATCGCCGCGTCGGTCTTGTAGATATCCTCCGGGTCGCCGGACAGCGCGACCCAGCGGAACGGGCCGATGCCCTTGCAGAACAGGGGCCGGATATAGGCCGGCACGAAACCGGGGAAGGCGAAGGCATTCTCCAGCCCTTCCTCCTGCGCGACCTGCCGGATATTGTTGCCGTAGTCGAGCGTGGGCACACCTGCGTTCCAGAATTCGACCATCGCCGCCACATGGGTCTTCATGCTGGCGCGGGCAGCGGTTTCAACCGCCTTCGGATTGCTCTCGCGCTTCGCCTTCGCCTCCGCCACGCTCCAGCCCTGGGGCAGATAACCGTTCAGCGGGTCATGGGCGCTGGTCTGGTCGGTGACGATGTCGGGGCGCGGGCCGCCTGCCTTCATCCGCGCGACCAGTTCGGGGAACACGTCGGCGGCATTGCCCAAGAGGCCGACCGATTTCGCCTCGCCCTTCGCGGTCCAGTCAGCGATCATCGCAAGCGCTTCATCAAGGCTCTGCGCCTTGGCGTCGACATAGCGGGTGCGGAGGCGGAAATCGATCCGGGTCTCGTCGCATTCGACCGCGAGGCAACAGGCCCCGGCCATCACGGCGGCCAGCGGTTGCGCGCCGCCCATGCCGCCGAGACCGCCGGTGAGGATCCATTTACCCTTCAGATCGCCGCCATAATGCTGGCGCCCTGCCTCGGCGAAGGTCTCGTAAGTGCCCTGCACGATCCCTTGGGTGCCGATATAGATCCATGACCCGGCGGTCATCTGGCCATACATCATCAGGCCCTTCTTATCGAGATCGTTGAAATGGTCCCATGTTGCCCAATGGGGCACGAGGTTCGAATTCGCGATCAGAACGCGCGGGGCATCAGCATGGGTGCGGATCACCGCGACCGGGCGACCGGATTGCACCAGCAAGGTTTCATCGCCTTCCAGCGTGCGCAGCGTTGCGACGATGCGGTCGAAATCGCCCCAGCTTCGCGCCGCGCGCCCGATACCGCCATAGACCACCAGTTCATGCGGGTTTTCGGCCACATCGGGGTGCAGGTTGTTCATCAGCATCCGCAGCGCGGCCTCGGTCTGCCAGCTTTTGCAGGTCAGGTCGGTGCCGGTGGCGGGATAGACATCGCGGGTGTTCTTGCGGTCGAGCATGGGACTCTCCTAACGGGTCAGGGGCGGGAACGTGGGTGTGTGGCACGGCAGAGCAGGGTCATGCGGACAGGTCCGGCAACGGCAGGCCGCTGGCCCGCGCCAGATCGCCTGTCGCGATGAGGCGGGCAGCGGCGGCGAGGTCGGGTGCCATGTAGCGGTCATCGCCCAATGTCGCCACGTCCTGCCGCAGGCGGGCGATGACGGCCTGCAAGGGCGCGCTGGTCAGCAGGGGTGCGCGAAAGTCGATGCCCTGCGCGGCGCAGATCGCCTCGACACCGAGGATGACATTCACATTGTCCACCATGCGACCAAGCCGCACCGCGCCATGCGCCGCCATGCTGACATGGTCTTCCTGATTGGCGCTGGTCGGCGTGCTGTCGGTCACGCACGGCATGGCGATGTGCTTGTTTTCGCTCATCAGCGCGGCGGTCGTGACTTCGGCGATCATCAGGCCGGAGTTCAGGCCCGGGCGCGGCGTCAGGAACGGCGGCAGATCGTGGCTCAGCGTCGGATCGACCATCAGCGCCACGCGGCGCTGGGCGATTGCGCCGATTTCCGCCAGCGCCAGCGCGATCATGTCGGCGGCAAATCCCACAGGCTCCGCATGGAAATTCCCGCCCGATACGATCAGCCCGGCCTCCGCCAGAACCAGCGGGTTGTCGGTGGCAGCATTCGCCTCGATCTCGATGGTGCGGGCCGCCTGACGCAACACGTCCATCGCCGCGCCGGTGACCTGCGGCTGACAGCGGATGCAATAGGGATCCTGCACGCGGGTGTCGCCGTCGCGGTGGCTTTCGCGGATCGCCGATCCTGCCAGCAGGCGCGTCATGGTGGCCGCCGCCTCGATCTGCCCGGCATGGCCGCGCAGCGCGTGGATTTCGGGTTGCAAGGGCGCGGTGGACCCCATGATCGCGTCGGTCGACAGCGCCGAGGTGACGAGCGCCGATTGCGCGGCGGACCATGCGCCGAACAGCCCGGCCAGCGCGAAACTGGTGGAAAATTGCGTGCCGTTGATGAAGGCCAATCCCTCTTTCGGGCCAAGCGGGATGGGCGCGAGGCCGACCGCCGCCAACGCCTCCGCCCCCGGCAGGATGCGACCTTCAACCTCTGCCGCGCCATGACCGATCACCACAGCGGTCATATGTGCGAGCGGGGCAAGATCGCCGGAGGCCCCGACGGACCCCTGCGCCGGGATCACCGGCGTCACACCGCGCGCCAGCATCCCCTCCAACAATTCGATCAGGCTCCAGCGCACGCCGGATGCCCCGCGCCCGAGGCTCAACAGTTTCAATGCCATCATCAGCCGGGTCTGGGCGCGCGGGATCGGATCGCCGACGCCGCAGCAATGCGACAGGATCAGATTGCGTTGCAGCACCGCCGTATCCGCAGGCGCAATCCGCATCGAGGCGAGTTTGCCGAAGCCCGTGTTGACGCCATAAACCGGCACATCGCCCGCCGCAGCGGCGGCAATGGCAGCGGCGGCAGCCTCCACCCGCGGACGCGCGGCGCGGTCCAGCGTGACCGGCAGTTCCTCGCGGAAGATACGCTCCAGTTGGGCCAGCGTGGTCTGGCCGGGGGTCAGGATGAGCGATGTCACAATACGCCTCCGATAATGCGGTGGTGAAGGGGGCAGAAGCCGATGCGATAGGACAATTCGGCAGGGTGGTCGCAGGACCAGACAGCGAGATCCGCCACCTGCCCGACCGCGAGCGTGCCCCGGTCCGCCAGACCGAGCGCGCGCGCGGCGTGGACGGTCGCGCCTGCCAGTGCCTCCTCCGGGGTCAGGCGAAACAGGGTGCAGGCCATGTTCATGGCGAGCAAAAGCGATGGCAGCGGGGATGAGCCGGGGTTCATGTCGGTCGCCACCGCCATCGGCACGCCATGCTGGCGCAACAGGTCGATGGGCGGGGCCAGCGTTTCGCGCAGGGTATAGAAGGCACCGGGCAGGATCACCGCAACGGTGCCCGCCGCTGCCATCGCCGCCACCCCGTCGGCATCGAGATGTTCCAGATGATCCGCCGACAACGCGCCATGCCGCGCCGCCAGCGCCGCACCGCCGAGATTGGAAAGCTGTTCGGCGTGCAGCTTTACCGGAAGGCCCAGTTCGGCAGCCACGGCGAAGACGCGGGCGATCTGGTCGGGCGAAAAGGCGATGCCCTCGCAAAACCCGTCCACCGCATCGACCAGCCCTTCGGCATGGGCATCTCGCAGGGCGGGGATGCAGACAGTGTCGATATAGGCGTCGCTTTGGCCCTTGAATTCCGGAGGCACGGCGTGGGCTCCGAGGAAGCTGGTGCGGATCATGACCGGGCGCAGCGTGCCGATCCGCCGCGCCACGCGCAGCATCCGCAATTCGGTATCCCGGTCCAGCCCATAGCCCGATTTGATCTCAATGACGGCGACGCCTTCGGCAATCATCGCGTCGATGAAGGGCAGGGCGGCGCGCAACAGGTCGTCTTCGCTGGCCTGACGGGTAGCGAAAACGGTGGAGACGATGCCGCCCCCGGCGCGGGCCACGTCCTCGTAACTCGCGCCTTGAAGGCGCATCTCGAATTCACGCGCCCGGTTGCCGCCGAACACCACATGGGTGTGGCAATCGATCAGCGCGGGCGTGACCAGCCTGCCGCCGAGATCGGTCTGCGGCGCAGCGCCGAAATCGCCCGGCAGATCGGCGCGCGCGCCGCGCCAGACGATCCGCCCGGCATTGGTCACCAGCGCGGCATCTTCGATCAACCCATAGGGAACCCCATCCGGCTCCATCGTCGCCAGTGTGCAGGATGTGAATACATGCGCGGTCGTGGTCACGTGCGATCCTTCCCTGTTCGGTCTTGCCGACTCGGTATGTAAAAGACTAGGATCGTTATGTCTACACATAAGGAGAATGATGTGATCTTTGCTGCACAGGCCCTGTTGCCGGAGGGATGGGCCGCCGATGTCCGGGTTTCGGTTGCCGATGGCCGCATTTCCGCCGTCACCCCGGGCGCAGCGGTGCAGCCGGGCGATGTGCGCGTATCGACGCTGCTGCCCGCGCTTTCGAACCTGCACAGCCATGCCTTTCAGCGCGCAATGGCGGGGATGACCGAACACCGGGTCGCGGGCCGCGACAGTTTCTGGACATGGCGCGATCTGATGTATCGCTTCGTCGCCCGGATGACGCCGGAGCAGATGGAGGCGATCGCCGCGCTGGTGTTCATGGAAATGCAGGAGACCGGCTATGCCGCCGTGGGTGAATTCCACTATGTCCACCATCAGGCGGGTGGCGTGCCCTATGATGACCTTGCCGAACTGTCCTGCCGCATCTTCGCCGCCGCCCGGGCGACCGGGATCGGCCTGACGCATCTGCCAGTCCTCTATACCTATGGCGGGGCGGGGGCGAAGATGCGGCAGGAC
>CAYGRU010000004.1:0-97523 GCA_964352385.1 uncultured Candidatus Planktophila sp.
ATCTACACCCATGTGCAGGAAGAACGGCTGAAGGCGCTGGTGGCGGAAAAACACCCGCTGGCGCGCTGATACCGCCCTAGACCCGCTCGAAGGTCAGATAGCAGGGCGTTCGCCCCTCTCGCAGGGCCTTGGCCTCGTAACGTGTGCCGGGCCAGTCGGCCCAGGGGCGCCGCCAGTCGTCGGGGCGCTCCGCCGTCCAGCGAAAGCCCGGCTCATGGCGCATCGCCTCCAGCGAATGGCGGATGTAATCGGGGATGTCGCTCGCCACATGGAGCCGCCCGCCCGGTGCCGTGACCCGCGCCAAATGCGGCAGGTTGTCGGGCCCGATGAACCGGCGTTCATGGTGGCGGGTCTTGGGCCAGGGATCGGGATAATTGACGAAAACCCGGCTGAACGCGCCGTCGATGGCGACATCGAACACCTCGCGGGCATCGCCTGCATGCAGACGCACATTGGTCAAACCGGCCTTCTTGTGGGCGGCCAGGCACATGGCGACACCGTTCACGAACGGCTCGCACCCGATCAACGCGATATCGGGGTTCTGCGCTGCCAAGGCGATCAGATGTTCACCGCCGCCAAAGCCAATTTCAAGCCAGACTTCACGCGCGCCCGGCACCATCGCGGCGAAATCGACCGGCGTGCGATCCGGGTTGCTGTCCCACGCCACGCCTGCGGGCACGAGGCCAGGCAGGTGTTGTTCCATCAGCGCCTTCTGATAGGGCCGCATGGTCTTGCCATGCCTGCGGCCATAAAAATTGCGCCACGGCGCACCGTCTTCGCGTTCCGGCATTTCGGTCATCGCCGACGATCCGCGCCCATGAACTGGGCCGTTCCGGTCATCGGATCGACGATCAGACCGCCGCGCGGATCGCGGCGATCAGGTCCGTCTTTTCCCACGAAAAGCCGCCATCCGACTCAGGTGCCCGGCCGAAATGACCATAGGCGGCGGTGCGGGCATAGATCGGGCGGTTCATGCCGAGATGGGTGCGGATACCGCGCGGCGTCAGGTCCATCGCGCGGGCGACAGCCTTTTCGATCGCGGCTTCGGACACCTTGCCGGTGCCGTGGGCATCGACATAGATCGACAGCGGCTTGGCCACACCGATGGCATAGGACAACTGAAGCGTGCAGCGATCCGCCAGACCGGCGGCGACGACGTTTTTCGCGAGATACCGCGCGGCATAGGCCGCCGACCGGTCGACCTTGGTCGGGTCCTTGCCGGAAAACGCGCCGCCGCCATGCGGTGCCGCGCCGCCATAGGTATCAACGATGATCTTGCGCCCGGTCAGCCCGGCGTCGCCATCAGGCCCGCCGATCACGAATTTGCCGGTCGGGTTCACGTGCCATTCGGTTTCGTCCGTGACCCACCCTTCGGGCAGGGTTTCAAGGATATATGGCTCCACCACAGCGCGCACATCTTCGGATGTCATGCTTGCGTCCAGGTGCTGCGTCGACAGCACGATGGAGGTGACACCGACCGGCATGCCGTTGTGATAGCGGACGGAAAGCTGAGATTTCGCATCCGGGCCGAGCGTCGGTTCGGTGCCATTCTTGCGCACCTCGGCAAGACGGCGGAGGATTGCGTGAGCATAGTGGATCGGGGCGGGCATCAGTTCGGGCGTTTCGGTCGTGGCATAGCCGAACATGATCCCCTGATCGCCTGCGCCCTCGTCCTTGGTCGCGCTGGCATTCACACCCTGCGCGATATGGGCGGACTGTTCGTGCAGCAGATTGGTGATCTCCACCGTCTCGTGGTGGAACTTGTCCTGCTCGTATCCGATATCCTTGATGCACGCGCGGGTGATCGCGTCGATCTTGCCCATGTATTCGGCCAGTTTCGCCTGATCCGACAGGCCGACCTCGCCGCCGATCACGACGCGATTGGTCGTGGCGAAGGTTTCGCAGGCGACGCGCGCTTCGGGTTCTTCGGTCAGAAACGCGTCGAGCACGGCATCCGAAATCCGGTCACAGACCTTGTCGGGGTGCCCTTCCGAGACGGACTCGGACGTAAACAGATAATCACTTCGCGCCATCGGGCTGCCTCCTGCTGTCGTCATCGAACCGACAGACCCTAGCCGCCATCAGATCGAACATCGCCGAGGGTTTATGCGGGCGGCGGTGTCGGGTCAACTCGTCTACGTGCAAGGTAGTCGAGTCAGGCTTGTGCAATCATGCTTCAGCGGTTTCCGCAACCGACCGCACGAGGTCCGACAGATGTTTGCGGGTGGCGCGATCCTTGATCCGGGCGAAGGAAACCGCCAGCGCCAAACCTTCCGGGCTCCGCACGAAATCTGACAGGCCCTTTGCGCTATCCGTTTCGTCCTGTTTCGCAGCCGTAGTGCGGTTCGCGATCTCTGCCGCATCCGGCATATCCTCGAAGAAGAACTGAACAGGCACTTCGAGGATTTGCGATATCGCATAGAGCCGACTGGCACCGATGCGGTTCGCGCCTTTTTCGTATTTCTGAATCTGCTGGAACGTGACCCCCAGATGTTCCCCGAGCCGTTCCTGACTTATCCCGAGGATCGTTCGCTGCATTTTGACACGTGTCCCCACATGCAAATCAATCGCGTTGAATCTGGCTCTCAATTGCATGCCCTGCGTGTCGGAAATACCCTGATCTTCATCGTTGGCGGTACTTAAGGTAATGGCCACGGTCCCTGCTCGACTTCACTGGTCGTCCTTGAATGCCCCCTCTTTTGGGTAGGGTGTATACCTCAATTATTCAACTCTCTTGTCGCGATACCGGCCTGTTTTTGCCAATAGGCAGGCCGGAGGTTGAGAACATGAGGAGCAAACATATTGCCAAGGTTGCAAATGTCTCCCCGTATATGCGGTAGGTTGTTGGCGGTAGCGAATCGGGCAGGCGCGCGTCGATGATCCCTTCCGCTGCGCCGTTCAACGATGCTGTCAGCCGCCCAAAGGGGCCGATCATGCCGGAAATGCCGGAATTTGCCGATCTCGCGATGGGAAGGCCGAGCTCGATGGCCCGCATCCGGGCCATTGCAAGATGCTGCGCCGGTCCGGCCCAGTTTCCGAACCAGCCGTCATTGGTCACGAGGATCAACCAGTCCGCGCCCTGCGCCGCCGCTGCCGTTTCGCGCGGAAAGATCATTTCGTAACAGATCAGCGGCGCGAAGGGCGGCGCGCGGTCCGGCGTCATCACGACATGACGGTCGCCTGCGACGATCCCCGCGCCGATGCCCGCAAGGCCGCTGATGCCAATCCCGGAAAAGAAACTGTCGAACGGCAGATACTCGCCGAAGGGAACAAGGTGGTTCTTGTCGAATGGCGGGGCGAGGTCGTCAGTATCCGACAACAGGAACAGGCTGTTGCGCCATCTGGCACCCGGCCCGATCTTTGCATCGGGCCCGTCATTGTGACGCAGCGACCCGGTGACAAGCTCCGCCCCGCCCAGTTCCGCACGAAACCTGTTGCGGATCACCTTTCGCGCCTCCGGGGCCATGTCGATCGGGAAGGTCACCGCACTTTCCGGCCAGATCACGAGTGCGGGCGGTGTCGCGGCGGGCATGGTGGAGGCCGCCATCAGGCGTTCGAAATTGGGGCGGACGTTTTCGGGGAGCCATTTTTCGGCTTGCACGACATCGGTTTGAAGGATGCGGATGACCGGGCCGGATACAGGATCAGTCGCCCCGTCCAGACGCCCCTCGCCCCAGACCCAAGCCCCGGCCACACCGATCACGGTGACGATCGCCGGGGCGGCGCGCCATGTGCCCGCAGCCGCCCCGCAGATCAAGGCGGCAACCAGTGTCAGCAGCGACAGCGCATAAGGCCCGAAGATCGCGGCGGTCTGCGCCACCGGCGTGTCGATCCAGCCATAGGCTGGCAAGGCCCAGGGGAACCCGGTCAGTACGTAGCTGCGCGCGAACTCACCGCATGACAGGCAGAGACCGAGGATCACCGCCGCCCGCACGCCGCCACCTGCACGAAGAACGGTCGCAAGCGTCCGTGCGGCCCAGAAGGCGATACCCCAGAACAGCGACAGGCCAACCGAAAGCAGGATCACCGCGAAAGGGGCCATCCAGCCATGCGCGGCGGCATCGACCAGAAACGGCTCGACGATCCAATGCAGCGCGGCGGCGAAAAACCCGGTGCCGCAGGCGATGCCGATCCGAAAGGCGGTCTTGCGATCGGTGCCGCGCCACAGCCAGAACATGACCGGTCCGATGACGAAGAATAACGGCCAGAACCCGACGGGCGGCTGCGTCGTCGCCAGCACGATGCCGGACACGAAGGCGGCCAGAAGGCGCTGGCGCGGCGACATTCCCGCAAGACGGCGCGCAAGTGCGGGGACGCTGGCGCCGCTTTCAGGGGTCATCGGGTCTGCCCTTATTCTGCCGCCTTGACCGTCGGAGCCGCGCGGACAGCGCCATGAAGCCGGACGCGCAATCGCTTGATCTTTCGCGGGTCCGCGTCGATCACCTCGAATTCATGGCCGTCGGGATGGGCGATCACCTCGCCGCGTTCCGGCACGCGGTTCGACAGCATGAACACCAGACCGCCGAGCGTATCGACATCTTCATCGAGATCGTCCGGCAAAAGGTCCACCCCTGCCTCCGCCTCGAAATCCGCGAGTTCGGCGCGGGCATTGGCGACATAGACCCCGGCGGCCTCTCGTCGCCATGCGACGGCTTCTTCCTCGTCATGTTCGTCCTCGATGTCGCCGACGATCTGTTCCACCAGATCCTCGATGGTCACGAGCCCGTCGACCCCGCCATATTCATCGACCACGAGGGCCATGTGAATCCGGCTTTTCTGCATCCGCTGCATCAGACGGCCCGTGTGCATGGACGCGGGGATCACCAGCATTTCCCGCGTGAAATCGCTCAGCAGGAATGGCTCCGACACGGCAGTTCCGAAACCGCGCGCGAGGGCGACATCCTTCACATGGACGAACCCGATCGGGTCATCCAGCGTTTCGCGGTAAACCGGCAGGCGCGAATGAGCGCCGCTGCGAAAGGCTTCGGTGATTTCAGCGAGCGAGGCGCTCGCCTCCACCGCGACGATATCGGCGCGCGGGATCATGATGTCCAGGACACGCTGGTCGCGCATCAGACGAATATTGCTCAGCAACGTGCGCTCGTCGGCGGTTGCGCCGATATCAGCGTCGATCCTGTCCGTTGCGCCGTCGTTGCCTGAAAGGTTCAGCAACCGCGCAAGGAACCCGCGTTGTCGCGGAGGTTCCTCGGGGCCTTCGGTTTCTGTGCCCGGCTTGTCGGCTTCGGTGTGTCCGATCTCGACGCGGGACTTGTCGTCTTCGTTCATGTCATCCATTCCAGCCCGCGTCGTGCTGCGCGGGGGTCAGCTTGGGTCAGGCAGGCGATCTTCGCGATAGGGGTCATCGAATCCCATCGCCTGCATGGCCCGACTTTCCAGCCCCTCCATCAGGGCGGCGTCCTCGTCCGTTTCATGGTCATAGCCTAAAAGATGCAAAACGCCATGCGCAAAGAGATGCACGAAATGTGCTTCGACCGTCAGATGTTGCGCCTTCGCCTCTGTTTCAATGGTTTCGCGGGCAAATGCGATGTCGCCAAGCTCCCCATCCGGGGGCAGGGGCGGCGCTGCGCCGGGTGCGGGCGGGGCCAGATCATGGCCCGGCCAGCTCAGCACATTGGTGGCGACGGGCTTGCCGCGAAAATCGCGGTTCAGGTCGGCGATCCGGGCATCGTTGCACAAAAGGACGCTGATCTCGGCATCGGCACCGGTATATCCGGCCTGTCGCAGGGCCTCGTCAGCGGCGCGAAGCGCAAGTTCGCGATACCACGGCGCGGCATCGGACCATGCCTCATCCTCGATGTTGAACTCGATGGAGAGGGTCATGCACCGCTACCTGCGGCCATATCCGCTGGCCCGTGCCGCATCGTGGTCGCCATCCTCGTAAAGCTTGTCATAGGCCTGAACGATCTTCGCGACCAGCGGATGACGGATGACATCGACCGAGGTGAAGCGGTTGAATTCGATTCCCGGCACATCGCGCAGCACCTTTTCCGCCTGCACCAGCCCGGACCCGACACCGCGCGGCAGGTCGATCTGGGTCGGATCGCCGGTGATCGCCATGCGCCCACCCTCGCCCAGCCGGGTGAGGAACATCTTCATCTGCATTTCGGTGGCGTTCTGCGCCTCGTCCAGCACGACGAAGGCATTCTGGAGCGTGCGTCCGCGCATGAAGGCCAGTGGTGCGATCTCGATCGTCTTTTCCTCGATCAGCCGCTGCACCATCTTGCTGGGGAGGAGATCGCCCAAGGCATCGTAAAGCGGCTGCATGAAGGGATCGACCTTTTCCTTCATGTCGCCGGGCAGAAAGCCGAGCCGCTCCCCGGCCTCCACCGCCGGACGCGACAGGATGATCCGGTCGACCCGGCCTTCGACGAACATCGAAACGGCGGCGGCGACGGCGATATAGGTCTTGCCGGTTCCGGCGGGGCCGATGCCGAACACCAGTTCCGACCGGAACAGCGACTGCACATAGGCGCGCTGGGCCGCCGTTCGCGGCTCCACGATCTTTTTCTTGGTGCGGATTTCGACCTTGCCGCCGCGAAACAGTTCCAACTGGCTGGGGTCGGGCGGTGGCGGGGCCTCGCCGCGCATCCGGATCGCGGCATCGACATCGCCCTTTTCAACCGGTCGGCCCTCTTCGAGCCGGGCATAGAGCGCATTCAGCGCGGCCTCGGCACCGGATACCCCTTCGGGGTCGCCATGCAAGACAAGCTGATTGCCGCGCCGCCCGATCACGATTTCGAATCCGGCCTCAAGCGCGGCGAGGTTTCGGTCGAAACCGCCGCACAGGTCGATCAGCAGCTTGTTGTCAGGAAATTCGATCAGGCGTTCCGCAGGGGATGCCTCGGTCACAGCGGGGTCGTATATCGCGCTCGCCAATAAATCTCTTCCATCAGGGGCCTGTCGGCCGTTTCGCACGGTCTTATCGTGGCGGAGGCGGGCCGTGCCCGCAAGGGGGAGAATATGAAAGTTTTGCGCGGCGGCGGCATCGCTTCGCCCGCCGCCCCGTCAGTAAAGCTGCGCGCGCGACCGTGCCTCCTGCGCCTCCGGCGTCTCGGGCGGGGCATCGGTCTGGCAATGATCCTTCAGGATTTCGCCCATTGTCGGCAGCGTGGCACGATCCGGCCAAGTCTCCGGCGACCAGAGGTTGGACCGCATGAACGCCTTCGGGCAGTGCATGAACACCTCCTCCACCGCCACGCGGGTCACGGTGATCGGCAGCTTGCCCCGGGTGGTGAAAAGGGCGCGCAGCGGCTCGTCCGCATGAATGCTGGCGCGGCCATTGATGCGCAGCGTCTCGCGGATTCCGGGGATCAGCGCGAGCAGGGCGACCTGCGGGTCGCGCAGGATATTGCTCAGCCCGTCGAGCCGGTTGTTGCCGGGCCAGTCCGGGATCAGCAGATGCTTGTCATCCTCCACCAGCACAAAGCCGGGCGCATCGCCCTTCGGCGAGACATCCAGCGTCGTGCCATTGCCTGTCGCCATCAGGATGAACGGGCAGGCGGCGAGCCAGGCGCGGCAATGGTGATCCAGATGGTCAATCACTTTCACCGCCGCCAAGGGGTGAATCGGGCCATAAAGCGCGCGGAGGCTGGCCTCGTCGGTGATCTGGGTCATGCTGGAGGTTCCTTCAATCGGGGCGCGGGCCGGATGATGCGTTGCCGGGACCATAACGCCGGAAGGTTGACCTGCAAACGGCTCACCCGTCTTGATGTGAAACAGGCTGTGCAATGGCGTCCCGAATGTGGATGATGCATCCCAGCGCATGACCCTGCGAGCCGATTACAGGAGCCGCCCATGACCATTGCCTTCGTTCACGGTGTGCCGGAAACCGCCGATATCTGGACCGCGATCCGGAGCCAGATGGCGGTGGAAACGATCACGCTGTCGCCGCCCGGTTTCGGCGCGCCGATCCCGGATGGATTTGGCTGCACGACCGATGATTATCTCGCGTGGCTGATCGCGGCGGTGGAGCAATTGCCCGGCCCGGTGGACCTGATCGGCCATGACTGGGGCGGGATGCACGTGCTGCGGTTGGCCATGACCCGCCCCGACATGATCCGCTGCTGGGTCAGCGATACGGTCGGGCTGTTCGATCCCGCCTACAAATGGCACGATCTTGCACAGCTTTGGCAGACGCCGAAGGTCGGCGAGCAGACGGTCGGCATCATGGCGGCGGCCCCGGCGCGGCTGAAGGCACAGCAACTGATCGCCGCCAGCATGACCGAAAGCGCCGCATTGGCGGTGGCGGAGGCGATGAACGAGACGATGGCGGCGGCGATCCTGCCGCTCTATCGGTCCGCCGCTCAGCCGCGCATGGCGGAACTGGGGGCGGATTTGCCCAAGGCTTCGGCAAGGCCCGGTCTGGCCGTCGTGGCCGAGAAAGACGCCTATACGGGCGGCGACGCGCTGGCCCTCCGTGCCGCCGCGCGGGCAGGGGCGGAGGTGGCGCACTTGCCGGGCCTCGGCCATTGGTGGATGTGTCAGGAACCCGCGCAAGGCGCGCGGATCATCGAGGGGTTTCTGGCGAAACAGGGGTAAGGCGGGCGAAGTCGCCTAACCGGCGGCCTTCGCCACGCCAACCAGTGCGGGGCGCAGCAACCGGCCCGAAATCGTGAATCCGGCCTGCATCACCTCGATCACCGTGCCGTTTTCCGCGCCCGGAACCGGGGCTTCGAACATCGCCTGATGCAGGTTCGGATCGAACTTGTCGCCCTGCTTGGGTTCCACCTTGACGATCTTGTGCTTTTCGAAGGCGGTCAGCAGATCGCGCTGCGTCAACTCCACGCCTTCGATCAGGCTGGCGGCGGCGGCGCGTGTGTCATCGTCGGCAGCGGCGAGCGCGCGCTGCATGTTGTCGTGCACTGACAAGAGGTCGCGCGCCAGCTTGGTGCCCCCGAACGCCTCGGCGTCCTTGCGGTCACGCTCCGCCCGGCGGCGGGTATTCTCCGCCTCCGCCAGCGCGCGCATCAGGCGATCCTTCAACTGGTCGCGCTCGGCGGTCAGGGCGGCGATTTCGGCCTCCAGCGGATCACCTTCGGGGGTGTCGTCGATGCCTTCCTCCCCCTCCGGCGCGCCGCTTTCGAGGCTGTCCATCAGTTCGTCGATCGCGATTTCTTCGGCGGTCTTTTTGTCATTCATCATGTCGTTCCTCCGCCCCTTCGGGCGTGTGTTCCGCGCGACGCGATCACCTCACCCATCATCCGGGCGGTATAATCGACAATCGGCACGATGCGTCCGTAATTAAGCCGGGTCGGGCCGATCACCCCGATCGCGCCCACCAGTTTCCGGTCGGCGTTCATATAGGGAGAGATCACCAATGTGGACCCCGATAATGAAAAGAGTTTGTTTTCCGACCCGATGAAGATGCGCACGCCGTCGCCCTCTTTCGCGAGGTCGAGCAATTGCGCGAGGTCGCGCTTGCGTTCCAGATCGTCCAGCAGGTGGCGCATCCGGTCCAGATCTGCCGCCGATCCGCTGAGGAGATTCGCACGGCCACGCACCAGCAGGCGATCCGGTTCAATCTCTCCCTCGCCATCCCAGACGGCGACGCCGGCTTCGATCAGGGTGCGGGCGGTTTCGTCGAGTTCCTGCTTGCGGCGGATGATTTCGACGCCGACGACATCCTTCGCCTCTTGCAAGGTACGCCCGATCAGCATGGCGTTCAGGAAATTCGCCGCCTCGCGCATGGCGGAGGGGGTCATGCCAGGCGGCGGTTTGATCATCCGGTTCTCGACCGTGCCGTTTTCCGTCACCAGCACAACGAGTGCAGTGGTCGGGTTGAGCGACACGAATTCCACATGGCGGATCGGCGCCTCCTGCTTGGGTGCAAACACCAGCGAGGCGCATTGCGACAGCCCGGACAGCATCGACCCCGCATGATCCAGCGCCCGACCGATATCCGCATCGCGGTCGTCGTTCAGTTTTTCAATCTCTGCCCGCTCGGCGGGGGAGATATCGCCAAGTTCCAGCAAGCCATCGACGAACATCCGCAACCCGGAATGGGTCGGGATGCGCCCGGCGGAGGTGTGGGGGCTTTCCAGTAAGCCAAGCTGTTCCAGATCCTGCATCACATTGCGGACGGTGGCCGCCGATACGGAACTGGCGAGACCCTTGGAAATGGTGCGTGACCCGACCGGATCGCCCGTTTCGATATACGTCTCCACAAGCTGCCGGAAAATTTCGCGGCTGCGGTCGTTGAGATCGGAGAGAGAACCGGTGGGCGTGGTCATGAAAGAGAGGTAGAAAGGTCAGCGCACAGGGTCAATGGGGTGTGATGAAGCAGAACGCACAGGACAACCAGAAGGAAGACCCCTTGAAAGTCCTGATTGGTCTCTTCTACGATATGCTTGGTCCCGGATTGGGAAGATACCTTGCGGGAGACAACCTGAATGCAGCCTTCAACGCCCGGTATGCCGATCCATTGTTTCTCCAATGGAATGAAGGTGAGCGCCGCAAGGCTGATACCTGTTCAGATCGAACGGTACACGCTTGCGGGTGCCAGCAACCTGCACGAGCCGGAAGAGGAAAAATGGTTCTCGCATGTTCTTGATCGGACGGGCAGCGAAGGCGTATTTCTGGATGTCGGCGCGGCCATTGGATATTATTCGGCGCTTGTCGCACGAACAAAGCCTCGCTGGAAGATTCGGGCGATGGAACCGCTTGCGGAGATGCGTGATGCCATCCTCGAGACATTTCAGTTGAATGGATTGCATACCGATCACCTGACCCTTGATCCGAACGCAGTCAGCACCCGCAATGGGAACGGCCGGTTTCTTGAGAACAATTTCGGGTCTGGCCTCGTCGGTGAGGGTGCCGGTGGCAACAGCACGATGACCGTTGAAACAGTCGAGATGTCCAGCCTTTTGATGTCGATCGGCAGTGATGTCACATTGATGAAGATGGACATTCAGGGACACGAGGCGGCGGTGCTTGAGGCGGCCCTTCCCGAACTGGAGCAGGGGCATTTCCAGTGGATCATTCTGGGCACTCATGGCGCGAAACTCCACGCTGCCTGTCTTGATCTGCTTTCCGGATCCTTCACGATTGTCCACGAAGACGGCGCGCCACCCGAACAACCGGATGGTTTGATCGTTGCCAGTTTCGGCAGGTAGAAACGGATCGTTCGGCGCTCCGAAGATTGTGGCCTTCCTGCGCATGGTTCGGTAAGTCTGCCGCAACCAATGAAAGGAATGCCCATGCGCCCCTCTGGCCGGGCCCGCGATGAAATGCGGGCGGTTTCGATTGAAACGAACTTCACCAAACATGCCGAGGGGTCCTGCCTGATCCGCTGCGGCGATACGCATGTGCTGTGTACCGCGTCGATCGAGGAGCGGGTGCCGCCCTTCATGCGCAATACCGGCCTCGGCTGGGTGACGGCGGAATACGGGATGCTGCCGCGCGCCACGAACACGCGGATGCGCCGCGAGGCGAAATCGGCGCAATCGGGCCGCACGCAGGAAATTCAGCGCCTGATCGGCCGTGCGCTGCGCGCTGGGGCCGACCGTGTGCTGCTGGGCGAGCGGCAGATCACCATCGACTGTGACGTGTTGCAGGCCGATGGCGGCACGCGCTGCGCGTCGATCACCGGCGGCTGGGTCGCGCTGCGGCTGGCGGCGCAAAAGCTGATGGATGCGGGCGAGTTGAAGGAAAACCCGATCAGCGAGCATATCGCGGCGGTGTCCTGCGGCGTTTATCAGGGGCAGCCGGTGCTTGACCTCGACTATGTCGAGGACAGCGACGCCGGGACCGATGCGAATTTCGTCATCACCGGGTCGGGCGGGCTGGTCGAATTGCAGGGCAGCGCCGAAGGGTCGCCGTTTTCCGAGGCGCAGTTCATCGAAATGCTGACGCTGGCGCGAAAGGGCTGCACCGCACTTGTCGCCGCACAGAAGGCCGCGACCGCCTGATGCGCAGGCTGGCCCCCGGTACGCTGATCGTTGCCTCGCATAATGCGGGCAAGGTGCGCGAGATCGGCGATCTGCTGCGCCCGTTCGGGATCGAGACGGTCAGCGCCGGGGAGCTCAGCCTGCCTGAACCGGCGGAGACGGAGGATAATTTCGCGGGCAATGCCCGGATCAAGGCCCATGCCGCCGCCCGTGCCGCGAACCTGCCCGCCCTGTCCGATGACAGCGGAATCGAGGTTGACGGGCTGGACGGTGCCCCCGGCGTCTATACCGCCGATTGGGCGGAAACGCCGGATGGGCGGGATTTTCCGATGGCGATGGCGAAGGTCTGGTCGATGCTGGAGGCGCGCAATGCCCCGCATCCCCGCACCGCAAGGTTCGTCTGCACGCTCTGCCTTGCCTGGCCCGATGGTCATGATGAGGTGTTTCGCGGCGAGGTCGGCGGCACCGTCGGCTGGCCGATGCGCGGCGAACAGGGTTTCGGATTTGATCCGATCTTCACCCCCGACGGGCATGACCAGACCTTCGGCGAAATGGACCCGGCAAAGAAGCACGAGATGAGCCACCGCGCGGACGCGTTCGCGAAGCTGGTGAAGGCCTGTTTCTGACCAATGGTGCGATAATGACGAAACCGGCCCCGACTATTGATATCGCTGCACTGGGCGAGACCGGGGCAATCCCCGACGGGATGCGCAACGAGGTCATCATCGCGCTGAATACCTATCCCTATTTCGCCGTGCTGACCGGGCGCGCGCCGTAGCGGTCGCCGAATTTCATCACCGCGCTCGCCACCTCGCTGACCATGACCGAGGCGGAGCGCGCGGCCCTGACGGTCACGCTGGTCGCCCATGATCCTTCGGCCCCAAAAGTGGATGGCCGCGCCACCAGTTTCAGCACGACGGCGGATGAGCTTGAGGCGCATACCGACAGCAGCTTCATGCCCCGGCCAGACGAATTCGTCGCCTTTCAGTTCAAGGATGTCGATCCGGTCGGCGGCGATACCATCATCCTGCCGGTCGATGACGTGCTGGCGCGCCTGTCCGCCGCGGATCGCGCGGCGGCCCGTGCGACAGAGTTCTTCTTCGGCAACAGCTTTCATACGATCCTGACCGGTGATGATGGCCGACCTTCGATCCGCTTTTACCGGGTGCAACTGGATCAGAGCGCGGGCGGCGCGCTGATCCGCCCGGACCGGATCGCACTGGCGGACGCAGTCAGCGCCGCCGCCGCCGCCCGGCATGAGGATTACCGGTTTCACGCCAAGCCGGGGCAGACGGTCCTGATCAACAACACCAAATGCCTGCACAGCCGCACGGCCTTCGACCCGGCGAGCAACCGCGTGATGTTCCGCGTTCGGGCGCATACGCCGTTGATCCATTGATGGGGTGTGCCCCATTCTACTTTGCCCTGCCTTGCATCGCCCCGCCCCCTCGGCCATAGAAATCGCATGATCCGCCCGATGACATATGCCGAAATCCACGAAGCGTTTTCCCGGTTTCGCGCTGCCGAGGCGGAACCGAAGGGGGAATTGCATCACACCAACGCCTATACCCTGACCGTCGCCGTCGCGCTGTCGGCGCAGGCGACCGACAAGGGTGTGAACCGGGCGACGGCGGGGTTGTTCAAGGTCGCCGATACGCCGGAAAAGATGCTGGCGCTGGGCGAGGACGGCCTGATCGAACATATCAAGACAATCGGCCTGTTTCGCAACAAGGCCAAGAATGTGATGAAGATGTCGCGCATCCTCGTCGATGACTATCACGGCGAGGTGCCGTCGAGCCGCGAGGCGCTCCAGTCCCTGCCCGGTGTCGGGCGTAAGACCGCCAATGTCGTGCTGAACATGTGGTGGGGCCTGCCTGCGCAGGCGGTCGACACACACATCTTCCGGCTCGGCAATCGTGCCGGCCTCGCCCCCGGCAAAGACGTGGTGGCGGTGGAACGCGCCATCGAGGACCGGATTCCCGCCGAATTCCAGCAACATGCGCATCACTGGATGATCCTGCATGGCCGGTATATATGCCTCGCGCGGAAACCGCGCTGCCCTGACTGCCTGATCCGTGACCTGTGCCAATTCGAGGACAAGACGATATGACAAAGACCTATGACGTGGTGGGGGTCGGCAATGCGCTGGTCGATGTGCTTTCGCATTGCTCGGACGAATTTCTCGATGCGAATGGTGTGGAGAAGGGCATCATGCAACTGATCGACACCGACCGCGCGACACATCTTTACGGCGTGATGGGCCCGGCGCAGGAAATCTCCGGCGGGTCGGCGGCGAACACGATTGCGGGCCTCGCGATGCTGGGCGCCAAGACGGCCTATGTCGGCAAGGTGAAGGATGATCAGCTTGGCGCGATCTTCGCCCATGACATTCGCGCCATCGGGGCGGCGTTCGACACCTTCGCCCCGGCGGATGATGCGTTGGAAACGGGGCGCTGCATGGTCCTCGTCTCGCCGGATGGTGAGCGGTCGATGAACACGTATCTCGGGGTGTCGGAGGCGTTGGGGCCGGATGATATCGACCCGATGATGATGGCGGACGCTTCCTGGCTGTATCTGGAGGGGTATCGGTTCGACGGTGCGGCCTCGGTCGCGGCCTTCGACAAGGCGATCCTTGCCTGCAAGGATGCGGGCGGCAAGGTGGCGATCACCCTGTCGGACCCGTTCTGCGTCGACCGCCACCGGGCGGCCTTCAAGGCGCTGATCGCGGCGCATACCGATCTTCTGTTCGCGAACGAACACGAGGTGATGTCGCTTTACGAAACCGATGATCTGGATGCGGCGATGACCCGCGTCGCGCAGGATGTGGACATTGCCGCCATCACGGTCGGCGCGCGCGGCGCCTATGTGGTGACGCCGGAGGGGCGGGTGCATGTGCCGACCGCCGCCGCCACTGTGGTCGATGCGACCGGCGCAGGCGACCTGTTCGCCGCCGGGTTCCTCGCGGGGATGGTCAAGGCACGCGATCTTGCGACCTGCGCTGCGATGGGCTGCGTTGCGGCGGGCGAGGTCATCGGCCATATCGGCGCGCGCCCGGCACAGGACCTGAACCGGCTGATGGCGGATCGCGGCCTTTGATCGCCCCGATCTGCGTGGCCGATCACGGCTGGGTCCACGCGCTGAACAAGGCGCATGAGGTGGAATTGTCGCCGCTGACCCCGGCGGGGCTGGCGATGCTGCTGACCGGCGCGACCTATGCGCGGCAGATCGACGGCGGCGCGATGCTGATCGCCTTCGATCAGAGCGCGGCCTATGACAGCCCGAATTTCCTCTGGCACCGGGCGCGGTTCGACCGGTTCCTTTATGTCGACCGGGTGGCGGTGGCAGCGACACACCGCCGGCGCGGGCTGGCAGCCCAGCTTTACGCCGACCTGATCGCCTTCGCCGCCGCACGCGGCGATCAGCGGGTGGTTTGCGAGGTCAACGCCGACCCGCCCAACCCCGCCTCCGACGCCTTCCACGCCGCATTGGGGTTCGAACCTGTGGGCGAGGCGTTCCTGCCAGACCGGGGCAAGACCGTGCGGTATCTGGCGCGGGCGGTGTGAGGAGGACTTAGCCCCGACACCGCATTTCTCGCGCAAGACCTCACGCGAAACCCGCACCAGTTGCATCCTCCACCACCCAAAAACAAACAAGGCCGCCCGAAGGCGGCCTTGTTTTGTCAACCATGGGTGTCTGGTTGCCTTTGGAGCGGGCGAGGCGATTCGAACGCCCGACCCTAACCTTGGCAAGGTTATGCTCTACCCCTGAGCTACGCCCGCATCCGTAAGGTAGGGGCGTTATAAGGATTCGCGCGGGCTTGGCAAGCGGGTTTTCGGGGTCTTTTCTTCGGCGTTGTATTGCGGGCATTCTGGCAGGCGATTTCCTGACTGGCAGAAGGTATCACGGCCCGATGATGACAGCTTCCGACGCTGAAAAACCCTTGCTCGACTTTCTCGACGAACTGCGCGTGGCCTATGTGATCCACCGTCATGCACCGCTTTTCACGGTGGAGGACAGCAAGGCGGCGACCGCGCATCTGCCGGGGGCGCACACGAAGAACCTTTTCCTGAAGGACAAGAAGGGCGCGCTGTTCCTCGTCACATGCCTTGAGGATCGGGTGATCCGCATGAAGCATCTGGAACAGGCGATCGGCGCGAAGCGGCTCAGCTTCGGGTCCGCCGATCTGTTGGCGGAGGTGCTGGGGGTCATTCCGGGCGCGGTCACGCCCTTTGCGGCCTTCAACGACAGGCTGGCGCAGCGGGTCGCGGTCATTCTCGACGCGACGATGATGGCGACCGACCCGCAGAATTTTCACCCGCTGCACAACGAGGCGACCATCGTGGTCAGCCCGGACGGGTTACGCGCCTTCTTCGCGGCCACCGGGCATCAGCCGCGTGAGGTCGATTTCGATGCGATCGAGGCGGCATCGAAGGCGGAAACCGGCGGCTGATCGGCTGGCTCGCCGCGAAACAGCAAAAATTTCCCTTGGGATTGCCCTTTTGCGGCCAGACGCACTACATCCACCGAAAGCGCGCAAGAAAGAGGCGGAACATGCTCGGACTGGAAGCACAAGGCGACGTTGGCGCCGCACCTGACACGCTGATCAAGGATGGCACCGATGCCAGCTTCATCGCGGATGTGGTGGACGCATCCCGCGATGCCGCCGTGATCGTGGATTTCCACGCCGAATGGTGCGGCCCGTGCAAGACGCTCGGCCCGGCGCTGGAGGCGGCGGTGCGCAAGGCGGGCGGCAAGGCGAAGTTGGTGAAGATCGACATCGACAAGAACCCGCAATTCGCATCGCAGTTGCGGGTGCAGTCGATCCCGGCGGTATTCGCCTTTGTGAACGGTCGGCCCATCGACGGTTTCATGGGCGCCAAGACGCCGTCGGAAGTGCAGGCGTTTGTTGATCGCGTCGCGGCGGCGGGCGGTGCCGGCGTCAGCGAGGCGGAAAGCATCGATGCTGCGCTGGATGCGGCGGATACGATGCTGGCCGAAGAGGCCATCGGCGATGCGGCGCAGACCTATGCCGCCATCATGGAAGAACAGCCTGAAAATGCCCGTGCGATTGCGGGCCTCGCCCGTGCCTATGCCATTGCGGGCCAGTTGGAACAGGCAACGGCAACGCTCGACGCGGCCCCGGCCACCGTCGCGACCCATGCGCTGCTGACCGCCGTGCGGGCGCAAATCGAACTTGCCGAACAGGCCGCCGCGCTGGGATCGACCGAAGACCTGATGGCAAGGCTTGAGGCCAACCCCGACGATCATCAGACCCGGTTCGATCTCGCCACGGCACAATTCGCGAAGGGCGATGCGGAATCGGCGGTCGATACGCTGCTCGACCTTTTTCGCCGTGACCGGGAATGGAATGACGGCGCGGCCCGGACCCAGCTTTTCAAGATCTTCGATGGGCTTGGGGCCAAGGACCCGCTGGCCCTGAAAGGCCGCCGCAAACTTTCCTCGATGATCTTTGCGTGAGGCGCTGATGTCCCGTCATTATGGCCCCGCCGACCTGCCGGAAAACCTGCCGATCTTTCCTTTGTCGGAGGCATTGCTGCTGCCCCGTGGTCGCCTGCCGCTGAACATATTCGAGCCGCGCTATCTGGCGATGTTCGACGATGCGATGAAAACTTCGCACCGGATGATCGGGATCATTCAGCCGGATGGCACGAGCGCGAGCGGTCAGCCGAAGCTGCGGCGCGTCGGGTGCGCTGGCCGGATCGTCAGCTTTTCCGAAACCGAGGACGGGCGGTACCTGATGGTGCTGGCCGGGATTTGCCGATTCACGCCAGAGGCGGAACTGGACGGGTTCGCGCCCTATCGGCGGGTATCGCCGAACTGGGCCCCCTGGCATGGCGACCTGACCGAAGAACAGATCGACGAGGGGTTTGACCGCCCCGCCTTCCTGAAGTTGTTGAAACGGTATTTTCAGGCATCGGGCCTGTCCACCGACTGGGACAGCCTGAAGGAGGCGGATGAGGAGACGCTGATCAACTCGCTCGCCATGCTCTGCCCGTTTTCGGCAGAGGAAAAGCAGGCGTTGCTGGAGGCGGAACTGCTGGGCGACCGGCGCGCCAGCCTCTGCGCTTTGATGGAATTTTCGGTGGCGGATAATGGCGAAAGCGGGTCGATGCAATGAGCACAAATGAACCGAACCCGACATCCCACGGCACCGGCGTCGACCGCAAAACGCTGGAAAGCCTTGTCTGCCCGGTCAGCCAGAAACCGCTCGATTATGACCGCGAGGCGCAGGAGCTGATTTCGCGCAGCGCCCAGATCGCCTTTCCGATCCGGGATGGCATCCCGATCATGCTGGTGGAAGAGGCGCGCGCGCTCGACTGAGCGCCTCCCGCAAGGGGCATATATAGCACTTTGCCTGTCATGTGACCCCATATCGGGTGGCCGCGAGGCTTCGAATCGTTGACCAGAATCGCCGCTGCGCTTACCGAGTTTCGTTCAGGACAGGTAAGGGACACGCCAGCAGGTGATTTTCACCAAGCTCAGATTGCAGGGTTTCAAAAGCTTCGTCGATCCGACGGAGCTTGTGATCGCGCCGGGCCTCACCGGCGTGGTCGGCCCCAATGGCTGCGGCAAGTCCAACCTGCTTGAGGCGCTTCGCTGGGTCATGGGGGAAACCTCGGCCAAATCCATGCGCGGGTCGGGCATGGAGGACGTGATCTTTGCGGGAGCTGCCACGCGGCCCGCGCGGAATTTTGCTGAGGTGTCCCTCACCATCGACAATTCCGCGCGGCTCGCCCCGGCTTCGTTCAACCAGCACGACACGCTGGATGTGATCCGCCGCATCACGCGCGATGCGGGCAGTGCGTTCAAGGCCAATGGCAATGATGTGCGCGCCCGCGATGTGCGAATGCTGTTCGCCGATGCGGCGACCGGCGCGCATTCGCCCGCGCTGGTGCGGCAGGGCCAGATTTCGGAACTCATCAATGCCAAGCCGAAGGCCCGGCGTGCGATTCTGGAAGACGCCGCCGGGATCGGCGGGCTGTATCAGCGCCGCCACGAGGCGGAACTGAAGCTGAACGGCGCGGATGCCAATCTTGCCCGCGTCGATGACGTGATCGACCAGATGGAACAGCGGCTGGCACAACTTGCCCGGCAGGCCAAGCAGGCCGCGCGTTACCGCGAGATCGCCGAGGCGTTGCGACGGGCGGAGGCGATGTTCCTGTTCATCCGCTGGCGCGAGGCGGATGCGGCGCGGCTTGCCGCTGAGCAGGCGCTGACGCTTGCGGTCACTGCTGCCTCCGCCGCTGAACGTGACGCCGCCTCCGCCGCCCGCGCGCGGATCGAGGCAGAGGCCGCTGTGCCCCCCCTCCGCGATGAGGATATGACCGCCGCAGCGATTGTTCAGCGGTTGCATGTCGAGCGGGACCAGTTAGCGGAGCGTGAGGCGAATGCGGTTCAGACGCTGGAGCGGCTGGGCGCGCGGATCGACCAGCTTGAAAAGGATCTGGAGCGGGAAACCCAGCTTCAGGCCGATGCGGAGGAGGTGATTGCCCGCCTTCTGTCCGAGGAAGACACCCTTGTTGCCGCCCGCGCCGGGCATGACGAGGCGCAGAAGGCGGCGGATGCCGCATCGCGCAGTGCTGCCGAGACGCTTCGCACCGCAGAGGTGGAGGCGGATCGTCTGACCGAAGACGCCGCGCGATTGGCGGCGGCGGCGCAAGCATCCCAGCGGCGGGTGACAGAGACGCGCGCGACCGCCGAACGGGCGCGCAAGGGCGCGGATGAGGCGCAAACCGCCGCCCGCGCGCTGGAGGCGCAGATTGGCGAGGCCGAGGCGCGTCTGGCCGATACCACCGCCCGCGCCGAAGCGGCCCGCAGCGCCGCCGAAGCCGCCGAAGCGGCATTGGTCGCAGCCGAGGCCGCCCGTGCCGATGCGCAGGCCACAGAGGCCGAAAGCCGCGCCGCCGCCTCCGCCGCGTCCGGCGAATTGTCGGCAGTCAAGGCGGAAACGGAATCGCTGGAGCGGTTGCTGGCCCGCGACGAGACGGCGCGCGGCACCGTGCTGGACCAGATCACGGTATCGCCCGGATACGAGGCTGCGCTTGGCGCGGCGCTGGATGACGAATTGAAAGCACCCCTTGCCGAAACCGGCACCGGTTGGGCCAGCTTGCCGGATTACGGCGATGCCCCCACCGCCCCCACGGGTGCGGAAGGTCTGGCGGGATATGTAAAGGCCCCCGCTGCGCTGGCGCGCCGTTTGAACCGGGTGGCGCTGGTCGCGCGGGCCGATGGGGCCGCATTGCAGACGGGCCTTGCGCCCGGCTGGCGGCTGGTCAGCCGAGAAGGCGACCTCTGGCGTTGGGATGGCTATCGCGCCACTGCGGCGGATGCACCATCAGCAGCGGCGGAGCGGTTGCGCCAGCAAAACCGCCTGACAGAGATGCGCGCGGCGCTGGCCGAGGCGACGCGCAGCGCCGAGGTTCTGATCGCCGCCCATGCGAATGCAAAGGCGGCGTTGGAGACGGCAACCGCCGCCGATCAGGCCCGCCGCGCCGCCCGGCGCGCTGCGGATGGTGCCGCGTCGGACACAGCGCGCGCCGCCGCCAAGGCCGAGGCCGATCTCGACATGGTGCGCGGGCGGCGCGAGGCGCTGGAAACCGCGCTTGCCCGCCGCGCCGAGGAATTGAAGGAGGCTGAGGCCGCCTGGTCGGAGGCGGAGGCCGCGCGTGCCGAGGTGGCCGATCCTGAGGACGCCTGGCGCAGCGCCGAGGCCGCCAAGATCACTGTCGGCGCGGCCCGTGCCGCGATGCTGGCCGCGCGTGGCGACGCCGACGACCTGCGCCGCGCGGGCCAGAGCCGTGAGCAAAGGCTGGCCGAAGCCTCGCAGGAGCGGGCAAGCTGGCGCGCCCGGCAGGACAATGCGGCGCGGCGGATCGGCGAATTGGACAGCCGGATCGAGGAAACGCGGGTGGAGCGCAAGCGCGCCGCCACCGCCCCCGGAGAGATCGCGGCCCGGCGTGAGGCGCTGGCGCGCGAGGTCGACAAGGCGGAGGCCCGGCGCACCGCAGCTGCTGATGCGTTGTCGGCGGGCGAGACGGCGCAGCGAGCGGCGGAAACACAGGAGCGTGAGGCGGAGCGCGCCGCCGGTGCCGCCCGCGAGGATCGCGCCCGGCGCGAGACGCAAGCCGACAGCGCGCGGGAGCGGGTGGCCGAGGCGGCTGCCCGGATTCGCGAAGATGCCGAATGCGCGCCTGAGGAATTGCTGTCGCGCATCGACGCGGATGCCGACGCGATGCCCGATGCAGAAACGCTGGACATCCAGATCGCGCAATACCGCCGTCAGCGCGAAAGCCTTGGCGCGGTGAACCTGCGCGCCGAGGAGGACACGCGCGAGGTTCAGGAAGAGCGTGACGCGCTGGTGCGTGAAAAATCGGACCTTGAAGAGGCAATCGCGAAGCTGCGCAAGGGCATCGCCGAGTTGAATGCCGAGGGGCGGGAGCGGTTGCTGGCGGCGTTCGACGGCGTGAATGAAAGCTTCACCGCCCTGTTTCGCCATCTGTTTGGTGGCGGCGAGGCCAATCTGGTGCTGGTCGAAAGCGATGATCCGCTGGACGCGGGGCTGGAGATCATGTGCATGCCGCCGGGCAAGAAACTGTCCACTCTGTCGCTGTTGTCGGGCGGCGAGCAGACGCTGACGGCGCTCAGCCTGATCTTCGCGGTGTTCCTCGCCAATCCCGCACCGATCTGCGTGCTCGACGAGGTCGATGCGCCGCTTGACGACAGCAATGTCGGAAGGTTCTGCGACCTGCTCGACGAGATGACCCGCCGCACCAAGACCCGCTTCCTGATCATCACCCATCATGCCGTGACCATGAGCCGGATGGACCGTCTGTTCGGCGTGACGATGGCGGAACAGGGGGTCAGCCAGCTCGTCTCGGTCGATCTGCGGCGGGCCGAGGCCTTGGTCGAAGGCGGTTAGGAAACTTTACATTCCGCGCGAATCCGCCTTTCCTCCGGCACGGGTGATGCGGATTGTGGAAAGGGTTTCCCATGCGTGGTTTCTTTGGTGCCGTCCTCGCGGCGTTTGTCGGTTTCGCGGCTTTCAGCGCGGCGGCGCAGACGATCAGCCTGACACCAGCCGATCCGCAACCGTCAGAGGCGGACCTCGCGCCCGGTCTCGCGGTGAAATACGCCTATCCGGGCGATGTGAAATCGCTTCAGGATGCGGAATCCTATCTGGATTATGGCACCAAGGACGGCGCGCCGCTGATCGGGTTCGACTATCCCGACACGCTGGAAGGCGAGGAAACGCTGACCGCCGGTCAGTCGATCCAGGTCGTTGCGGCAATCTCCGGCTATATTCGGTTTGATGAGCCGGGCGTGCATCAGCTTGAATTTCACTCCAATGACGGGCTGTCAGTGACCATCAGCGGGCAGGAAGTATCACGCTATGACGGTCGTCACCCGTGCGAGGCGAATGCATCGCAAGCCGTCGATGTGCCGGAGGCAGGCTGGTATGAACTGGAGGCGCTGTATTTCCAGAGGGCCGGGACGGCCTGCCTGTTGATGCAGTGGGATGTCGGCGCCGGGTTCGACTGGACCCCGAACGATGTGTTCGCGCATCGCAAATAGGGCGTCATTCGTTCCAATGCACGGCGATCATGTCGGCGGTCAGCCGCCCGATCCGGTCTGAACGGTCGGTCGGGGTGGCTGGCAGGATGGCCTGCAAGCCGATGAAAACCGCGTATTCGATCATCGCGTAATCCGCCGCCATGCCGCTCGCCGGGTCGGCCTGAAGGCTGCGCAGATAGGCGATGCGTGCCGCATCCACCTGTGCCACGGCGCGGGCAAAGCTGGGTCGTGTCGCGGCGATGCTGCGGGCCGCCTGTTCGAGGCGGGGATCGGCAATCGTGGACCGGATGCGGGCGGTGCGATCATTCATGGTAAAGGTTTGCGCGGCGGCGATCAGGGCGGCGCGGTTGTCATCGACCCAGCGGGCCGCGATCGCGTCAAGGAACCCGTCATGGGTGGCGAAGTGGTGATAGAATGATCCCCGCGTCTTGCCCGCCCGCGCCGTCAGCGACTCGATGGTCAATCCGGCCTCGCCGTCCTCGGCAAGGGCCATCAGGCCGAGTGCCACCCAATCCGCCGCGCTGAGCCGGGCCATCAGATTGAAGCCGGTCTTGGCAAGGGTGCTTGGGTGTTGTCGATCCTCATGAAATATCGCTCCTTCAGGTTCCATACCACTTGGTATGTTTCATGTTTCGGCCAAAAGCGCCAGTTCACCGTGAATCGTTTCAGGGCATGGCAGGGGGGGTGCGCCGTCACGTCGCATGTGGAATTAATCCAGCATAAACAGTGATTTGCGCCCGCGGCGTCGGTGCCCAATCCGATTGACGCCGATCCGCCAGTCCCCCTATGTTGCCCGCGAACCTGAGATCGCTCTGGCGAAGGGGATGAGGAGGCGCAGCACAGTGACTTCGCGTCCTCCGAAAGACCCGCTCGACGATCTTGGGGCCAGGCTCGATGCCATGCGGGAAGGGCGAAAGCCGAAACCGATGGTGCGAGGCGGAAAATATGCAGCCGCCGGTTTCGGGTGGCGCATGACGGTGGATCTGGTGGTCGGCATTTTTGTCGGCGCTGCGATGGGATGGGGCCTTGACTGGCTGTTCGGCACGTTGCCGCTCTTTCTCATCATATTCATAATGCTGGGGTTTGCGGCGGGCGTCCGGGTGATGCTGATGTCTGCGGCGGATTACCAGAAAGATCAGGCCCGCCCCGAAAAGGGCGATGTCGAGGGATAGGACAGAACATGGCAACCGGCGCTGATGGCAAGGTCGTAATCGATCCGATGCACCAGTTCGAAATCAAACCGCTGTTCGGCGGCGAAGAGTTCGGCCTGTTCACGGTTACCAATTCGACGCTCTGGATGGCGCTGACCGTCATTGCAATCACCGTGTTGCTGGTGATCGGGACCAAGGGCCGCAATGTGGTGCCGACCCGGATGCAGTCGGTGGCAGAGGTCCTCTATGGCTTCATTCGCCAGATGTGCATCGACATCCTCGGCCATGACGGGGTGAAATTCTTCCCCTACATCTTCACGCTGTTCATGTTCATCCTGTTCTCGAACCTGCTGGGCATGATCCCTTACAGCTTCACCACCACATCGCATATCGCCGTGACCGGCGTTCTGGCGATGGGCGTGTTTTGCAGCGTGATCGTGATCGGGTTCATCCGCCACGGCATCGGGTTTCTCGGGCTGTTCTGGGTCAGCAGTGCGCCGGTGTTCCTGCGCCCGATCCTCGCGGTGATCGAGGTGATTTCATTCTTCGTGCGGCCGCTCAGCCATTCCATCCGACTTGCCGGCAACATGATGGCGGGACACGCCGTTCTGAAAGTGTTCGCCGGCCTGACCGCGATGATCATCGCAGGGGGGCTTGGCCCGCTCGCGGTGTTCCCGGTCGCGGCGATGGTCGGACTGACCGCACTCGAATTGCTGGTGGCCTGCGTGCAGGCCTACATCTTTGCAATTCTGACCTGCATCTACCTGAACGACGCGTTGCACAAACACTGATCCCAGTGCAGCGCATTACGAACCATCAATGAGGAGATTTTACGATGGAAGCTGAAGCAGCAGCCCTGTTGGGCAAGTATATCGGTGCCGGTCTCGCCTGTACCGCAATGGCCGGTGCCGGTGTTGGCGTTGGTAACATCGTTGGCAACTATCTTGCCGGTGCCCTGCGTAACCCGTCTGCCGCCGCTGGCCAGACCGGTAACCTGTTCGTCGGTATCGCCTTCGCCGAAGCGCTGGGGATCTTCGGCTTCCTGATCGCGCTTCTGCTGATCTTCGCAGTCTGATCCTTTCAGTCTGCGCCGCGCGGTCGGATTTGTCCCCCGCGCATGATACCCCTCGCCGCGCGCCACAATGGCGCGCGGTGCTGACCTGTCAGGAGGGTCCCATGGGCCTTTTGCTGAAAACAACTTTTGCGATTATGTTCGCCCTGCCTGTTCTCGCCGCTGGCGATGAAAAGTCAGGTGGAATGCCGCAGTTGAATGTCACGACCTTTGGCAGCCAGATCTTCTGGCTTGTCGTGTCAATGCTTGTTCTGTTCTTCATCCTGAAAACCGTCGCGCTGCCCCGCATCGCCGGTGGGCTGGAAGAACGGTCCGACGCCATCGAGGATGACCTCGACCGCGCCTCCGAGTTCCGCAAGAAGGCGGAGGAGGCCGAAGCCGCCTATGACAAGGCGCTGGCCGATGCCCGTGCGAAGTCGCAGGCGATCTCGCAGAAAACCCGCGACGAGATTCAGAAGGACGTCGATGCGGCCATCGCCCGCGCTGACGCCGAAATCTCGGCCCGTGCCGCCGAGGGTGAAAAGCGCATCGGTGAAATCCGCGACAGCGCCACCAAGGCCGTCGAGGAAGTCGCAGGCGATACTGCGGAAGCGATCGTTGAGGCGATTGCCCCGGATATGGCCGATGCGAAGGCGCTGCGCGCCTCTGTCGCCGCGCTGGTGAAAGGATAACGGCCATGATGAGCTTTTTCGGCGATACCAACCTGGTCGTCAGCCTTTCTACGGTTCTGTTCATTGCGCTGCTGATCTACCTCAAGGTGCCCGGCAAGATCGCCGGGATGCTTGATGCGCGTGCGGACAAGATCCGCACCGAGCTGGAGGAAGCTCGCCGCCTGCGTGAAGAGGCGCAGACACTGCTCGCGTCCTATGAGCGCAAGCAGAAAGAGGTCGAGGAACAGGCGCAGCAGATCATCGCCAATGCCAAGGCAGAGGCGGAACATGCAGCGGTGCAGGCCAAGGCCGAACTCGAAAAATCCATCGCCCGTCGCCTGAAGGCAGCGGATGAGCAGATCGCCTCTGCCGAAGCGTCCGCGATGAAGGAAGTTCGTGACCGCGCGGTAACCGTCGCGATCAAGGCCGCGAGCGAGATCATCGCCAAGAAGATGACCGCAAAATCCAGCGGATCATTGATCGACGACGCGATCCGGCAGGTTGGCGACAAGCTGCACTGATCCGGTTCGCTTGAATTTGGAAAGGCCTCGCCCGCAAGGGCGGGGCCTTTCTCATTCGGCATCACGCCCTCGCGGTAGATGCGGTGGAGAATGTCGTCAAACGTAATGTTACCTCCGCCCGCCGCATCTGTAGCGTGCGCCGATGAACCGTTTGCTTGAACCCGATGCCGCGCTCCTCCTGTCCTATGACGTTTCCGACCCCGAACTGGTGGCGGAAACGCCGCTTGCGACGGTGTGGAAAGTCAAACAGCGATTTGGCCGCCCGGCGGCGTTGAAACTTTACCGCGACAAGGGCATGCGAAACGAGGCGGCAGGTTATGCGCTGCAAGTGGCATGGAACGGCGAAAGCGCAGCGAAGCTGATCCACAAGACATCGTTTTCGGCCCTGACCGAATGGCTCGACGGGCCATCGCTCGGCGATCTGGCGCGGCGGGGGCATGACAAGGGCGCGGCGGTGATCCTCGCCCATGTCGCCCGGCGGCTGCATGAGAATCCGGTCAGCCTCCGCACCAAACTGCCGGACCTCGCCACATGGTTCGCGCCCCTGATGGCCCTGACGGTGGCGGAGGATGCACCGCCATCGGTGGCGTCGGATATCCGCGCGGCACAGGAATTGGCGGGTGCCCTGCTGGCGTCACAGACCGACCCGGTGCCGCTACATGGCGATTTGCACCACGACAACATCCGCCTCGGCCTGCGCGGGTTTTGCGCGTTCGATGCCAAGGGTGTCGTGGGGGAGCGGGCGTTTGAACTGGCGAACGCGTTCCGCAACCCGAAGGGGCTGGAGGCCGCGCATCGCAGCCCCGAACGCATCCGGTTTCTGGCCGATATCTGGGCGCGGGACTTTCAGGTCAGCACGCCGCGCCTGCTCGGCCGGGCCGCTGCGAAATGCGCGCTGTCGATTGCCTGGCGGGCGGACGGCGCGCTGCGTCTGGACCGGGAGTTGGACCTGCTGTCGGTGCTGCTCGGCGTCGCAGCGGACCATCCTGTGGGTTAGTGCGGTTTTCGATCAATCTGGAACAGATTGATCGAAAACCAAGACAAGATCGGACTGGGCAAATTGCACATTCCAATCAATCTGGTCAACCAGATTGATCGAAAAGCGCTCTAATGCCGGAAGTGCCGCATACCGGTATAGACCATCGCCAGCCCCAATTCGTCTGCCGCCGCCACGACCTCCTCGTCGCGCATGGACCCGCCCGGCTGAATCAGCGCGGTCGCGCCCGCCTCGGCAGCGGTGATCAGCCCGTCGGCAAAGGGAAAGAACGCATCGGATGCGACGACGGCACCTTTCACCGGGCTTTCGGACAGGCCCAGAACCTCTGCCATGTCCTGACCCTTGCGGGCGGCGATGCGGGTTGAATCGACCCGGCTCATCTGCCCGGCACCGATGCCGACCGTCGCGCCATTCTTCACATAGACGATGGCGTTGGATTTGACGTGCTTGGCGACGATGCGCGCAAACAGCATGTCGCGAATCTCCGCCTCGGTCGGTGCGCGTTTGGTGACGATCTTCAGATCGGCTGCCGTGATCGTGCCGTTGTCCCGATCCTGCGTCAGGTATCCGCCCCCGACCTGCCGGATGGTCATGCCGGGCGATGCCGGGTCAGGCAGACCGCCGGTTGTCAGCAAGCGCAGGTTCTTCTTGGCGGCGAAGATCGCCTTCGCCTCGTCGGTCGCACCGGGGGCGATCACCACTTCGGTGAAGATGTTCACGATCAGCGCCGCCGTTTCGGCATCAAGCACCTGATTTAGCGCGATGATGCCGCCAAAGGCGGAGGTGCGGTCACAGTCAAAGGCACGGGCATAGGCCTCCGCCATTGTTGCGCCGGTCGCCATGCCGCAAGGGTTGGCGTGCTTGATGATCGCACAGGCCGGGCCGTGCGCCGGGTCGAATTCCGCCACAAGCTCGAACGCCGCATCGGTGTCGTTGATGTTGTTATAGGACAGCTCCTTGCCCTGATGCTGCACCGCTGTCGCGACACCGGGACGGTCGGAGCCATCGATATAGAACGCCGCGTTCTGATGCGGGTTCTCGCCATAGCGCATGGTCTGGCGCAGCGTTCCGACGACGGCGCGGCGGCGCGGGGCCTCATCACCGATGGCCGTGGCCATCCAGTTCGATACCGCCGCGTCATAGGCGGCGGTCCGGGCATAGGCGGTCTGCGCAAGGCGTTTGCGAAAGGACAGCGACGGGCCGCCCGCCGCCATCTCCACCAGCACGGCGCTGTAATCCTCGGCATCGACCACGACGCTGACAAAGGCGTGGTTCTTGGCCGCCGCGCGGATCATCGCCGGGCCGCCGATGTCGATATTCTCGACGCAATCGTCATATCCGGCACCCGCTGCGACGGTCGCCTCGAACGGGTAAAGATTGACGACCAGCAGGTCGATCGGCGCGATCCGGTGTTCTTCCATCGACGCCAGATGCCCGGCATTGTCGCGCAGTGCCAGCAGGCCACCATGGACGCGGGGATGCAGTGTCTTGACCCGACCATCCATCATTTCGGGAAATCCGGTCAGCTCGGACACGTCGCGCACCGGCAGGCCTGCATCGCGGATCGCCTTCGCCGTGCCACCGGTGGAGATCAGATCGACACCCTTGTCAGCCAGCGCCGCCGCAAATTCGATCAACCCGGTCTTGTCGGATACGGAAAGCAGGGCGCGCCGGATGGTGATCCGCTGGTCGGTCATGGAGGTCTCCTCGTCAGGGCCGGATGTCCCGGCGGTCGGCCCACCCCCCGGATCAGGAGGGGCGGTCAGCCTCCGCACGGCGGAAGGCCCATTTCACCTGTCCCCTGTAATCGGTCGCGACGGCCCTGACCACAATCTGTTTTGTCGCGCGGGGCGAGATCCGCTTTTCGTCTAGATAGACACTGTCCTCGATCCGCAGATCGCCGCCAAGTTGCCGCATGACCCAAAGGTCACCGGAGGGCGGTTTCAGCCGCACCGCGCCGCCCGCGAGGAAGATATCCGCCTCCACATCCGGGTGCAGGTGAAAGCGGATGGTGAAGGGCACGCCCATCCGGTTTTCGATTGCGGCAGCCTGTGCGAAGGCGGCGGATGGCCCCGGCCCCTCGGCGATCACCCGGTCGTCGCCGCGCAGATCGCCCCCATCCGCCGAAAGCGAGATGCGGCGATGATGCACGAGGCCATGCGTGCGCAGCCAGCCATCATGCGATGCGATCAGGCGCACGCCGCTCGCATCTTCCTCGCGCACGCAGGAGATGTTTTCGGCCCCGCGCACAAGCTGGTTCGACTGGTTGAACCGGGCGGAGGAAACATTGTCGATGGTCAGGCCGCTATGCGCTGCTGTCGCCCGCGATGCCAGTTGCCATTCATCGCCGAACCGCGCACCCGCACCGCAATTCACCACCACCGGATAAGACCCGATGGAGGCCTCGAAACAGAACGCGCTGGCATGGGCGGATGTCGCGGCATGGCCGCTGGCGCGGGTTCCGGCATCGAAGAACACGGTCGTGCGCGCGGTGCCGAGGCGGTGATAGCCCATCGTTTCATATATCCGCGCTGTGGGGCGTTCACCCCAAGCGGCCAGCGCGCGGTCGATCCGCTCCGGGTCGCCGCCGCCGCCGCCATGAAACCGGGTCAGCGTGCCATCGCCCAGCCGCAGGGCGCGGATCGCGGCGGCGAGCCGTGCCAGCGCGTCGACATGGGCGGGGGCGGGGGTCAGCCCCGCATCCTCCAGCGATTTCTTCGCCCAGACGAGGATCGCGAAGATCTCGACCAGATGTTCGGGGTTGCGCGACGGGATGCCGCCGTCGCCTGCAATGCTCCGCTCCGCCTCACGGCCCAGTGCGGTGATCCCGGTGTGAATGGTCTTGCCGCCCGATCCCTCGATGGCCAGCCCGGCATAGATCAGGCCCGCAGCGGCCTGAAACCGGGGCAATCCTTCGGGTGCCGACGCCCAGCGTTTGTGGAGGAACCGGGTCTGCCGCCCGATGGCGCGGAAAAAGGCGCGCGACCGTTCCGGCCCGGCCCCGTTCAGCAATGTGGGCGCGTGGCAGATCCAGCGGGTCAGCCGCCGCCCCGTGATATCGGGCCGCCATCCGGGGCCGGAGCCGCCGCCATAACGCGCCACCCAGTCATGCAGCCAGCCGGTCAGCGCTTTGCGCGTGGCGGGGTCGGATGTGGCGACCAGATCGTCGAGCCAGTCGAAACCATGCAGCGCATCCTCCCAGGTTGCGGTCGGCGCGACCTGATCGAACGGGTTCTGCCCCGGTGCCTCCACCATCGCGCCACCGAACAGGAACACGCCCGATGCAAGCCGCCGCGCCGCGGCGGCATTGCCGGTCCACAGCGGCTCTGGGCTGGTGACGACGGCCAGCGGTGCCGGGCCGAACCGTGACAGGCGCGCAAAAAGACGATCACCCCGTGAGGGGCGCGTCACTGCGGCAGCAGGGCGCGATCTTGGTTTCATCTGGTCCGCTCGATAACCGTGTTTCCGGTTTTGCGCACAGCTTACGCCCGGTGCGGCCCGCTGTCACGCCTTGCCTTAGGTCCTTTTCAGGCGCGCGGCAAAGAACCCGTCCATACCGCCCCGGTCGCCCCAGTTATGCGGCAGGGTCCGCAGATCGCCCAATGACGAGACGAGGCGGCCATCGCTGACGGAATCGCGGTGGATCGGGTCGCGCACTGCGTCGCCATTCTGTTCGAGGAAGGCGTCGATCTGGCCCTCCCCCTCCGCCTTGGTCAGCGAACAGACGCAATAGATCAGCGTGCCGCCGGGTTTCAGCATCCGCCAGGACCGTTCCAGCAGCCTGCGCTGCAAGGTCAGCCGCGCGGCGACGCCTGCCTCGTCGCGCAGATGAGGCAGTTCGGGATGGCGGCGCACGGTGCCGGTGGCCGAACAGGGCGCATCGAGCAGGATCAGATCGAACGGCTCCGGTGCCTGCCAGTCGAGCGCATCGGCGACCACCAGATGTGCCTTCAGCCCGGTCCGGTCGAGATTCATCTGCACGGTTTCCAGCCGTGCCTCCGACACGTCGAGCGCGGTCACGTCCCAGCCCGCTGCGGCAAGCTGCATCGTCTTGCCACCCGGTGCCGCGCAAATGTCGAGCGCGCGGCGCGCATCTGGCCCACCGCCCGGCCCGGCCAGCCGCGCCGGGATCGCCGCCGCCGCATCCTGCACCCACCAGTCGCCCTCGTCATAGCCGGGCATCCCGGACAGGCGGCCCGCACGTTCGATGCGGATCGTGCCATTCGGCAGGGCGACACCGCCGAGCCGGTCAGCCCAATCCGCCGCATCGCCGGATTTCAGCGTGAGGTCGAGCGATGGCGGCGCCATATGCGCGGCCATGATCTTTTTCGCCGTCTCGACGCCCCAGTCGCGGATGATCCCCTTGCGGAACCAGCTTGGCGTTGCTGCATGGGGGATGTCGAGTTCGGCCCAGATCGCCGGTCCCTCCGCCGCCACCTTGCGCAGCACAGCATTGGTCAGGCTGGCCATCTTGGCCGTCTTGCGGCGCGATTTTGCGATGGTCACGGCACTGTCAACGACGCCATAAGGGGCCTCTCCCAGCGCCAGAATCTCGGTTGCGCCAAGGCGCAGCACCGCCTCGATCGGCCCTTTCACCGATCGCTGCATGAACCGCGCGAGCACGATATCCACTGGCCCGCGCCAGCGCATCACGGCACGGGCGAGTGACAGGGCGCGCGCGCGTTCCTCGCCGATCAGGCCGAAGGGCAGGCCGGCCTCGTCGATCATCGCGCCGTCTTCCTCCACCGCGTGGATCAGTTTCAGCGCGGCGTGGCGGGCGGCGGTCGGGTCAATAGTCATCGGTTCGGGATCAGCCCCACGGGTTGGTCTGCGCACGCTGCGGGGACAGGGCGCGTCCCGCCATCTCCTCCAGCGCCGCGATGCGGTTTTCGGGGTTCGGATGGGTGGAGAACAACTTGTCCGCCCCCTGTCCGGTCAACGGGTTCACGATGAACATATGGGCGGAGGCGGGGTTCCGCTCGGCGCTCGCCATCTCGATCCGCCCGGCAGAGGCGGAAATCTTGCGCAGCGCCGCCGCAAGCCAGAGCGGGTTTTCGCAAATCTCCGCCCCCATCCGGTCAGCCGCATATTCGCGGGTGCGCGAAATCGTCATCTGCACGAGGCTGGCCGCCAGCGGCGCGAGGATCATCACCGCAAGCGCGCCGATGAATCCGCCCGCCCCCCGGTTGCCCCGGAAGAACAGCGCGAATTGCGACAGAAATCCGATGGCCCCGGCGATGGTGGCGCAGATCGTCATGATGAGCGTGTCGCGGTTCTTGATATGCGCCAGTTCATGCGCCATCACGCCGGCCAGTTCTTCCTTCGTCAGCATCCGCATCAGGCCGGTTGTCGCCGCGACCGCCGCATTTTCGGGATTGCGCCCGGTGGCGAAGGCGTTGGGCTGTTCGGAATGGATGATATAGATTTTCGGCGTCGGCAGGCCCGCATTCCGCGACAGGCGGTCGACCATGTCATAAAGATCATGCGCGCTGGCGCGGGTCACGGGTTCGGCATTGTGCATCCGCAGGGCCATCTTGTCGGAATTCCAGAAGGCCCAGCCGTTCATGCCCAGCGCAAAGACGAAGGCCAGCGCCGCGCCACCGGCACCGCCCAGCAGGTAACCGGCGCCCAGAAACAGCGCCGTCATTGCAGCCAAAAGGATCGCTGTCTTTGCGTAGTTCATCGCCTATATCCTATTCGAGGACTGACAAGAGGACAGGATATATGGCCGACACACCCCGGGATAAAGAGCAAGCGATTGCCGCAGCCGCCGCCCGCGCGATGGCGGAGGCGGAGGCGCGCCGGAAAACCGCCAAGGACCTTGAATTGCCGAAGGAGGTTGGAGGCCGTGACGGGCTGGAGCCGACGCGGTTCGGCGACTGGGAAAAGGACGGGATCATTTCCGACTTCTGACGCGTTCGCGCCGTCCGCTCAACCCGAATGCGACTTTTTGCACTTTCGGATTGTCCGCACTGCCCCGACGTAATGAGGCATATCTGGATGAATTCGAAAGGAAACGCGCATGAACCTCATCGTTGCCCAATCGTTGATGCCAGTCTCCCGTCGGCTCAACCGTGCCCCGCGCTTGGGCTATCTGCCCACGCTTTCGCTGTTTCGCTGGGTCAGTTGGCGGCGGCGCTGAACGGGGCACGGGTCTGAGCCTGCATCGGGCTGGCCCCGCCGAAAAAGACTGATACTGTTCCCCCGATCATTTTCGCAGGGGGAGCCGTGACATGGCCGCGAGCCGCAAGACCGTCAAAGACTACATCCGCACGATCCCGGACTTTCCCCATGCGGGGATCATGTTTCGGGATGTCACGACGCTGTTCGCTGACGCGCGGGGCTTTCGCATGGCCATTGACCTGTTGTTGCACCCCTATGCGGGGGAACGGATCGACCGCGTGGTGGGGCTGGAGGCACGGGGATTCATCCTCGGCGGCGCGGTGGCGCATCAGCTCTCGGTCGGTTTCACCCCGATCCGCAAGAAGGGCAAGCTACCCGCTAGGACCATCGAACAGTCTTACGTTCTGGAATATGGCGAGGCGGTGGTGGAGATCCACGACGATGCCATCCAGCCCGGCGAAAAGGTGCTGCTGGTCGATGACCTGCTCGCGACCGGTGGCACGGCGGAGGCGGGCGTGAAGCTGATCGAACGCCTCGGCGGAGAGGTCGTGGCCTGTTCGTTCGTGATCGACCTGCCGGAACTGGGCGGGCGGAAGCGGCTTGAGGCGATGGGGCTGGTTGTGGATGCGTTGTGTGAGTTTGAGGGGGCGTAACGCTGCTACTCCCCTACAGCCCGGCACTAGAGCTGGAGCGTTTCACGCATGCATTGGCTCAGGAAACGTCTGGAGAGGAACAGCCTCTCAATTCCCCTCCAGCAGCCGCCGCGCAATCACCTGCGCCTGAATCTCAGCCGCCCCTTCGAAGATGTTCAGAATCCGCGCGTCGCACAGAACCCGGCTGATCGGATATTCCAGCGCAAAGCCGTTCCCGCCGTGAATCTGCAAGCCGTTATCGGCGTTCGACCACGCAATCCGGGCGGCGAGCAGTTTCGCCATCCCCGCCTCCAGATCGCAGCGCCGGTCCGCGTCTTTTTCGCGGGCGGAGAAATAGGTGATCTGGCGGGCGATCATGATTTCCACCGCCATGATGGCCAGCTTGCCATAGACGCGCGGGAAGGCGGCCAGCGGTTTGCCGAACTGCTTGCGGTCCAGCGCGTATTGCAGGGCGTATTCCATCGCGGATTGCGCCACGCCGACGGCGCGGGCGGCGGTCTGGATGCGGGCGCTTTCGAAGGTCTGCATAAGCTGTTTGAAGCCTTTGCCCTCTTCCCCGCCCAGCAGGTTTTCCGCCTTTACCTTGAAGCCGTCGAAGCCGATTTCGTATTCCTTCATCCCGCGATAGCCGAGCACCTCTATCTCGCCGCCGGACATGCCTTCGGCGGGGAAGGGGTTGTCATCGGTGCCGCGCGGTTTTTCTGCGAGGAACATCGACAGGCCACGATAATCGTCGGTGCCCGCATCGGTCCGCGCCAGCAGGGTCATCACATCGGCGCGGGCGCCGTGGGTGATCCATGTCTTGTTGCCGGTGACGGTGTATTCGTCGCCGTCCTTCACCGCGCGGGTGCGCAAGCTGCCGAGGTCGGAGCCGGTATTGGGCTCGGTGAAAACGGCGGTCGGCAGAATTTCGGCGCTGGCGAGTTTCGGCAGCCAGTATTGCTTTTGCGCCTCGGTCCCGCCGCAGAGGATCAGTTCCGCCGCAATCTCCGACCGGGTGCCGAGCGAGCCGACACCGATATAGCCACGCGACAATTCCTCCGACACGACGCACATCGCCATCTTGTCCATGCCGAATCCGCCATATTCTTCGGGGATCGTCAGGCCGAAGACGCCGAGTTCCGCCATCTCCGTGATGATTTCCAGCGGGATCAATTCGTCCTTCAGGTGCCATTCATGGGCGAAGGGCAGAACCTTGTCGTCGGCAAAGCGGCGGAATTGTTCGCGCACCATCTCGAATTCTTCGTCGAGCCCGGTCGCGCCGTAGGACGCCGCGCCCTGCCGATCAATCATCAGACCGACCAGCGCCTTGCGGGCGGCATCGGTGTTGCCGAGCGCGATCAGGCTGTCGATTTCGGGGGTGCTCAGCATCGCAGGATCGACGCCGATATCGGTCAGGCGGGCGATTTCCCCTTGGCTCATGATAAGGCCACCGCGCAACTGCGCGAGGTATTCCCCGGCACCGATCTGAAGGATCAGCGCCTCCATATCCCCGAACTTGCCTTCGGCGGACAAGCGTTCTGCCCAGCCGGACATCTGCCGCAGACATTCCACATAGGTGGCGATCCAGCTCAGGGCATGGGCGGCGTGCTGCTCCGCCTCCAGCGCCGCATTGGAAATCCGCGCACCGGTCGCGACCTTCGCGCGCAGATTGGCGCGACCTTCCTCCAGCGCCGCCTCGATCACCGGCAAGGCGGCGTGCAGCAACGCGGGCACATCGAGCGCGGCCGTCGGTTCCGTCAGGGCGGACTGGTTCATGGTGCGGGCCTTTCTTGCGGATCACGATGCTGCATCGCGAAATGGTCTCTTGTGCGATTGCGGGGTAATTATAGTGCCTCTGATGCAGGGTCAACGCACGCGCAATTATTTAACCAAAAATGTCGCATCCTGATTAGATTATTGCGCACGATTTTCGTCAGATGGTGACGGCTGCCCCGTCGCGGCGGTGATCGCCCGCCGCATCGACAGCGCCTTTTGCATCGCGCGCCACCGCATGGACGCCGCCGAAGAAGAAATTGTCGCCCGGCCAGGCCTGTGCTTCGGGGAAGGCGCGCAGCAGGTCGGCGCGGTGATCTTCGCGCAGGCGGTCCTCGAAATCGACCTTTGGCTGATCCTTGGGCCGGGCCGGTGCCTCCACATGCAGGCGCGGCGCGGCGATTGCATGGTCCAGCCGCATGTCACGGTCGATCAGATGCGCCGCCACCAGCGCGAGCGCGGATCGGATGCGGTTGGACCCGCCGGAGCCGAGCATCGCCACCCGCCCATCCGGCCAGTCAATCGCCATCGGTGCCATCATGGATGACAGCCGCGTATCCGGCACCCATTCGGTGATGTCCGGTCCGACCAGATCCTCCTCACCCAGCATGTTGTTGGGCATGATGCCGGTGCCGGGCGCGATCAGGCCGCAGCCCTCGCCGTTCGAGAGGGTCAGCGCCGCCCCCATGCCCGTGCTGTCAACGACGGAGATATGGGTGGTGCCGCGCGTTGCGGCCTTGCGGTGACCAATATCCTTGCGGAATTGCGCCACGAGGTCGTCGGACAGCAGGCGATCGGTGCTGCCGAACGGGTCATCGGCGACGCTTGCCGCGATCCGCGCGCGGGTCGTCGCCTCGAAGGCGCGCGCGATGTCGGTCATGCCCGCATCGCGATCCAAGAGACGGAGCGCAAAGGCGATCAGCGTGCCGCCCATCGCCGGGGCCGGGTTCAGGTGCAGACGTGCCCGCCCACGCGTTGCAACCAGCGGCGCGCGGATCTCCGGCTGATAGCGACGCAGGTCGAGCGCGGTCAGGTGCCCGCCATCCAGCGTCAGCAGCGCCTGCGCGACCTCGCCCTCATGGATGAACCGGTCGCCTTCGGCGGCATAGGTTTCCATCACGTCCGAAAGTGCGGGGTTGCGATAGGTCTCACCCGCCTTCAGCAACGCCTCGCCGTTCCCGAAGATGCGCAGCGCGGCGGGCGAGGCGGTGAAGATCGGGGCCACCACGCCAAGGATCATCGCCTGTATCGGGCTGAGCATCACGCCGTCCCGCGCGGCCCTGATCGCCGGGGCGGCCAGTTCCGCGAAGGGCATCCGCCCCCTGCGATCATGCGCCATGCGCAGACCGCGCGCGACGCCGGGCACTGCGATGGTCGCCGCACCGATGTGAAAGCGCTGCGTCGCCTCGCCGAAATCGGCGGAAACCTCACGCAGATCAATTTCGGAATCACGGAGTTTCTTGCGGGGTGTCTGGACGAAGAAATCCAGCAGCGCGGTCTTGCCGGAGGGATCGCGTGCCATCAGGAACCCGCCGCCGAGCAGGGATGCCAGAACCGGTTCCACCACGCAGGCCATCATCGCCCCGGCGATGGCGGCATCCACCGCATTGCCCCCGGCGCGCAGCACTTCAGCAGCGGTTTCAGCGGTCAGCTTGTGACCGGCAGCGACGGCGGCGTGTTTCATCACCGCCCGCCGATTTGTGACAGCAGCGCCCGGAGCCGGGATGCGAAGGCCTGTTCAGCGCGCATGCGGCGCAGCGGCCTTCACCTCGTTGGTCACATGCTCCTCGTATTGCGCAAAGTTCTTGATGAACATGTCGACAAGGCGCTGGGCCTGACGGTCATAGCTGTCGGGCCTGTCCCATGTCCGGCGCGGGTCGAGGATCACATCGGCGACGCCTTCCACGGACACCGGCACATCGAAGCCGAAATTCGGGTCCTTGCGGAACTCTGCCTGATTCAGCGATCCGTTCAGGGCTGCGGTCAGCAAGGTGCGTGTCACCCGGATCGGCATGCGCGACCCGGTGCCGTGCGCGCCGCCGGTCCAGCCGGTATTCACCAGCCAGCAAGTTGACCCATGTTCGGCGATCTTGTCGCGCAGCAGGGCGCCATACACCTCTGGCCGGCGCGGCATGAACGGCGCGCCGAAGCAGGTGGAGAATGTCGGCGTCGGCTCGGTCACGCCCTTCTCGGTTCCGGCCACTTTCGAAGTGAAGCCGGACAGGAAATGATACATCGCCTGCGCCGGGGTCAGCCGGGCGATCGGCGGCAGAACACCGAAGGCGTCGCAGGTCAGCATGACGACATTCTTGGGGATGCCGCCCCGTGCGGTAGCGGACGCATTGGAGATGTATTCGAGCGGATAGGCGCAGCGCATGTTCTGCGTCAGGCTGTCATCCTCGAAATCCAGTTCCTTGGTGATCGGGTCATAGACCATGTTTTCGATCACGGTCGCGAATTTGGTGGTGGTCGCGAAAATCTCCGGCTCCGCCTCGGGCGACAGGGAAATGGTCTTGGCATAACAGCCGCCTTCGAAATTGAAGGTGCCGGTATCCGACCAGCCATGTTCATCGTCACCGATCAGAATCCGCTCCGGGTCGGCGGACAGTGTTGTCTTTCCGGTGCCGGACAGGCCGAAGAACACCGCCGCATCATCGGGATCGCCTGGCGCGTGGTTGGCCGAGCAATGCATCGGCATCACGCCCTTCGCGGGCAACAGGTAGTTGAGGACGGAAAATACCGATTTCTTGTTCTCGCCGGCATAGGATGTACCGCCGATCAGGATCAGTTTCTGTTCAAAGCTGATCGCGATGATCGTCTCGGACCGGCACCCATGCTTTGCGGGGTCTGCCAGAAAGCTGGGGCAGTTCACGACGGTGAATTCGGGGATGAAGGTCGCCAGTTCTTCAAGATCGGGGCGGCGCAGCAGGTGGCGAATGAACAGGCCGTGCCATGCCAGTTCGGTCACCAGCCGCACGTTGAGGCGATAGGCGGGATCGGCACCGCCGAACAGGTCCTGCACGAAATATTCACGGCCCGCCATATGGGCGAACATGTCCTTTTTCAGCACCTCGAACGCGGCAGGTGCAAGCGGCGGGTTGTTTTCCCACCAGATGCTGTCCTTCACAGAAGGTTCGTCAACGACGAACTTGTCCTTCGGGGACCGTCCGGTGTGCTTGCCGGTCGTCGTCAGAAGGACGCCGCCCTGACCCAGTTCACCTTCACCACGTTCGATTGCCGCCTGCACCAGACCCTCGTTGCGGAGGTTATAGTGAACGGCGGAAAGACCGGAAACGCCGAGGCTGGCCAAAGGCGCAGCAGGATTGAAAACGCCGGTGCGCTTGTCTGTTTCGGGCTTGTCGATGGTCGTGGTCGCCATGAAGGGACGCTCCTCCTGTGTGCGCGGATGCCGCGCGGTGTGCCTACACCTTGTTATTGTCCCGCCCGCACCTTCAGGCAGGCCTTTTCAGGGCAGGTGATGGTTTATTGCGATTCGGCACCTACCCGAAGGTGTAGGCGCTATATCATGCTCGCCAGCGGAGTTAAGCCCCGAATTCTGGGCCACAATGGCGCAGCTTCGCAGAATGCCGGATTGCAGGATGCGAAGCCCGCTTATAGACAGGGACAGGGACAGAACAAAACGCCACTGCCCGATGGGGGACATTATGGCTGTAATCGCATTGGTAGACGATGACCGCAACATTCTGACATCCGTTCAGATGGCGCTGGAAAACGAAGGCTATGAGGTGCGCACATATACGGATGGCGCATCGGCCTTGGCCGCGATGAACCAGTCCCCCCCGGACATGGCCGTTCTCGACATCAAGATGCCGCGCATGGACGGGATGGAATTGTTGCGCCGCCTGCGCCAGACATCCGACATGCCGGTGATCTTTCTGACCTCGAAGGATGAGGAGATCGACGAGGTTCTGGGCCTGCGCATGGGGGCGGATGATTATGTCCGCAAACCGTTCTCGCAGCGCCTGCTGATCGAGCGTATCCGCGCCGTCCTGCGCCGCCGCGAAGCCCAGGATGAAACCGGCGAGCGGGCGGAGGCCGACAAGGTCCTGCAACGCGGCAAGCTGGTGATGGACCCGCTGCGCCATGCCTGCACATGGGAGGGCAAGACTGTCGTTCTGACGGTGACCGAATTCCTGATCCTGCATGCGCTGGCCACAAGGCCCGGATTCGTGAAAAGCCGAGATCAGCTTATGGACGCCGCCTATGACGATCAGGTCTATGTCGATGACCGCACGATCGACAGTCACATCAAGCGCGTTCGCAAGAAGTTTCGTGCCGTGGCTGATGATTTCGCCTCAATTGAGACACTCTATGGCGTAGGATATCGTTACAAGGAGGTCTGAAGGCGGGCCTTCGACGAGGGCGCATGAACCTTTCAGAGCCACACAAGAAGCGAAAGCGCCGCAAGGATCGCGAAAGCTTTACAGTCGTCCAGGACCTGCTGTTTCAGGCGCGCGACATGCTCGGCCTTGTCACCGAAGACCGCCGCCGCAGCCGGGAATCGGCGCGTGGACGCCACCGCCGCATTCGAAACAACATGCGCCGTGGCGGCATATCTGCAACGAATTCCCTGTCGCGCCGGATCGTCGCCTTCAACCTGATCGGGCTGGGTCTGCTGGTCGCGGGTGTGCTCTATCTCAACCAGTTCCGATCCGGCCTGATCGAGATGCGGACGCAGAGCCTCGAGACCCAGGGCGAGATCATTGCCGCTGCCGTCGCGGAGGCGTCGGGGACCGGCCCGAACGGCACCCGGTTCGACCCGGTTCGGGCCAATGTCGTCTTGCGGCGACTGGTGCAGCCGACCGGGGTGCGGGCACAGATTTTCGACCGCGCCGGGCGGTTGACCGGCGATACGCGATCCCTGCTGCGCGGCGCGGGACAGATCGAGACCCTGCCCCTGCCGCCACCTGGCGAGCACCCGAACGAGCCTTTCCTCTCAACCGTCGAGCGATATTATCAGGACGTGCTGGAGTTCTTTACCGGCAAGCCGCCGATCTATCAGGAAACCCCTCTGACCGGCGTTGCGCAGGATAACGAGGTCTATACCGCGCTGCGCGGCGGCGTCGCGCGGTGGGAGCGGTTGAATTCCGAGGGTGAATTGATCGTCTCCGTCACCGTGCCGATCCAGCGGTTCAAGGCTGTGCTGGGCGTCCTGATGTTGTCGACCGAGGGCGGTGATATTGACGAGATTGTTCGGGCCGAACGTATGGCGATCATCCAGGTGTTTCTGGTCGCACTGACCATTTCGCTGGCGCTCTCGGTCCTGCTGGCGAACACCATCGCCAAGCCGATTCGCCGGCTGGCGGAGGCAGCGGAGGCCGGCGGCACGGCGGAGGCCCGCCCGATCAACCCGCAGCGCATCCGCTTTCCCGATCTGACGGCGCGAACCGACGAAATCGGCTATCTCTCGTCCGCCCTGCGGCGGATGACGGAGGCGCTTTATCAACGGATCGACGCGATCGAGAGCTTCGCCGCCGACGTGGCGCATGAGATCAAGAACCCGCTCACCTCGCTCCGCTCGGCGGTGGAAACCCTGCGGATCGCAAAAACCCCTGACATGCAGGCGCGCCTCCTGGCGGTGATCGAAAAAGACATCGGGCGGCTGGACCGGCTGGTCACGGACATCTCCAACGCATCCCGGCTCGACGCTGAGCTGACGCGGGAAGAGATGGAGCGTTTCGACATGATCGAGCTGGTGCAGGCCATTGCCGACATGAACGGCGCACAGGCCGAGGCGCGCAGCGCCAGCATCCGGATCGAGGAGAGCCAGCCGGAATTGCAGGTGAAGGGCCTTCAGGGCCGGATCGGACAGGTCTTGCAGAACCTCGTCGGCAACGCGCTGTCATTCTCGCCCAAGGGCGGCGAAGTGCGGATCGCAGCCTTTGCGCGTGCATCCTCCGTCCGCGTGACGGTGGAGGATGACGGGCCGGGAATCCCCGAAGCCAATCTCGGGACGATTTTCGAGCGGTTCTATTCGGAACGGCCCGATCACGAGGAATTTGGCAATCACTCCGGTCTGGGCCTGTCGATTTCCCGTCAGATCATCGAGGCGCATGGCGGCACGATTTGGGCCGAAAACCGACGAGACGTGCCGGGGGCGGACGCAAAACCGAAGGGCGCGCGGTTCGTGTTCGAACTGCCGCTATGACCATCCCTGGCGATACTGAACAGGAAATACCGCATCAGATGACGCTGCATGGCACCGTTGTCGCGCTGGACGGGCGCGGGCTTTTGATCCTTGGCGCATCGGGCGCGGGTAAATCGGCGCTTGCGCTTGATCTGATCGCCCTCGGCGCCGGTCTGGTGGCGGACGATCTGGTGCGGCTGACACTCGTCCGTGGCGAGCTTGTGGCGGACCGGCCCGGACAATGGCGACAGGATGCGCTGATCGAGGCGCGCGGCATCGGCATCCTGTCATTGCCTGCGGCGCGCCCGACCCCGGTGGCGCTGGTGGTCGATCTGGGTCGCGTCACGACCGAACGCCTTCCCCCGGCGCGTCACTGGTCTGCGCTGGGCAAGGTTCTGCCTATGATCGCGGCACCTGCGACCGGCATCCATCCGGCGGCATTGTTCGCCGCCCTGCGGTTCGGCGCGCCGCTGGACCCCGACCTTGCCGTAGGCCGCGACCAGCCGCCGCTTGCACATGCGGACATCTGCGACGAAGCTGTGACAGTGGAAAACTGAGTCGCTGTGGTGAATGGGGTCTGTGTATGATCGGAATGGTCATTGTCGCGCATGGCGGGCTGGCGCATGAGCTGCTGGCAGCGACCATCCACGTGGTCGGCCCGCAAAGCGGCGTCGTTTCCGTCTCGACAGCCCCTGAAGACGATCTTTCGGCCAAGCAGGCAGAGATTTTCGCTGCGATTGATGCTGTCGACAAGGGCGATGGCGTCATCGTCATCACCGACATGTTCGGTGGCACCCCGTGCAACCTCGCCATCGGTTGTTCCGGTCGGAACGGCGTTGAGGTGATCTATGGCGCAAACCTGCCCTTGCTAGTGAAACTGGCCAAGTTGCGCGATCGCCCGATGGCAGAGGCGGCGGATCAGGCCATCGAGGCCGGTCGCAAATATATCGACACCGCATCGCGAATGTTGCGGGCAAAGGCTGTTTGACCCGGCCGTATGCAGCAGAAACGCATATTCGAAATCATGAACGAGCGAGGGCTGCACGCCCGCGCATCGGCGAAATTCGTCGAGACGGTGGAACGGTTCGATGCGCGCGCTGCGGTGGAACGCGAGGGTATGCGCGTCAGCGGCGATTCCATCATGGGCCTTCTGATGCTTGCGGCGGCAAAGGGCCAGACCATCGAGGTGGAGACGAGCGGACCGGAAGCAGATGCGCTTCTGGCCGCGCTTGCCGATCTGATCGCGGGCAAGTTCGGCGAGGGCCGTTAAGGTTTCGCCGCCACCGCATGATGCGGGCAGGTGATCAAGTGGTCGTTCACCATGCCGGTCGCCTGCATGAACGCATAGGCGATGGTCGGCCCGCAGAACTTGAACCCCTCCGCCTTCAGCGCCTTTGAAAGTCGGGCGCTGACGGGGGTTTCTGCCGGAACCTCCGCCATCGTCGTGAACCGGTTCTGCACGGGCTGCCCATCAACGAAATCCCAGATGAACGCGGAAAACCCGCCCCTCGATTCAATCTCCAGCCATTTCTGTGCGCCGGTGATCGTCGCCTCGATCTTGCCTCTGTGGCGGATGATCCCGGCATCGGCCAGCAGACGGTCCACATCATCGGGCCCGAAACGTGCGACGACCTCCGGCGCGAAACCCTTGAACGCCTCGCGAAATGCCGGGCGTTTTTTCAGGATGGTGTACCAGGACAATCCGGCCTGAAATGCCTCCAGCATCAGCATTTCGAAAAGGGCACGCGGGTCACGCTCTGGTCGGCCCCACTCATTGTCATGATAGGCGACATAGAGCGGATCGTCGCCGCACCACGGGCATCTGGCCTTATGTTCCATTAACTCTTTCCCTGCGAATCTCTGATAGGAACAATAATAGAACATTTGGCGACGAAGCTGAATTGATTCGTTTACAGGTCGCTGCGGACGCGACGTTGAAGCCTTGGAGCGGGGGAGACAGGATGGGAAAGATCATGCCGATTTCAGAACATGCCGGTCGGTTTGTCGGGCGGGATGACATGCCGGAGAGGATCTCCGCGTTGCGGGGGCCGGTCGTCGTTGTCGTCTTGTCCGTTGCAAACCTGAAAGCGGTCAACCGCGTTCATGGTCACGCTGCCGGCGACCGGATGCTGGTGACCCTTCGTGCCCGGATCGGTGCCGTCTTGCCCCCGGATGCGGTCTTTGCGCGCCTGTCGGGGGGCAAGTTCGTCATCGCGATGCGCGAAGGGGATGCTGTGCCGCTGGCGGGCTTTCCGGACGCTGTGGCAGCGCGGCTGCTGTCCGCGATTGGGGACCTCGCTATTCTTGTGCCGGGAAGCATCAGGGCGGGCGAGGTGCAGATCAACGTGGAACTGCGCATCGGTGCCTGCGCCGCCGGTGCGCGGACGCCCTTGTCGGATGCGGCGGCACTGATGGATGGTGCGCTGGCGGCCCATGATCGGGCGCAGGAAGATCAGGCGCAGATCCGCCTTTCGCTGCTCGACGATGTGGCGGGTGGGGCCGGTGACATCGGGACTGCGCGCCGGGCCTTGGCGGCGATCCGTGCCGGGCAGGTCAGCATCGCGTTGCAATCGGTTGTATCCGCCGAAAACCCCGGTCGCATCATGTTCCGCGAGGCGCTGATCCGCATTCCCGGCCCGCAGGGACAACCGCTTGCCGCGGGTCATTTCATGCCTGTCCTCGCCCGTCTCGACATGACGGAGGCGGCCGATATCGCGGTGCTGCGCCTCGCCTTCGATCATCTGGCCGCTGATCCCGGACTGCGCCTGTCGGTCAATCTGTCACGAGGCTCGATTGCGCGGGGCGGCTGGGGCGATGTGTTTTCCGACCTCGCCATGCGCGCACCGCGTGCTGCCGAGCGGCTGATCGTCGAGGTGACCGAGGATGCCGCGCTGTCCGACTGTGCGGCGGCGGCGACGCTGTTCATGCTGATCCGTGCGCAAGGGGCCGCATTGGCGCTGGATGATTTCGGGGCGGGGCGGACATCCTTCCGGCACCTGCGGGATTTCCGCTTCGACATGGTGAAGATCGACGGGGCCTTCATCACCGGGATCGACCAGTCACCCGACAACCGGATGATGGTCTCGGCGCTGACCGCCATCGCGCGGCAGTTCGACATGATGGTGATCGCGGAACATGTCGAAACCGCCGCCGAGGCGCGCACCCTCGGGCGACTTGGCGTCGACGGGTTTCAGGGTTTTCTGTTCGGTCGTCCCGCGCTTGTCTGGGCGGATGGGTGCACGGTGACCTCGCAGGGGCTTCAGGCCTGACCCCGGATCAGGACTTGCCGGACAGTTTGTTCAGTTGCGCCTGCATGGTTTCAAGCTGGGCCTTCAGCGCATCGAGGTCCTCTGTCCGGCCTGACGGCTCCGGCTTGTTTTCCGTGGCAGGGGTTTCGCGCAGGGAGTGACCGGTGCCGACCGATTTGAAGGGGGAGAACATCCGCATCGCCTGATCGAACCATTCCATGTTCTTGCGGGTCATCGCCTCCAGATTCTCGATACCCGAGGCGGCACCGAACATCCGCTTCACCTGAATGCGCATCTCTTCCTGATGGCGGGTGAACGTCTCCATCGACGCATCGAGATAGCCGGGCACGACGCTTTGCAGCGAATCGCCATAGAGGCTGATGATCTGGCGCAGGAAGTTGGTCGGCAGCATGGATGCGCCCTTGCCCTCTTCCTCGAAGATGATCTGTGTCAGAACTGAACGGGTGATGTCATCGCCGGTCTTGGCATCGCGAACGATGAAATCCTGCCCCTCGCGCACCATCTCCGACAGATGCTCCAGCGTCACATAGCTGCTGCGCGCCGTGTTATAGAGGCGGCGGTTCGCGTATTTCTTGATGACGATGGCCGTGTCACCGTCGGACGATTTGGCTGCGCCGGTCGCCGTCATCTTGTTTGCTCCCCAAAAGTGCTCAGTTTCTCAGCATATTCCCCCATCGCACTGCACTGCAACCTGATTTTGCCGCGCCGCGAGAAACCCCGCCTTGATCGCGCCGTGATCCGCTGCCACAGCGGACAGCGACAGGTCCGATGGACTGAATGATGCCGAGCTTCTATCTTGCCCCAATGTCCGTGAACCAGGATGCCGTTGAACCGTTGACCGACCTCGCCGATCACGGCGCGGCCAGCGATCCCGCCGTCATGGCTGCTGCGCGTGCCGAACTGGCCCGCCGGTATCTGGATATGTGGGAGCGACACATGTCAGCGCTGGCACGCACCGGCCCCGATCTTCTGGCGCTGTCCTATCCTGACGATCTGGACTGACTTTCGTGCGGGTGGCCCGACCCATCGACGAAGATCGGACAGTGCCACCGCACAGGCTCGGCGCGCCGTCGCCGCTGGTCATGCACCTCGCCTCCGCCGCCGAACTGTTCGAGACCGGTGCCCGACTGTCGCCGCTCGCCGCGTCCGCCCGATTTCCGTGGGGGGCGGAGCCGACGGCGGAGGAGGTTGAACTCGCAGCGGCGATGAGCGCCGTATCGACACCGGAAATGGCGGTCGCCTTGCGGATCGAAGCGGCATCGCGGCTGGCACAGATGGCAGCGGGCATCCGCCTTTACCAGCACAGCAAACACCAGCGCGATCTGGCGGAGCCGCCGGTGATCTGGCGGCTTGGGTCTGCCCGGCTGTTCGATTACGGCGCTTCGCGGCCTGACGCGCTGCCGGTTCTGGTCGCGCCGTCGCTGATCAATTCCTATCAGATTCTCGATCTCGACCATGATTGCTCTCTGATGCGGCATCTGGCGGAGGCCGGGCTTCGGCCCTTGCTGCTGGACTGGGGCAAACCGGGGCAGGAGGAGCAAGGATTTTCGCTGACCGACTACCTGCAGAACCGACTCGTTCCTGCCTTCGATTTCGTCAGCGTGGCAACAGCCGCCCGGCGGGTGTCGTTGCTCGGCTATTGCATGGGGGGGACGTTGACCGTCGCTTTGGCAGCGCTGCGGCATGACCAAGTGGGCCGGATGGCGCTGATGGGCGCGCCGTGGCGGTTTTCGAACATGCGCCCGATGCGCAGCGCGCTCGCCGCGCTTGGGATCAGCGGCGACGAGGGGCGCTTGGGGCAACAGATCGCAAGCGTCGCATCGGCGTTCGGCACGATCCCGGTCACGGCATTGCAGGCCGTCTTTGCGCAACTCGATCCCGGCCTCGCGGCGCGAAAGTTCCGCCGCTTCGCTGGCCTTGACCCCGAATCCGATGCCGCGCGGAAATTCGTGCTGCTGGAGGATTGGCTGAACGCAGGCCCGCCCTTGTCAGGCCCCGCGGCCCATGAGGCGCTGATCGACTGGCATCTGAACGATCTGCCGGGCCGTGGCCTTTGGGTCGTGGACGGCGTGCGCATCCGGCCTGATGCGATCACCGTACCGACCCTGATCGTCGCCGCCCGTGCCGACAGTATCACACCGCCGGGGGCGACCGAGGTTCTGGGCGACCTTCTGGCGGATGCGCGCATCGTGCGTCCGTCCTCCGGCCATGTCGGAATGGTGGTCAGTCAGGACGCCGCACGGGAAATGTGGGCCCCGTTGACCGCGTTCCTGACCGGAGTCGGGCCAGATGTTGGATAAACTGAATTTGCCTGACCGCAAGTGACGCTGCAAGCGGAGCGCGCAAGCCGCCCGTCAGATATGGCGGCGTTTCTTGCAGTGCACAAGAATTGCGCACTGCGCATCATGTTCCGCGTATCGCATTGGCAGATGCGTCAGGAGGCACGGCAATCGGCATTTGCAGGATCTTCGCGGCGAACTGCGCCGCTGATCTGACGGGCCAGATACTGAAAAGCTGACAAAAACGCCAGCGAACGCAACCGCCGCCCATTCTGAATGCCGTTCTGAATGTCGCGTTCCGAGATCGACAAATTTTCCATGACCACAGTCCTTTCAGGTCTTCGCGGCATGATTGCCTTGATGGAACAACATCTAGGGATTACCTTGCGCTGCAACAAATCAGTTCTTCACAAGGTTCAGTCAAGATGGGCTTAACTGATCGCCTGCCCCCGCTGACCGCGCTGCGTGCCTTTGAGGCAGCGGCGCGTCACCTGAGTTTCGCCAAGGCGGCAGATGAACTCTATGTAACGCCCGCCGCGCTCAGCTATCAGATCAAAAGCCTTGAGACCGATATCGGTGTGCCGCTGTTCCGGCGGCTGAACCGCGCTGTCGAGTTGACAGAGGCAGGGCGCCTGCTGGCACCGGGCGTGTCGGAGGGGTTCGATGCGCTGAAAGCGGCGGTGCGCAATGTGAACAAGATGCGCGAGGGGCGCGGTCTGGTGCTGACCGCCGGGCCTGCCTTCACCTCGAAATGGCTCGCGCCCCGGATATTCCGGTTCATCGAGCGGCACCCGGATATCGAGGTGCGGATCGTCGCATCGTTGAAAAAGCTCGATTTTGACCGCGATGAAGTGGATGCCGCGATCCGGTTCACGCGGCAGGATGATGAACCGGGCTGTTACACCGAAACGTTGATCCACGAGTTGATGACACCGATCTGTAGTCCGGCGCTGGCGGCGCAGTTGAAAACGCCGGACGACCTGAAGAACCATTCCTTCATTCACGATGAATCGCTGTCGATCATGGTCCGCCCCCCCAACTGGGGCGACTGGCTGGAGGCGGCGGGGGTCACCGCGAACTGGCGCAAGGGCCCGAAATTTTCCAACGCCGATCACGCCTTAGCGGCGGCGGCGGAGGGGGGTGGCGTCGCGCTGGGCCGTCTTTCGCTTGCGGCCAGCGATATCAGGGCGGGCCGTCTGGTCGCGCCGTTCGACATTGCCATCGACACCGGCGCGCATTTCAATTTCGTCTGTCCGGCCGGGTCGGAAACGCGGCCCGAATATGTCGCGTTGCTGGAATGGCTGCGCGATGAACTGGCGGGTGAAAGCGCGCCGGAAGATGGCATGCGGATCGTCAAGCTGGGCTGAATTCATCACCATCGCGGCAGGCGCAATTTTCGACCTTCACCTGATTGCGTTGGCCCGCTATAGGCTGGGCAAATATGCGCTGGCGCGACGGAGACAGATATGAAGATCGGTGTGTTGCAGGCTGGCCTTTTGCCGGAGGAAATGGCGCCCCGGTGGGGCGAATATGACAGCGTGTTCACCCGGTTCCTGACCCAGGCAGACCCGAACCTCGAATTTCAGGGCTGGCGCGTGGTGGAGGGGGAGTTTCCCGATGCGCCCGATGTCGTCGATGGCTGGATCATTTCAGGCTCCAAGCATGGCGTATACGAAGACCACTTCTGGCTGCCACCGCTGAAGGACTTCATCCGGGCCTGCGCTGGGGCGCGGGTGCCGATGATCGGCGTCTGTTTTGGCCATCAGGTCATGGCGGAGGCGTTGGGCGGCAAGGCCGTCAAATCGGAAAAGGGCTGGGGCCTTGGCCCGCATGAATATGTGACCAAGGATCTGCCCGGCTGGATGTCGGATGCACCAGGCAGCATCCGGATCGAGGCAGTGCATCAGGATCAGGTCATCGCATTGCCACCGGATGCGACCCCTGTCGCGTCATCGGCGTTCTGCGAGAATGCCGCGCTTCTTTATGGCGACCCGGATCACCCCTATGCGATGTCGATTCAGCCCCATCCGGAGATGAGCGCGGAATTTGTCGAAGAGCTTATCGCAACCCGGCGCGGCGTGGCCTTTCCTGAGGCATTGAGCGATGCGGCGCTGGCGCGAAATTCGCTTCCGCTGAACAATGACTGGGCTGCGAAATGGTTTCTGGATTTCCTGAGACTCCACAAGAGCTAAAATTTAGCCTTCCCGGATAAATTGCCTAAAAATCATGCAGTCATTGGCGCGGCATTGGCGTGCGCTGATGGCTGTTGCTTGGGTGAGGCTTGTTAGATTCGTAAAATCAATCTCTTACGCGTTTTTTCTGTTTTGGCATGACATTTGCATAGATCCCTTTGTGTGCATCGCCATCGTGGTGTGCGGAAAGAGGGATCACATGAAATTAGTCACAGCTGTACTGAAGCCCTTCAAACTGGAGGAAGTCCGTGAGGCCCTGACGTCGATTGGCGTGCAGGGGCTGATGGTGTCCGAGGTCAAGGGTTATGGTCGCCAGAGCGGTCATACCGAAATCTATCGCGGCGCGGAATATGTCGTGAACTTCGTGCCGAAGATCCGGCTCGAAATCGCCGCCCCGGACGATCAGGTCGACAAGATTGTCGAGACGATCACCAAGACCGCCCGGACCGGCAAGATCGGCGACGGCAAAATCTTCGTCTGGGATATCGAACAGGCGGTGCGGGTGCGCACCGGCGAAATGGGCGATGACGCGCTGTGATGCGCGCGCTGAAACAAGGGGACATTACGACCATGAGTAATCTTATGAAAAGCGCAGGTATCGCAGCCGCGCTCGCCGCATTTGCCGGTCCGGCATTTGCACAGGACATCAATCCGCCATTGCTTGCCGAGATCGGCTATATTCTGAACTCGTTCATGTTCCTCGTGGCCGGGTTTCTGGTCATGTTCATGGCCGCCGGGTTCGCCATGCTCGAGGCCGGTCTCGTGCGGACCAAGAACGTTACCATGCAGTTGACGAAGAACGTCGCGTTGTTCGGGATTGCCGCGGTCCTCTACTACCTCGTCGGCTATAACCTGATGTATCCGGGTGATGGCTGGACCATCACCAACTATCTCGGCGCGTTTTCGCTGACATCGCTCGATCCGGTCGGCCTCGCCGATACGGAGCCGGATCTTTCCTATGCGTCGGTCGGGTCTGATTTCTTCTTCCAGTTGATGTTCTGCGCCACCACCGCCTCCATCGTTTCGGGGACGCTGGCGGAGCGGATCAAGCTCTGGCCCTTCCTTGCCTTCATCGTCGTTCTGACCGGTTTCATCTACCCGATCCAGGCTTCGTGGAAATGGGGCGGCGGCTGGCTCAACGAAATGGGCTTCCTCGATTTTGCGGGCTCCACCGTCGTTCACTCTGTGGGTGGCTGGGCCGCGCTTGCGGGGGCCCTGATCCTCGGGCCGCGTATCGGCAAGTACAAGGATGGCCGCGTCAGCCCGATGCCGGGGTCGAACCTGACCCTCGCAACGCTTGGCACGTTCATCCTGATGCTCGGCTGGTTCGGCTTCAACGGCGGCTCGCAGCTCTACATGAACTCCGCCGGTAATGTGGCCGATATCAGCCGCATCTTCGCGAACACCAACGCAGCCGGTGCAGGCGGTGCGATTGCCGCCCTGATCCTGACGCAGGTGATGTTCAAGAAGGTCGACCTGACGATGGTGCTGAACGGCGTTCTCGCCGGTCTCGTGTCGATCACGGCAGAGCCGCTGACCCCCAGCCTCGGCGCATCCATCCTGATTGGTGCCGTCGGCGGCGTGATCGTGGTCTTCACGGTGCCGCTGCTCGACAAGCTGAAGATCGACGATGTTGTCGGTGCGATCCCGGTCCACCTGATTGCGGGCATCTGGGGCACCATCGCCGTTGTGTTCACCAATGGCGATGCGAGCATCACGACGCAGCTTTTCTCGATCGTTGTTGTCGGCGTGTTCGTGTTCGTTGTGTCGGCGGTCGTATGGGTTGTGTTGAAGGTCGCCATGGGCGGTATCCGCGTCAGCGAAGAGGTGGAGATCACGGGTCTCGACACCTCCGAGCTGGGCATGGAAGCCTATCCTGAATTCACCAAGGGCTGACCGGCCCCTGGTTCCACAAATCCCCGGGGTGATCTTTGGATTACCTCAACTGACCCGGGCTTCGGCCCGGGTCTTTTTTTGTGCGGGCCTAAGCCAAAAAGAAAAACCCGGGCCGAAGCCCGGGCTTTTCGAATGATGGTACCGATGCCCCGGCTCGAACGGGGGACCCCTAGATCCACAATCTAGTGCTCTAACCAACTGAGCTACATCGGCGCAGATACAGCATGTGCTGTTTCGTGCCGGTGATCTATCCCGCACCTCGCGAATTTGCAAGCGCGCGACGCAGGAGACTTGCACAGCGCCCGCATCCGCGCGATCAGAAGGAAAAGGAGCATCAGCCATGAGCATCAACAAGCAGACCGAAGAGGCAGCGAACCTCCAGATTGGACCGACCTCGGCCGGCATGGTCCGAATCTATATCGAAACCGAGACGAGCCAGATCCCGATGGATTTCGAACCGGAGGAGGCCGAGGAGATCGCGGAGGAACTGCGCGCTGCCGCTGCACAGGCCCGCAGCGCGGGGCGCGGCGGCAAAGGTGGTGCTGCGAAGACAGGCGGAAAGCCCGCAGCGCGCGGCGCAAAGGGACCCAAAGGCGGTAGGTGAGTGGCACCGACGCCTTGCGCAGACAGCGCGCCGAATTCAGGTGGGACCCGCAGCGCCTGCGTCTGACATGGGCGAACGAAGCGGGGCTTGCCTTCTGGTGCGAAGACAGCCTGATCGACCTGACAGAGCGGATTTTTGCGCCGGGCGATGAGACCGTGCGCGCCCTTGCAGCGCGACAGGCGGAGATCGCGGAGGGCGGCAGCGGCACCGGGCGGCTGATCTTTACCCCGCGCGGCGCGCCGATCCTGACGGTGGCCGAATGCAGGATGGTGGAGGGGGGCGGAGAGCGTCTGATGCTCCACGTCTCTCTGACCGAGATCGACCCGCCCACTGATGCGGTTCTGGCGCGGATGCAGGCCGGGTTCGATGCCGCGCCGCAAGCGATGGCCATCGTCGATGCCGCGGGGGGTGTGCTGACCCGAAACGAGGCGGACAGGCGCTGCTTCCCCGATGCCAGCAGCCTGTTTCGGGATCGGTTCATCGACCCGGCGGATGCACAGGCCGCGCTGGCGACGACGTTTGCGGATGGCACGTTCAGCCGCAAGGCGCTGTTGCATGTCGGATCGGACGCTGCCGCGTTCCGTATTTCGCTGCGGCGGATGCGCGACCCGGTCAGTGGAATGGTGTCTGCGATTGCGGAATTCAGCGATCAGACCGACCGCCCGGCGCTGGTTCCCACACCACTGGCAGGGTCGCGGCGTGAATCGGCGGTTGCCGCGCTGGCGCATGACCTCCGCTCGCCGCTGATGGCGGTTCAGGGCTTTGCCGAGTTTCTGGCGCTGTCGGGCGATGACATGACCGCCGCGCAACGCGCCGGATATCTGGCCGACATCGGCACCGCCTGCCGCAGGCTTCAGGGCATCATCGACCAGATTATTGAAGGCGCGGCGCAAGGCGCGGCACTTGTCGCACTCGGCCCGATCCTGAATGCTTCGGCGCGCCTGCATCGGCCACGGGCGGCGGCGCTGGGGGCCAGTCTGATCGTTGTCGATCCCGACCCGGCCCTGACGGTCGAAGCGGACGCGGAAAGCCTGCATCGCATCCTCGACAACCTGATCGGCAACGCGCTGTCACATGCAGTCGCAGCAGGCGGTACAGTTCGCCTTGCCGCGTGGCTGGATGGGGCATCAGTCGTGATCGAGGTGAGCGACGATGGCCCCGGAATGGCGGACGCGGCGCTGGCCGCCGCGATGTCGCCCTTCGGCGCGCCGCAGCCTGTGGGCCGAACGGGTGGCCTCGGCCTGCCTAATTGCAAGGCATTGGCGGAGGCGATGGGCGCGCGGTTCGAAATCGTCACCGCGCCGGAAAAGGGCCTGTCAGCCCGCGTGATCTTCGGCCCCACCTGAATCGGCTCCCACCGAACCGAACGTGCCGCCCATCATCGCCGCAAGGCCCGGATCGGCGTGGCCCCGTAACCGCAGCGCCGCCACACGCCCGATCTTCAGCATCTGTGCCTTGCGCCGTGCGGCGGAAAGCGGGCGATGGATCGCGGGGCGTGCGATTTCCGCCCCGAACCCGTCAGCGAGGATCAGCCCCTCTTCCTCTGGCAGAACCTCCAGCGGGAAGGTGCCGGGCACCGCGAAAAAGAACCGGTCAGCCCAGTCGAGATATCCGCGCCATTTCCGGTCGGTCTGGAAATCGGCGAGGGAAGACTTGCACTCCACCACCCAGATCTCGCCATCCCGCGTCAGGGCGGTGATGTCGGTCCGCATACCGGAGGCGGGGCTGAATTCCGTGACCGGCGCAAGCCCTTCGTCGATCAGAAATCGGCACACCCCACGAGCGATGATCTGACCGGGCGCGAGGGTATCGGATGCGGGCAAAGTGAACATAGTGTGAACACGATAGCCGGGATTACTGGATTCGAAAGCATTAACCCTTTGCCGCTGGCAGTGCGCCTATGGTTAATCCGCCGATGAATCCCTCTTCGAACTGATCGGCCCCTGCGACAGGGCTGACCCAGTCGAGCCTGCTCTTCGTCCAGATTTCGGCTTCGGGCCGAAAGCTGGCCGGATCGTCCATCGTGCCCGCCTTGACCGAATACCGCGTCACCGCAGGCCAGGGGGAGGTGAAGAGATGCCCGCCGCAATCCGCGCAGAAATAGCGCGCGATGCTGCGCCCGCTGTCGGCGGTCGCAATCGACCGTGCCGGCTGCCCTTCGACACGGACGGTATCCGCCGCAACGACAATGGCGGCATGAAAGGCCGCTCCGGCATAACGCCGGCAATCAGAGCAATGGCAGAGATAGGGTTTGCTTTCTCCCTCGCTGACGGCATAGCGCACCGCGCCGCACAGGCATCCGCCGGTGAATGGTTCCGACATGTCGTCCCTCGATTCGATTAAAGGTCATTCCGCGCAAACGGACCTGCATTTTGATGGCTCTGGATTAGATTACGCTGTTTAGTGCGCGAGCAAAGGGGGGCACGACCATGATCCGGAAAAACCTTATCGCAATGATCCTGGCAGGGATCGCCTATCTGTTGTTCTGGCCGGTTCCCGTCGCGCCCGTCGCCTGGGACGCGCCGCAGGATGAGGGATATGTCGGTGTCTATGCCGCGAATGAACGCCTCGCGGCGGCGGAGCGGGTGGAGATCATGGGCAACCACGGGCCGGAGGATGCGGCGCTCGGCCCTGACGGCGCGCTCTACATCGCCACGGCTGAGGGAAACATCCTGCGCCGAGGGACGGATGGTGCGATGTCGGTCTGGGCCACGACCGGCGGTCGCCCCCTGGGAATGGAGGCCGCACCGGGGGGCGGGTTCTATGTCGCCGATGCGTATCGGGGTCTGTTGCTGGTCACGGCGGAAAAGACGACGGTGCTGGCGGATCGCACATCCACCGGATCGCCCATTCTCTATGCCGATGATCTCGACGTTGCACCGGATGGGGCCGTCTGGTTTTCCGATGCCTCCACCAAATTCGGAGCGGAGGTGAGCGGTGGCACGTTGGAGGGAAGTTATCTGGAATTGCTGGAACATGGCCGCACCGGACGGTTGCTCCGCTGGGACCCGGCAACGGGCGAGGCGGAGGTGAAGCTGACCGGGATCAGCTTTGCCAATGGTGTCGCGATGGGGCCGGACGGGCTGTGGCTCTATTTCATCGAAACCGGCGAATATGCCCTGCGCCGCCTCTGGATCGCGGGGCCGCGCACCGGCGAGGTGGAGGCTGTGCTGGAGAACCTTCCCGGCTTTCCCGACAACATCAACCGCGACGCGGAGGGCGGGTTCCTGATGGGGCTGGTGTCGAAACGCGCGCCCTTGGTCGACATGCTGGCAGGCTGGCCCTTCGTTCGGTCCGTGGTGCAGCGACTGCCCGCAGCGCTGCGGCCAAAGGCGGTCAGCCACGGTTTCGTAATCCATCTGGATGAAACCGGCACCGTGATGGAGACGTGGCAGGACCCGGCAGGTGTCTATCCCCTGACGACAGGCGCGGTGCGGGATGCGGATGGCGCGCTCTGGATCACATCGCTGAACGCGACGACGATTGCGCGGCTGGCGAGTCCTTAACCATCGTCTTTGCCCCGAAAAGGCGCGCGAATTGCCGCTCTCCCTCCGGCGAGAATGCGACGACCCGCGTGCCTTCGACCCGACGCGCCCAGCCGCGCTGATACATCCCGTCGAGCAGCGCAATGCCGAGCGAGCCCGCCAGATGCGTCCGGCGCATTGACCAGTCGAGGCAGGATCGGCAGAGGGGGCGGCGCTTCGCCTCCAGCGCCTTCAGGTCTATCCCGAAACCTTCGGCGAAATCCCGCCCGGACGGTGTCAGCAGGACATTTTCCTCGTCCCCTTCCACATGCCCGGCGGCGCGGAGGCTGTCGAACATCCGCACACCCATTTCCCCGGCGAGATGGTTGTAGCACACCCGCGCCCGCCGCAGCGCCGGGTCGCGCGGCCCCTGCCGCGTGCGTATCGCACCGCGCTTCGACGCGAGGCCCATCAGACCTTCCAGCACCCGGCTGACATCTTCATCGGCGAGCGCGAAATACCGATGGCGGCCCTGTTTTCGCAGGGTCAGCAAGCCTGCCTCCGCCAGCTTCTTCAGATGCGCCGAGGCCGTCGGCGCGCCGACCCCCGCCTCCGCCGCCAGTTCCGTCGCGGTCAGGGCGCGGCCCGTCATCAGCGCGGTGAGCATGTTGGCGCGCGCCGGATCGCCGATCAGCGCAGCAAGGATGGCGATATCCGGGCCTTCTTTCATGGTTCGACCGTAAGCGAAGTATCCGTGTCGCGCAATCGGCTAGACAGAAGGCACAAGAAGGAGCGCACACCATGCTGACATGTTTCATCCGCTATCATATCGACCCGACGAAGAAGGCCCAGTTCGAGGAATACGCCCGGAACTGGGGGCAGGCGATCCCGCGCTGCGGGGCTGACCTGATCGGCTATTACGCGCCGCATGAGGGGTCATCGACGCTGGCCTATGGCGTCTACAATATCGAAAGCCTCGCCGCCTATGAGGCGTACCGCGAACGGTTGCGCGCCGATCCGCTGGGCCGTGCGAATTATGAATTCGCCCAGCGCGAAGGTTTTCTGCTACGCGAGGACCGCACATTCCTGAAACGCGCCTCCGCGCCACATGCAAAGGATCCCGCGCAATGATCGCCGTCATCTTCGAAGTCTTCCCACATGCCGACAAGCGCGATGCTTACCTCGCGATGGCCGCCGAAATGCGCCCGCTGGTGGAACAGATCGACGGGTTCATTTCGGTGGAACGCTTTGAAAGCCTGACGACACCGGGCAAGCTGCTGTCTGTCTCCATGTTCCGCGACGAGGCGGCGCTGGACGAATGGCGCGCGCTGACGAAGCACCGCACGGCGCAAAAGGCGGGCCGCGAGGTGATGTTCGACGATTACCGCCTGCGGGTGGCAAGCGTGATCCGCGATTACGGCATGTTCGAGCGGGCGGAGGCCCCCGCCGACAGCAAGGCCTTGCATGGATAGGACCCGCGCGCCGGAATTCGCGCTGCTGGCCTTGCTCGCGCTGCTCTGGGGGTCGTCCTATCTGTTCATCAAGGTCGCAGTGGCGGAGATTCCGCCGCTGACGCTGATCGCCGCGCGCGCCACGATTGCTGCGCTGATCCTGACGGCGGTGATGTGGGGCAGGGGGCAGACATTTCCGCGCGACCGCGCAACGCTGGGCGGGCTGTTCATCCAGTCCTTGCTGAATGCGACGCTGGCATGGGTGTTGCTGGCATGGGGGGCGCAGTTCCTCGACAGCAGTCTTGCCAGCGTCCTGAATTCCACCTCGCCGATCTTCGTCTTCTTCCTGACGCTGATCTTCAGCCGGCATGAGGCGGCAACGCCGATCCGTCTGGCCGGTGCCGTCATCGGCATCGCCGGGGTGACGCTGATCGTGGGGGTGGAGGCGCTGGATGGTCTCGGCGTGCAGGTCGCAGGGCAACTGGCGGCGCTGGGCGGTGCGTTCATCTATGGCTGCGCAGCAATCTATGGGCGGCGGTTTTCGCATCTGTCACCGACCGTCACAGCGGCGGCGACAATGATCTGGGCGATGGTGGTGCTGATCCCGGCGGCGCTGATCGTTGACCGGCCCTGGGCCCTGCAACCCTCGCCACAGGCGATTGCGGCGACGCTGGCGCTGGGCGTTTTTTCGACCGGTATCGCGCTGGTGATCTATTTCCGGCTGATCCGCACGCTGGGGTCGATGGGTGCGGCATCGCAGGCCTATCTGCGTGCCGGGGTCGGGGTCCTGCTGGGGGTGGTGCTGCTGGGCGAGCATATCCCGCCCACAGTCGCGCTGGGATTGGCGGCTTCGATCCTCGGTGTGATGCTGATCAACTGGCGGCGGGCGTGAGAGACGCCGGATGCCGTCGACATAAAGGGGCTGGTGGCCCTAGCATGGATGCACCAGCGCACGGACCAAGGACATCACAATGACCCGAACTCTGAAAGAGAGACTTTTCGTCCTTGCGGGCCTCAGCAACATCCTCGGGGTGCTGATCTGCTCGAAGCTGTTTACCAATGACGTGATGATGCAGACCCAGCCTGCCGTTATGGGGGCATTCGGCCTGGTCATGATCATTGTCTGGGGGCTGGCCTATATCGCCGTCAGCAAGAGCTTTCAGAAACTGCGCTGGCTGATCGGCGTTTTCGTTATTGAGAAGCTTTGCTACGTCATCGCCTGGCTCATCTTCGCATCGACCCAATCATTGGGGTCGGTCTATGAGGCAAATGTCCTCGCCGGTGTGTTTTTCAGCGTTTATGGTTTGAACGATTTCGCATTCATGATCTTCTTCGCCTATATTTTCATCACATCCCCGAAGCGCGTAGCCTGACCATCCTGTGATTGAGGCCATGCGGCCCATGAGGCTGTTTTCTGCGTTTCCCTGATCGCTTTCCCCTGCACAAATCCTCCTCACCTTTCCGCAAAACCTGCTGAGACCCGTCCCCCTTCCTGCCCCGCCTGAACCCGCATCTGGCATCAGGCGCGGCGGTGCGGTGTTGATCCCCCTCTCCCTGTCACAAGGCCCGCATGGCCGCGCCGCCGGAGGGATGCACATGATCGCAATCGGGACGGGTTTCGCGCAGAGGCCGCGACAGGTGGAGCGGGTGGCGCTGATCGCTGTCGCGCTGACGGTGCTGGTCGATCACTGGCTGTGGGCCGATCAACCGGGCGGCGCGCTGGCGATGGTGATGCTGGTGCTGCCGCTGGTCGCGGTGGCATTGCAGGCCGGGCGTCGGCCCGTGCGGCCCCTGATGCTGGCTGCCGGTCTGGCGCTGATCGCGCCGCTGCCGCTGGCGGAGGCGACATCGCTGTTGTCCTTCACCGTCTCGGCCACTTTCGCAGCGCTTGCGGTATTGTTCGCCGCCGGTCGCCTGCCGCAAACATGGGGCGGGCTGGCGGCGCGGCTGTTCGGGTTCGCCCTGTCCTTGCCTGCCCGCCTGCCCATCGACCTGTTGCGCCTCAGGCGGCTTGATCGGCGCGGGGCGGCGCTGGCTGCACCGCAGCGCTGGCGGCAGGTTCGCCTGCTCTTGATGCCCGCTGGGTTGGGCCTTGTTTTCCTCGGCCTCTTTGCCGAGGCGAACCCGGTGATCGAGGGGGTGCTTCGCGGGTTCGATCCGTTGCGATGGCTGGGCGGGGTGAACGGCTGGCGGCTGGTCTGGCTTGGTTGTCTCCTGCTCATCATCTGGGGCTTCCTGCGTCCGGGTCATCTGTTCGCCAATACACCTGCCAACAGAGGGTCGCGGCGCGCGCGCCCGCCCCTGACCGGGGATAGCTTCGGCGCGGCGGCAATCCTGCGCGCCCTGATCCTGTTCAACGCGATCTTCGCGGTGGAGACGGCGCTGGATCTCTGGCTGCTCTGGGGCGGTGGTGCGCTGCCGGAGGGGATGACATTCGCCGAATACGCGCATCGCGGGACCTATCCCCTGATCGTCACCGCTTTGCTGGCCGCTGCGTTCGTCTTGATCGCGCTCCGCCCCGGCAGCGCGGCGGCGGAAAGCCGGATCATCCGCGTGCTGGTCTATGTCTGGATCGCGCAGACGATCCTGCTGGTCGGATCGGCGATCCACCGCACCGACCTTTATGTCGGCGTCTATGGCCTGACCTTTCTGCGGATCGCCGCGTTCATCTGGATGGGCCTTGTTGCGGGTGGGCTGGCGCTGATCGTCGCGCGCATCGCGCTGCGCCGGACTGCGGACTGGCTGATCGGGGCCAATCTGGTGATGCTGGGCCTTGTGCTGTTCATCGCATGTTTCGTCGATTTCACCGCGATGATATCCCATCGCAACATCGACCGGCGCGGCGATGACGGCGCGGCGATGCTGGATATCGAATACATCGTTTCCCTTGGCCCGCACGCGATTCCGGCGGTGGACAAGGTGCTGGCGGCGGGCGAAGCGCCCGACACGTATCGCGGCTTTGCCACATGGTTGCGCGACTGGCGCGAGGGTGCTGCCGATGCGCACCGCGCCGCGATGATCGACTGGCGGGCATGGACCCGGCGCGATCTGGCGCTTTTATCCTATCTCGACGCGCAGCCGAATGCGCCGCATACTCAGCCAGAGGATCATCCATGACCAAGACCGTTCTGATCGCCGACGACGACCCGCATATCCGCGAGGTGATCCGCTTTGCCCTGTCGAAAGAGGGGCTGCACGTGGTCGAGGCCGCTGACGGGGCGGAGGCGCTGGCGAAATTCGCCGATGCCGTGCCCGACCTGATCGTGCTCGATGTCGGGATGCCGGAGGCGGACGGGCTGGATGTCTGCCGCGAAATCCGCAAGACGCACCAGACCCCGATCCTGTTCCTGTCGGCCCGCGACGAGGAGATCGACCGTATTCTCGGCCTCGAAATCGGCGGCGACGATTATGTCGGCAAACCGTTCTCGCCGCGCGAATTGACGGCGCGGGTGAAGGCGATCCTGAAACGGGCCGACCCCGCGCCGGTGCCGGACGAGGTGCTGCGCCACGGCGCGCTGACCATCAACCCCGGCCCGCATGAGGCGGCGTTCAACGATGTGCCGTTGAAGCTGACGCCACTGGAATTTTCGATCCTTGCCGCGCTGATCCGCAAGAAGGACCGCGTCGTTGCCCGCGATGACCTGTCGGCGGCGGCGTACAAGCTGAATGTCCACGTGTCGTCCCGCACCATCGACAGCCATGTGCGCAATATTCGGCAAAAGCTGACCGATGCCGGGTCCGGCCCCGCCATCGAAACCGTCCACGGGGTCGGCTTTCGCATCGGGGCCTGCCTGCCGGAATGACCCAGCGGCGGCGCAGATTCCGGCTCTCCATCCGCGCTGCCGTCCTCTTGATGCTGCTGATCGCGGTGCTGACGCCGATGATCGGGCTGTTCTTCTTTCGCGTTTTCGAAAACCAGTTGATCCGCAAGACGGAGGCGGAACTGATCGGCCAGAGCGCCGCACTGGCCGCGATCTATCGGCGCGATATAGAACAGGCGAAGATTCCTGCCAGCGATCTGGGCGCGGTCGCGCCGCGCGATGTTCAGGCCGGATACCGCGTCGCGTTCTCGCCCTTTGGTGCTTCGCTCGATCTGGCGCGCGACCCGGTGCTGCCGCCGCGCCCGATCCCGCGCGATGCGCCGCCGCTGGACCCGGCTTACGGTGCGCTCGGCATCGCGCTGGAGCCGGTGATCGAGGAAACCCGGCGGCGCACGCTGGCCGGTCTGCAACTGCTCGACCCGAAGGGCACCGTTCTGACCGGGTCCGAGGTTGGTCGCTCGCTCGCCCATGTTCCCGAGGTTGCGGAGGCGCTGGAGGGGCGGCTGGCGCGGCAGCTTCGCACCCGCCTGCGCGCCCGCCCCGCGCCGTTCATCTATTACCTGACCAAGGGCGCGAGCCTCCGCATCTTCATCGCCTTTCCGGTGATCGTGCAGGGGCGTGTCGCCGGGGTTGTCTATGCCTCGCGAACCCCCGCGCATGTGATGCAGGTCGCCTGGGCGGAACGGCGGAGCCTCGCGCTGGCCGCCGCTGCCACGCTGATCGCGATGATGTTGATCGGCCTGATCGCCGCGCGTGCCGTGACCGGCCCGATCCGCGCTCTGACCGCCCGCACCCGCGCCATCGCCGCCGGGGACCGTGACGCGATGCGCCCGCTGGAGCGGTCGGGGACGCGCGAGATCGAGGAATTGTCGGACATGTTCCTGCGCACCTCGCGCAAGCTGCACGACCGATCCGCGCAGGTCGCCGCCTTCGCCGCCCATGTCAGCCACGAGCTGAAATCACCCCTGACCGCGATTCAGGGCGCGGCTGAACTGATCCGCGATGCCGAGGACCAGATGACAGCGGCGGAGCGGCGCGGGTTTCTGGGCAATATCGTGGCGGATGCGGAGCGGATGACGGCGCTGGTGCGCCGCCTGCTCGACCTCGCGCGGGCGGAGACGGAGCAGGCCAGCGGCAGCACGACCATCGCCGCTGCCATCGCCGCAGTCGCCGCCGATGTCACCATCCCGCTGACGATCACCCTGACGGGCGACGGCACGGCGCAGATCGCCCGCGACCGCCTCGCGGCGATCTTGACGATGCTGGCAGACAACGCCGCCCGCCACGGCGCGACCCGGCTGGCCATCACGGCGACCGCGGCGGCGGGCCGGACCCTTTTGCGGATCGAGGATGACGGCGAAGGCATCTCCGCTGCCAACCGCGCGAAGGTGTTCGAGCCCTTCTTCACCACCCGCCGCGCCAGTGGCGGCACCGGCATGGGCCTGTCCATCGCCCGCGCGATGCTGGAGGCGCATGACGGCACGATCCGGCTGGGAGAGGGCGGCAACGGAGCGGTGTTCGAGGTGGAACTGCCGGTGGGGTGAGGGGGCGATTCTGCTTTTTCCCGCGCACTGACCAGACCGCCGCCGCCTGACCTTACCCCGTCCACGGGCCGTGATGGCCGCTGCCGTCACGGTCCACCCGTTCAAACCCGTGGTGGCCGAAGAAATCGCGCTGAATCTGGATCAGGTTCGCGGTGCCCCGTGCCGTGCGGTAGCTGTCGAAATAGCTCAGCGCCGATGACAGGGCTGGCACCGCGATGCCGTGGGTGGCGGCGGCTGCCACGACGCGGCGCAGCCCGCCTTCATGGCGGCGCATCAGGTCGGCAAAGAAGGGCGTCGCCATCAGGTTCAATTCCGGCATGTCGGCAAGGGCGCGGGCGATATCGTCGAGCAGGACGGACCGGATGATGCACCCGGCCCGCCAGACGCGGGCAATCGCCGCGAAATCCAGCCCCCACGCATATTCGGCGGAGGCCGCCTTGAAGACCTCAAATCCCTGCGCATAGGCGGCGATCTTGCCCGCGATCAGCGCGCTTTCCAGCAGGGCAAAGCCCTCCGCCCCCAAGGCGTCACCGATCGGTGTCGGGCCGGGGCCGAACAGCGCCTCCATCTTCTGCCGCTCGGTCTTGCGGGCGGACAGGCCGCGCGCGCCGACTGCCGCCTCCATCGCCGGGGCGGGGGCGGACAGGTGCAGTGCCTCCACCGCCGACCAGCGACCGGTGCCCTTCTGACCGGCACGATCCTGAATCACGTCGATCAGCGGCTGCCCGGTGTCGGTATCGGTGACCGCTAGCGTCTGGCCTGTAATCTCGATCAGGAAGGATGCCAGCGGTCCCTCGTTCCAGGCGGTGAACTGCGCGGCCATCGCGGGAGCCGTCATGCCCATCCCGTCGCGCATCACGCCATAAACCTCGGCGATCATCTGCATGTCGGCATATTCGATGCCGTTATGGATGGTCTTGACGAAATGTCCCGCGCCGTCCGGCCCGAACCAGTCGCAACAGGGCACGCCATCATGGCTGGCCGAGATCGCCTTCAGCGGACCCTCGACGCGCGACCAGAGCGCGGGGGAGCCGCCTGCCATGATCGCCGGGCCGTTGCGCGCACCCTCCGCCCCGCCGGACACACCGAGACCGAGAAAGGCGAATCCCTCCGCCTCCAGCGCCGCAGTGCGGCGCCTCGTGTCGTGAAAATTGGCGTTTCCGGCGTCGATCAGGAGATCGCCTTTCGACAGGAGCGGGCGGTATTCGTCGATGATCCGATCGACCAGCGGCCCGGCGGGGACAAGCAGGATGATCGGGCGCGGCGCGGCGATGCTCGCGATCAGAACCTCCGGCGTCTCGCAGATCTCGATGGCGCCGGTCATGCCCTCCGCCTGCCCGGCGCAGGCGGTCATCTTGTCGAAATCACGATCATGAATCGCGACGGTAAATCCTTTCGACGCCAGATTCAGCGACAGCGCCGCCCCCATGACGCCCACACCAATCAGCCCGATATCTGCCGCCATGACCTGTCCCCGGAATGCGATCATCTGTTTTGCCTGACTTTTCAGCAGAAAATGCGATTTGGAAAGGGGCACCTGCCGTGATCGTCTGTTTTCGACAGGGGGAGTTCGGTTCCAGACGGTCGGCGCAATCTGACGCCACCATTATGGGCGCGCGCGGACAGCGATGGCGTCGCTGTGCATTCCTGCCGGAATGATGCGCGGCCGGACGTGAGACCGGTCAAAATCCTGAACGCCCGGATGAGTTTATTCCGGGCCCCTTGCTGGCAAACCCGGAGCAACCAGAAGGGGAGCATCATGCTCGACACAACGACCCGCCCGGGGCATCTCCGGTTTCCGAACGGCGAAAAGGCCCCTGCGATTTTCTCTGCCGCGGAATACGAACGCAGGCTCGCCGCGCTTCGGCGGATCATGGCGCAGCACGACCTTGATGCGGTTGTGCTGACATCCATGCACGGCATCCATTATCACAGCGGTTTCCTCTATTGCAGTTTTGGCCGCCCCTATGCGCTGGTGGTCGATGCAGATCGCGCCACCACTGTTTCTGCAATGATCGACGCGGGCCAACCGGGCCGGCGGAGCCACGGGGAAAACCTCGTCTATACCGATTGGCGGCGTGACAATTTCCAGAACGCCGTTGCGTCGCTGACCGGGGCCGCACGGCGGATCGGGATCGAGGGCGATCACCTGACCCTCGCGGCCCACAAGGCGTTGGCGTCCGCCCATCCACAAGCAACGCTGATCGACATCGCACCCGACACGATGCGCGCGCGCATGATCAAATCACCGGAGGAAATTGCCCTGATCCGCGAAGGCGCGCGCATCGCCGATCTGGGCGGCGAGGCGATCCGCGCCGCCATCCGCCCCGGAGCGCGCGAAATCGACGTTGCAATGGCAGGGCGCAACGCGATGGAGCAGGAAATCGCCCGCGCCCATCCAGATACCGAATTGCGCGACAACTGGGTCTGGTTTCAATCGGGCCTCAACACCGACGGTGCCCATAACCCGGTCACGACGAGGGTGCTGGAGCAAGGCGATATCCTCAGCCTCAACACCTTCCCGATGATCGCCGGCTACTACACCGCGCTTGAACGCACCCTGTTCCTCGGCGAGCCTGACCCGGCCTCGCTGAAGATATGGGAGGCGAATGTCGGCGCGCATGAATTGGGGATCCGCCTGATCCGGCCCGGCGCGAAATGCTCCGACATCTGTGCGGAGATCAACGAGTTTTTCGCGGCGCGGAACCTTCTGCAATTCCGCAGCTTTGGCTACGGCCATTCCTTCGGGGTGCTGAGCCATTACTATGGCCGCGAGGCAGGGCTGGAACTGCGCGAGGATATCGACACCGTGCTCGCGCCCGGCATGGTGATCTCGATGGAGCCGATGCTGACCGTGCCTCAGGGGCAACCGGGCGCGGGCGGATACCGTGAGCATGACATTCTGGTCATCGGTGAAGACGGCGCCGAAAACATCACCGGCTTCCCCTATGGACCGGAGGCGAACATCATCGCCATGTGAATGCAAAAGGGGCGGGCACCGCGATCAGTGCCCGCCCCATAAAGTCCACTTCCCCCAAATATCCAGACGCAATGGCCCGCGCGGGGCGCAGAGTCAGTGTGCCCGTGCGACCACGAATTCCACGATGTCCACCAGCGCCGCCTTCACGTCACTGTCGGGAAACGCATCCAGCGCCGCAACAGCCGTTGCGCCCCATTCGCGGGCGCGCAGGCTGGTGCGGCTCAACGCATCATGGGCGGTGAAATAGGCCAGCGCCTGTTCCAGATCGCCGTCTTTCTGATCGTGATCCTCGATCACCCGTTCCCAGAACGCGGCCTCGTCGCCGTCGCTTTCGGCGACGCAGATCAGCACCGGCAGGGTGGCTTTCCCCTCGCGGAAATCGTCCCCGACATTCTTGCCCATCTTTGCCGATGACCCGCCATAATCCAACACGTCATCGACCAACTGGAACGCGATGCCGAGCGCGTCGCCATAATCGCGCAGCGCCTTCACCTGATGTTCGGGTGCTTCGGCGACCACGCCGCCGACCTCCGCCGCCGCTGCGAACAGTTCCGCTGTCTTGCCCCGGATCACCTGAAAATATCGCGCCTCACCGCCGGAAAGATCGTTCTGCGCGGTCAGTTGCAGCACCTCGCCCTCGGCGATGACGGCGGAGGCCCCGGCGAGGATGTCGAGCACGCGCAGGCTGCCGGTTTCCACCATCAACTGAAAGGATCGGGCGAAAAGGTAATCGCCGACCAGCACGCTTTGCTGGTTGCCGAACAGGATATTGGCCGTCGGGCGGCCACGCCGCTGGCCGCTTTCATCGACCACATCGTCATGCAGCAGGGTCGCGGTGTGGATGAACTCCACCGCCGCTGCCAGCCGGATCTGATGGTCGCCGCCATAGCCGCACATCTTTGCCGCCGCGAGGGTCAGGACAGGGCGCAGGCGCTTGCCGCCCGCCTCGATCAGGTGCGCCGACAACTCGGGGATGCGCGGCGCGTGTTCCGATGCCATCCGTTCCCGTATCGTGGTGTTCACCGCCGCCATTTCAGGTGCAACCAGTGCGGACAGGCGGGTAAAGGCATCGGCTTCGGGATCAGACAAAACGCACCTCTCATCGGCGTGCCCTCTCGACCTTTCGGGCGGACAATGCCTATGGTTCGCAGATATGGAAGAGCTGCTGAAAACCAACGATCCCACGATCATCAGTTTCGCCACCGCCCTCCTCGGCGCGGAGGATATAGACTGCTTCGTATTCGACGTCCACACGAGTGTCCTCGAAGGATCGCTGGGCATCCTGCCGCGACGTCTGATGGTGTCGCGCGCGAATGCGTTCATGGCCCGTGCCATCCTGCGCGACAATGATATCTCGCTCAGCTCGTGACCTGTGCCGATGATGACCTGACAGAGGATGCGTTGCTTGGCGGGCGGGTGCGCCTGATGCAGCCGAGGCGCGGCTATCGCGCCGCGACCGACCCGGTTCTGCTGGCGGCGGCGGTGGCGGCGCAGCCCGGTCAGGCGGTGCTCGACATCGGGTGCGGCGCGGGTGCTGTCGCGGCCTGCCTTTCGGCACGGGTGCCGGGGCTGGTTCTGCATGGGCTGGAGGTGCAGGCGGATTATGCAGCGCTCGCCCGCCGCAACCTGCCGCAGATGGAGGTGTGGGAGGGTGACCTCATCAGCCCGCCTGCCGAGCTGAAGGGCATTGCCTTTGACTGGGTCATCACCAACCCGCCGTTCTTTGACGAGGCCGATGCGCGTTCCCCCGATCCGGGCCGCGATACCGCGCGGCGCGAGACGGTATCGGCACAGGACTGGGTCGCGGCCAGCCTGCGCCGGGTCCGGTCCGGGGGCCGCATCGCGATCATTCATCTGGTCGAACGCCTGCCGGAGGTGATCGTCGGGCTGTCCGGTGCGGGCGACATCGCGATCCTTCCGTTGCAGCCGCGCGCTATGAAGCCTGCGAAACGCATGATCGTCACGGCGCGCAAGGGGGCGAGGGGACCCCTGCGCCTGTTGCCGCCGTTGATCCTGCATGATGGTCCCGCGCATGTCGCGGATGGCGATGATTTCAGCGACGCCGCACAGGCCATCTTGCGCGACGGGGCGGCGCTTCCCACGTGATTATTGCAGCGTTAACGCGTCCTGCAGAAACATTTGCAAAGATTTGATGACAGGTCGATCCGGTAGTGCTCTACTTTCTGTCACTAAATCAAAACGCACAAATGGAGGTGTCCAATGAGCCTGTCTTCCCACCTGGTGGAGCTTCGCAGAAAACACGCCGCCCTCGAACAGACCATCGAGAAAGAGGTCCGCAGCCCCGGTGCCAGCGACCTCGGCATTGCTGAATTGAAAAAGGAAAAACTGCGCCTCAAGGACGAGATAGCGCGACTTTCCAACTCGGACACGCTGCACTAGATCGAAAGACATGCACGGATGACAGGCGGGGCGCACGAGCGACCCGCCTTTTTTGTGCCCGTTGTTCGGCCCCGATGGTGCCGCACCAATTTCGGTTCACGCCGGTCCCCCTGCCCGATTCGATTTCGCGAAATCCACGCAGCACGGCGCGTTCCTTTCATCCGCCGCCATGTCTGCCGGTCGAAGATGTGCAGTTCGGCACGGATCGCGCCGTTCAGGTCAGCAGTGCCGCAATGATCGCATTCAGAACAGGGCGGCCCTGCGCGGTGGCGGCCAGCCTGTCGCCCTCGACGCGGATTATGCCATCGGCGATCAGATCGGCGACCTTCGCCTGATTCAGGGGCGTGCCCGACAGGCGGAGGTGGCGTGACAGGCTCATCCCCTCTGCCAGCCGCAGCGACATCAGGGCGTATTCGTCGCCCGCCGCGCCTTCCGGCAATGCCTCCGCGCTGATGCCGCGCCCGGTCTCTGCCGCTGCCAGCCATGCGGCGGGGTCGCGGGCGGTTTCGGTGGCCATGCGTATGCCGTCCATGATGATCCGGCCATGCGCGCCGGGGCCGACTCCGGCATAATCGCCGCCGCGCCAATAGATCAGGTTGTGGCGGCTTTCGCTGCCGGGGCGGGCGTGGTTCGACACCTCATAGGCGGGCAGACCCGCAGCGGCGGTGATGGCTTGCGTCACTTCATACATCTCTGCCGCGCGGTCATCGGTCGGCAGGCCGCGCAAGCCGCCACGGGCGTGAAGTTCGGCAAAGCGGGTGCCCTGTTCGATGGTCAGTTGATACAGTGACAGGTGGTCGATGGCCATTGCCAGCGCCTCCTGCAACTCCGCCTCCCATGCTGCGACGGTCTGGTCCTGCCGCGCATAGATCAGATCGAACGATACCCGGCGGAACTGCGCCTGCGCGATGTCGAATGCGACGCGCGCCTCGGCGGAGCTGTGCATCCGGCCCAGCCGTTTCAGGTCGGCATCGTTCAGCGCCTGCGCGCCCATCGACACGCGGTTGACCCCGGCAGCGGCATACCCGGCAAAGCGCGCCGCTTCGATGGAGGTCGGGTTCGCCTCCAGCGTGATTTCTGCATCGGGGGCAAGACCCCAGAGCTGGTCTATGGCCTCGATGACCGCCGCGACGGTTTCGGCGGGCATCAGCGACGGGGTGCCGCCGCCAAAGAACACGGTGTCAGCGGTCACTGCCCCGGTCATCGCCCGCGCCGCGCCGAGTTCCGCCACCAGCGCGGCGCGCCAGCGGGGATGGTCCACCTCGCGGCTGACATGCGAGTTGAAATCGCAATAGGGACACTTGGCGAGGCAGAAGGGCCAGTGGACATAGACGCCGAAACCGGCGGTGGAGGGGGCAAGGTCGGTCATGGCGGCGCCGGTATCATGCGGCGCGGGTTTTGGCGATGGGGGATGGTGGATGTGATTGGAGATGCATCCGGCCCCGAAGAGCGGCCTTCCAGTGGAAGGACGCCGGGGCCTGTCGGCTGACGCGCAAGCGGAGGCCGAGGGAGTATCCACGAAGGACATTGGCACAAGATCGAGCCGTGGTTGTCGCGGCGAGCGCGGTAACGCGGTCGCCGGGGGGCGACGACCGCGGCTCGATCTGACGCGTGTCAGATTGACCGGGCAGGTCACTGCTGTCGGGCGCCCGATCACAGTGCGGAGGGCGCAACGATTTCAAATGTGATCGCGTGATGCGAAGGCGTAGCGCTGAGTCTGCGCAAGACCCGACACCGCAAGAAGCGGGTGGCATCGGGGTGCGGTCTTCGCCATCTTCAAATGCAAGGAGACACGCGATGAACCACCAAGCCACAACCAGCCCGTTCCATTATGACCTGATCGCCGAGGCGATCCGGCTGATCGAGGCGGAGGCCCCTGCCCAGCCATCGCTGGATGCCATCGCCGCCAAGATGGGGTTTTCGCCGACGCATTTTCAGCGGATGTTTTCCGAATGGGTCGGCGTGTCGCCGAAACGGTATCTGCAATACCTGACGCTGGATCACGCCAAGCGCCTGTTGGCGGAGCGGTTCACAGTGCTCGACACCACATTGGAGACCGGACTGTCCTCGCCGGGTCGCCTGCATGACCTGTTCGTGCGGTGGGAGGCGATGAGCCCCGGTGATTATGCTGCTGGCGGCGCGGGCCTGATCATCAACTGGGGCTGGTTCGACGGGCCGTTCGGCGAGGCCATCGCGATGGGCACGACGCGCGGCCTGTGCGGGATGGGCTTTGTCGGCGAAATGGATCGCGCGGCGGCGTTCGACGACCTGCGCCGCCGCTGGCCGAATGCCGAATACCGTGAAAACCCCGTCGCCATCGCGCCCTGGGTGGATGCGGCCTTCGGGCAGGGCGGCGAGGCGCGGCTTTGCCTGATCGGCGCACCGTTCCAGATCAAGGTGTGGGAGGCTTTGCTGACCATCCCGACCGGCCATGTGACCACCTATTCCGAAATCGCAAAGGTCGTCGGCAACCCGAAAGCCGTGCGCGCGGTCGGAACGGCAGTCGGGCGCAACCCGGTGTCATGGCTGATCCCCTGCCACCGCGCCTTGCGGAAATCAGGCGGCCTCGGTGGCTATCATTGGGGCCTGCCGGTCAAACGGGCGATGCTGGCCTATGAATCGGCGCGGCTGGAGGCGTCGTGACCCTAGAAATGGATCGCGACATCGAACATCGCGCGCCACTGGAACAGTGAATTCGGCCCCTCATTCACATTGTATTCGAAGGCCGCGCCGATGATCGCATTGTCGAGCGCGCGCCAGCGCAACCCGGCTGCGAGGGTGATCGTATCCTCCGGGTCGGAGGAGCCGAGATCGGCCACGTCGAACCCTGTCAGCCGGGAGCCGGGGATCTGATCGCCGCCATCATAGGGCAGGAAGATATTCGCCTCGACCAGCGGATAAAGACCCGGCAGCACCTCGTAGCTGACATGGGCGGAAGCATAGGCGAAGGAGCTCAGCTCGGATGACAGGCCTTGCTGGAGGCCGATATTCCCCTGCACCTGCACGTCACCGATGATCTTCATCCCGGATGCAAAGGCGTGAACATAACCTGCGCCATTGCCCGAAAGTTCCAGCGCGCCGACATTCAGGTTGCCGGTCGGCGGTGTATAGCGCAGGCCGAGCGTCACGATTTCGCCCGCCGAAGGGTCGTAGTGAACCGCATATTTCGCGCCGATGGCGAGATCGGCAAAGCCTTGGCTGTCAGGAAGCACCGCGTCGAAATTTGCGAAAGCATAACCATCGGTGGTCGCCAGCAGGCCGAACCTGTCCGTCACCGCGACCCGGATCTGGGCGGCCACAACGTCGATGCTGCCGCCGCCGGTGACAAAATCGCCGGGGATGTTCTGGTGAAAGTAGATCGGGCGAAGCTCTGTCGTGATGAGCGGTGTTTCGTTGAAGATCGGGTTCGTGATCGGCGGGACATACCGGCTGAAGCCACCCTCGCCGAGCGACCCTTGAATATTCAGGCGATCCCCCGCCTCGGCCATGCCTGCGATCAGTGTCGTTCCGATCAGAAGTGCCGCGAAAGTTGCGGGCGCGGGCAGTGCCCGGCGCAGTAAGGTGATGGATGTCATGATGCCCCAGATTTTCAGATCACTAGATGCGGGAAACTGGGCTGTTCCTGATGGCACTGCCTTGATCTCGATCAACTTGTCGGGCGATGCGGTCCCGTGCGCGGCTTTTGAACCAGCATTCACCGGGCCGAAAACGGAAACGGCCCCGGATCGCTCCGGGGCCGTCCCTGATGTTCAGAGGATCAGTGGTTGTGGCGCGGCACCGTGTGGCGCACTTTCTGGTACTTGATTGCAAGATCGATGCAGCCACCCTGGGCAAGCTGGGTGACATGGCTGCGGGCCATTTCCTGCCACGGCGTCTGGCTTTCGGGCGGGATCAGCGGCCCGGCCTTCTTGCGCTCTTCCCACTCCGCCGCGTCGACCAATGCGTTGCAGGTGCCGTTGTTGAGGTCGATCCGCACCATGTCGCCGGTTTTCAGGAAGGCGAGGCCGCCGCCTGCCGCCGCTTCGGGTGAGGCGTTCAGGATCGACGGGCTGTCTGCGGTGCCGGACTGGCGGCCATCGCCGATGGTCGGCAGTGATGTGATGCCGCGTTTCAGCAGCGCATCTGGCGGCTGCATGTTCACGACTTCCGCCGACCCGGGCCAGCCGATGGGGCCAGCGCCGCGCACAACCAGCACGCAATGTTCATCGATGTTCAGGTCGGGATCGTTGATGCGGTCGTGGTAATCCTCCGACCCCTCGAACACGATGGCGCGGACATCGAACATGCCTTCCTTGCCCTTTTCGCTGAGATACCGGTCGCGGAATTCCTTCGAGATGACCGAGGTTTTCATGATCGCGGTATCGAACAGGTTGCCGGTCATCACGACGAACCCGGCCTTTTCCGAAATCGGCGCAGCATAGGGGCGGATCATCTCGCGGTCTTTCGATTCGCGCCCTTCGACGTTCTTCAGCATGGTGTCGCCGGTCACGGTCATGACATCGTGCAGATGCCCCGCCTGGGCCAGTTCCCACATGATCGCGGGCACGCCGCCCGCGCGGAAGAACCGCTCGCCCAGATATTTGCCCGCGGGCTGCATGTTCAGCAGCAGCGGAATGTCATGGCCGTGGATCTGCCAGTCGGAGGGGACGAGTTCGACCCCCAGATGGTTCGCGATGGCATGGAGGTGCGGCTGCGCGTTGGTCGACCCACCGATGGCGGAGTTGACCGCGATGGCATTCAGGAACGCCTCGCGGGTCATCACGTCGGATGGTTTCAGGTCCTCATAGGCCATGTCGACAATGCGCTTGCCGGTGACATAGGCCATGCCCATCCGCTCGCGATAGGGGGCAGGGATGGCGGAGCAGCCGGTCAGCGACATGCCGAGCGCCTCCGCCAGCGCGTTCATCGTGCTGGCGGTGCCCATCGTGTTGCAATGGCCGAGCGATGGCGCGGACCCGGCGGCGCCGATCAGGAATTCCTCCTCGGTGATCTTGCCCGCGCCGAGTTCGCGCCGCATCTTCCAGATCGCGGTGCCGGAGCCGACAAGATCGTCCCCCTCCATCCAGCCATTCAGCATGGGGCCGCCGGACAGCACGATCGCCGGAATGTCGACCGTCGCCGCCGCCATCAACAGGGCAGGGGTGGTCTTGTCGCAGCCGGTCGTCAGGACGACGGCGTCAATCGGATAGCCGTGCAGCAGTTCCACCAGCCCGAGATAGGCAAGGTTGCGGTCGAGCGCGGCAGTGGGCCGCTTGCCGGTTTCCTGGATCGGATGCACCGGAAATTCCATCGGAATCCCGCCCGCCTCGCGGATGCCGTCGCGCAGGCGCGGTGAAAGATGCTGATGGATTTTGTTACACGGTGACAGGTCGGACCCGGTCTGCGCGATCCCGATCACCGGCTTGCCGGAGCGGAGTTCTTCATAGGTGAACGCATTGTTGCAATAGCGTTCGATATACAGCGCCACCATGTCGGTGCGATGGCGGCTGTTGAACCACTCGGCAGAGCGGAAAGTCTTGGGTTCGCGTATCATTAGGTTTCCTCCGGCGCGCATCTTGGGCGTCTCAGGGGGAACCTAAACCGTTTCGCTCAACGATTGCAGCAACTTTATCGGGGCGGTCCTGAAAAGGTTCCACCCCGTCAGAAAGGCGGCTGTTGCGCCTCAGAGAAGGGTCTGCAACTGCATGGCAACGCTCATGTCGCCCTTGACCTTGATCTTGCCGGTCAGGAAGGCGGTCATCGGGTTCAGCTTGCCATTCACCAGTTTTTCGAGGTTCTTGCGCGACAGGGTGATGGTGCAGTCCGCCTCCATATCCTCGCGCGTCACTTCCCGCTTGTTGATGACAACCACGCCGTCCTCGCCGCAGTCGAATTTCATCACGCGGTCGAAATCGGAAGCGGCGACCTTGTCGCGCATTTCCTGTGGAATTTCGTCGTTCGGAGTGCTCATCAGAAAAGATACCTCACAAGCCACAGCGATATCGCCGGGAATGAAACGAGGATAACCACGCGGACAAGATCGCTCAAGACAAAGGGTGCGACGCCCTTGTAGGTTTCCGAAATCGGCACGTCCTTCGCCATCGACGAGATGATGAAAAGGTTCATGCCCACCGGCGGCGTGATCAGGCCGACCTCGACCACGATCAGCGCCAGAATGCCGAACCAGATCGCGGTTTCCTCAGCCGTCATGCCGAAATCGAGGCCCTCGATGATCGGAAAGAAGATCGGGATCGTCAGCAGGATCATCGACAGGCTGTCCATCACGCAGCCGAACACCAGATACAGCAGCAACATGCAGATCAGGATCGTGTAGGGGCCAAAGCCCTGCGTCGTCACCCATTCGGCAAGCCCTTGCGGTGTCTGCGTCAGCGCGAGGAAGGAATTGAAGATCTGCGCGCCGAACACGATGAAAAAGATCATGGCGGTGGTGGATGCGGTGGTCAGGATGCAGTCGATGAAGGATCGAAGGTTCAGCCCGCCGGTGAACACGCCATAGATGCCCGCAAGAACGGCACCGACCGCCGCGCCCTCTGTCGGGGTGAACAGGGCCTGCTGACCGGCCTGCGCCCAGTTGCTGTCCCCCGCGATGCCCCACATGACGAGGCCGAAGATGAACACCACCGGCCACACGCCCGCGAGGGCGCGAAACCGTTCGGCAAACCCCTTGCGCGGCAGGCTCGTCGCCTCATCCGGTCGGAAATAGACATAGATCGAGACGGTCAGGATATACCCAAGCGCGGCGAGGATGCCGGGGATCAATGCCGCCATGAACATCTTGGCGATGTTCTGTTCCGTCAGAATGGCATAGATGACGAGGATCACCGAGGGCGGGATGAGGATGCCGAGCGTGCCGCCCGCTGCCAGAACCCCGGTCGCCAATCGGCCGGAATAGCCATAGCGTTGCATTTCGGGCAGCGCGACCTGACCCATCGTGGACGCGGTCGCCAGCGATGACCCGCAGACCGCGCCGAACCCGGCGCAGGCCCCGACCGATGCCATCGCCACCCCGCCCCGAAGATGCCCCATCCAGTCGGCGGCAGCGCGAAACAGGCTCTGGCTCATCCCCGATTTGGTGGCGAACTGCCCCATCAGCAGGAACAGCGGCACGATGGACAGCGAATAGGACGAAAACGTCTCGTATGTGACCGACTTCATCTGCGCCATCATCATGTTTGGCCGCCCGAGGATGACCCAGATGCCGATGAAACCCGTCAGGAACAGGGCAACACCAATCGGCATACGCAGAAAGATCAGCAGCAGCATCAGTCCGAAGCCGACCAGCGAAAGCGTGAAACCGTCCATCAATGCGCCCCTGCCCCGTGGTGCGGTTGCCCGCTGATCGTCTCGTTCACGCCGCGCCAGACTGTGTAGAGTGCTACGATGGCGAACAGCACAGCGCCCACCAGCGACAGCGCATAGCCATACCAGACCGGCATGGCGAGGATGAACGTCTCCTCGCCATAGGCCAGCTTGTCGCGCATCCCGTCGTAAAGCCGCCACGCAATCAGGATGGCAGCCACTGTCAGCGCGACATCGCCAAGCAGCGCGAAGATCGCCTGCGCGCGCGGGCGAAACTGGTTCACGAGAATATCGACGGACACATGGCCGCGCTTGATCTGGCACCAGGGCAGAAAGCTGAACACGGCGATGGCGCATCCGGTCTGCACCAGTTCGAAATCGCCGGGCACCGGGCCAAGGCCCGCCCAGATCAGTGCCCGCCCGAGGATCGACGCCACCGTCATCAGGGCCATCGCGGCAAGCACGACGCCGCCACAGAGCGCCAGCCAGCGGGCCAGCGTTTCAAGAAACGCGCCTGTCGCCGCCTCGGCAACCGGTGCGATGCCCCGTTCAGCCATACGAACCTCCCCTACCTGTCGGGTCTGCTTCTAGAAGCCGCTGCCTGCGAATCCAAGTCAAACAGGGCGTTTTCCACCATTGCCTTTACAGACATGGAAGCGGGGCGCGATCTGCGGATCGCGCCCCGTCCAACCGTTCAGCGCTGTGCGGATTATTCTTCCGCGCCGGCGTATTTTTCCACCAGTGCCTTTGCATCGGCAAGCATCTCGGCACCCTTCGGAGTCGCCTCGACCCATGCTGCGACCAGCGGTGCGGCCTTTTCCTTCCAGCGGGCCGTTTCGGCGGCATCGAGAACGACAATTTCGTTATCGGTCGCGATGATGATTTCGTGCATCGCTGCATCGCCTTCATCCATTGCGCGGCCAGCCCAGGCGGAGGTTTCGATCCCCGAATTGGCGTCGATCACAGCCTTGATGTCGTCGGGCAGCGCATTGTAGCTGTCCTTGTTCATCGCCCAGACGAAGAACGTGTTGTAGAGGCTGCGATTGCCGGAAAAATAGGTGTGGCTGTCGGCCAGTTCATGCACCTTCAGCGGCACGGTGACCTCTTCCGGGATCACACCGCCATCGACGACACCTTTCGACAGGGCCTCGGGGAAGGCGGGAACCGGCATGCCGACGGGGGTCGCCCCCATGCTTTCCAGCAGCGTGTTCGCGGCGCGCGACGGGCCGCGCAGCTTGAGGCCGTTCATGTCTTCCATCTTCTGAATGGCGGCACCCTTCTTGTGGATCACGCCCGGCCCGTGCACGTGAACCGCGATCAGGTGCACGTCCTTCAGGTCTTCCGCAGAATATTTCTGGGTCAGTTCCCACGCCGCGCGCGACGTTGCCTCGGCAGAGGTCGCGGAGATGAAGGGTTGCTCCAGCGTTTCGGTGGTCGGGAAGCGGCCCGGTGTATAGGCGGGCAGGGCCCAGCCGCAATCAATCACGCCATCCTTGATCTGGTCGAACAGCGCGGGCGGCGTGCCGCCAAGCTGCATACCCGGATAAAGTTCGATTTTCAGCTTGCCGCCGGATTCCTCCTCCACCTTCTTGATCCAGGGTTCCATGAACCGCGATGGCACCGAAGCTTTCGGTGAAAGGAAATGCTGGCAGCGCAGGGTGACGTCCTGCGCCGAGGCGGTCGTTGCGCCCCAGATGCCGGATGTGGCGACCGCCGCGACGAGCGCGGATTTGATGAACGGATTCATGTGACCTCCCAGTCAGATTTTTCTGATCGCATTGTGTTGTGCAGCCTTGCGATCCAGTGGCAGAGTTTGATGGTTTATTTGACCAATGCAAGCACTTGACCCCCGAACCGGACTGCGCAAGCGTTGTTTTCAACTTGGGGGAGACCGCCATGCGTGTGAAGGCCGCGATTTTCGATGTATTCGGCACGGTCGTCGATTGGCGTACCGGGGTCGCGACCGTCATGATGCGGGCCTTTGCGTCGAAGGGTCTGATCCATGATCCCGCTGCTTTCGCGGATGACTGGCGGGCGGAATATCAGCCCGCGATGGCGCGAATCCGGTCAGGCAATCGGGGCTATGTCCCGCTGGACGACCTTCACCGCGAAAATCTGGATATCGTTCTGGCGGCGCGGGGGCTGGGCGATGCGTTCAGCACATCCGAGCGTGATGCGATCAACCACGCATGGGAAAAGCTGCCGCCGTGGCCGGACAGTTTTGCAGGGCTGACCGCGATCCGCAATCACATGCCGATCGCGACCTGTTCCAATGGCTCCATCGCCCTGATGACGGCGCTGGCGCGGTTTGGTGGTCTGCCTTGGGATTGCATTCTGGGGGCTGAGATTGCGCAGGGCTACAAGCCTGATCCGAAGGTCTATCTGGCGTCCTGCGCGGCGCTGCGGCTCGCCCCGTTCGAGGTGGTGATGGTCGCGGCGCATAACGACGATCTGGCGGCGGCCCGCGATGCCGGGTTGCGCACCGCGTTCATCCCCCGCCCCGACGAAAAGGGGCCTGGGCTGGGCGAGACGAAGGCGATATCCGACTGGGATTTCGTCGCTGCCGACCTTCAGGCACTGGCACCGATGCTGTCCTGAGCGTCCGCCAGCGCGGCAGGCAAGGCGGCCTCGAACGCGTCAAGGTCGGCGTCCGTTCCGGCGCTGACGCGGATGCAGCGGTTTTGGGGGGCCACGAAGGGCATTCGCACGAAGATGCCGCGCGCGATCAGCCCATCCAGCACCGCCTTGGCGAAGGTGCCATCACGTCCGCAATCAATCGTCACGAAATTGGTGGCAGAGGGCAGCGGTTTCAGGCCGTTCGCGACCGCGATCCGGCTGATCCTTTCGCGGGCATCGGCAACGGCGCGGGTCACATAGGGCAGCCAGTCGGCATCGGCCAGCGACGCGAGCGCCCCGGCCTGCGCGACACGGTTCACGCCGAAATGGTTGCGCACCTTGTTGAAGGCGGTGGCAAGATCCGCATGGGCAATCGCATAGGCCACCCGCGCCCCGGCCATGCCATAGGATTTGGAAAAGGTGCGAAACCGGATCACGCGCCGGTCTTCGGGGTCGATCAATGGCGCGGTGCCATCGGGCGCGAAGTCGACATAGGCCTCGTCGAGGCACAGCAATGCGCCGGGCGGCACGGCCTCGATCAAATCCTGCATCTGGGCGGCGGGCCACCAGCCACCCATCGGATTGTCGGGATTGGCAAAGTATATCAGCCGCGCCTGTTCGGCCCTGGCAAGGGCGATCAGGGTTTCGGGGTCTTCCCGGTCATCGACATAAGGCGTTGTGACAAGCCGCCCGCCATATCCGGCAACGTGGAAGTTGAAGGTGGGATAAGCGCCCAGCGACGTCGCGACGGTCACGCCGGGTTCCACGAACATCCGGTTGATATAGCCGAACATGCCGTCAATCCCCTCGCCGACGACGATGTTGTCGGGGCCGACACCATGTTTGACCGCGAGCGCATGGCGCAGATCGTGGTTTTCCGGGTCGCCATATTTCCAGATTTCCGCCGCTGCCGCCGTCATTGCGGCGATGGCTTTCGGCGAGGGGCCGAACACGCTTTCATTCGCGCCGAGCCGGGCGGCGAAGACCGCGCCGCGCGCCCGCTCTTGCGTCTCTGGCCCGACGAAGGGAACGGTCGAGGGCAGGCTTTCCACCAGCGGGGTGTAATTGGGTCTGGTCAAGGGAGGCTCCCGTCTGGATGGTTGTGAGGCTGGTCCATGCCTCCGGCGGGGATATTTGAAGAAGAGAAGGGCGCGCGCAAGAGGCCTTCGCTGCATGCCCAGCGCGCCATATCCATCAGACCCGTCGCAAGGTCGATCCGGGGCGTTGGCAGGCCGGGCGGGTGCGGCAGGTCGGGGTCGGCGGACCAGTCCGGGTGCAGGATTTCGCGTGCCTTGCCTTTGGTGACCATCCCCGCGCCGCCGGTGATGCGGTTCAAGATGCTGCCTGCCGCGCCGAGCGCTCGCAAGGCGGGCGCGGGCAGGCGCAGCGGGCGCGGGGTATGGCCGAGCACCCGTGAGGCAGTCACTGTCAATTCGCGCCAAGTGTAACCGTCGCGGCGCTGGTCGGTCAGCTCCGTGATCATGCCGGAGGGGCCAGCACCAATCTGGCTCACGATCGCCGCCGCCGCGTCGCGCGCGTCGATCATGGCGACCCGCGCCGCCGGTGCGTTCAGCATCACCTGAAATGGCCCATTGGCGAGTTTCAAGACCTTGAGGCTTTCGGTGTCATAAGCGCCATAGATGGCAGCGGGGCGCAGGACCCGCCAGCGCGATCCGGCATCTGCTGCGTTCTTCAAGGCCAGTTCGGCGGCATGTTTCGAATGCGCATAGTCCGACAACAGGGGTGCGCGCGCGGCCATCGAGGAGACGAGCGTGAAATCCGCCCCTGGCGCGGCTTTGCGCCATGCCGCCGCGATGGCGGCGGTGCCGCCGACATTCGTGCGGATGAAGGTCGCGCGGTCGGGTGCGGTCACTGCGCCCGCAAGATGCAGGATCGCATCCGCGCCCGTGCACAAAGCCTCCAGCGCCGGGCTGTCGGCGATGCCGCCGGGGATCAGTGCGATGGGGATGTCAGCCAGTTCGGGCAGATCGGGCGCGCTGCGCGTCAGCATCCTGACCTGCCATCCGGCATCGTGCAGGGCGCGGATCAGGTGGCGACCCAGAAAGCCGGTTCCGCCGGTCAGGGCGGCGATGCGCGTCATGTCGCCAGAGGGACAGGCCGCAATGCGGGGTCGAACTGCCCGTCGAGATACATCAGGCGGGCCTTGGCGCGGCTGAGCTTGCCGGAGGATGTGCGCGGCAGCTCGCCATTTTTCGCCAGCACCACCCGTGCCTCCACCCCGTGTGCGGTGCGCGCGATGGCGTGCACGTCCTCGCGAAACCCGGCGCGATCTTCGGCATCGCGCAGGCGACATTCGGCGACGATCACGACCTCTTCCTCGATCCGCGCGCCGCTGTCGTCAGGGGTGACTGCGAACGCCGCGACGCCGCCCTCGCGCACGTGATCGACCTTGCGTTCCACCGTCCATTCGATGTCTTGCGGCCAGAGGTTGCGGCCATTGACGATCATCAGGTCCTTGGCGCGCCCGGTGATGACCACCTGCCCGCCGCGCAGAAACCCGAGATCGCCGGTATCGAGCCAGCCATCGCTGAGATGGTCCGCCGTGGCCTGCGGGTCGCCATAATATTCGCGCATCAGGCTCGGTCCGGCGGCGAAGATGCGCCCGACCTGCCCTTCCGCAAGCGCCGCGCCGGACGGGCCGCGGATTTCGATCCGGTGGCCGGGCAGGGCAGGGCCGCAATAGGCGAAATCACGGGCTGCACGACCATCGTTGGGGCCGACGGCGCGTGCCTCCATCTCCCGCTCCAGCGCGTCGAGATCCAGCCGTTCGGTCACAAGGCCCTGACCGATGGGCGCAAAGGCGAGCGCGAGCGTCGTCTCTGCCATGCCATAGCTTGGGGTGAAGGCACCGGCGCGGAACCCCGCCTCGGCGAAGGTTTCGGCAAAGGCTTTGATGATCGGTGCCTTGATCATGTCGCCGCCGATCCCGGCGATGCGCCATGTCGACAGGTCCATCCGATCAGGCGCCTTGCCGCGCGTGCGCCGCTGCACGAGGTCATACCCGAAGGATGGCGCATAGGTGACGGTGGCGCGGTTGCGGTCGATCAGTTCCAGCCACAACAGCGGGCGGCGCACGAAATCCTTGGTGGACAGCAGGTCGGCAGAGAACTGATTCGCGATCGGCGACAGAAAGCAGCCGACCAGCCCCATGTCGTGATAGAGCGGCAACCAGCTGACCCCCCGGTCCCCTGCCGCGAAATGCAGCCCATGTGCCGAGATCGCCGCAAGGTTCGCCATCATCGCACGATGCGTCACCGCCACGCCCTTCGGCGACCCGGTGGTGCCGGACGAGAATTGAAGATAGGCGAGCGCATCTGGGTCGGATGCGGGCAGGGGGATCGGCCCCGATGCCTCCGGCAGCGCTGCGAGGCGGCCGCAGAACGAAAGGTCGACACCGGTCATCGCCTCGCGCACCCAGGATTCGTATTCCGCCGGGGCAAAAACAGCGCGGGCACCGGCGACGGCGACGATGCGCCGAAGCTGGTCATTATAAGCCTCCCGCGCGCCAAAGGCGACGGGCAGGGGCAGCGGCGCGGGCACCAGGCCGGCCAGCAACGCGCCGCAGAAGGCGCGCGCGAAATCCGGCTCCGTCTCGGCGACGATGGCGACCCGGTCGCCGGGGTTCAGCCCGGCAGCGCGCAGCCGTATCGCAACCGCACCGGCATCGGCGCGCAGCCGTGCATAGGTCAGCGTCTCCGTCACCTCGCCGCGTGCGTTGTAGAACGTGAATCCCGAATGGCCGGTCGCGGCATAGTTCATCGCCTCCACAAATGTTGTGAAGTCGGCGGGGCGGAAGGGCACCCCGCTGTCCGTCGGCGCGGCAGTTTCAAGATCAGTCTTCAGCGTCATGACACTCTTATGGCTGGCGCGCACGGGTCGCGGCACACGAACTCGCGTTGGCGTCTAGCACTTTCATACCGGGGGCGGAACCCCCGGCGGATGCACACAATATGTCAGGTTCCGGCATGTGATGGTCGCTCGCGAAAAAGGCGGATTGATCTTTGCCGCGAAACTGTGCGCTGTCTGCCGACCGCAGGCAGGACACGCAGTCAGGGGAGCCAGTGAGATGAGCCGTCCGAATATCCTAATCATCATGGTGGACCAGTTGAACGGCACGCTGTTCCCCGATGGCCCGGCGGACTGGCTCCATGCGCCGCATCTGAAGGCGCTGGCGGCGCGGTCGACCCGGTTTCAGAACGCCTATACCGCCTCGCCGCTCTGCGCGCCCGGTCGGGCCAGCTTCATGTCAGGCCAGTTGCCGTCGCGCACGCGGGTCTATGACAACGCCGCCGAATTCGCATCCGACATCCCGACCTATGCGCATCATCTGCGCCGCGCGGGGTATTACACCTGCCTGTCGGGCAAGATGCATTTCGTCGGGCCGGATCAGTTGCACGGGTTCGAGGAGCGGCTGACCACCGATGTCTATCCCGCCGATTTCGGCTGGACGCCGGATTACCGCAAGCCGGGCGAGCGGATCGACTGGTGGTATCACAACATGGGGTCGGTCACAGGCGCGGGGGTGGCGGAGATCACCAACCAGCTTGAATTCGATGACGAGGTGGCGGCCCATGCGGTGCAGAAGATCTATCAGCTTTCGCGCGGGCTGGAGGATCGGCCCTGGTCGCTGACCGTCAGCTTCACCCACCCGCATGACCCCTATGTGGCGCGGCGGAAATACTGGGACCTCTATGAGGATTGCGCGCATCTGGAGCCGACCGAGGCCCCCTATGCGTTTGAGGATTACGACGCCCATTCGCAGCGGATCATGCTGGCCAACGACTACACCGCCTTCGACATCACGCCCGACGATGTGCGCCGGTCGCGCCGCGCCTATTTCGCCAATATCTCCTATCTCGATGACAAGATCGGCGAGATCCTGCGGGTGCTGGCGGAGACGCGGCAGGTGGACAATACCATCGTCGCCTTCGTGTCGGATCATGGCGACATGCTTGGGCAGAAGGGGCTGTGGTTCAAGATGAACTTCTATGACGGCTCCGCCCGCGTGCCGCTGATGATCGCCGCGCCGCAGATGAAGCCGGGGCTGGTGACCGCGCCGGTGTCCACCATCGACATGGCCCCGACGCTGGCCGATCTGGCCGGGGTGTCGATGGCGGAGGTGATGCCCTGGACCGATGGCGAAAGCCTTGTGCCACTGGGGCAGGGCGGGGCGCGGACCGCGCCCGTGGCGATGGAATACGCGGCGGAGGCATCGCAGGCCCCGCTGGTATCGCTGCGTTATGGCAAGTGGAAATACAACCGCTGCGCGCTGGACCCGGACCAGTTGTTCGACATGGAGGCGGACCCGCTGGAGGTCCGCAATCTGGCCGCCGACCCGGCGCATCAGGGGACGGTCACATCGCTGCGGGCCAAATCCGAGGCGCGATGGGACCTTGCGAAGTTCGACGCTGAAGTGCGCGAAAGCCAGGCGCGCCGCTGGGTGGTGTACGAGGCGCTGCGCAAGGGCGGCTATTACCCGTGGGATTTCCAGCCGCTGCAGAAGGCATCGGAGCGGTATATGCGGAACCACATGGATTTGAACGTGCTGGAGGAGAGCAAGCGGTTTCCGAGGGGGGAGTGAGAGGGGAGATATAGATTTGAAGAGGCGGATCAGAGACTGCGTTTGCTTGAGATGGTTTTGGCGGGAAGCCGTCATTCGCTGGGCAAGCTGATTAGCGGTGGTAATGTGCAAGGAAGTTGACACGCTCCTAATCGGCTAAAGTGGTGCACTGGCTATTTTGAGTAAGGTGCAAGCCTCAAGCGTTCATCAATTTTGTATGCCATCTCATACATCAGATCATATACTGCATCTTCAAACCCTCTATAATAAGCAATCTCTGCAATGAGATCCCGCTTTCCATGCGCGATATTATTGCGCCTGGTGACTAATGTAGAAATCTTTAATCGATGCGTATTTATTGCGTCCAGCGTAATATCCGCCTTTTCAAGGAGATCCTCAAGAACGTTGGGCCAAAGGTTAGATTTTGTATCAACTTCCGGAAAGTCTGGGCTGGGATTGTAGAACGCGACTTGGAATTTTTCTAGCTCGCTAAGAAGTGGCTCCGCCTGAAGGCTGCGCAATGTCTTTAGCTTTTTTTCCAAAGCGAATAGGCGTGTCTTAACTGGGAGTGAACCGCAATTATCAACTGCCAACTTAGCGTAATCATAAAATACCGTGAGCGCAGTTTTCGAGAATCCCTCGTAGTGAGCGTATAGAATAGCCCATGAAACCCTCAATAAAACAGATTTTTGACTGTCACTTACATCCGCCCTTGACAAAAGGAGTTTCAAAGAGCCGAGCTCCATCTCACGCCAGTTTAGGTCGTCTGTTATGATATCAAGGGGTGATAGAGTCACAGAGATAATCCTGCACAACTTGGATTCTTGAATTCAATTTCGGGATTGTGTTTGCACCTGGTCCAGTTGCGTTTTTGAAATCACTACTTTCAAACGCACTCACTAACCGCGAAATAAGAATATCTTTTTCCACAGCCTCTAATTTATCGTACTGTTCTACGAACGCCACGCAAACCGCTTCATAATAGGCAGGCGCTAAACGACCAGTTGCTTCCCCATGTGTGTTGAACCGGGTGAATGCTTGATCGCCAAGTTTTTCGGATATGATCCGAAAGGTTTTATTGAAAAGTGCTTCCATGCTTTCGTGATCGAAAGCGTGATCTTCGAACAGGACGCCCTCCATATAACCATCAAGCCACTCTTCGATGTTTCCCTTGAACATGTCCCGGAAATTGACCAACGCGAAGAATCGAAGCACTAGTTCCTCATCTGCACGCTGCTCTTTCATACTGTCGGGAAGGCGAGCAGTCGCCAAAACAAAAGGCGGAAACTGTGCGAGTTTTTGGAGAAGTTCGTAGAATTTTGCCCCACCATCGATCATTCGCGATGAACAGTTACGTATCTCTTGAGCGGAAAGCAGTGAGCCACCTGTGTTGAGTCGCTTAAACAATTCATATTTTACAAATGCGTCACCAGATTTATTGATGATTGTAGCTCGGATAGGTGTTCTTTTTATTTTTAGGCGCGTCACGGTATCAATAGTGTTTAAAGTCTTTCCGTTCAATTCTTTGATGAAATCACATCCCTCAAGAACCAATTCGGGCTGGTCTATCGCTTCATGGTCCAAAAATTGAAGAACAGAACTCGTTCTTTGTAGGCCGTCAATGAGTTCAAGAATTCCTTTATCATTTTCAATAAGAAATATGGGGGGGATCGGAAGTCCCATTACTATCGACTCTATTAGTCGCGAGCGTTGCTCATTACTCCATCTAAAGAGCCGTTGATATTCTGGGCGTATAACGATTTCTTTATCTCGGTGAAGATTAAGGAGTTCGCCAAAAGAAAAATCCACCGCCGTCGTGCGTATTTGGCGATCATGAGCATTCGATTCCGTATCATTCACGAGCGAAAAATCTCCAAAAATCCCTAGCAAGGCTACCCAATTTGTGACCAGAAGCGCAACTGATTAGTTGAACCTCTACACCAGGCATCCCGAGTGCGTTGACGCGATAGTCGGGAATCCTGTTATAGAGTGCCCTTCTCAATCATTTATTTGGTCCTGATATTGCGTCAAAGTTATCGCTGAATCGCAGGAACAACAAGTATAATCAAGCTTAGCTTTTAGTCGATAGGGGACTCCCCCCTCACACCAACACCCCCACAACCCGCCGCGCCTCTGCCCGCACCACCTCCGCGTCAACCACCCCTCCCTGCGCCGCAGCCAGCCACACCCCATCCATATAGGCCTGCAAGACCGCCCGCGCGGTTTCACGCCGCTCCTCCGGCAGCAGCGCCCTCAACTCCGCCCGAAAATGGCTCGTCACCCGTGCCAGATTGATGCGGTGGAGCCTTGCGAGGCGGTCCGAGTAGGGGGCGTTGGCCCAGAACTGCATCCAGACATTGCATTGCGCGGCGGTGAACAGGCGGTCGTCGAAATTCGCCTCCACCACCGCGAACAGCCGGTCCCTCGGGGTTTTCGCGGCGCGATACCGGTCGCGCATCGCGGCGCGCAGCAGGGTCAGCAGGTGGCGCATCGTCGCCTCCAGCAACCTCTCCTTCGATCCGAAGTAATAGGTGATGCTGGCGGTGGAGGCGCCGGCCTCCACCGCGATTTCGGCCATCGTCACAGCGGCATAGCCGCGCTTGTGGATCGCCGATATGGTGGCGGCGATCAGTTCTTCATGCCGGATATCGCGAATGCGTTTGCGGGTCATGGGCGGCGGTTTCCTCTGCCGCAAACATGGCATTGCTGAATGCAAAAATCAAAACTTGTATGACGATACAGGATTTTCCTGTCGTCACAGCGAATTTGTGTTAAGAAAGGGTCACAATCCATAAGGCCGATAGGGCCGTATCTTCCACAACAGGAGGGGAGTGCATGTTAACCTATATTCTTTCAGCAGGGGTGTTGCTGGCATTCGCGCTGGTGATCTTCTGCGTCGTCAAATGGTGGAATGTCCGCTGCATCGGGGTCACCCCGGTGCCGTTGTTCACCTTCATCGCGATTCTGTTCACCTCCGGCCTCGACGTGGGGCTGATCATGTTCCCGCTGGGCGAATTCCCGACCTATGCGGATACCGCCGCCGCGCCGGAATACGGGTTCACCAACCCGCTGGCCATCGAGTTCGGGTTCTGGGGATTCCTGATCTGGGCATTCTACTTCCTGACCGCGTTCTATTTCTGCGTGATCGAGCCGAAGGTGAAATTCTTTGACATTCCGGTGGTGAAGATCGTCAACAACATCGTCATCATCGGCACCTGTGCGTTCACCGCCAGCCTGTTCCTGATCTATCTGCCGTTCTACATCCCCGAAATCGGCGATGGGGAAAGCATCGTGACGACATTCTATGTGATCGTGTTCGTGGTGATCCTCGCGGCGGCCTATTCGTCGACCGACATCAAGTATGTGAAGATCCTGTCCATCGGCTCCACCTTCCTGTTCGGGGCGCTGATTGTCGGGCTGTGGATCTATGCAGGCATGGGCATCGGTGAATTCGGCGCAACCATCGCGAATGTCGGCGGGTATTTCGCCAACCTTCACAAGTTCGTCCTGCCGATGAACGACTATCACGAATTCTATCTGTTCTGGTGGTTCGCCTGGTCGATCATGATCGGTCAGTTCACCTCGCGTTTCGTCGGCGGGCTGACGACGCAGCAATTGCTGGCGGCGTTGCTGGTTATCCCGTCCATTCCGCTCGCGATCTGGTTTTCGGTGCTGTATTTCTATCATTCCAACGGCATCGACACGACCGGCATCATCAATATGGCGATGATCGTGGTGGGCGTGACCTTCGTCATCAACTCGCTCGACAGTCTGATCCGGCTTTACTCCGACAACCTGTCGATCACGGTCGAGCGGTTCGGCAAGGCGGCCTATGTCGGCGGCAATGTCGCGGTGCTTTTCGGTCTGACGCTGCTGTTCCAAAGCCAGTGGTTGCAGATTCAGTGGATCGGCGCGGTCGTGGTGGGCATCTACTTCTCGTGCCTCATCTTCATCATCGTGACCAAGCGGCGCGAAGTGATGGCGATCAAGGGATCACCTGCGGATCGGGTGCTCGATTTCCACAAGATCGAGACCGTCCATTGACCGGGGCGTAAGGTTCCGGAACGTGGGGGCTCCGGCGATGACCGGGGCCCCCGCTGCATACAGGGAATGAAGAATGATCACCGTCTATGGCCGCAGCACGTCGTCGAATGTTCAGATCGTCATGTGGGCAATCGGCGAATTGGGGCTGGAATACCAGCGCCACGATATCGGCCATTCGCATGGCGGCAACGACACCCCCGCTTACCTCGCGATGAACCCGATGGGGCTGGTGCCGACCATCCGGGACGGCGATCTGGTGATGTGGGAAAGCGGCGCAATCCTGCGCTATCTCGCGGCGCGCTATGGTGACGACCGGTTCTGGCCGCGCGACCCTGCGATCCGGGGGCCGTTGGATATGTGGGCGGAATGGTGCAAGACCGAATTCGGGCCGACCTTCAACTATCGGGTGTTCGTGCCGATGGTCCGCGTCGCGCCGTCGCGGCAGGACAAGGCAGCCATCGCCAAGGCCATCGAGGCGACGAAGCCGCTGGCGCGGATGCTGGACCGGCGGATCGGTGCGGGGCCGTGGCTGGCGGGGGATGATTTCACCTTTGCGGACATCCTGACCGGCAATCTGCTTTATCGCTATTTCGAGCATGATTTCGACAAGACGCGCACGCCGAACCTGCGCGCCTATTACGACAGGCTGCGCGGTCGCCCCGCCTATCTGGAACATAATTGCGTGTCATACGAGCCGTTGAGGGTCAGAGACGCATGATGCAGGCCGATTATGTGATCGTCGGCTCCGGCTCCGCCGGATCGGCGCTGGCGGCGCGGCTGTCGGAGGATGGCCAGCATTCGGTGCTGGTGCTGGAATATGGCGGCACCGATATGGGGCCGTTCATCCAGATGCCCGCCGCGCTGTCCTATCCGATGAACATGAAGCGGTATGATTGGGGCTTTCAGTCGGAGCCGGAACCGCATCTGGGCGGGCGGCGGCTCGCCTGTCCGCGCGGCAAGGTGATCGGCGGGTCGTCGTCGATCAACGGAATGGTCTATGTGCGCGGCCATGCGTGCGATTTCGACCATTGGGCGGATCAGGGGGCCGATGGCTGGGCTTATGCCGATGTGCTGCCGTATTTCGAGCGGATGGAAAGCTGGCATTCCGGTGGCCACGGCGGCGACGAGGATTGGCGCGGCCTGTCCGGCCCGCTGCATGTAACGCGCGGGCCACGCCGGAACCCGCTGTTTCAGGCATTCGTCGATGCCGGACGGCAGGCGGGGTTCGAGCTGACCGACGATTACAACGGGGAAAAGCAGGAAGGCTTCGGCCCGATGGAGCAGACCGTATGGCAGGGTCGCCGCTGGTCCGCTGCCAATGCCTATCTGAAACCGGCACTGAGGCGGCAGAACCTCGATGTCGTCAAATGCTTCGCGCGCCGCGTCGTCATCGAAGAGGGCCGCGCTGTTGGCGTTGAGGTGGAGCGGGGCGGCAAGATCGAGGTGATCCGTGCCCGGCGCGAGGTGATCCTCGCCGCATCGTCAATCAATTCGCCAAAGCTGTTATTGCTGTCGGGCATTGGCCCCGGGGCGGAGCTTGCGGCACACGGGATCGACGTTGTCGCGGATCGGGGCGGCGTGGGCCGCAATTTGCAGGATCATCTGGAGCTGTATATCCAGCAGGCCTGCATCCAGCCGATCACCCTGTTCAAGCATTGGAACCTGATCTCCAAAGGTCTGATCGGGGCACAATGGCTGTTCACCAAGACCGGACTCGGCGCATCGAACCAGTTTGAAAGCGCGGCGTTCCTGCGATCCGCGCCCGGTGTCGAATACCCCGACATCCAGTATCATTTCCTGCCGATGGCGGTGCGCTATGATGGCAAGGCAGCGGCGGAGGGGCACGGGTTTCAGGCGCATGTCGGGCCGATGCGATCACCCTCGCGCGGGGTGGTCAGATTGCGGAGCGCCGATCCGAAGGACGACCCGAAGATCGTCTTCAACTACATGTCCGAAGAACAGGACTGGGTCGATTTCCGGCATTGTATCCGCCTGACACGGGCCATTTTCGGGCAGGCTGCCTTTGACCCCTATCGCGGGGCCGAAATCCAGCCCGGCGCGGATGTGCAGACGGATGACGAACTTGACGGGTTCATCCGCGACCATGCCGAAAGCGCCTATCACCCTTGCGGCACCGCCCGGATGGGCCGCGTCGACGATCCGCAGGCGGTGGTCGATGCGGAATGCCGGGTGATCGGCGTTGACGGCCTGCGGCTGGCCGACAGCTCGATCTTTCCGCGCATTACCAATGGCAACCTGAACGCGCCCTCGATTATGGTCGGTGAAAAGGCGGCGGATCACATCCTCGGCAAGACGCCGTTGCCGCCATCGAACAAGCAGCCCTGGATCAACCCGAGGTGGGAGGTTTCGGACCGGTGATGGTGACCGTTCTGGGTGATGTAGAAGGCAGAGAGGTCCGCGCCGTGACGATCCGGGGCGGTGACCTTTCAGCGACGATCATGGAATGGGGCTGCGTGATGCAGGACCTGCGGCATCTGTCGGTGGACCGCAACCTGATCCTCTCGCACCCCTCGCTCGCGGATTATGTCGCGCAGGGGCGGGAACATGTGGGCGCGATTGCGGGCCGCTGTGCCAATCGCATCCGGGGCGGGCGGTTTGTGATCGACGGGATCGCCCATGAGGTTGCGCGCAATGTGATGGGGCGTGACACGCTTCATGGTGGGGATCGGGGCTTTGGCCGGTCGCTGTGGCACCTTGCGGATCACGGCCCCGATCACGCGACCTTCACCATCCGCCAAGCGCACGGGCACGAAGGATTTCCCGGCACCATCGAGGCGACCTGCCAGTATCGGCTGACGCAATCGGGGCTGGAGATGGTGATGACCGCGACCACCGACGCGCCGACCATCTGCAATCTGGCGCAGCACAATTATTACAACCTGTCGGGTGCGCCGGTGATCGACGATCATGTGCTGGCGGTTGCATCGAACCGGCATACGCCGCTGGCGGCGGACATGGCCCCGACCGGCGCAATCTTGCCGAACCGGGGCGCGGTGGACCTCGCCGGGGGGCGGCGGGTCGGCCCGGATGCCATCGACCTGAATTACATCCTCGCCGATGACCGCCAACCGACGCCGCGCCCCGCTGCGCGGCTGACGGCGGGGGATGTCGCGCTGACCGTGGCGACGACCGAACCGGGCCTTCAGGTCTATACCGGCGATCACCTGCCGGGCCGGGCAAGGGCGGGCATTTGTCTGGAGGCGCAGGTCTGGCCGGACGCCGCCAACCAGCCGCATTTCCCGTCCGCCCTCCTGCGACCGGGGCAGACCTATCGGCAAGTGACGGTGATCGGCATCGACCGGGTCTGAGGGCGCGTTAGGTCTTTCGTAAGTTGATTCGAAACATCCTGATTCTCGTGATGACAAGCGAGGTCTGATGATGGACGGCGTTCTGATAACCGGGATTCGCGGCACGCATGATGGTGCCGCGCAGCGCCGGGAGGTGTTCGAGCGAAGCGTTTCCGTGCATCTGGATGCGGCCTTCGGCGACGATATCCATCCGGTCAATCGGCTTGAACTGGTGCGCGCGCTGGGTGCGGCCTATGCGCAGACGCGGCATGGGTTTGATGCGCGCGTTGTGATCCCGCTGTTCGGGTTTCGCGCCTATGTGGTGGCGCAGGGCGGTCTCGCCCCGCTGCGGCCGCAGGTGCCGGGGGCGGGCCCGCTGGCGCTGTCGGTGATCGCGGGGCTGGCGCATGATGTTCTTGCGGAGTTTTCCCGACGCGAACAGGCGTTGATTGCCGACTGCATCGACCGGACGGAGATTTCGCGACTGCATCCGGTGGACTGGCGACCGCGATTGTCGCTGCGGTTCTGGCGGCTCTACCTCAACCTGCTTGCCGGACGGGATCGTCGTCAGTCAGCGATCCGCCCGACGCGCGACCGCCGGATGCCGGTGAATGCGACTTATGGAACGGTCGTGCTGTTCGCCGTCGTCGGGGTGGCGGCCACGGCCGGGCTCTGGTTCCTGTTCGAGATATCTGTGAAATTGACGGACGCGCTGACTGATCCGGTGATCTGGAACCTGTTGTTCGCAGGATGATCCTGGCCTGTGCGCGTCAGTAACAATCGCAGCCCCCGCAGCCTGATCGCTGCGGGAGCGCGCGCGAAGCGCGATCCCCCGATCATCTTCTCGCTGTGCAAGCGCCGCCGCTTGCCTTACCTCTTGGCACATGAACATTCGCCATTTGCGCACCCTGCTGGCAGCGGTCGAACGCGGCTCCTTCGCGGCGGCGGGGGAGGCTGTGGGCGTTTCGCATTCCGCAGTCAGCCTTCAGATCAAGACGCTGGAGGATGAACTGGGCGTTGTCCTGTTCGACCGCACGAAACGCCCGCCCGCGCCGACGGTGCGGGGCCGGGCGCTGGCGGATCATGCGCGCAAGACGCTGGCGCTGTTCGATGCCGCGCCTGCCATCGCGACGGGCGAACTGGTGAAGGGCAAGTTGACGGTCGGGGCGGTGCCGACGACGCTGTCCTCTATCCTGCCGCCCGCGTTGGCCACGCTGCGCGACCACCACCCCGAACTGCGGATCGAGATCCGGTCCGACAGTTCTGCCGGATTGGCGTCGCGGTTGCAGCGGGGGGAACTGGATATCGCCATCTGCACGCGGCCCGATCCGTCACCCCCCGGCCTGACATGGCACCGGATCGCGACGGAGCCGTTCGTGGTCATCGCACCCGCCCATGCGGCAGGCGAAACCGATGTCGATCTGCTGGCGGCGCTGCCCTTCATCTGGTTCAACCGCAAGACCTGGGCCGGACGGGGCATCGAGGCACAGATGACGGCGCGCGGCATCACGGTCGTATCGGACATGGAAATCGACTCGCTGGATGCGATTGCGTCGATGGTGTCATCCGGTCTTGGTGTGTCCATCGTGCCGGTCTGCAAGGGCGCGCGCCCCTTCCCGCCCCGCATCCGCGCCCTGCCCTTCGGCGATCCGCCCTATTCGCGCGAAGTCGGCGCATTGATCGCGCCCGGTGGTGCCCCGGCTGAGATGATCGAAACGTTTCTGGCGGCGTTGAGAGCGGTTTAGCGTATAATTTTCTCATCCTTATGGTTTGGACTTCTCGCTTTCATGAGAAAGGCGAAAGGAATAATATTCTCACGATACCGTGAGGCGGGGAAAGCACATGTACGATCACGAAACCGGACAGCAAACTGCAGCCGCACAGGCCACCGGGCCGTTCTTCGGCTTGAACGAAAGCCAGCTTCGGTTGCAGGCTCAGGCCCGGACGCTCGCCGAGGCGGTTTTGCGCCCGCAGGCCGCCGATACCGACCGTACGGAGGCTTATCCGACCCCGGTTGTCGCGGCACTGACCGAAGCCGGGTTCATGGGGCAGACTGTTCCGATGGCGTTGGGCGGCAAAGGCCGCAGTTATTTCGATACGGTGCTGGTGGTCGAGGAGCTCGCCCGCTGTTGCGGTGTGTCGGCCCGGATCATGGTCGAGGGGAACATGGGCGCGGTCGGTGCGATACTTGCCTATGGCACCGATGCGCAGCGGCGGATCGCGGCGGATCATGTGCTGTCTGGTGACAAACCGGCGATCTGCATCACCGAACCGGATGCGGGCAGCGCGGCAACGGACATGACGACCACTGCCGTTCGAGACGCTGACGGATGGGTGTTGAACGGCACCAAGCACTGGATCACCGGCGGCGGTGTTTCGCGGCTTCATCTGATTTTTGCGCGGGTGATGGATGGCGGCGCGGACCTCGGCATCGGCGGGTTCATCGCCTTTCTGGGTGAAGACGGGTTGCGGATCGGCGCGCGTGAACCGGCGATGGGCCTGCGCGGCATTCCGGAAACCGAGGTGATCTTCGACAATCTGCGGCTGCCGCATGATCGCCTGATCTCTCCGCCGGAGGGGCTGAAGCGCGGCTTCGCCGGGTTGATGAACGCTTACAACGCGCAACGGGTCGGGGCCGGGACAGTCGCGCTCGGCATCGCGCAGGGGGCCTTTGAGGCGGCGCGCGATTATCTGAAGACGCGCGAACAGTTCGGTCGCCCGATTGCCGAATTTCAGGGCCTGCAATGGATGCTGGCCGACATGTCGATGAAAATCGAGGCGGCCCGCCTGATGATCTGGCGCGCCGCCCTGTCGGCGGAGGAAACCGGCACCGGATTTCCCGATCCGCTGCTGGCGGCGCAGGCAAAGATCATGGCATCGGAAATGGCGGTCGATGTGACCAACAATGCGCTGCAAATGCACGGTGCGGCAGGGTATTCCCGTAACAATCCCGTTGAACGCATGGTCCGTGACGCACGGATGTTCACAATCGGGGGAGGGACCGCACAGATGCTGCGCAATCTGGTCGCGGGTCGGATATTGGACATGAAAACGCCCCAGACCCGCGATGGGTATGCGGCGCTGACTTAACCTGCCGGAGACATGATGAAAGACACCGAAGCCGCCCACCAGACCGCCGCTGAGGTGATCGCCCAAAGGCTCGCCGAGGCGGGCTGCCGCCATGCGTTCGGCATCCCCGGCGGTGAAGTTCTCGCGCTGATGGATGCGCTGGACCGGGCGGGCCTGACGGTCACGCTGGTCAAGCATGAAAACTCTGGCGGGTTCATGGCCGAGGGCGCATGGCATGCCGCGCTCGCAGCGGGGCAGAGCGCGCCTGGCGTGCTGTTTGCGACCATCGGCCCCGGCATTGCCAATGCGGCCAATGTGATCGCCAATGCCTGGCAGGACCGGGTGCCGATGATCGTGCTGACCGGCTGCGTTCCGGCGGTGGAGGCGATGACCTACACCCATCAGGTGTTCGATCATGTCGCCTTTCTGAAACCGATCACCAAGGCCGCGATCCGGGTGGAGGCAGGGACCGCCGCCGTCGCCATCGACAAGGCGTTGAAGATCGCGATGTCGGGCCGCCCCGGCCCGGTTGTGCTGGACGTGCCGATTGATGTGCAGCGGGAGTCGCCGGGCGCCTTCCACCGCTCCGCCCACCACGCTGATGCGCCGATGGCCCCGTCCGGCGCAAAACTGGCCGAGGCGCAGGGCTGGCTGGCCGCTGCCGAGCGCCCATTGGTGATTGCGGGCCTTGATGTGCTGACGCAAGGCGCGGCCGGTGCCGTTGCCGCCTTTTGCCGAACCCATAACGTGCCGGTCGTGACCGCCTACAAGGCGAAAGGGCTGATCGCGGAGGATAATCCGCTGGCGCTCGGCGGTGCGGGTCTGTCGCCGATTGCCGATAAGGTGCTCATGCCGCTGATCCGGTCTTCGGATTGCGTGATCCTCGCCGGATATGACCCGATCGAGATGCGCATCGGCTGGCGCGACCCGTTCAAAGCGGGCCAGCGCGTAATCGACATATCGGCGGTCATGAACGATCATTACATGCATCAGGCCCCGCTGAATTTCGTCGGCGATGTCGCTGCCTCGCTCAGCGCGATCTCATCCGGGGCGGTCCCGCGCGCCACCTGGACGGGCGGACAGATCGCCGCGGCGAAGGCCAGCTTGCGCGAAGCGTTTCAGGTGGACGAGGAGTGGGGCCCCGCCGCCGTCATCAATGAGGCCCGGCGCGCCTCGCCGCCGGGCACCGTCGCGACCGTGGACAGCGGCGCGCATCGCATCGTGCTCAGCCATGTCTGGGAATGCGACCATATCGGCGGGCTTTTGCAATCCACCGCGCTTTGCACGATGGGCTGCGCCGTGCCTCTGGCGATGGGGCGAAAGCTGGCAGAGCCGGATCGCCCGGTAATCGCCTTTGTCGGCGATGCCGGGATCGAGATGTTCCTCGGTGAACTTGCGACGGCGCGCGATCTGAAGCTGGGCCTGCCGGTGGTTGTGTTCGTCGATGGTCAGCTCGGCCTGATCGAGTTGAAGCAGCGCGCGTCGCAAATGCCCAATCTGGGCGTCGAGTTTCCGGGCACCGATTTCACGGCGGTGGCGCAGGCGATGGGTGGGTTTGGTGCAACTGTTCGTGATCGCGAGGCCCTTAACGCTGCCATAAAGCAAGCCTATCTTAGGGACAGTTTCACACTGATTTCTGCGGTAATCGGAAGGAATGCCTACGATGGACGGATCTGACCCCCGCATGAATGGCCCGCGCGCCGGTTTCGACCCGCGCGGCGTGCCGGTATCCTATGGCAATGCCGACGCAATCGACGGGCTTGAGCGGGCGCTTGAAATGTCGCTCTGCTTTCGCGGTGACGCGATTGCCGAGATCGACCGCGTGCTGGCGGACCATCCCGATTTCGTGATGGGCTGGCTGTTCAAGGCCGGGTGGCTGACGCAGGCGATGGAGACGCGGATCTATGACCTGATGGTCGCCGCGCTGCGCGAGGCGGAAAAGCGCGAGGCGATGGCCAATGACCGCGAACGCTGGCATCTGGCCGCTGTGCGCGACTGGGTACGGGGCGATTTCCACGGCGCGGTGCAGAAATGGGAGGCGGTTCTGGTCGCCTATCCTCTCGACCTTTTTGCGCTGGAACTGATCCATTATACCGGCGTCCTGCTGGGCGATGTGGTCGGTCAGCGCGATTGCGTGGCGCGGGTGTTCAACCTTTGGGATGAAAGCGTTCCGGGCTATGAATTCGTGCTGGGCTTCTATGCGTTCGGGCTGGAAGAGAACCGCGATTTCGCGTTGGCGGAGGAAATGGGGCGCAAGGCGCTCTGCATTCGGCCAGACAATCCCTATGCGGTGCATGCCGTTTCGCATGTGATGGAGATGAACGGGCGGCAGCAGGGCGGCATCCGGTTCATGAAGGAGCAGGAGGATCGCTGGGGCACCTCAAACTTCGCCAATCACCTGTGGTGGCACACGTCGCTGTTTCATCTGGATGTGGAGAATAATGCGCAGGTGCTGAGCATCTATGACGCGCATCTGAATTCAGAAGGCAAGCAGCAGGACAAATACGAAGAACTGGACGCGGCGGCGCTGTTGTGGCGTCTGAAGTTGGTCGGCGTCGATATCGGCGACCGCTGGCATCATCTGGCCGATAAGTGGGAACCTGCGGCGCAGGACACGCTTTATGCCTTCAATGATGTCCACGCGATGATGGCCTATGTCGCGGATGACCGGAAAGACGCGCAGCGGGCGCTGCTGACCGCGAACGAGCGTTATGTCGAAAGCGCATCCGACGCCAATGTCGCCATGAGCCGCGAAATCGGCATGCCGTTCTGCCTCGCCATTCAGGATTTTCAGGCGGAGAATTACGCCGCCTGCGTCGATCGCTTGCTGCCGGTCCGTTACATGACACATCGGCTGGGCGGGTCGTTCGCGCAGCGCGATGTCATCGGCTGGACCCTGCTGGAGGCGGCGCTGCGCGCGAAGCGGTTTGACCTCGCGCTGGCATTGGCGAATGAACGCACGGCGCTGAAGCCGACCTCGGCGCAGAACTGGCGTTGCGTGTCGCGGGCGTTCCGGGGGCTGGGCGACAAGACCCGCGCCGACCGGGCCGAGGCGAAGGCGTTGTCGCTGATCGCGGCCTAAGGACATCTTGCCAGATCGGGTTTCACAGCGCATGTGGGGCGCATGAGCCGCCGTTTGACATTCGATATCGTCGAAAATGCCGTTCGCCTGTCGGGTGCGCGGCGGTCTGACTATGACCTGAACCCCGAAATCAAGACCGACCTGAACCGGCAGCGCCCGCTGCGCCCGGCGGCGGTGCTGTGCGGGATCGTCGAACGCGCGCCGGGCCTGTCGGTGATCCTGACCCAGCGGCCCGACACGATGAAGGAACATGCCGGGCAGATCGCCTTTCCGGGCGGCAAGATCGACGAGACGGACGCCGGCACCATCGCCGCCGCCCTGCGCGAGGCGGAGGAGGAGATCGGCCTGACCGCCGCCCATGCGCAGGTGCTGGGCGAAATCGACCCTTACGAAACCGGCACGGGGTTCCGCGTTGTGCCGGTGGTCGCGAAAGTATCCGCCGATTTCATCTTTCGCCCCGATCCGCGCGAGGTCGATGAGGCCTTCGAGGTGCCGCTCGATTTTCTGATGAACCCTGCGAACCTGCGGCGGCATTCCGGCGTCTGGGGCGGCAAGACGCGCCAATATTACGCGATCCCGTGGCAGAACCGTTATATCTGGGGCGCGACGGCGGGGATGTTGAAAAGCCTGTCTGACAGGATCGCCGCGCTGTCCGAGGACGCATGACCCGGATCGCGCCCGGCTGGCTGACCGCGCCTGAAACGCAGGCGGTGGTCGCCGCCCTGTCCGGTCACGCGCCGCATTTCGTGGGTGGCTGCGTCCGCGATGCGCTGCTGGGGATGGATGCGGCGGATGTGGATATCGCGGTATCCTGCCCGCCTGATGAAACCCTGCAATTGGCGGCGGCGGCGGGGCTCGCGGGTCACCCGACCGGGATCGACCACGGCGTCGTGACCATCGTCAGCTCGGGCAAGGCGTTTCAGGTCGCGACGTTCCGGCGTGATGTCGCCACCGATGGCCGCCACGCGATCGTCGCCTATTCCGATCGGATCGAGGACGACGCCGCGCGGCGCGATTTCACGATGAATGCGCTTTATGCGCTGCCTGATGGCAGG
>CAYGRU010000005.1:0-96806 GCA_964352385.1 uncultured Candidatus Planktophila sp.
GGCGTTCGTCAACAGGTTGCGGGCTGCTGGCGCGAAGAAAATTGCGGGGGTGGGGATGTGCCTCCGTCCTCGGCGCTGCTGCCTTCCGATCCGGTCAGGGTTGCGGGATTTTCTGGTCGGTCGGGGGGACGTTGAAACCTGCCTGAAAGCCCTTTCGTGCCGCGAGTTCGGTGAACCAGCGCTTCACATGGGCAAAGGCGTTCAGATCGATCCGCTGCCATTCATACCGCGCGGCCCAGGGCCAGATCGCGAAATCGGCAATCGTCATCCGGTCCCCCGCCACATAGGCATGATCCGCAAGGCGGCGGTCGAGAACACCGTAGAGGCGCTGCGCCTCCGCCGCGAAGCGGTCCTCGGCATAGGGGGCCTTGCCGGGGTTGAACTGGAGGAAGTGGTGCGCCTGCCCCAGCATCGGGCCGAAGCCGCCCATCTGCCAGTTGAGCCATTCCCAGACCGCGACCCGCCCCGCAAGGTCATCGGGCATGAACTGGCCGGTCTTTTCGGCGAGATACAGAAGGATCGCGCCAGTTTCGAACACCGTCTGGCCGCTGTCGTGATCGACGATGGCGGGGATCTTGTTGTTCGGGCTGATCGCAAGGAAGGCGGGCGCGAACTGTTCATCCTTGGTGATGTTCACGGGGTGGCTGACATAGGGCAGCCCCATCTCCTCCAACGCAATCGAGATTTTGCGCCCGTTCGGGGTGCCCCATGTGTAAAGATCGATCATCGCCGTGCCCTCCGCTGTTGCCCGCTGAGGCTATCGCAGGGGCGGCAGGACGCAAGCCCTATGGCTTGCGCTTGCCCGATCCGCGGGTTGCGCCGCTGGCGTGACGTTCCTTTGCGCGCTTGCTCTTGGGGGCGGTGCCATCGCGGAGGCGTTGCGACGGATCGGTCGCCGCCGCACCGGTGAAACCTTTCACGACGCGCTTCGGCTTCGGGCTTTTCGGCCCTGTGCGGTCGTCATCACGGGGCTTTGCGGTGCGGGGTTTGTCCGTCGCGGGTTTTTCCGCCCGCGCCCGGTCGGGGCGGTAAGGCTCGCCGCGCGGCTTTTCCGGGCGCGGCTTGTCGGAATAGGGTTTCTCTGATCGGGGGCTTTCCGAGCGGGGCCGCTCTGCCTGCGCCCTTTCCGGGCGGGGCTTTTCGTAGCTCGGCTTTTCCGAACGGGGCCGTTCGGTCCGCGCCGGGCGCGGGGGTTCGGCCTCAGCCGCCTCCGGCTTCGCGGCCCAGGTCGTTGCTTCCGGCTCCCGCTTCGGGGCGTCGGGACGCCAGCCATCCTTGGGCGGTGTGGAGGATGCGAGCTTGCGATAGGGCGCGCGGTCATCCCGCTCCGGTCGGTCGTCGCGGCGTGGCGGCTTCGGGCCACGGCCCACATCCGGGGCCTGATCCATCCGCGTCAGCGTGACATTCCCTTCAAGCCGCATGTCGCTGCCGACCGCCTTCAGGAACCCTTCGACGCTGGAATGTAGGATCTCGACGAAGCTTTCATGCTCCTGCACCCGGATCGCGCCGATATCGTCCTTCGTGAGGTCGCCTTCGCGGCAGAGCATGGGCAGGAGGCGACGCGGCTCCGCACCATCGCTCCGCCCGGTGGAGACCGAGAACCATACGCTGGGGCCGAATTCCTGCCGCTTGCGCGGCTCGCGCGCCTCGCCTGCGGTCGATGGCGTATCCAGTTCCTCCGGTGCCGACTGGCGGCTGCGGTGGAGGCGGAGGAACGCCGCGGCGATCTGTTCCGCGCTGTGCAGCGATGTCAGACGTTCGACAAATCCTGCCTCGTCCTCGCTGACCGGTTCGGACCACGCGGGATCGCCAAGCAGGCGGGCCTCGTCCTGTTCCAGCACATCCTCGGCGCTGGGCGGGTTGCCCCATTCGGCACGCACCTTGGCACCACCGAGCAGGCGTTCGGCCTTTTTGCGGAACTTGTTCGGCACGATCAGGGCAGAGACGCCCTTGCGCCCGGCCCTACCAGTGCGGCCTGACCGATGCAGCAGCGTTTCCGAATTGGTCGGCAGATCGGCATGAATCACCAGTTCGAGATTCGGCAGGTCGATGCCGCGCGCGGCGACATCTGTGGCCACGCAGACCCGCGCCCGGCCATCGCGCATCGCCTGAAGCGCGTGGCTGCGTTCCGTCTGGGTCAATTCGCCCGACAGCGCGACAACCGAAAAGCCGCGATTGGAAAACCGCGTGGTCAGCCGGTTCACCATCGCGCGGGTGTTGCAGAACACCAGCGCATTGGCCGCCTCGTAGAACCGCAGCGTATTGATGACGGCGCTTTCGATGTCATGGGGCACCACATTCAGCGCGCGATATTCGATATCGGTATGCTGCGACTGTTCGGCGACGGTGGACACGCGCACGGCGTTCTTCTGATAGCTTTTCGCAAGCGTCGCGATCATGCGTGGCACGGTGGCGGAGAACAGCAGCGTGCGCCGCTCGGTCGGGGCCTCAGACAGCACGAATTCAAGGTCTTCGCGGAACCCGAGGTCCAGCATTTCGTCCGCTTCGTCGAGCACGACGGCGCGGATGCTGTCCATCACCAGCGACCCGCGCTTGATGTGATCGCACAGCCGCCCTGGGGTCGCGACGACGATATGCGCACCGCGCGACAGGGCGCGGCGTTCATCGCGCATGTCCATGCCGCCGACCGTCGATGCGACAACCGCCCCGGCATGTTCGTAAAGCCAGGACAATTCGCGCTTGACCTGCAACGCCAGTTCCCGCGTCGGCGCGATGATGAGCGCGAGCGGCGCACCGGCGGGGCCGAAGCGACCGTCCTCCTCCAGCAAGGTCGGCGCGATGGCGAGGCCGAAGCCGACCGTCTTGCCGGACCCGGTCTGGGCGGAGACGAGCAGGTCCGCCCCGTCGAGATCGGGATCGGTCACAGCCTCCTGCACCGGTGTCAGTTTGTCATAGCCCCGTTCTGCGAGGGCGCGGGAAATTGTGGATATCACGGATCGGTTTCTTTGCTTTTGGTGCCGCAAGACGCGGTTTTGTCAGCGCGGTAGTCGTTCAGGCCCGGAATGTATAGGGCTTCTTAGTCGCAGCGCAGCATTACCACGCTTGCCAATGGGGTGTCGAATGCCATTGGAAACGGTGTGAAAACGGATAGTGTTTTGGCAAAAGTCCGCAAACCCTTGCCGCGAGGATCGCACTAATGTCGGAAACTGTTCTGGAAACCGACTATCTGATCGTCGGCGCGGGGGCGGTCGGCATGGCCTTCGCCGATACGCTGCTGCATGAAAGCGACGCGCGGATGATCCTTGTGGATCGGTATGCAAAGCCCGGTGGCCACTGGAACGTCGCCTATCCGTTCGTGACGCTGCACCAGCCTTCGGCGTTCTACGGCGTGTCGTCCAAGGAACTGAGCAAGGGTCTGATCGACCGGACGGGCCTGAACGAAGGGCTGGGCGATCTGGCGACCGGGGCGGAGATTCTGGCCTATTACGACGAGGTGATGCGCCAGACCTTTCTGCCATCAGGGCGGGTCGAATTTTTCGGGATGAGCGATTATCGCGGCGAAGGCGTCTTCACCTCGCGTCTGACTGGCGAGACCTTTCGGGTGAAGGCGCGGAAGGTCGTCGATTGCACTTATCTGAAAACTGCCACCCCCTCGACCCACATACCCGGCTTCACGATTGCCGGGGGGACATGGTTCATGGCCCTGAACGACCTGCCGAAGGTGACGGAGCCGCCTGAGGGGTTCACCATCATCGGCGGCGGCAAGACCGGGATCGACGCCGTGCTGTGGCTGTTGGAGCGGGGCGTGGACCCGGATCGCATCCGCTGGATCATGCCGCGCGATGCCTGGCTGCTCGACCGGCGCAACACCCAGCCGACGATGGAATTCTTCGAGACAACGCTGGGCTGTCAGGCTGACCAGTTCGAGGCGATTGCCGCATCGAGTGACCTTGCCGACATGTTCGACCGGCTGGAGGCATGCGGGTATTTCGTGCGGATCGACCGCGACGTGCGCCCGACGATGTTCCACGGCGCAACCGTCAGCCAGAAGGAACTGGCGCTGCTGCGCCGGGTGAAGTCGGTCATCCGCATGGGCCGGGTGTCGGCAATCGAGCCGGATCGGATCGTGCTGCGGGACGGTGATATCCCGACCGGCCCCGGTATCCTGCATGTGGATTGTTCCGCGAGCGCGATCACCAACATGGCGATGAAGCCGATCTTTCAGGGAGATCTGATCACCCCCCAGACCGTCCGATCCTATCAGCCGGTGTTTTCGGCGGCCTTCATCGCGCATTGCGAGGTCGCTTACGACGATGACAAGACGAAGAACCGCTATTGCGGCGTGGTCTGCCTGCCGAACCACGACACCGACTATGTCCGCTTTACTGCCGCGTTCATGATGAACCAGTACAACTGGTCGCAAACGCCGGAGCTGCGCCAGTGGCTGCTGGAAAACCGGCTCGACGGGTTCTCGAAAATGGTCGCGCAACTGGCCGAGGCGGATGTGGACAAGAAGGCGATCATGAAGCGGCTGAAGGCCGCGTCGGTGCCCGCGATGGCGAAGTTGCAGGGGTATATTTCGGCGCTGGGCAAGGCGGCCTAGACTTTCATTTTAGGCGGATGACAGAATCCTCATGCCTGATCTGTCCAATTTCGAACTGATTTTGGGGGCTGCCTTGATCGGTGGCATCGCTCTGCTGCTGCTCATGATCTGGCGTCGGCTGGCGCAGTGGGCCAAGCCACAGCTTCCGCCGGAGCCGCGCCAGTGGATCGTCATCGACGGGTCCAATGTGATGTATTGGAAGAACGGCGAGCCGCAATTCGACAGCGTGCTGGACGTGTTGGCATTGCTGAGGGCCGAGGGCTTTACCCCCGGCGTGATGTTCGACGCGAATGCCGGATACCTTCTGTCAGGCAAATACATGCACGACAAGGCCTTGGGCCAGCGCCTCGGGCTGAAAGAGGATCATGTGATGGTCGTGCCAAAGGGCACCCCGGCGGACCCGTGGATCCTGACGGCAGCGCGCGATCTCGGTGCCCGCATTGTCACCAATGACCGGTTCCGCGACTGGGCTGAAATCCATCCCGAAGTCCTCACCCCCGGACAGTTGATCCGGGGCGGGTACGATGAGGGCAAACTATGGCTCGATCTGCGGCGGGGCGATCTGGCGACGTAACGGACGGTGCGTGCCTTTCTGTTCCAGAACCGCTGCAATCTGATTCAATCGCCATTCTTGCCCCATTTCAACGAAGGCTCCGCATCACTCTGGCGGAATCGCTCATCTTTCAGTTAGCATGTATGCAAATGAAACTGCATTCTTGAGCCTGATTTCCCACGATCACCGCGCGGGCCCTTTGTCGGTCGTGGCGCAGGAAGCCAAAGGAACTGCCGTGACCAGACATGACCCGATCGACGCCGCAGCCGAACTGGCGGCCAATGTTGCCGAGCCGTTCGAGCGTGCGCGCGCCATGCCGAAATCGGTCTACACCTCCGAGGCGTTCCTGAAGCGGGAAATCGACGAGATTTTCGCTCGGGAATGGTTCTGCGTCGGCCGGTCTGACATGTTGGCGGAGCCCGGGGATTATACGACGCTCGATCTGGCGGGGCAGCCGATCATGGTGGTGCGGGGCAAGGATGGCAGCATCCGGGCGCAGTCAAATGTCTGCCGCCACCGGATGTCGACCCTGCTGGAGGGGACCGGCAACACATCCTCCATCGTCTGCCCTTATCACGCGTGGACCTATGGCCTTGACGGCAAGCTGCGCGGTGCGCCCGGCATGATGCATAACGAGGGCTTCAAGCGCGACGAGATTTGCCTGCCGCAAATCCGCTGCGAAGAATGGCTCGGCTGGATCATGGTCACGCTGAACCCGGACGCGCCAGCCGTCGCGACGCAACTGGCCGGGGTTCAGTCGCTGGTCGGCGATTTCGGGATGGAGCATTACAAGCAGACCTTCTTTGAAAGCCACAACTGGAACACGAACTGGAAGGTTCTGGCAGAGAATTTCATGGAAAGTTACCATCTGCCGGTCTGCCACGGCGGCACCATCGGTGGCATGGTGAAGCTGGAGGAAATGGAATGCCCGCCGGGGCTGGAGGCATTCAATTATCACTGGATCCTGAAAGACCCGGATTTCTTTCTGTCCAACGCGCATCCGACCAACACGGTCTTGCAGGGCGACCGGCGGCGCACGACCTATCTGCTCGCGGTCTATCCGAGCCTGATGATCACCCTGACGCCCGGCTATTTCTGGTATCTGAGCCTGCATCCCGATGGGGTTGACCGGGTGCAGATTCTTTATGGCGGTGGCATGTCCCCCGATTTCGCGAATGATCCGGCAGCGGCGGAGCATTTTGCGCAGACCAAGGCCCTGCTTGACCGGGTGAATGACGAGGATCAGGGCTGCACCGAAAAGGTCTATCGCGGCCTCTGCGCCACCGATGCCGCGCCGGGCCATCTCAGCCATCTGGAACGCCCGAATTTCGAATTCGCATCATGGATTTCGCGAAAGCTGAACGGATGACCACGCATAAACGCATCCGCCCCTTCAACACGAAGGAAACCTATCCCGAACAAAAGCTCGACAATGATCTGGCGCAGGCAGTGGTGGCGCGCGGCACGATGGTGTTCCTGCGCGGCCAGTGCCCGCAGGAACTGGATGGCGGTGCGAATGTCGGGGTCGGCGATCCTGTCGCGCAGGCCCACAAGGTGATGCAGAACATCGTACAGTTGCTGGACGAATGCGGGTCCGAGATGTCCCATGTCACCAAGCTGGTCGTCTATCTGACCGATGTGCGCCACCGCGAAGCGATCTATCGGGTCATGGGCGAATACATCAAGGGCGTGCATCCGGTCTGCACCGGGTTGGTGATCGTCGCGCTCGCGCGCCCGGAATGGCTGGTGGAGATTGACGCGACGGCGGTCATCCCCGAGGGATATTCAGGGTGACATTCGCAATCGCCGCCCGTTGCGCGACAACCGGCATGTTCGGCGTGGCGGTATCGTCATCTTCCCCCGCCGTCGCGGCGCGCTGCGCCTATGCCGAGGCGGGCGTCGGCGCGGTGACAAGCCAGAACGTCACCGACCCGCGCCTTGGCCCGCGCGCACTGCGCCTGCTGGCGGATGGGGCCGGGGCCGCGGAGGTTGCTGCGATCATTGCCCGCACCGCACCTTATGCCGAATATCGTCAGGTCCTGGTTGTCGATGCGGCGGGGGCGGCGGCGATCCATTCCGGGGGCCGCTCGCTCGGTATCTTTGCCGAGGGGACGGGGCCGAATGTGGCCTGCGCGGGCAACATGCTGGCCAATGGGGACGTGCCGCGCGCGATGATGGATGCGTTCACCGCCTCCACCGGTGCGCTGGGCGACCGGATCGTCATGGCAATGCAGGTCGCGCTGAGCACGGGCGGCGAGGCCGGGCCGGTACATTCGGCAGGCATGAAGCTGGTGCGCGATGTGCCGTGGCCGGTGGCGGACCTGCGCGTGGACTGGACGGATGGCTGCCCGATCGAGGCGCTCGCCGCGCTGTGGGATCGCTACAAGCCGCAGATGGACGATTACGTCACCCGCGCGCTGAACCCGGCGGGTGCCCCCAGCTATGGCGTGCCCGGCGACGAATGAGCCGCGCTTAAAGCCCGGCGACCAGCCGCCCGATCAGCGTGTCCATCATCTTGTCGCACAGCTCGAGCTGTGAGCGTTCCAGATATTCATCCGGCTTATGCCCCTGTGCCATCGAACCGGGGCCGCAGACCACGGTCGGCGTGCCGACATCGGCGGAGAAGAGCCCGCCCTCGGTGCCGAACGCGACCTTCATCGTGCCATTCGCACCGGTCAGTGATTTGACGAAGGCGACCACATCGCTGTCCGGCGGCGTCGCGAGGCCGGGATAGGCGTTGAAGATCGTCGTCTCGATGGCGGCATCGGCACCGGCTGCGGCAACGATCCGCTGTCCCTCCTCCTCCAGATCGGCGAGGATCGCCAGCGGATCATCCGCTGCCACATTGCGGATTTCCCATTCGATATCGGCGCGGTTGGGCACGATGTTCAGCGCGACGCCCGCATTGATCTTGCCGACATGAAGGGTCGTATAGGGCACGTCATAATCGCCATCGCGCGCGCCGTTCTCTGCCATGTCGTCCTGCTTCGCCCGGACGACGTTCACGAAGTCCACCGCCAGATGAATGGCGTTCAGCGCCATTGGGGCGAGGGCGGAATGCCCCTCGCGCCCGCGCACCACGGATCGCAGGCCGGTCTTGCCCTTGTGACCGGTGGCAACGGAAAGGTTCGTCGGCTCGCCCACGATACAGAAGGCCGGTTTGACCGGCGCTGCGGTCAGCATTTCGACCAGCGAGCGCACACCGACACAGCCGATTTCCTCGTCATAGCTGAGCGCGATATGAAGCGGGGTGTGCAGATCTCGCCCCGCCGCCCGTTCGGCGCAGGCGAGCGCGGAGGCGACAAATCCCTTCATGTCAGCGGTGCCCCGCCCGTAGAGGCGGCCATCCGCCTCGGACAGCTTGAACGGGTCGCGCGTCCAGGCCTGCCCGTCCACCGGCACGACATCGGTATGCCCCGACAGCATCACACCCGGACGGTCCGTCGGGCCGATGGTGGCGTAGAGATTGGCCTTGCCGCCGGTCGCGTCCGGCAGGATCGTCACCTCGGCCCCGAGCGCACGCAGAATGCCCTCGGCATATTCGATCAAGGCGCGGTTCGGATCGCGGCTGACCGTGGGAAAGGCGATGAGGCGGTCGAGAATGTCGAGGGATCGCATGGTATCTCCGTGGCTTTGCGCCAGCCATATCAACAAGATCGGGCGGCGGGCTATGGCTTCGCTGCAAAATTCGGTGCCGGGGGCGGTGCACCTGTTGCGCCAGACACACGCAAACGGATTGTTTCGCACCCACCGCATACCCGCGCTTGCATCCTTGATGCAGCGCATCCTATCCACCGATGGCATTGATCTGAAAAGGTCTTCGGGGGGAGGCTGCCCAGTTGCAAGGGGCAGTCCCCTCCACGCACCCCTTCCCTTCAAACGCGATTGCGCCCCTAGAATCTGGGGCCGGGCAGGGTCTTTAACATCCTGAACTGCGGTTGCAACGCATCCGGATCGCGCCACGGGTTCTGAAACCTGTCGATGCGCCCGATGGTGTGGTGGCGCAGGCGCAACATCGTGCGTTCCCGCTGATGCGCGAGGAACTTCCTGATCGAAAATCCGCGTCTCGATACGCTTTCGTGGTGCACCAGCACGGCATCCGGTGCCAGTGCGACGCGCCAGCCAGCCTCCCCCGCGCGCAGACAAAAATCGACATCATTGAATGCGACCGGAAACGCGCGTTCATCGAATCCTCCGACCGCATTCCAGACCTGTCGGCGGATCATCATCGCCGCCGCCGTCACCGCCTCGCGGCAATGGGGCAGGGACAGGCGGTGCAAGTCGTCATCCGCGTCTTCCGGGGCCGACTTGAAATCATGCCCGGCGACGCCGCCGTGGCCGACGATCACACCGCCATGCTGAATGGTCCGGTCGGGAAACAGCAGCTTGGCGCCGACGATCCCGACCTGTTCCTGCGCCAGCACGCGCAGCATCCGCTGTAACCAGTCGGGGTGGATGATTTCGATATCGTTGTTCAGAAGGACAATCACATCGCCGGTCGCCCGCGCCGCGCCGCGATTGACCATGCGGGCGAAGTTGAACCTCTCCGCCCTCATATCGATGCGCACACGTGGATCGCCGCGCAACGCCTCATACTGCGCCAGCGTATCTTGATCGGTGCTGCCGTTATCGACGATAATCAGTTCGATATCCCCCGCTGCGGTTTTCGTAAGGACACCGTCCAGAACGGTTCTCAGCAGATGCGGGCTGTCGCGATTGGGGATGACGATGCTGATCTTCGGCGCCGCCGCGATTTCGGTGGCATCGCCAATGGTGTTCGGCGCGGCAGGTGCGGTTTTCATCACGGGAAAGGGCAGATGCCCGACGCGGAGGCCGGGATGGGCGAGGATGATTTCTGAAGGTGCAATCCCGCTTTCCAGTGCAGCCAACGCCTCGGCGGAAAGCGCCGCGCGCCGAAACAGGACGGCGCGACCCATGTAATCGAGTTTGCGGAGCAGAATCGGATCGAAGCATGGCTTCAGCCGCAGCACCGCCGCACCGGTTCCGTCACCTTCCGCCAGCGTCAGATCGTCGCCATAGATCACATCTGCGCCAAGCGCCTCCCCGGCATGCGCCAGCCGCTGAAATCCGTCAGCAGAGGGGCCGTCGCCCGATTGCAGGGCACCGACCCAGGCCGACTTTTCCGTGCCCGGCCCGGAAACCGCAAACAGCCCTTGCGGCAGTGCGATATCGCAACCGCACATATGAAGATCGGCAGCCGGCCCGGAAGTCGGTGATTTTGCGGCCAATTTCCAGATCGCGTCCGCATGATCCCCGCCCGTTGCGCCTTTCGGGAAGGGGTTGTCCCGCGCTGATGGCATCGCCGTTCTCCGTTCCCGACATTGGCTAATTGCCCCAACCGGTTTAATTTGTTACCGATCCGAGCGATAGGCGTCGCTGCACCAATGGGGCAAACTGAGGCAATCGAACCGTGAATTCGACAGATTTGTGACGTTAGATTACAGAATGCAGCAGTTTTTGATTGGCGTTAAAGGCTCCTTTCCGGCTGTTTGGGTGAAGTATGGGGCTTAGGATACTCGAATGACTGCGAAATCGCACAAGCATGCCTTCGACGTTGCTGTGGCTGGATACGCCTGCCGTTTGCCGCAGGCGCGCACACCGGATGCGTTCTGGAATGTCCTCGAAGAAGGGCGCTGCGTCATCACCGAGACGCTGGATGATCGCTGGTCGAAGGCGCGTTTCCTGAGCCGGGACAAGGCGGCATTGGGCCGATCCTATACATTCGCAGCGGGTCAGGTCGAGGATATCTGGGATTTCGACCCCGGCTTTTTCGGCGTATCCCCCCGTGAGGCTGTGCAGATGGACCCGCAACAGCGCATCCTGTTGCAGACCGTTTGGGAAGCCATCGAACATGCCGGGCTGAGCAGCGCCGATCTGAGCGCGGGCCGCACCGGGGTTTATGTCGGGGCCTCCGCCTCGGACCATTCCTTCACTTTCCTCGGCGATCCCGCATCGGTCGATGCGCAGTTCATGACCGGCAACACGCTGTCGATCGTATCGAACCGGATTTCCTATCTGCTGGACCTCAAGGGGCCGAGCTACACGGTCGATACGGCCTGTTCATCGTCATTCTATGCCATGCATCAGGCTGTGCAGGCGTTGCGCAATGGTGAGATCGAGACCGCCATCGTCGGCGGCGTGAACGCGCTGTTGTCGCCGTTTTCCTTCATCGGGTTTTCGCGCGCGACGATGTTGTCGCCGGTCGGCCTCTGCAAGGCGTTCGATGCGTCGGCGGATGGTTATGTGCGATCCGAGGGTGCTGTGGTGTTCGTGCTGCGCCGGATGGATGTGGCGCAGGATGCGGGCGACAAGGTGCGTTCGGTCATCGTCGGGTCCGGTGTCAATTCCGATGGCCGGACGACCGGGATGGCGATGCCGTCGCCGGATCGGCAAGCTGATCTTTTGCGCCACATGGTGCGCGAATTGCAGTTCGACCCGGATGATCTGGCATTCCTCGAATGCCACGGCACCGGCACGCCTGTCGGCGACCCGATGGAGGCACATGCGATTGGCGAGGTCTTTGGCCGCCGCCGGTCGAAACCGCTGGTGATCGGATCGGCCAAGACCAATTTCGGCCATCTGGAACCTGCATCGGGTCTTGTCGGCCTTCTTAAGGCGCAGATGTCGCTGGAAAAGGGCATCTATCCGCGCAGCCTGCATGTGAAGGAATTGAACCCGAACATCGCCTTCGATGATCTGAACCTCGAAGTTGCGGTGGAGCCTTTGAAGATCGCGAAGCGCGATGCGCCCTGGCTTGCGGGGGTCAATTCCTTTGGCTTTGGCGGTGCGAATGCGCATGTCGTGATCCGCGAGCCGGACGCGAGCGAAGCGCCATTGCCGCAACCCGCCCCGCCCGCGCGGGCTTTGGTCATCAGCGCAGCGTCGCGCGAAAGCCTGGCGCAGATGATGGTGCGCTGGCGCGAGACGCTGGAACAGGCGGAACCGGCGAAAGTGGACCGTCTGGTCAACAATGCCGCGCACAAGCGCAATCTCGGGGCGCATCGGATCGTCGTGCTCGGCGATGGGCGCGACGGCATCGTCGGTGCGTTGAAGGCACATGAGGTGGAAGGCAGTTCACCCGCAATCATCGAGGGCCAGCGCGTTGGGCGGGGTGAGAAGATTGCCTTCGTGTTCGGTGGCAACGGGTCGCAATGGGCGGGGATGGGCCTCGCGCTTTACGAAACCGACGCATCCTTCCGCGCGGCGTTCGACGAGGTTTCGGCCCTTTTCGCCAAGGAAAGCGATGATGATATCGACCTCTGCGCGCTGCTGCTGGCCGAAGACCTCGACGAATTGCTGGTGGAAAGCCGCATCGCGCAACCGATCCTTTTTGCGGTTCAGGTCGCAACCGTGCGGGCGCTCGGCGCGCAAGGGTTGAAGCCGGATGCAGTGGCGGGACATTCCGTCGGCGAGGTTGCTGCGGCATGGGCTGCAGGCGTTCTGACCCTGCCCGACGCTGTCCACCTGATCCGCACCCGATCCACTGCCCTCGAATTCATGAAGGGCATGGGCGGCATGGCCGCCGTGCTGGCGGGCGAAGAAGCGGTCGAGCAGGCGCTGAGCGATTTCGGTGATACATCGATTACTGTCGCAGGCGACAACTCGCCCCGCTCCTCCACCATTGCCGGGCCGGTCGAGGCGTTGAAGGCATTCTCGAAATTCGCGCGCAAGCGGCGGATCGCGGCCAAATTGCTCGACATCGACTATCCGTATCACAGCCCCGCCATCGACCCGATTCGGTCAAAGCTGATTTCGGATCTGAGCGACCTGAAACCGCGTGAAGGCACGGCGATCTATGTGTCGTCCACCAGCGGGCGGGAAGCACCGGGCGTTGCGCTCGATACCGAATACTGGTGGCGCAATGCCCGCCAGCCTGTCCGGTTCCGCGAGGCGGTGGATGCCTTGGCGAAGCTCGGTTGCGGTGTGTTTGTCGAGATCGCGCCGCGCCCGGTCTTGCAGAACTATGTCTCAGACACGCTCGACTCCCTCGGCTGGGGCGCGTCGGTCATCACCACGCTGGAGCAGAATGCACGGGTAGAGCCGACGGCAGCCTCGATCACTGCCAAGGCGCTGGCGCATGGTGCGAGGATCGACAGTGAAACCTTCTTCGGCAAGGCGATGCCTTTTGCCGGTGGTCTGCCCGGCTACGCATGGCGCAATTCCCCCTATCGGATGGAGCCCAGCGCGGAACGGGTGGATTTTTTCGGGAACAATGGCGTGCACCCGCTTCTGGGTTGGCGACTGCGTCCCGGCGAAGGTGTCTGGAACAATGTAATCGACGCGGGCCTTCAACCGTGGCTGGCGGATCACAAGGTCGACGGTGCCATCGTGTTTCCGGCGGCGGGTTATGTCGAAATGGCGCTTGCCGCCGGATGCCAGACCTTCGGCACGGCAGAATTGTCGGAGTTCGAGATCCTGCGCCCGATGGTGCTGCAGGACGGTGCATCGGTCGAAACGCGCGTTTCGCTCGATCTTTCATCCGGTCAGGTGCGGATCGAAAGCCGCCGCCGCCTTTCGGAGGGTGAGTTCGGGCTGAACGCCTTCGGCATCCTGCGCAAGACGCCCGTGGCAGCGCCCGCTTTCACGGCACCGGAATTGAAGGGCGCGACAAAGCTGAGCGCGCGTGCGCTTTATGGGTCGCTGGAAAGTTTTGGTCTGATCTATGGGCCGTCCTTCCAGCGCATCAAATCGGCACGCGTGAACGGCGTCGCGGCGGAGGCACGGCTGACGGAAGCCGCCGCACCGGTGGCAGGCATGATGCTGGACCCGACGATATTCGACGGTGCGCTGCATGCCATCTTCCCGCTGATCCGCGCCCATGCGGGCGGCGACGCCTTGCAATCGGGCGTCTCGTTCCTGCCGGTGCGCATGGGCTGCATCCGGCTTTATGCCAAAGAAGCGCAGGTCGCGCGTGCCTTCGTGCGGCTGGTCAAGCTGAGCCCGCGCGGCGCGGAAGCGGAGATCGATCTTCTGGCCGACGATGGCACATTGGTTGCCACGGCGACCGGGGTGCGGCTGAAGGCCGTCGTCCTGAACCGGGCGGCACGCGACAACAACCGCATCTGGCGGCAAAGCCTCGTGCGGCTTGCCGGCGAGGATCACCACGCCGCAGTGCCGGACGCATGGCAAGACCCGCAGGCCCGCGCATCGCAGCTTGGCCTGTCGGTCACAACGCCGCCGGAGCCGGATGTCGGATCGCTGCTGATCGACGCCCTGAGCCGCCGTCTGGCATGGGATATCGCGCGGCTGTTCGCCGATGAGGAAGGCACTGTCGATATCTCATCCGCCATCGACCTCGCCCCGACTGCCCGGCCCTTGCTGGCGCGGGCATTGCAGGCATTGGAGGAAGATGGCGTCTTCATCGCGGACGGTCTGGCCGCAGGCGTCCTGACGCCGGAATGCCCCTATCCCCGGATCGAGGAACTGGCGCAGGCCGTCATCGCAGAAGCGCCGATGCGCGGTGCCGAGATGATGTCGCTGCTCGCGCTCGAGGCGGATCTGCCAAAGCGGTTGCAGGAAGGCCTGCTGACCAAGCCGGCGCGGCAATCCGGGGTCGATATCTCGCCAGCCGGGCGCGCGCTCTGGTCGGCGGCGGGGACGTTGTTCGAAGATATCGCATCCGGATGGGCCGCGAACCAGCGCCTTGAAGTGCTGGTAATCGGGTCTGCGCCCCTCGGGGCGATCGGTCGGATGCTCGACGCGCCGGTTCTGTCGCGCCTGACGCTGACCGATCCTGACGAACATATTGTTGACAGCATGGTCCAGCTTCAGCGCCCGCATCCGAAATTGCGGATCGAAGCGTTCGAGAACGTCGTCGCGAAATCTAGTTATGATCTGGTCATCGCAGGCGACTGCCTGTCGCGCCTCGGGCGCGATGGCATGGCGGTCATGGCCGGTTCGCTGTGCGCCGACGGGTTGCTGATCGCGCTGGAACGCCTGCCGGATCTGACGGGTGATCTGCTGCACGGCATTACCGTCGATTGGTGGGCGGAAAGCCTGACGCCCGAAGCCGCAATTGGCTTGCGCCTGCCTGCCGAGGATTGGCAGGGGGCCTTTGAGGCGCTGCGCCTGAACACGGTCAGCCGGTCCTATTTGCGCGACGAACGGGCGGAAGCCTGCCTTCTGATGGCGCGTGCGCCGGAACGTCCTTCGGGTGCTCCGACTTCTGATGAGCGGCCTGCCGCGATCGTGGTTCTGCATCAGGGCGATGCGGACGAGATCGCCGCAGCGGGTGAAATCGAGGCGGCACTGGCCGCCATTGGCCGCACCGTGCGGGTTGCGCCGGTATCCGAGATTCCGGCGGATCTGGAGCCGGGATGGGAGGCTGTGTTCCTGCCCGGTCTTTATGCTGATGATAAGGCGGACATGGACCGCGCAGGCAGCCGTGTCGGGCAGGTGCACGATCTGCTTGCGTCTGCCGCCCCGTCGCGCCTGTGGCTGCTGACACGCGGTGGCCGCCCGGCAGCGTCCGGTGCGTCTGGTGCGCGGGTTCCGGCGGAACATGCGGTCTGGGGTCTTGGCCGCGTGCTGGCGAACGAGCCGGGCAACCCGGAGATCCGCCTTTCGGATTTCGATCCGGCACTGGATACGGAATCGCTGGTCGAGCGGTTTGCAGCAGAGCTGGCTGCGCCATCGGCAGATCGCGAAATCATCTGGGACGCATCCGGGCGCGCAGCGCCGCGCGTTGAATCGGCGCAAGCCGTGGCGGTGCAGGCGCGCGATGCGATGCTCGGCGATGCTGCCGCGCGGGTGTTGGAGATTGCCCAGCAAGGGTCGTTCGACAGCCTTGTCTGGACCCCGGCAGCGCGCCGTGCACCCGAGCCTGATGAGGTGGAGATCGAAATCCGCGCCACCGGGTTGAATTTCCGCGACGTGATGTGGGCACAGGGTTTGTTGCCCGAGGAGGCACTGGAAGATGGTTTTGCCGGTGCAACGCTGGGCATGGAATGCGCTGGGATCGTTGTGCGCGCGGGTGCTGCATCGGGACGCAGCGTCGGCGAGGAGGTGATCGCCTTCGGTCCTGCCTGTTTCGCGACCCATGCGACCATTGCCGCGCGCGCGGTTGCCCCACTGCCAGCGGGAACCGTGTTCGAAACAGCGGCGGCGGTGCCGACGATCTTCATCACGGCGCAATACGGGCTGGTCGAACTGGCCAATCTCCGGTCCGATGAGACGGTGCTGATCCACGGCGGCGCGGGCGGTGTCGGCCTTGCGGCGATCCAGATCGCCAAGCGGATTGGCGCGCGGATCATCGCGACGGCAGGTTCGCCCGCCAAACGTCGGTTGCTGAAGGCGCTGGGCGCGGATGAGGTGTTCGACAGCCGCTCGCTCGCCTTCGCCGATCAGGTGATGGCAGCGACCGATGGCAAGGGCGTCGATGTCTGCCTCAATTCGCTGTTCGGCGAAGCGATGGAGCGCTCGCTCGGCTGTCTGCGCCCGTTTGGCCGGTTTGTGGAGCTTGGCAAGCGCGACTACTATTCCAACTCGCCCATCGGTTTGCGCCCGTTCCGGCGCAATCTGACCTATTTCGGCGTCGATGCGGATCAGTTGCTTTCGGCCCGCCCTGACATCGCCGACCGTCTGTTCCGCGATCTGGCGGAGGGCTTCGCCTCCGGCGTGTTCACACCGCCGCCCGCGCAGGTCTTCGAGGCGGAAGAAATCGTCGATGCCTTCCGGCTGATGCAGAAATCGGGTCATATCGGCAAGATCGTCGTCCGCCCGCCCGCAAGGCCGGAACCGGTTGTCGTCGATACCAAGCCCATTGGTGAGGGGGCGTGGCTGATCGTCGGCGGCCTTGGTGGGTTCGGGCTGGAAACGGCGGCCTGGCTGGTCGAAATGGGCGTGCGTCATATCTGGCTGTCGTCACGATCCGGCGTCATGGCGAAGGATGCGCGCGGGCATGTCGCCGCGATGCGCAAGGCGGGGGCGGAGGTGCATCTGATCGCCGCCGATGCCACGGTTCCCGATGCAGTCGATGGCCTGATGGCGGAAATCCGCGCGGCGGGCGTGCCGCTGAAAGGTGTCATCCATTCCGCGATGGTACTGGATGATGCGCTGTTCGAAAGCCTCGATCCCAAGCGCCTCGCGGCGGTGATGCAGCCGAAGATCGCGGGCGCGGACCTGCTTGACCGGGCGACGCGCGGCATCGGGCTGGATCACTTCATCGTCTATTCGTCGGTAACGACCCTGTTCGGCAATCCGGGGCAGGCCGGATATGTCGCCGCCAATGCCTATCTCGAGAGCCTGATGGCGCTGCGGCGCAATCAGGGCGAGGCGGGGCTTGCCATCGGCTGGGGGCCGCTGGCCGATATCGGCTATCTCGCCCGCGAGGAAAAGACGCGCGAGATGCTGGCAAAGCGGATGGGTGGCACCATGCTGACCGCCGCCGATGCGCTGCGGGGGCTGGAGATGATCCTCGCCGCCGGTGCGCCGGAGGCAGCGGTGACCTATGCGCCGATGCGCTGGGGCATGTTGGCGGGTGAGCTTGCGCTGCTTCAGACGCCGCTGTTCCAGCGGATCGAGACTGCGCGCGACCCGTCCGGCGGGGCGGAGGGTGCGGTCGATATCCGTGCGATGATCGAAGGTCTGGACGATACTGCCGCGCTGAATGTCATCATCGATTTCCTCGCCGCCGAAACCGGGCGCATCCTGCGACAGCCACCGGGAGAGCTTGACCCCCGCAGACCGTTGACCGAAATGGGCTTCGACAGCCTGATGGCGGTCGATCTGAAGATGGCGGTCGAGGAGCGGGTGGGCGCATCGCTGCCGCTGATGTCATTGTCCGATGGTGTCGGCCTTGCGGACCTCGCCAAAAAGCTGCTGGACGAGGCGCGCGGGAAGGTTGCCGGCGAGGACCGTGCGATCAACGAAGTTGTCGCGCAGCATGTCAGCGGCAAGATCGACGAAGCCGACAAGGCCCTTGTTGAAAAAATCGCGCGTCAGGCAGAGAGTCTGAAACAAGGGTAAACTGGAAATCCAAGGTGGATCGTTGCGCAAAGCGGCGACCCGCCTTCCATCACAATTCGCAGGAATGAAAACATGAGCGCGCAGGACACCGACCGCACGGCATTGGTTGACAAGCTGCGTCAGGTTCGCGAAGCGCGCGGTCGCGGCGCACGCAGCACGACAGCCCCCCGGCAGGAGCGAAAGAGCGCGCCGAAGGCGTTCGATTTCTCCACCCTGCCGATTTTCGAGCAGATGCGGTTTCAGGAGGCGGTCGGACAGTCGCTGGGCATCTCCAGCCCGTTCTTTCGCCAGATCGACAGCCGCGACGGCGCGACCTGCGTGATGAATGGCGAGGCGAAGGTCAACTTCGCGTCATATGATTATCTTGGCCTTGGCGGGCATCCCAAGGTTCGCGCGGCAGCGGTGGAGGCTGCGCGCGACTGGGGCGTATCAGCGAATGCATCGCGGCTGGTCGGCGGGGAGCGTCCTTATCATGGCGCATTGGAGCGGGCGCTGGCTGGTGCCTATGGCACCGACGCTGCGCTGGCGATGGTGTCGGGCCACGCCACCAATGTCACCACCATCGGCGCGATGCTGGGGCCGAAGGACCTGATCCTGATGGATCAGTTGATCCACAACTCCATCTCCGAAGGCGCGCGGCTGTCCGGCGCGGCGCGGCTGACCTTTCCGCATAACGATTTCGAATGGGTGGACGAAACGCTGAGCCGGGTCAGGGGCCGCTATGAGCGGGTGCTGATCGTTGTCGAAGGTCTCTATTCGATGGACGGGGACTTTCCCGATCTGCCGCGCTTCGTCGAAATCAAGTCGCGCCATGACGCGTGGCTGATGGTGGACGAGGCGCATGCCTTTGGTGTGCTGGGCGAGACAGGGCGCGGCATAGCCGAAATGCAGGGCGTCGATCCGAAAAGCGTCGAGATATGGATGGGCACCCTGTCAAAGACGCTGGGGGCGTGCGGCGGCTATATCTGTGGCTCGCAGGCGCTGATCGACTATCTGAAGCACAAGGCGCCGGGCTTCGTCTTTTCCGTCGGGTTGGCCGCGCCGATCGCGGCAGCGGCAACGGCGGCGGTGGAGGCGATGCTAGCGGAGCCGGAGCGGGTCGCCCGGCTGCGCCATAATGGCATGCGGTTCCGCGATGCGGCAGCGGCGGCTGGGCTGAATGTCGGCCTCACGCAGGGCTATGCGGTCACCCCGGTCATTATTGGTGACAGCCCGCGCGCCGTGGTGGCGGCGGACCAGATCTTCCAGCGTGGCGTCAACGCCCTGCCGATCATCTTTCCCGCTGTGCCGGAACAACAGGCGCGCATCCGTTACTTCCTGACCTCGGATCACACCGATTCGCAGATCGACCAAGCTGTCGAAATCGCTGCTGATGTGGTGACAGGGCTGAAAAGCGTCGACCTCTTTGCCAGCCTGCGGGGTTAGGGGCCTAACCCTTCCCCTTCACGTCCGCGGCGTAATGCCGTTCGAACCAGTCGGATGCGAAGGGCGGCAGACGGTTGCCGAGGAAGATCATCAGCGCGAATTGCCACGGAAATGTCAGCGCGCCGCGCCGGTGGGCAATGCCTGTCTTGATGATCGCTGCGGCCTTGTGCGCCGGAATCTGGAATGGTTTGGGGCCGTGATGACGGTCTGACATGGGCGATGTGACGAAGCCGGGGCAGATCACCGTGACGGCGACGCCATTGCCGCGCAGCCAGGACCGGATCGCCTGACCATAGGCGCGCACCCCTGCCTTTGAGGCACTGTAGGACGGCAGATCGCCCGACGGACGGATGGCGGAAATCGAACTGACCAGCCCGATCCGCCCGGCACGGCGCGCGATCATCCGGGGGATCAATGGTTCCACCGTGTTCAGCATGCCGATCAGGTTGATCTCGACAACGCGGCGCGCCTGCCCCTGCGGCTCCGGCATGCCACCAAGGGCGACCCCGGCATTGGCGATCAGGATATCGGTCGGATGCCTGTCATCCCAGCCGAGCACTGCCGCGCGGAGCGTATCCGCATCGGTTATGTCGATCTCCGCACATTCCACGTCCGCCCCTTTCGCCCGTGCGGCGGCCGCGACCTCTGCCAGCCGCGCCGCATCCCGCGCGATCAACAGCATGAACGTATTGGGGGCGGCATAGGCAGCGGCGAGGGCCGCGCCGATGCCGCTGGAAGCGCCGGTCAGGATGATGGATGTGGTCATGGGGGCAGTTAACCCGAATAGGGCGGCGGCGCGAGCATCTTTTGGGCCATCGCCCGCGCGCCGGGTTCCGCCCCCTCGCCATCGAACCCGCCGGGGACATGCAGCGCGTGGCCAAGGGCGCGCAGGAACAGCGACAGCCGGTCATGGTCGGGGGCCTCCGCCGCGGTCCAGAACGCGTCGAGCGGCCCCTGAAAGCAGAGGCCGGGCAGATCGTAGATCGCGGTGCCGAGCGCGATCACCGGCGATCCCGCTTGCAGCGCGGTCAGCCCGACGGTGGAGTTTGCAACGATGGTGCCCGCCGCCCTTTCCAGCATCGCATCCAGATCGCCGCCATCGAAATAGAGGCAGCGCCTGGCGCAGCCTGCCGCCGCTGCCGCATCCTCCATCACCGCGCGCCAGTCCTGCCAGCCATGATCGAGCGGGTGAACCTTGACCACCAGCAGCGCATCCGGCGGGGCATGATCGGCGAAGGATCGGATTGTGCGGCGCAGGATCCCTGCCACACCGCCCGAAGGCGCATGGAGCCGGATCTGGAAATCGGTATCGAGTTGCAGCGGCAAAAGGAACACCGGCCCGTCATGGGCCGCCAGCGCCGCCTCCGCCTTCGTAACCTCGCGGCGTCGGCGACGGATGGGCAGGAACTTGTTCCACACCCAGCCCGCCCATTCCGCCACCGGATGATCCAGCGAATGCCGCCGGTAATGCGGGAAGAACAGCCATGATGTCAGCAGATTGGCGAGGTTGAACCCCACATCCATCGCGGCATATCCGGCAAAACTGGTGCGGTAACGCGGGGCCGCGGGCATGTCGGCACCTGTTGCCAGCGCCGCGATCCGGTCCCCATCCTTCGGGAATTTCGTGCGCCCGCCGGTCCCCTCCGGCTCCACCGTCAGGAAATGCGGGCGCAGATAGCCTTGCTCGACCACATGCACCCGTACCCCGGCATCCTGCGCCACCCTGAACCCGTCATCATGCCAGCGCCTGCCATCGCCCAGCCCCGCAATGTCGGTGATGCCGTGGCGCGCGATGAAACCGGCCAGATAGGCGGGCCAGTCATCCGGCCTGCCGCGATAGGCCGTGCCGCCGGGCCCGCGCCAGAACAGCACATCGCCGGGGCAGAGAAGCACGCGATGCACCTCCGCTCCCTCCGCCCGCAAGGCGCGGGCGAGATAGGTGAAGAAATACGACATCGGCCCCTGCAACAGCAGGAATACGCGCCGTGTCTTCATGCTGCCCATGCGATGCTCCTGCGTGAATTTCGGCGGACAAAAGCATGAATGGCCGGGCAGGCCAAGGGTGGGGGTGGGGTGTAGGGAGTTGGTCGGTTGGTTGTCGCGAATGATCAAAAAGCACGCGGACGAGACACCTGATCTGATCGCATCTCGCAACGCAGTTACTTGACGATCAGCGGTTAGGGATGGTGTCTGAATTTTAAATTCTATCTTGGGCTAAAAATGTGCCCGTCTGAGTATACGAGAATGAACCTGAGAGACGCGCGTAAATTGGTCACGGATAAGCATGTTAAGGAAGCTATTCGCTTGATCGAAAATCATGGTCTTGATTGGCTATATGAGCGGACGGGCCGTAAAGAACCCCGCTTTCGCTACATAGTTATCGACAATGTTCGGTACCCAACAAAGGCATTTTGCTTTCTGGTCGCGCAGCTCGCTGGTGAGACCGACAGAAAGACGAACGACATGACTGTGAACGAAGCGTTCGCGCCGCTCAAAAAGCTTGAGTATGTCGAAGTGAACGGGCCACCCGCCCAATCGACAGCCAAACAAGAAGAAGCAAGACTGCAATCATACTACTGGACTCTTGCGCGGCCAAAACAGGCTGACTTCCGCCGAAAACTATTGGACGCCTACGAATGTCGCTGTGCGATGACAGGCTGCACCGTCACCGAGGCTTTAGAAGCTGCACATGTCGAGCCGTTTAGAAATGGTGGAATTGACCTGTTATCGAACGGAATTCTGCTACGATCAGACCTGCATCGCTTGTTTGATGCAGGTCTGATCGCGATAGATCCAAGCAATTTGAACGTCCACGCTGCGCCAGAAATTCTCCCCGATTACGAGGCAATTAACGGTCGTTCTATTTCAATTCCCAAAGGAGGGCCGCCTCCCAAACAATTCAAACTCCGCTGGAGCGAGTTTCGTAAGAGAGTGATAAACTGATTATCTGTTAGCTGTTTCTGGTTACCCCCCCATCTTGCCTCGCCCCGATGAACATGCGACATCGCGGCGGTATCTGGAACTCCGGCCCGCATGGCCGACTGGCAAGGCGAGCAGCGTGGCTGAGCGGAAGAAATTCCTGTTTCTTCAAGGGCATCATTCCCTGTTCTGGGTGCGCCTCGCCGATGGGCTGCGGGCCGCCGGGCATGAGGTCGCCAAGGTTCGGATTTCAGGACAGGATATCGTCTACTGGCCCCGTTTCGGGGCAGCATCCTATCGCGGGTCAAAGGCCGGATGGCACGGCTGGATCAGCGCTTATATGGCCCGCGAGGGGATCACTGATGTCCTCTACTATGCTGACAGGCACCCGTGGAATGTCGATGCGCTTGCGGCGGCAAAGGCGCTGGGCCTGCGCGCATGGACCATTGAATTCGGCTACCTCCGCCCCGACTGGCTGACCCTGGAGCCGGAGGCGATGGGCGCCTTTTCCCGGTTTCCGAAAGACCCGGACGTGATCCGCCGCCTCGGCGCACCCCGCGAAAACGAACCGGAGATCGAGACTGTCACCCGCTATCCAAGCGGGTTTTTCGAGGAAGCGATGGCGGATATCGGCCTTTTTGCGTCCACCATCGCATTCTGGCCGTTCTATCCGCATTACCGGATGGACTTGCCTTATACGATCTTCACCCACTATTTCCACTGGATCAAAGCCCTGTTTCAGGAAGGTCGGCAGGAACGCGCCGCCGCTGCCGTTCAGGCGAAATGTGTCGCGCCCGGAGCCGACTACACGCTGTTCGCCATGCAACTGCCGCAGGATTATCAGATCAGGGCCTCGTCCCCCTATGATCGGTATGAGGATATGATCGAGGAGATTTTCGCCTCCCTCGCGCGCCACGCGCCGCCAACACGGCGGCTGGTGATGAAGATGCACCCGCTCGACAATGGCTATATGGGGTGGTGGAAGCGGGTGCCGGAGATGGCGCGCGCACATGGGGTCGAAGGTCGCGTCGATCTGATCCGGGGCGGCGACCTCGGCGTTCTGCTGCGCCATGCCAAGGGCGCGGTGATGGCGAATTCGACGGTCGGGCTGCACTGCATCCGCGAGGGCGTGCCGGTCAAGGCGCTGGGCGAGGCGGTCTATGACGTGCCCGGCCTGACCCATCAGGGGCCGCTGGATACGTTCTGGACCTCGCCGGAACCTGTGGACCGCGATCTGGAGGCGCATTTCGTGCGCGCACTGGCGCGGGAAATCCAGATCCGGGGATCGTTCTTTCATCCCGAGGGGCAGAAACGCGCGATTGCGGAGGCGGTGGATCGTCTGGGCAACCGGCCCTATCCGGACTGGGCGCGATAGGCTTCGTCAGCGCCGCGCCATGTTTTCGTCATGGGCAGCGATGGCGTCCTCGACATTCTCGTAATAGGTCATGTGACCGTCCTCCAGCACGACACCGGCCTGACAGTAGTCCCGGATGGTTCCCACGGAATGGGACACCATGATCACATCTGAATGGGTCAGTTTTTCCTTGAAGACGGCTTCGCATTTCTTCTTGAAATTGGCGTCGCCCACGGCGGTCGTCTCGTCCACCAGATAATAGTCGAAGGCGACGCCCATCGACACGCCGAATGCGAGACGTGCGCGCATCCCTGATGAATAGGAGTTCACCGGCATGAAAAGATACTCGCCGAGTTCCGAGAATTCGGCGACATATTCGGTGAGTTCATCCGCGTCGCAGCCATAGACCCGGGCAATAAACCGGACGTTCTGCGCCCCTGACATCATCTGGTGAAAGCTGCCTGAAAAACCGAGCGGCCAAGAGATTGACCCCCGTCTGACGATCTCGCCCGAATCCGGCTCGATTGTTCCCGCAATGATCTGAAGGAGGGTCGATTTCCCCGCACCGTTGCGGCCCAGCAACCCAAGGCTGCGACCGCGCGGAATGGTCACGCTGGCATTGTCCAGCACCACATGCCGGTTGCCCTTGCTGCGATAGACCTTGGTGACATTGCGAACCTGAATCATTTCCGCTCCACGATGAATGTCCGGTTCGAATAGATAAGGAACAATCCGAAGGCGAGAAGGGTGAGCGAAAAGCCGGCGACGTAAATTTCGGACACATATGTGGCATCATAGGTCGAATAGAACCCACGCCGCATCAGGCCGGTAATATGCGCGACAGGATTGTACCAGAGCACTGACTGCACCGCAGACGGCATGTCCTCATATGTGAACAACACAGCAGAGATCAGGAACATCGGGCGCGTCAGGATGCGCCAGAAGTTCTGATAGGTTGGCACAAATGCAAATGCCACTGCGTTGGCTGTGCCGACTCCGAGTCCAAGCAATGCCGCCAGCACAAATGCCGAGATGATTGCGGAAAAGTCCAAAACTGCATAAATGCTTTCGAAATAGAAAACCCCGCAGAAAATGACGACCGATACCACCGAAATCGTGATGAACTGGAGCATGAAGCGTGCCAATATCGCATCAATTGGTGTAACGCGTGGCAAACTCAAAAGGGGTTTATTCATCTGTATGGCGGCAGAGGAGAATTGAGACAACTCCTGATATACGCTGAATGGCAGATATCCAGTCGCGAAAAAGAGTATGAAGCTGTCCCCAAGCGAAGGGGCGTGCAAAGCAAGACCGAATACAAAGGCCATGATCGCGATCATGCCAACCGGTTCGAGCAACGCCCAGACATATCCACCCGCCGACCGACCATATCGGGTCGTCATCTCGCGCATCATCAAGGCAACGATCACCCTGATGTTGATGAAGCTCGGCAGCGGTCGATCATTCATGATATGCATTTCCCGCGTTGACATGCGAAACGCGCTCACCGCTATCCACAGATGTCGCTATTGTCAAAGTCGGCCTGCGCTGTGGCCTTTCGCATCTTTGGGCAACATTGAGCGTGATACCACTAGAGATAGGCCCAAGGACAAGTGGTGCAAGTCTTGAGAGCAGAATGTTCGTGGCAATGCCCCACGTTGCAAAATCTACCTGAGCAGCGCATATGTCGGCGTGCCTGAGCGGTATTGCCGCCGTGAGCGAAGGACTGACGAATGACTGAGAGCACTGAGAAAGCCAAGATCGCGCAAGAGGCCCCGGCCCAGCAGTTTGGCGATGCAAAAATGACACCGGCGCCGAATGTGCAGAACAATCCAGTCCAGCCCAAGCCGCAGGGTGGCGAAAAGGTCGCACCGGTTCAGGCAGCGGGCAAGAAGCCTGTCGCGCAACGGGCAAATCCTGCCCGCCGTCCAGTGCCAAATCGTATGGATGCCAAGCTGCGCACGCGGCATGTGTTCGTCATCGTGAGCTTTTTGCTCGTGACGCTGTTTCCGTCTGCCTATGCGAACTGGTATCTGCATGCGAAAGCCGCAGACCAATATGCGACCCAACTTGCCTTCACCATTCAGGCGGATGATACGCCAAGCATATCTGCGCTTGGCGACCTGTTCACCGGCGGTAGTAGCGGGGGTGCGGAAGATGCGGAAATCCTGAGTGGGTTCATCCAGAGCCAGAATCTGGTCGAAAAGCTGGATGCGGAGCTGGATCTGCGCAGTGTTTACAACAAGCAGCCCGATGATTGGTATTTCTCGCTTGGAGAAGACCAATCGATCGAAAGCCTTGTCGATTACTGGCGCTCAATGGTGTTGGTGGCGTTCTCAGGAGGGATCGTGGAGGTAGAGGTTCGAGCGTTCGAGCCGAATGATGCAAAGCAGATTGCCGAAGCGATCCTGGTGGAGAGCACAAAGCTGATCAACCGGCTTTCCGACGAAGCCCGCGAGGATGCGCTGCGCGAGGCCCGCGACTATCTTGAGGAAACCGTGCAAAGGCTTCGCGATGTCCGGTTGGAGATCAGCGAGCTGCGCGTCACTGATCAGATCGTCGATCCGTCTCTGGACGTAGAAGGCGCAATGGAGCGGATTGGCGAGTTGCAGGTTCTTCTGACCGAGGCACAGCTCAGTCTCGACCAATTGCGTGAATTCGCCTCTGCTGGTGATTCCAGAATTGCGGTTGCAGAACGCAAAATCCGGTCGCTTGAGACGGCGATCGATGAACAGCGTTCCAAAATTGCCTCTGATGGCCTTGGTGGAACCACGTTGTCCGCCTCCGTCGGGCGGTTTGAGGAACTGACCGTCGACCGCGAGCTTGCGGAACGCGCCTACGCGGTCGCGCTGGCGTCTTTCGAGAATGCCAAGGCAGAGGCCCGCCGTCAGCAACGCTATCTGACGGCGCATATTGCGCCCACTCTTTCGCAGGAGGCGCAGTATCCCGAACGCTATATCGTCGGCGCGATCGTGACCGTATTCCTGTTGATGAGCTGGGTCGTGCTGGTGATGATCGCCTACAACATCAAGGATCGGCGCTGAGCCTGTCCTGATGTTGCGGCGGGTGTTCACGAGGGCGATGACGACGCTGAACTCGCCTACAGCCGACCTCTATTTTGCGAATGCCTGCGGCGACTGGCTTTCAAGCGGGCTGGTTGAACGGCATGCGCCGACGGTGTTCACCTCCGCCTCCACACGCCTTGTGATCCGCCACGATGCAAGGTCCGGCCGCAACAGCCGCCGCGCGCGCACCATCTATCTGCTGGATGACGCGATTGATCTGGAAGGTGCGGATGCGGCCCTGTCACGCTATTGGCGGTTCAAGCTGGATCATGTGGAACGGGCGGCGGCGGATGTTTTTCTGCCGGACGCGGCTGCTGTGGTGGTATCGTCTGCACCGCTGGCGGCGATGATCCGCGCGCGGGTGCCGGGGGCGGATATCCGGGTTCTGCATCCCTATTGGTCCGAGCCGATGTCGACGCTGTCGCATCATGCCCGCCCGAAATGCACCATTGCCTATCTCGGCTCGCAGACGCACGGGCCGGACATTGCGCCGCTGGTCCCCGCGCTGGTGCAGTTTCTGGACGCAACGCCAGAGGCTGAATTGCTGATGGCCGGGGGGCATGAGCAGATCGGCGCGCTGGCCCGCCATCCGCAGGTGCGCGCGCTCGGCCCGATGCCCTGGGCGCGGTATCGGCGGGCGCTGGGCGGGCTTGGCGTGCATATTGCGCTTTATCCGCTGAACGACACGCCGTTCAATGCCGCGCGGTCGCTGAACAAGCTGATCGAGCACGGCGTGGCCGGTGCTGCCGGGCTTTACGCTGCCTCGTGGTCAGGGGCCGCGATGGCGGAGGATGCGGGCGCGGGCATGGCCCTGCCCGCCGATCCCGCTGCCTGGATCGCGGCACTGGGCGGGATGGTCGCAGACCGTGCGCGCACCCGGCAGATGGCGGCGGCGGGCGGTGTGCTGGCGGCCACGATCAACGACGCGGCGGCGCAACGCACGATCTGGTCCGAACTGTTGCAGATACCTGCCTGACCCTAGGGCAGGATCAGCCCTGCCAGAACCATCGCAAGGCCCAATGTCGCGCCGCCCATCGAGGCCATGTTCACAGCCGAAAGACGCATCAGGATCTTGCGCATGTCTGCGTCGCTGACCGATCCGGCCTGCGCCTTTCGCGCGGTAATGATGCACCAGACAAGCCCGGCGAGACCGGCGGCGACGAAGGCAAGGCCAAGGGCGATCAGAATGGTGAAGATCACGGCGAAGCCTCCGGCGGTGATGGGTGATATCTGCTATCGCGTCGCGCGCGCAGGCTCAACCCTCCGGCCCTGCTGGTGCTTATAAACCGAACTGGTTATGACAGCGCCAAGCCAAGCAATGGAGCTGCACCGATGTCCGATTTCCTGATGTCTTTTGCTGCGGGGGTGGAGGGGTCTGCGCTGGCGCAGAGCCTGAAATTCTCGCGCTGGGGATATTCGCTGACGAACACTGCCCATGTGCTCGGCATCGCGCTGCTGGTGGGGGGGATCCTGCCGCTTGACCTGCGTTTGCTGGGCAGATGGCGCGGCACCGACCGAGGCAGTCTGGTGCGCGTGTTGGTGCCTATGGCGGCAACCGGTCTTGTTCTCGCGGTTCTGTCGGGCATGCTGCTGTTTTCCGTCCGCGCCGGGGATTATGTGCAGGTCACGCTGCTTTACTGGAAACTGGCGCTGATCGCTGCGGGTGCCACGCTGGCCATGGTGCTGCATCTGCGCGCCGGTCTGTGGCTGGATCGGGCCAGCAACCGGCAACTGGCGCTGCACGGCGCCGCGTCAATGCTGTGCTGGCTTGGCGCACTGGTATGCGGTCGCATGATTGCTTACTTTCCCGTCATCTGACCCGCCAGAGGAGGCTTCGAAATGCTGAACCGCCGAAACTTCACCCTTGCCGCATTGGCCACCGCTGCTGCGGCGTCCCCGGTTCTGGCGCATCATGGTTACATGCGGTGGGATACCGAAAACCCGATCACGCTGTCTGGCTGGATTTCAAAGGAGCTTGACGGCTTCCCGCATTGGGAAATCGACATGCGGGTCGACAATGTCGATTGGGAAGTTGATGTCGGCGATCAGTTCGTCCTGAAAAAAGCCGGGTTCAAGCAGGGCGGCAAGGAATTCGCCTTTGGCCGCAAGATCACGGTCGAGGGGGTGCGCCCGGTTGACCGGAGCATTCTGCGGATCCTGCCGTCGCGCATCACGCTGGACGAGGATGAAACCTATGAGCTGGAAATAACCGGAAGCTGATTGACCCGATCTGCCAACGAAAAACGCCGCCCCGATCAGGGCGGCGTTTCTGTTTTCAAGACCCCTGATCGGGATCAGTTCTTGGCGTAGTATTCGACCACGAGGTTCGGTTCCATCGGTGCCGCATAGGGCACGTCGGCCAGCATCGGCACGCGGTTGAAGGTCGCTGTCATCTTGCTGTGGTCCGCGATCACATAATCCGGCACATCGCGTTCGGTCAGCTGCACGGCCTCGAGCAGAACGACCATCTGCTTGGACTTTTCGCGCACTTCGATCACGTCGCCCGCAGACACGCGGTAGGACGGGATGTTCACGCGGTTGCCGTTCACCAGCACATGACCGTGGTTCACGAACTGCCGTGCGGCAAAGATCGTCGCGGTGAATTTCGCGCGATAGCAAACCGTATCGAGCCGCTGTTCCAGCAGGCCGACGAGGTTTTCACCGGTGTCGCCCTTGATCCGCTCGGCTTCGGAATAGATCTTGCGGAACTGTTTTTCGGTCAGGTCGCCGTAGTAACCCTTCAGCTTCTGCTTCGCGCGAAGCTGAAGGCCGAAGTCGGACATCTTGCCCTTGCGGCGCTGGCCATGCTGGCCGGGGCCGTATTCGCGGCGATTCACCGGGGATTTCGGGCGTCCCCAGATGTTTTCGCCCATGCGGCGGTCGATCTTGTATTTCGCTGCGGTGCGCTTTGTCACTCGCTCTCTCCAACAAATATGGTGAGCCTGAAATGGCTCCGTCTCAGATCAAGGCGGTCTCCTCTTCCGGGATTTGTCCCGGACGACAGGGTCTGCCTTGCGGCAGCCACGAACGCCAAACGACATCACCGCCCCAACGGACGGTGACTTGAAGCGGCGTTTACGGCGCGGGGGCGGGTCTGTCAATGCCGGTGCGGGTATGCATCGGCAGAGTTTGATCACGGGTGCCGTGGTTTCGTCGCATTCTGCCCCCATCTCAGGATAAGGTCTAATCCGAATGTCGGCGGTCACCTTGCGGGCCGGTCGGCCCAGACACGCATGCAACAGGATTTTCCATGTCAGACAGCACCCCGACCTCGCAGACCGATCCCGAAATGGACGAAGCGCGGCTGAGCCGACGGTCGGAACGCGCCCTGCGATCAGCGCGGGAGGTGCGCGGCCATCTTGACTGGCTCGACAGTTTCACGCCGCTGGCGCTGGGTGTCCTCGCGGTCGCGTCGGGCATCTATACCTATCTCGGCGTGTCGGGCCTGCTGGAGAAAACCGGGGCGCTGTCGTTCTTCGCGGCGGTCGCCTATTCGGCGGCGGTTTCGGTCGGCATCTTCGTATTCTGGAGCTATCTGCTGCGCCTTCTGCCTGCGATGACCAAGGCCAGCGCCCGGATCGGGCTGTTCGGCGCGATGGGCATCGGATCGCTCGCCATCGTGGCGATGTCGTCATGGCTGAATGCGGCGGCGCTGGCTGGGTCGGCGGCGGTGGAACAGCACCTTGCGCGTACAGTGCAGGATTATCAGGGCGCGCTGGAGCAGGCGCATTCGAACGTGATCGCGGCGCAGGCCCTGTCGCGCGACGTGGCGCGGGTGCGCCAGAGCTTTGAGACGCTTTCGGAGCAGGAACAGGCGGGCACGCTGTCAGGCGTCGGCGGGCAGGGGGCTGTCTATCGCCTGTTGTTGCAGAAATCCGCCGAACTGGATGCGCTGGAACAGCAGATTGCCGCGCAGGAACGCCCGGTGCAGGAGGCGTTCGATCAGGGCAATGCGATCCTCAGCCGGATGCGCGGGCTGATCGCCGAAACCGGGCCGGTCGAAACCCGGTCGGTCGGGTTTTCGGAACAGTCCGTGCGCCTTGCCGGGGTGATCGCGACCCTACGCCAGCTTTCGGTTGCGCCGCTGGTCGCGCGGGCGTCGGAGGATCTGCGCGCCTCTGTCGTGTTGCCAGAGCTTGACGGGCGCGATGCCGACACGCGGAGCGCGCAATCGGCCACCATCAAGTCGATCCTCGAGGCATTGGATCGGCGGGCGGAGACGCTGTCCGATGCAGCGGCGGAGGTTCTGGCCCTGCCGCCACCGCGCGAGACGACCTATACCCCGATTTCCACTGCTGATGCGGTGATCCGCTATGCCGAGAATTTCTATCCGTCCTGGGCCGGGGCGATCGCGATCGACCTTCTGCCCGGTGTGCTGGTGCTGATCCTCGTCGTCGCACAGTCCGCGATCCGGTCGGATACGGATGAATTGCGACTGGAACAGAGCATGACACTTGCCGATCTCGAAACCGCGCTCGCCGCGATGCGCCGGATCGAGGGGCAATTCGGCGCTGATCGTTCGAAGGACGGGCCGGATGTTCTGCCGTTGGCGGACGCGCGCGGCCTTGCGGCCCGATCCGGCCGGTCAGGACCATGACAGCCGCGAACGCGCCTGCGCCCGTCGGGCCTGCGGTGCGCGTCCGGCAGATCATGTGGGCCTTGCTTGGCTTGCAGATCGTGCTTGGGGTCGCCTTGATCCGCGAGGATATCCTGACCACCCGTCCCGGCGACGACCCGATCACACCGCGCGAAACGGTGCCGGTCGCTCCCGGCGATCAGGTGCGCCGGTATGAGCCGTCCACCGTGCCCAGTCGGGAGGGGGAGCGGCGCGGGCGCGATGGCGCGCGCCCCGGCAGGATCAGCCTGCCGCAGACGATGACATCGCTTGAGTTCCGCTTTGCCGATGATGAAAGGTTCGGCCGCATCATGGTGCTTGAGGGGGGGATCGCCCCCGGCGATGCCGACCGGTTCGGCACAGCGCTCGATACGGCGCTGGCGGATGATGTGCCGCCCGCCACCATCTCGCTTCACAGTCCCGGCGGATCGCTGCGCGATGCGCTGACCATTGCGCAGCGGGTCAGGGCGGCAGGGCTGAACACGCTGGTGGTGGCGGACGGGGCCTGTATTTCCGCTTGCCCCACGATCCTTTTTGGTGGGGTGGAACGGTTCGTGTCCAACGCGGCATGGATCGGGATGCACCAGAGCTATCTTGTCGATGTGGGCGCGGTAACGACCCGGCGCGCGGTATCAGACGTGCAGCACATTCAAGGCGAGGTGATTGCCTTCACCCGCGACAGCGGTGTTGATGCCGGGGTGCATGCCTTCGCGCTGCAAACGCCGCCTGAAGATGTTTATTTTTTGGTGCCGGCGGAATTGACCGAATATCGGGTTGCGACAGAAATCATCGACTGATCGCGGCGTCAGTGGACGGCGTATTTGCCGCGCATCTTTTCTGCCCCGCCTTCAAGGCCATGTTCCGCCTGAAGTCGCAGCAATTCTTCATCCCGCTTGCGGAACTCGCTGACCAGTTCGCCCACCACAGCCTCGTCGCCCATTTCCGATAGGCCCGCCGAGGCGAGGGCGATGGCGCTTTCCAGCGTCTCGCGCTTCACGAAATCGGCACCGGCTGCCAAGAGTTCCAGTTCCTGAAACCGGTCATAGGCGGTCGTCAGGATCGTCACGTTCGGAAAGCGTTCCTTCATCCGCTCGATGGCCACCTTCGCGCCCTCGCGGTCGTCGATGCAGTAGAAGATCGCATCGGCATCCTCGGCCCCGGCAGCCTTCAGCACATCGACCTTGGTGGCGTCGCCATAGAACACCTCGGAGCCGAAGGTGCGGGCCAGCCGGATGCGGCGCGGCGCGTTGTCGATCAGGGTGACGGAATAGCCGCGCATCCGCATCATGCGCGCGACGACCTGTCCGGTCCGGCCAAACCCGGCGACGATGACCTTGGATTTTTCCGCATCTTCGACATCCTTCAGGTCGGTCGTATCCTCCGGCTTCGCCTTGCGGCTGAGCCAACGGTCGACGCCCTTCACCGCAAAGGGGGTGATCGCCATCGAAAGCGCGACCATGATTGTCAGAATGCCCTCTTCCTCGCCGCTGATCAGCCCGTCGGAGGATGCCAATGCAAAAACGACAAAGCCGAATTCGCCTGCCTGACCCAGCGTGGCGCCGATCTTCAGCGCCTCCGATTGTTTGGACTTGAATATCCGCGTCAGGCCGAACAGCACGCCCATCTTGACGGCGAACAGCGCGACCGCACCGCCGATGATGAGCCACCACCAGGATGCGGCGATGCTCCAATCCACGGACATGCCCACGCCAACGAAGAACAGGCCGAGGAACAGGGCGCGGAACGGTTCGATATCGCTTTCCAACTGGTGGCGGAATTCGGTTTCCGCCAGCAGGACACCGGCGATGAACGCGCCGAGCGCCATCGAGAGGCCGGCCCATTGCATCAGAAGCGCCGCAAAGGCGACGACAAGCAATGCGGCAGCGGTGAATACCTCATCCGCCTTCACGATGGCGATCAGACGGAACATGTGCTTGAGGCCGAAATGGCCGATCAGGATCAGGCCGGTCAAGGCACCGACCGCGATCATCGCATCCGTGCCGGTCATGCCCGCCGAAGCGCCGCCGAGCGCCGATGCGATCGCCAGCACCGGGACGACGGCAATGTCCTGAAACAGCAGGATCGAAAAGGCGCGGTCGCCGTAAGGGGTGGAGAACGCGCCCTGATCGCGCAGCACCTGCACACCGAACGCCGTCGACGAGAGGGCGAGCGCCAGCCCGATGACGATCCCGGTGCTGGTGGAGCCGACGAGCAGATATGTGATGACCCCAAGCGCCGCGCCGGTGATCGCAACCTGTGCAAAGCCGAGCCCGAAAATTTCCGCCCGCAATCGCCAGAGGCGCTTGGGCTGCAATTCCAGCCCGATCACGAACAACAGGAGCACGACCCCGAATTCGGACACATGGCGCACCTGTTCGACATCGGAAAGCAGGGCAAGACCGAACGGCCCGACAAGTGCACCAGCGGCAAGATAGCCCAGAACCGACCCAAGCCCCAGTCGTTTGAAAAGCGGGACAGCGACAACCGTCGCTGCGAGATAGATCGCCGCATTCGTAAGCATCGGATCGGTCGCGACGGTGGGATCGGCCAAAATAGCTCCTTGTGGTTGATTTGCCCTTTATGGCTGATCCGTCGGTCAAGGGGAACAGCGCCGAATGCCGCGTCCGGTGTTTTGTTGCGCAGGGCTCGGTTGGTGCGGGCCGCCGGGCATTGCGGTTCCTGCCACCTTGCCCTGCACCGCGTTATGCCTATAACCGGCGCGATCCCGGCCCCGGATTCTTTCGGGCGGGGTCGCTTGACCGGCCCCGTGGAGAACGACCATGCCCAAACGCACCGACATCGACAGCGTCCTCATCATCGGCGCGGGACCCATCGTCATCGGTCAGGCCTGCGAGTTCGACTATTCCGGGGTGCAGGCCTGCAAGGCGTTGCGTGAAGAGGGGTATCGCGTCGTTCTCGTGAACTCCAACCCCGCGACCATCATGACCGATCCGGGGCTGGCCGACGCGACCTATGTGGAGCCGATCACGCCCGAGGTTGTCGCGACCATCATCGAAAAGGAACAGGCGGCACATCCGGGCGAGAAGATGGTGCTGCTGCCGACGATGGGCGGCCAGACCGGTCTGAATACCGCCATGTCGCTGGCCGAAAACGGCACGCTGGACCGGTTGGGGATCGAACTGATCGGCGCCAACCGCGAAGCCATCAACATGGCCGAGGATCGCAAGCTGTTCCGCGAAGCGATGGACCGGATCGGGCTGGAAAACCCCAAGGCGACCATTGCCGAAAGCATGGAAGACTGCATGGCGGCACTGGATTCGATCGGCCTGCCCGCGATCATCCGCCCCGCCTTCACGCTGGGCGGCACCGGCGGCGGCGTGGCCTATAACCGCGAGGATTACATCCGCATCTGTGGCACCGGCCTCGACGCGTCCCCCGTCAGCCAGATCCTGATCGACGAAAGCCTTCTCGGATGGAAAGAGTTCGAGATGGAGGTAGTGCGCGACAAGGCCGACAACGCGATCATCGTCTGTTCCATCGAAAACGTTGATCCGATGGGCGTGCACACCGGTGACAGCATTACCGTCGCCCCGGCCCTGACGCTGACCGACAAGGAATACCAGATGCTGCGCACCGCCTCGATTGCGGTGCTGCGGGAGATCGGTGTGGAAACCGGCGGATCGAACGTGCAGTTCGCGATCAACCCGGAAGACGGGCGCATCGTCGTGATCGAGATGAACCCGCGTGTCTCCCGCTCCTCTGCGCTTGCTTCCAAGGCGACCGGTTTCCCGATTGCCAAGATCGCGGCGAAGCTGGCCATCGGATACACGCTGGACGAGCTCGACAACGACATCACCGGCGTTACCCCGGCCAGCTTTGAGCCGACCATCGACTATGTCGTCACCAAGATCCCCCGCTTTGCGTTTGAGAAATTTCCGGGCGCGAAGAACGACCTGACCACCGCGATGAAATCCGTTGGCGAGGTCATGGCCATTGGCCGCAGCTTCAACGAGAGTTTCCAAAAAGCCTTGCGGTCGATGGAAACCGGGCTGGACGGTCTGGACGAGATCGACATCGAAGGCCTCGCGGTGGCGGAGGATGATGACGAGCGTAAGGCCGTCATCATGGCCGCGCTGGCGCAGGCGACGCCCGATCGTGTCCGGGTGATCGCACAGGCGATGCGCGAGGGGATCAGCAAGGCCGATATCCAGCGCACCACGGCGTTCGATCCGTGGTTCCTCGACCGGTTCATGGAAATTTTGGACGAAGAAGCGAAGCTGCGCGCCACCGGTCTGCCGAAAACCCCGGCGGGTATGCGCGCGGTCAAGATGATGGGCTTCGGCGATGCACGGATCGCAAAGTTGACCGGCGGGACAGAGGCCGCGGTGCGCCGCCATCGGCTCGGCCTCGGGGTGAAGGCGGTGTTCAAGCGGATCGACACCTGCGCCGCCGAATTCGAGGCGCAGACGCCCTACATGTATTCGACCTATGAGGCCGATGCGATGGGCATGGTCGAATGCGAAGCCCGCCCCACGGATCGCAAGAAGGTTGTCATCCTCGGCGGCGGACCGAACCGGATCGGGCAGGGGATCGAGTTCGACTATTGCTGCTGTCATGCCTGTTTCGCGCTGACCGAGGTCGGCTATGAAACCATCATGATCAACTGTAACCCCGAAACCGTTTCGACCGATTACGACACATCGGACCGGCTGTATTTTGAGCCCCTGACAATCGAAACGGTGATGGAAATTCTGACCCGTGAGCAGGAAAATGGCGAATTGCACGGCGTGATCGTGCAGTTCGGCGGCCAGACCCCGCTGAAACTGGCGGATGCGCTGGCGGCGGCGGGGATTCCGATCCTTGGCACCACACCCGATGCGATCGACCTTGCCGAAGACCGCGAACGGTTTCAGCAGGTTCTCATCAAGCTCGGCCTGAAACAGCCCCATAACGGCATCGCCCATTCCCGTGACGAGGCCTTCGCGGTGGCGCAGGAGGTCGGCTATCCGGTGGTGATCCGCCCGTCCTATGTGCTTGGCGGCCGCGCGATGGAAATTGTCCGCTCGGATGCGCAACTGGAGCGGTATATCCGCGAGGCGGTGGTGGTTTCCGGCGACAGCCCGGTGCTGATCGACGGATACCTCTCTGGCGCGGTCGAGGTCGATGTTGATGCGCTCTGCGATGGCACCGATGTGCATGTCGCCGGTGTGATGGAACATATCGAGGAAGCGGGCGTGCATTCCGGCGACAGCGCCTGTTCGCTGCCGCCCCATTCGCTGAGCGCGGAGACTGTGGCGGAGTTGAAGCGGCAGACCGCCGAAATGGCGCTGGGCCTCGGCGTGGTCGGCCTGATGAACGTGCAGTTCGCGATCAAGGATGGCGAGATTTTCGTGCTGGAGGTGAACCCCCGTGCATCGCGCACCGTGCCCTTCGTGGCAAAGGCCGTCGGGGCACCGATTGCGGCGATTGCCGCGCGGGTGATGGCGGGCGAAAAACTCTCCGCCTTCACGCTGCCATCTGCCGAGCCTGCGCATGTCGCGGTGAAAGAAGCCGTGCTGCCCTTCGCGCGCTTCCCCGGCGTCGATACGCTGCTCGGCCCGGAGATGCGGTCCACGGGTGAGGTGATGGGCATCGACAAGACCTTTGCGCGCGCCTTCCTGAAAAGCCAGATCGCGGCGGGCGTGTCGCTGCCGAAATCGGGCAAGGTGTTCATTTCGGTCAAGGATGCCGACAAACCGGTCATTCTGGGCGCGGCGCAGGCGCTGGTCGCGCTCGGCTTTCAGATCGTGACGACGGAGGGCACCGGGGCCTATCTGACCGAACATGGCGTTGAGAATTCGTCGGTGAAGAAGGTCTATGAGGGACGCCCGAACATCATCGACCTGATGAAGGATGCGCAGATCGCACTGGTGTTCAACACTACCGATCTGCCGCAATCCATCAAAGACAGCGCCAGCCTGCGGGCGACCGCGCTGAAGATGAAGACGCCCTACTATACCACCGCCGCCGGGGCCTTCGCCGCCGCGCAGGCGATCACCAACCGGCTGGAGGGTGATCTGGAGGTTGCGACGCTGCAATCCTATGCGGTCAGGAGATGACGGAGCCGGGGCGCGTCTATGCCATCGGCGATGTGCATGGCCATCTCGACAAGCTGATCGCGGTACATGGCGCCATTGCAGCCGATCTCGCGGCGCGCCCGGTGTCGCAACACGCGGTCGTGCATATCGGCGATTACACGGATCGCGGGCCGGACAGCCGGGGCGTGATCGACTTTCTGATCGCGGGTCGCGACCGGCCCTGGATCAATCTCTATGGCAATCACGACCGGATGTTTCGCAGATATCTGGAAACCGGCGGCCATGATCCCCGGCTTCGGCCCGATTTCTACTGGCTCCACCCCCGGCTGGGCGGGCAGGAAACAATGCAGAGTTACGGCGTCGTCGTGCCTGCTGATGTGACGAAATCAGGCGGCGACGATTTCGTTGCGGCGGCGCGGCGGGCGGTGCCGGATTCGCACCTGGAATTTCTGCGCGGATTGCGGACTTCGTGGCAGTGGCGCACATGGTTCTTCGCCCATGCCGGTGTGCGGCCCGGCATCGCGCTGGCCGATCAGGTGGAGGATGACCTGATCTGGATCCGCGCCGAATTTCACGACAGCGCCGCGGATCATGGCGCGGTGATCGTGCATGGCCACACGCCGGTCGAACGGGTCGAGGATCACGGGAACCGCATCGCGCTCGATACCGGGGCTGCGTACGGCGGGCCGCTGTCCTGCGTGGTGTTCGAGGCCGACGATGGCGTGCATGTGTTGGGTGGCACGCAGCTTCGCTGACGCGGCTTGCCGAACTGTGATGGTTCTGCTTCACTTTGATGACAAGTGACCTTCCGGTCGCTGCCGGAGGGATTGCACGTGAAGCAGATGCGGTTAGACGGTATGCCACTCGATGTGGATATCTCGTCGCGCGAAGGTATCTCACTCGATTACATCGCGCGGGTGCGCATCGCGTTTCTGCTGGGGCAGAACGGCGCAATGGTCACCCAGACCCAGTTTGCCGATGCCAAGGCGGGGGCCTTGCTGGCATTCATCGGCCTGTTGGCGACGCGCGGCCCAGGTGCGGTCACCGATTTTTCGACGATCACACCCGACAACATGCTTCAGGTGGGGCTGCATGCGGCAACGTTGATGTGCTGCATCATTGTGATGTTTCCCCGATACTCAGGTCATTCGAAACGGCGGCAGATGATCGAGGACGAGCGTTTCTCGTGGCCTGCCCTGTCGGCGGGGTCGTTCAGCGCCGATGATTTCGTCGATTTCATGCGCGGCTCGCAGCTTTCGCAGATGGTGGCGTCCGTCGCGCGCAGCAATTACGCGCTGGCCGAAATCCTGCTGCGCAAATTCGCGTGGCTTCGCGCGGCATTCGGGATCGCGGTGGTGGACGTGGCGCTGATTGCCCTCCGATCCGCAATGGACATGCTTTAACGCTCATCGGCCCCAACAAAAAAGCCGCCCCTTAGAGGGCGGCTTTCTGTCTTCATGCTTGGGCTGCTTATGCGCAGGCGGCAACCGCCCGTTTCGTCATGACGGCGATCAGATGCGCGCGGTATTCGGGCGAGCCGTGAATGTCACCGATCATGCCGTCGCCCGATGGGGCGGCGGGGACAGCTTCGGGGGTGAAGCTGGCGCTGAGCGCGTCTTCCGCTTCGGTCCACCGGAAGACGCCGCTTTCCGATGCGCCCGTCACCGCGACGCGGACACCGGATGCGCCCTTGCTGACGAACACCCCGACAAGGGCGAAGCGCGAGGCAGGCTGGACGAACTTCTGATAGTTCGCGGCGTCCGGCACCGGGAAGGTGACGCCGGTGACGATCTGGCCTTCGCCGAGGGCGGTGTCGAACATGCCCTGGAAGAAGTCATCAGCGGCGATGTCACCGCCCGATGTGTGGATCGTCGCGCCGAGGCCAAGGCAGGCCGACGGATAGCAGGCGGAGGGGTCGTTGTTCGCGACCGACCCGCCGATGGTGCCACGATGGCGCACCGCCGGATCGCCGATATTGGCGGCGAGCGCCGCCAGCGCCGGGATCGCACCCTGCACATCGGCGGAGGAAGCGACAGCGTGATGCGTCGTTGCCCCCCCGATCCGGATGGAACCACCGGAGGCGGAAATCCCGTGCATTTCGCGGACACCGGACAGGTCGACCAGCTTTGACGGCGCACCGAGGCGGGCCTTCAAGGTCGGGATCAGCGTCTGCCCGCCGGAAATCGGCTGTGCATCACCGCCAAGGGCGGCGACGGCGTCCGCGACGGAGGCAGCCTTTTGATACTCGAAGTTGTACATGGGTCTTCCTCCTTATTTCGCGGACTGGATTGCGGCCCAGACCTTGGACGGGGTCAGCGGCATGTCGATATGCGGAACGTTGTGGCCCGCCGAATTCAGCGCATCCAGCACCGCATTCACGATGGCGGGCGGTGATCCGATGGCCCCGGCCTCGCCGCAGCCCTTCACCCCGAGCGGGTTGTGGGTGCACGGTGTCTGGCTGGAATGATCGACCTTATACATCGGCAGATTGTCCGCCCGCGGCATGGCGTAATCCATGTAGGAGCCGGACAGAAGCTGCCCGTTCTCGTCATAGGCCGCGCCTTCCATCAGGGCCTGTCCGATGCCTTGCGCAACACCGCCGTGCACCTGACCTTCGACGATCATCGGGTTCACGACATTGCCGAAATCATCGGCTGCGGCGAAGGCGAGAACCTCCACCACGCCCGTATCCGGGTCGACCTCGACTTCCGCCGCATAGGCCCCGGCGGGGTAGGTGAAGTTGGACGGATCGTAGAACGCCGTCTCCTCCAGCCCCGGCTCGATGCTTTCCAGCGGATAGTTGTGGGGGACATAGGCCGCCAGCGCAACCGATCCGAAATCCACCGACTTGTCGGTGCCCGCAACCGAGAATACGCCGCCGGAGAATTCAACATCCTCCACCGCTGCTTCCATCAGATGGCTGGCGATGCGCTTGGCCTTGGCGATGATCTTCTCCGCCGCCCGAACCATTGCGGAGCCACCGACGGCGAGCGAGCGGGAGCCATAGGTGCCCATGCCCATCGGGGTGCGCGCCGTATCGCCGTGGACGATATCGACCATGCTTTCATCCATCCCGAACATCTCCGCGATCACCTGCGGGAAGGTCGTCTCATGGCCCTGACCGTGGCTGTGGCTGCCTGTCATCACGACGATGCCGCCCGCCGCATTCACGCGGACGGTTGCGCTCTCGAACAGGCCGGCGCGGGCACCGAGCTGTCCGACGAGGTTCGACGGCGCGATGCCGCAGGCCTCGATATACGAGCAGACGCCGAGACCGCGCAGCTTGCCGCGCTTGGCGCTTTCGGCCTTGCGCGCCGCGAAGCCCGCGAAATCGGCGATCTCGATCAGCTTGTCCATCGTGCCGTGGTAATCGCCGGTATCATAGGCGACGGCGACGGGGGTCTGATAGGGATAGGCGTCGGCGGCGATGAAGTTGCGGCGGCGGATCTCCACCGGGTCGATCCCCATCTCGCGTGCGGCCATGTCGATCACACGCTCCAACTGGAAGGTCGCTTCTGGGCGGCCAGCACCGCGATAGGCGTCGACCGGCACGGTGTTGGTGAACACCGCCTTCACGTTGGTATAGATCAGCGGCGTCGTGTAGTTGCCCGCAAGCAGCGTACCGTGGAGCCATGTCGGCACCGAAGGCGCGAAGGTGGACAGATATGCGCCCATATTCGCGAGCGTCGCGCAGCGAAGCGCGAGGAACTTGCCGTCCTTGTCGAGGCCAAGCTCGATCTTGGTGACATGATCGCGGCCATGCGCGTCGGTGATGAAGGCTTCGGAACGATCCGAGGTCCATTTCACCGGGCAGCGCAGCGCTTTCGCGGCGAAGGTGCAGAAGGCCTCTTCGGCATAGTGGAAAATCTTGGTGCCGAAGCCGCCGCCCACATCAGGGGCGATGACGCGCAGCTTGTGCTCCGGGATGCCGAGCACGAATGCGCCCATCAGAAGCCGGATGACATGCGGGTTCTGCGACGTGGTGTAGAGCGTGGAATCGCCCGACGACTTGTCGAAATCGCCGATGGCAACGCGCGGCTCCATCGGGTTGGCGATCAGGCGGTTGTTTACCAGTTCCAGCGTCGTGACGTGATGTGCGCTGTCGATGGCAGCGTCCACGGCTTCCTTGTTCTCCTGCACGAAGCCCCAGTCATAGCAGAGGTTATCGGGTGCTTCGTCATGCACCGCGGGGGCGGAGCCTGAGATTGCGTCCTTCATGTTGATGACGGCGGGCAATTCCTCGATGTCCACCTCGATGGCTTCCGCCGCATCGCGCGCTTCCGCAAGGGATTTTGCGACCACTGCCGCAATCGGATCGCCGACATGGCGCACCTTGCCGTGGGCCAGCACGGGATGGCGCGGCTCCTTCATCGGGTTGCCGTCGATCGACGTGATCTGCCAGCCGCAGGGAATGCCGCCGACCTCGGCGAAATCCGCGCCGGTGAAAATGCGCTTCACCCCCGGCATCGCCGAAGCGGCAGCGGTGTCCACAGATTTGAGAACCCCGTGCGCCACATTCGAGCGCAGGAAATAGACATATGCCTGACCTTTGACATTGATGTCATCGGTGTAATTGCCTGCGCCGGTCAGAAAGCGCACATCCTCGCGCCGCTTGATCGAGGCGCCGATACCGGTCGTCTTGCCGACTTCGTCCTTAGGCATGGTGAACCCTCCCTTATTCGGCAGCGATCAGCGCGGCAGAGGCCGCCTGAATCGACTTGACGATGTTATGATAGCCGGTGCAGCGGCAGATATTGCCTTCGAGGTAATGCCGGATCTCCGCCTCGGTCGGGTTCGGCTGACGCTTCAAAAGGTCCGCCGCCGTCATGACCATCCCCGGCGTGCAGAACCCGCACTGAAGACCATGATTGTCCTGAAACGCCTGCTGGATCACGCTGAGCGTGCCATCCTCATGCGCCATCCCCTCGATCGTCGTCACCTCGGCACCGTCAGCCGCGACCGCGAGCATGTTGCATGCCTTCATGCTGTCGCCGTTCACATGCACGACGCAGGCCCCGCACTGACCGGTATCGCATCCCACATGCGTGCCCGTCAGACCAAGGCCTTCCCGCAGGAACTGCACAAGCAGCGTCCGACCCTCAACCGAGCCGGAAACCCGCTCGCCGTTAACAACCATCGAAATCTCTGCCATCTGGTCCTCCCCTAAGGCGTTATGTGGTTGGCCCGATCAGGGCCATTCGTCTTGTGCCAGTGCAACTGGCACTTATGCTTTGCCCCAACAATGCGTTGGGTAACCCGCTGGTTGTCAAGCAAAGCTTTGGTGAAAACACCCGCTCCCGGCGTCGCGACGCGGTCTTTTCATCAGGTGCAACCCGGCCTTACGCCGCCCTGCGGTGATCCGGGCGCGCGTTCACGTGATGGAATAGGGCAGCACGCCGCGTGCGTTGTGATCGACCGACAGGGCCTTTTCCAGCGGTGGGACAGACCGTTGATGGCAGGCGCTGCGGGCGCAGATGCGGCAACTGATCCCGATCGGCTGATAGGCGGCATCGTTGCCGATATCGAGATCATCGGCATAGACCATACGCGCCGCATGGGCGACCTCGCAGCCGAGGCCGATGGCAAAGCGCCGCATCGGGGCGCGGAACGCCCCACCGGGTTTGGTGACATCGCGCGCAAGGCACAGATAGCGCACGCCATCAGGGGTTTCGGCAAGCTGCCGGATGATCCGCCCCGGCGTTTCAAACGCCTGATGCACATTCCAGAGCGGGCAAGCGCCGCCATAGCGGGCGAATTGCAACCGCGTCGCGGAATGACGTTTGGTGATGGTTCCGGCCTGATCGACCCTGACGAAGAAGAATGGCACGCCCTTCAGGCCGGGGCGTTGCAGGGTTGAGAGGCGATGCGCGACCTGTTCGAGCGAGGCCCCGAAATCCTCCGCCAGCCATTCGATATCGTGGCGGGCGGCGGCGGCGGCGGCGGCGAACCGGCCATAGGGCAGGATCGCTGCCCCGGCGAAATAGTTCGCAAGGCCGATCTTGCAGATGTTGCGCGCGGCATCGGAGCGGAAATTGGCCAGATCGAGCGTCGCCTCGATCAGCGATTGTTGTTCGATCAGCGCGATCTGGTGGGCGAGGTGAAAGGCATGGGTGGCCTTGCCCGCATTGGGGTTCAGCGACAGACGCTTCGCCGTCGGGTCGAACCGGCGGATCGCGTCGCCCTCCAGCGCCACCGCAATGCCGTGCTTGTCGCCGAGCCATCGGGCCAGTGCCGCGGGCTTGTCGCCGACCAGCCCGGCACGGTCGGCAAAATGTTCGGCCGCCCGATCGACCGGATCGACGTAATTGTCGCAATAATGGAAAAAGTCGCGCACATCTTCCCAGGGTGACGGGGCAAGCGTGCTGTCCTCGCGCCCGATCCGGTCGTCAAGTGCCGCGAGGCGTTCGTTCGCGGCGCTGTGGGCGCGGTGGAGCGTCAGAAACGACCGCGCCAGTTTCGGCGCGTTGGTGGCGAGGATTTCAAGATCGGCCATGCCCGGCGGCTCATCGAAGACCGGGTCCGACAGCGCCTCGCGCAGATCGGCGACCAGCCGCGCGCTTTCATCGGTGTCGAGCGCGGCGATATCGACGCCATACCCCTCCGCCAGCCCGATCAGCGCGGTGCGGCTGAGCGGGCGGTGATTGCGTTCCATCTGGTTGAGATAGGACAGGGATATGCCGAGCCCGCGCGCGAAGGCGGTCTGGGTCAGGCCGAGGCGCTGCCTGATCTCGCGCAATCTGGGTCCGGCGAAGGTTTTCCTCATCTTCGCAGCTTCGCAAAAAACCTTCGCAAAAGCTATAGCCTTCGCAATTGCAACATTGCAGAACCGTCACAAAGACGCCCGATGGGAAGGATTCGCCATGACCGACGTGATCGCAGAACTGGAACGCCGCCGCGAGGCCGCGCGCATGGGGGGCGGCCAGCGCCGCATCGACGCGCAGCACGCCAAGGGCAAGCTGACGGCACGGGAGCGGATCGAGCTTTTGCTGGATGAGGGCAGTTTCGAGGAATACGACATGTTCGTATCGCACCGCTGTGTCGAATTCGGCATGGATGCGGAGCATATTCCGGGCGACGGTGTGGTCACAGGCTGGGGCACGGTGAACGGGCGCATGGTCTATGTGTTCAGTCAGGATTTCACCGTGTTCGGCGGATCGCTGTCGGAAACCCATGCGCAGAAGATCTGCAAGATTCAGGAAATGGCCCTGCGCAACGGCGCGCCGGTGATCGGGTTGAACGACAGTGGCGGCGCGCGCATTCAGGAAGGGGTCGCGTCGCTGGCGGGTTATGCGGATGTGTTCCAGAACAATGTCCTCGCCTCCGGCGTTGTGCCGCAGATCAGCGTTATCATGGGGCCTTGCGCCGGCGGCGCGGTCTATTCCCCCGCGATGACCGATTTCATCTTCATGGTGCGCGACAGTTCCTACATGTTCGTGACCGGCCCGGATGTGGTGAAGACCGTCACCAACGAGGTCGTCACAGCGGAGGAATTGGGCGGCGCATCCACCCACACCAAGAAATCCTCGGTGGCCGACGGGGCCTATGAAAACGATGTGGAGGCGTTGCAGGAGGTGCGTCGGCTGATCGACTTCCTGCCGCTTTCAAACCGCGAAAAGCCACCCGTGCGCCCGTTTTTCGATGACCCGGCGCGGATCGAGCCGTCGCTGGACACGCTGATCCCCGACAATCCGAACACGCCCTATGACATGAAGGAGTTGATCCTGAAGGTCGCGGACGAGCATGATTTCTTCGAGATTCAGGAAGATTTCGCCAAGAACATCATCACTGGATTTATCCGGATGGAGGGGCAGACGGTCGGCGTCGTCGCGAACCAGCCGATGGTGCTGGCGGGCTGCCTCGACATCGATTCATCGCGCAAGGCGGCGCGGTTCGTGCGGTTCTGCGATGCGTTCGAAATTCCGATCCTGACGCTGGTGGACGTGCCCGGCTTCCTGCCCGGCACCGGCCAGGAATTTGGCGGCGTCATCAAGCACGGCGCGAAGCTGCTGTTCGCCTATGGCGAGGCGACGGTGCCGAAGGTGACGGTCATCACCCGCAAGGCCTATGGCGGGGCCTATGACGTGATGGCCTCGAAGCATCTGCGCGGTGACATGAACTATGCGTGGCCGACGGCGGAAATCGCGGTGATGGGCGCCAAGGGCGCGGTGGAAATCCTGTATCGGTCGGAACTGGGCGATCCGGCCAAGATCGCGGCGCGGGTGAAGGATTACGAGGACCGTTTCGCCAATCCGTTCGTAGCGGCGGAGAAAGGCTTCATCGACGAGGTGATCCGGCCCCAGTCAACGCGGAAACGGGTGGCACGGGCGTTTGCGGCACTGCGCGGCAAGCAACTGACGAACCCGTGGAAGAAGCACGATAATATTCCGTTGTGATGCAAATGCTCGCCCCCCATCACCGTCGCCCCGGCCTTGAGCCGGGGCCTCGACCCATTGAGCGCACCGCTTCGCTCATCGGGGTCCCGGGTCAAGCCCGGGACGGCGGGTGGTTGGTTCGCGCGCTGCTGCGAGGGTTAAGCCTGAACCGCCGGAAGGGCGCTTGTGCCCGCCCCGGGAGGGCGGTTCGGGCGCACCCCGTTTCGAAGGCGAAACGGGGGTACAGGCGCATTATGCTCATGACACAAATTGCTTTGGCGGGGCCTGCAAATGCGGCGAATTGACGAAATAGTAGAAGCGACAAATTCGCTAGGCGGCGCTGCGCGCTTAGAAGACCTCTACGCGTACGTTCAATCTACCGTAGACCGGGAACTGCCTAGAACGTGGCGATCAGGAATTCGTGGACGGATTTACGAGAACTCAACAGATGCAAAGGGACCCACTAGCGAAGATCTGTTTGAGAAAGTGGATGTTGGGTTTTGGAAACTTAGAGGAGCATCAGTCGATCCGTCTCTTTTCGAGGAAAGAAGAGACCTTTCGGGTGAAGAGGTTGTCGAGCTTGTGTACGTTAGAGAGCATTGGCGGAAGAGACCGACGCAAAGACTGTTTGATAACCAAGCCTTCACCATCTCCCACGCCGACAGTTCCCCTTTCGCGGGTGCGGGCCTGCGTCCGTTCTTCGAATACCGCAAACTCGGAATCCACACTGCCACCAAGGGCGCATACGACGCTCATGTCATCCGCGCCGTGCCGGGGATGGAAAGCCCGGCGACGTGGCACACCCATGACCTCGATTTTCAGATGGTCTACATCCTGAAAGGCTGGGTCGTGTTCGAATATGAGGGAGAAGGCGAGCATATGTTGCGGACCGGCTCCTGTGTCTTGCAGCCGCCCCGCATCAAGCACCGTGAGGTGCGCCATTCGGACGATCTGGAATTGCTGGAAATCGTCTCGCCCGCCGAATTTGCAACAGAGGAACAGGCAGCGCCCTGAGCGTTTGCCGGAAAGGTCCGATCATGCCTGCACCCAAGCTGAAGCTGCATCACATCAACGTCTGCACCCATGACGCCGTCGCCCTGAGGGAGTGGTATGGCGAGGTTCTGGGGCTGGAGCATGAAACCTCCGTCACTCAACACCGGATCGTGGCAGAGGACGCGCTCTACAAGGGAGGGGTGGAGGTCGTCACCGATGACGACATCCAGATTCACGTCGCCGAGACGGATCCTGATCTGGCATTTCGTGCCGGGCACACGGTCAACCCGCTGTTGCGGGGGCATGTCGCCTTTCGCACCGATGACATCGAGGCGTTCAAGCGTCATCTCGACGAAAAGGGTATTCCCTATTCTGACTATGGCAAGGCATTCAGCGGTGCATGGCACCAGCTCTTCTTTCATGATCCGACAGGGCAGGTGATCGAAGTGCAGCAGACCAGCAGCAACGAGTTTTAAGGCCATGATCGGCCCGCTTTTCCATATGATTACCGAGGACACGCGCCCGGTGGCTTCATCCTCTCATGCGGCGGAGGATGAGGGGTGGGTTGTGTTGACCGGCCAGATGCCAACCAAGGCAGCCGCGCCCGATGCGCCCCTGCCGACGTGCACTGCGACAGGAGTGATCGCGCTGGCGGTTGATGCATTGGTGGGGATCGTCATGGTCGCAAAACACCCATGACCCGCACCCGCTGGCATATCCTTCGCGAGGGCGACACGCTGACACTGTGCCGGGCGTTGCCTGCCCGGTTCGACGTCGTGGCGGAAACCGTGCTGCCGCGAATGCGCAAAGATCGCCTCGCCCAACAGGTGCGGCAGGACCTGTGGCGTGCCTTGCAATCGGTGCGCGGGTTCTCTCCGGTCGTGCGGGTGGAGGATCGGGGCGACATGTTGCATCTGCGTGCAGGAGGCCGTGCCGCAGCCCCGATTGCGGCATCGCTGATCGCGCGGATCGAAGATGTGCTGGAGGATACCGCCAACCGGCGGCGCTGGCTCAGACATGCAGGAGCATCATCATGCTGAAGCACAAACGCTTTCCGGGCCGGTTCCCCGGCACCGATTTTCAGTTCACCCTGCGCCGCGATGGCCGCACGGTCACACCGCTGATGGCGCGGGAGCGGTATGCCGACCGGAAGAAATCCGATCTGGAGGTCGATGCCTATTTCCTCGCCTGTCTGATCGACAGCTTCGGCGAGGAACCTTTCGTGCGGGGCAATCTGGATGCGGGGCGGCTGAACTGGCTGCTGGACCGCGAGGTGAAGCGGGTGGAGCCTTTCGATCCCGCCTCCTATGACGCGATGCTGCGGGTCGATCTTGATGTGGTGCGGCGCACCTTCCCTGAAGCGCTGTCCATCAACACGAAAAAATGATGTTTCAGAACATGACGATAAGCATTCCAAGATTTGATCCGGTTCGCCGGATTTGTGCCGCAATTGGTTCCCATCTCAATGCTGTGGGGCGTACTCATCTGAGGAAACCAATCCAATGCGCATGGTACATATCATCGGCGGACTTGCCATTATCGTCACCCTTGCGGCCTGCGGTAACCGACCGGGCGAACGGGCCCTGTCGGGTGCGGGCGTCGGCGGTGCGGTCGGCGCGCTCGGGACAGCCATTGTCGGCGGCCCGGTCATTGCCGGGGCTGCGGTCGGCGCGGCAACAGGTGCCGTCGTCGGCGCTGTCAGCGACCCGAAGAAAATCCGCCTCGACTGAGGCGTTCTGCAACAATCTGACTGACAACAAGGCCCGCTGCGCAGCCCGCAGCGGGCTTTCGCGCGTTCGCGCGGCATAGAGGGGACGGACCATGTTCAAGAAAATCCTGATCGCCAATCGTGGTGAAATCGCCTGCCGGGTCATCAAGACCGCGCGCAAGATGGGCATCAAGACGGTGGCGGTCTATTCGGACGCTGACCGCAATGCGCTGCATGTGAAGATGGCGGACGAGGCGGTGCATATCGGCCCGCCGCCCGCCAACCAGTCCTATATCGTGATCGACAAGATCATGGAGGCGGTGCGCCAGACCGGCGCGGAGGCGGTGCATCCCGGCTATGGCTTCCTGTCGGAAAACAAACTGTTCGCCGAGGCGTTGGCGAAGGCCGGTGTCGCCTTCATCGGCCCGCCCGCCGGTGCGATCGAGGCGATGGGAGACAAGATCACCTCGAAAAAGCTGGCGCAGGCGGCGGGCGTGTCCACCGTGCCGGGGCATATGGGCCTGATCGCGGATGCGGAGGAGGCAGTCAAAATCTCCACCGAAATCGGCTATCCGGTAATGATCAAGGCCTCTGCCGGGGGCGGCGGCAAGGGGATGCGCATCGCCTGGAACGATCAGGAGGCGCGCGAGGGGTTCCAGTCATCCAAGAACGAGGCTGCATCGAGCTTTGGCGATGATCGCATCTTCATCGAGAAATTCGTCACCCAGCCGCGCCATATCGAAATTCAGGTTCTGGGCGACCAGCATGGCAACTGCCTCTATCTGAATGAACGCGAATGCTCGATTCAGCGTCGGAACCAGAAGGTGATCGAGGAAGCGCCGTCGCCCTTCCTCGACCCCGAAACCCGCGCCGCGATGGGCAAACAGTCGGTCGCACTGGCGCAGGCAGTGAATTATTGCTCCGCCGGGACGGTGGAATTCATCGTCGATGGTGACCGCAATTTCTATTTTCTGGAAATGAACACCCGCTTGCAGGTGGAACACCCGGTCACCGAACTGATCACCGGCATCGACCTCGTGGAGCAGATGATCCGCGTCGCCTATGGTGAGAAGCTGACGATGAAGCAGGAGGATGTGCCGATCAACGGCTGGGCGATGGAAAGCCGCCTCTATGCCGAGGACCCCTATCGCGGCTTCCTGCCGTCCATCGGGCGGCTGACGCGATACCGCCCGCCGGCCGAGGTGGCGCAGAAGGTGCGCAACGATACCGGCGTTTTCGAGGGCGGCGAGATTTCGATGTTCTACGACCCGATGATCGCCAAGCTGTGTTCCTGGGGCGAAACCCGCGCCGCCGCCATCGAGGAAATGCGCGTCGCGCTCGACAGTTTCGAGGTGGAGGGGATCGGGCATAACCTGCCGTTCCTGTCTGCCGTGATGGATCATCCGAAATTCATCGCGGGCACTATCACCACGGCCTTCATCGAGGAGGAATATCCGGAGGGGTTCACGGGTGCCGTGCTCGACGAGGTGACGCTGCGCAAGATCGCGGCCTCCGCCGCTGCGATGCACCGGGTGATCGAAATTCGCCGCGCGCGGGTGTCTGGCAGGCTCGACAATCATGAACGCAAGGTCGGCACCGAATGGGTGGTCAGCCTTCAGGGCGAAAGCTATGCGCTGACCATCGACGCCGACCGGGACGGTGCGACCGTCACCTTTGCGGATGGCGCGACCTGCCGAGTCGCGTCGGACTGGACACCGGGCGACAGCCTCGCCCGGATCGAAGTCGACGGCGTGGCGCTGATGCTGAAAACCTCCAAGGTGAAAGGCGCGATGCGCATCCGTCATCGGGGTGCCGACCTGAAGGTCACCGTCCGCACCCCGCGTCAGGCGGAACTTGCCGCGCTGATGCCGGAAAAGCTGCCGCCGGATACGTCGCGTCTGCTGCTGTGCCCGATGCCGGGGCTGGTGAAGGCCATCGCCGTCGCGGTCGGCGACGAGGTTCAGGACGGGCAGGCGCTGTGCACCGTCGAAGCGATGAAGATGGAGAATGTGCTCCGGGCGGAGCGCAAGGGCATCGTATCGAAGATCAACGCCGCACCCGGCGACAGCCTCGCGGTGGACGAAATCATCATGGAATTCGAGTGAGGCCTGCGGATGATCCACGCCACGCCTCCAATGTCGTCCATCTCGCGTTATCCGGGAACACCGGTTAATCTTTCGCGTGTGAACGGTGGGTTCGCAGTGGGAGGGCAACGTGATGATGAAAAACTTCGTGATCTATCTTTTATGTATTCTAGCGATCATCGCTTTCGCCAAGTTTTACATGCTCCCCTCCGTCGTCGGGTGACGAGGCGGGGCAGGTCAGCTTTGGCCGCCCTGCATTTCGCGCCGCCGCGTCGGCATGCGGTCGATCTGGCGGTTCAGGTCCTCCGCCTTGACCGGATGCGGGCGGCGGAGCTTGATCTCGCCGTCCTTGCCGATCAGGATGATGTTGAAGCCACGCGGTCGCAGACGCTTGCGCAACGGGCTGAGGGTGGCGGGGTCGGTATCGGTGATGATGACCACGTCACGCTCAATCATTTCTTCGGTTGCAGCCTCCAGCGATGCCATCTGCTCGACGAAGCGGGGGTCCCGGTCGCTGTCGGCGAAAACGATGACGGGTCGTGCCTCCCACACATAGGGGGCGAGCGGGTCTTCATCGGCAAAGGCGGGCAGAGCCGCAAGGGCGATGAGGCCCATACAGAGGGTCGGCAACAAGCGCATCGAAAGTCTCCTTTGAACCAACATGTAGTGGTTTGCGCAGCAATTGCGAAACCATCCTCGAATAACCAGCATTTCGGAGCCTGACATGACCGACAAACCTGATCTCGAAACCTGGAAAGCCCTTGCGGAAAAGGATTTGCGCGGCACATCGGTGGATGACCTGATCTGGCACACGCCCGAGGGGATCGCGGTCAAGCCGCTTTATACCGAGGCGGATCTGGACGGCGCACCGACCGGGTCGCTGCCCGGCCTCGCGCCGTTCACGCGTGGCCCGCGTGCGACGATGTATGCCGGGCGGGCCTGGACGATCCGGCAATATGCCGGGTTCTCGACAGCGGAGGAATCCAACGCGTTCTATCGCAGGAACCTCGCTGCGGGTCAGCAAGGTGTCTCCGTCGCTTTCGACCTCGCGACCCATCGCGGTTATGACAGCGACCATCCCCGCGTGATCGGCGATGTCGGCAAGGCCGGGGTCGCCATCGACAGCGTCGAGGACATGAAGATCCTGTTCGATGGCATCCCGCTCGACAAGGTCAGCGTGTCGATGACCATGAACGGCGCGGTGATCCCGGTTCTGGCCAGCTTCATCGTGGCGGGGGAGGAACAGGGCGTCGATCGCGCGCTGTTGTCGGGCACCATTCAGAACGACATTCTGAAGGAATTCATGGTGCGCAACACCTATATCTACCCGCCTGAGCCGTCGATGCGCATCGTGTCGGACATCATCGGCTATACCGCGACGGACATGCCGAAATTCAATTCCATCTCCATTTCCGGCTATCACATGCAGGAGGCGGGCGCGAACCTCGTGCAGGAGCTGGCCTTCACGCTGGCCGATGGCAAGGAGTACGTGAAGGCGGCCATAGAGGCCGGAATGGATGTGGATGCCTTCGCCGGGCGGCTGTCGTTCTTTTTCGCCATCGGTATGAATTTCTTCATGGAGGCGGCGAAGCTGCGCGCGGCCCGGTTCCTCTGGAACCGGATCATGGAGGAGTTCGGGGCAAAGAAAGAAAGCTCCAAGATGCTGCGCACCCATTGCCAGACATCGGGCGTCAGCTTGCAGGAACAGGACCCCTATAACAACGTCGTGCGCACCGCGTTCGAGGCGATGAGCGCGGTTCTGGGCGGCACGCAGTCGCTGCATACCAATTCCTTCGACGAGGCGATCGCCCTGCCGACCGATGCGTCGGCACGGCTGGCGCGGAACACGCAGTTGATCCTTCAAAATGAAACGGGCGTCACCAAGGTCGTCGATCCGCTGGCCGGGTCCTATTATGTCGAAAGCCTGACGCGCGATCTGGCAGATGCCGCATGGAAGATCATCGGTGAAGTTGACGAGATGGGCGGCATGACCAAGGCCGTCGCGTCCGGTATGCCGAAACTGCGGATCGAGGAGAGCGCGGCGAAACGGCAGGCGGCGGTGGACAGGGGCGACGAGGTGATCGTCGGCGTGAACAAGTTCCGGCTGGACAAGGAGCCGGTGATCGAGGTGCGCGACATCGACAATGACGAGGTGCGCGAAAGCCAGATTGCGCGGCTGAAACAAATCCGCGCAACCCGCGATCAGGCGGCGTGCGACGCGGCGCTTGAGGCGCTGGCGGCGGGTGCGAAGGACGGCACCGGCAATCTGCTCGCGCTTGCGGTGGAGGCGGCGCGTGCCCGCGCAACGGTGGGCGAGATTTCCGATGCGATGGAAACCGCTTTCGGGCGGCACAGGGCGGAGGTGAAGACTTTGGCAGGGGTTTACGGTGCCGCCTATGAGGGCGACGAGGGTTTTGCCCAGATCCAGCGCGATGTGGAGGCTTTTGCCGAAAAGGAAGGTCGCCGCCCCCGGATGCTGGTGGTGAAGATGGGGCAGGATGGCCATGACCGGGGTGCGAAGGTCATCGCCACCGCCTTCGCCGATATCGGTTTCGACGTGGATGTCGGGCCCCTGTTCCAGACACCGGAGGAGGCGGCGCAGGACGCCATCGACAACGATGTGCATGTGATCGGGATTTCATCTCAGGCGGCGGGGCACAAGACGCTCGCGCCAAAACTGGTGCAGGCGTTGAAGGCGGCGGGTGCCGATGATGTGATCGTCATCTGTGGCGGGGTGATCCCGCAGCAGGATTATCAGTTCCTCTATGACGCCGGTGTGAAGGCGATCTTTGGGCCGGGCACCAACATCCCGAACGCCGCGCGCGACATTCTGGCACTGATCGGCGGCAAATAGCGGGCTGCGGTCAGGGGGCGATGACCCGGATCGGTGCGCCGCCCCGCCATGCGGCGATCGCCTCGGCCATCTGACCATAGGCAAGGCGATAGTTGTCTGCCGTGACATAGCCCAGATGCGGGGTGATCTGCGCGCCGGGAAGCTGGCGAAGCGGGTGCGAGACCGGCAGTGGTTCGGCATCGAACACGTCAAGCGCAGCGCCGCCGATCCGGTTGTCGCGCAGCGCGTCGATCAGCGCCGCCTCGTCGATGACCGGGCCGCGCGCGGTGTTGACGATCAGTGCATTCGGTTTCATCTGCGCGAATTCATCCGCGCCGATCAGGCCCCGGCTGCGATCCCCCAGCACAAGATGCAGGCTGATGATGTCGGCCTCGCGAAGCAATGTCTGCTTCGGGGCATAGGTAACACCTGCCTCGGCGCAGGTTTCAGCGGTCAGGTTCGGGCTCCACGCGATGACGTTCATGTCGAAGGCCGCCGCGATCCGCGCGACCCGTCGCCCCAGCTTGCCGAGGCCGATGATCCCCAGCGTCTTGCCCGCCAGATCTGTGCCGAGTGTGGTCTGCCACGCCGCCCCGGCCCGCATCTGCCCCGCCTCCCACCCGACCCTGCGGGCAAACTCGAGGATATGGGCAAAGACCAGTTCCGCCGTTGGATGCGGCAGCAATTCTGTGCCGCAGACCGGGATGCCCCGCGCAGCAGCGGCGGCGATGTTGATGGCTGCGTTGCGGGGGCCACTTGTCACGATCAGGCGCAGATCGGGCAGGGCGGCGATCAGGGATGCGGGGAACGGCGTCCGCTCTCGCATCAGGCAGACGATGTCGAAGGGCCGAAGCGCCGCGCGGGCCTCCGCCTCATCCGCGAACGGGGCGGAGAATACGGTTGTCTCGAAATCCGGGCCGCATTCGTCCCAATCTGCCAGCGACAGCGCGACGTGCTGATAGTCGTCCAGAATGGCACAGCGGATGGTCATGAAGGCTCCTGCGGATGGTTGCAGGACAGACAGAGCCGCTGCTGCGCGCGGGGTCAAGTTCGGGCGGCTGAAATGGGTGGAGGCCGGGTTCGCGTATTTACACAGTCGGTGCTTCCGCTATGGTCCACGCAACGGTGCCGAGGCGGCCGATAATGGTGCCGCAGGCCCAGGACAATGCAGGATATGGTGATCGACATGGCGAAGAAACAGGCAAAACTGGCCGGGGCTCTCTCCAGCGCGGACTTCGCGGCACTGCTGCGCAACGGAACGGACGGGGCCGATTCCCTGACCGGACTCAATCAGGAAGATGATGAGCTGTTCGGCTTGGGTGGCAACGACACGCTCGATGGCCGTGATGGGGATGACGATCTTTTTGGCGGCGATGGCGATGATCTGCTGATCGGGTTTCTGGGCAATGATTCTCTGTTTGGTGGGGCCGGGGCCGACACGCTGCGCGGGAATGGCGGCGATGACACGTTGAAGGGAAATGGCGGCGATGACCGGATCGTCGGTGCGCTCGGTGCGGACAGCCTGATCGGAGCGACGGGCGATGACCTGCTGTTCGGCGGCGACGGCGCGGATTCGCTGTTCGGTGGCGCGGGTGCCGACCAGATCAACGGCGGTTTCGGCGTCGATAACCTGGCTGGCGGCAAGGGCAATGACATCTTGCGCGGCAATGGCGGCGATGACCTTCTGATCGGGGGCGGTGGGCAGGACACGCTTCTCGGCCAGTTCAGTAATGACCGGCTGTTCGGTCGGGCAGGGGACGATATGCTGTCTGGCGGCAGGGGCGATGACAACCTGTTCGGCGGGCGGGGGGATGATACGCTGGTTGCCGGCAAGGCGCGTGACCAGTTGTTTGGCGGGCAGGGCGCGGACACGTTTGTCTTCGGCAGTGGCGATGGTGTTGACCTGATTGGCGATTTTCAACAGGGCATCGACGTGATCCAGATCAGCTCTGGTGCCACGAGCTTTGCTGACCTGACCTTTGTCGAGGAAGTCGGCGACGTGATCATCACATTCGGCAATGTCACGGTCCGGGTTCTGGATCAGGACGCCGCCGACTTCACGGCAGCGGATTTCCTGTTCTGACCGGCGGTGGCGGGCGGTGCGCGCCCGCTGACATGCTGAGACGTCTCAAGGCCTGTGCGCGATCTCACGGTTGATGCGTCTCTGTGCTGGCACCTGCGTCATTCCGTGATTAGTATGCCCCAAGGGAAGATAAACCTGCGGGGGAAACATGGCCGACGAACTGAACAACGCGCGTGCGCAACTGCGCGAAGATGCGCTTCGCTATCACGAAGAGGGACGCCCCGGTAAGCTGGAGGTTCGGGTCACCAAGCCGATGGCGACATCGCGCGACCTGTCGCTGGCCTATTCTCCCGGCGTGGCCGATGCCTGCACCGCGATTGCGGAACTGCCCGAAAATGCTGCGCGCTACACCGGCAAGGGCAACCTCGTGGCGGTCATCTCCAACGGCACCGCCGTTCTGGGCCTCGGCAATATCGGCGCGCTCGCATCCAAACCGGTGATGGAGGGCAAGGCGGCGCTGTTCAAGAAATTCGCGAATATCGACTGTTTCGATATCGAGGTGAACGAAACCGACCCGGTGAAACTGGCCGAAATCGTGATCGCGCTGGAGCCGACCTTCGGTGCCGTGAACCTCGAAGATATCAAGGCCCCGGAATGTTTCGAGGTGGAACGCATCTGCAAGGAACGGATGGGGATTCCGGTCTTTCATGATGACCAGCACGGCACCGCCATCGTGTGCTGCGCGGCGGCGGTGAACGCGCTGCATATCTCGAAGAAGAAATTCGAGGATCTGCGCCTGACGGTTTCGGGCGGCGGGGCGGCGGGCACGGCCTGCATCAATCTGCTGATCACGATGGGCGTGAAGCGCGAGAATATCCTTGTCTGTGACCGGTCCGGCGTGATCCACACAAAGCGGGATGACCTGACACCGGACAAGCTGGTTCATGCGCGGGACACCGATTGTCGGACGCTGGAAGATGCGATCAAGGGCGCTGACATGTTCCTCGGCGTGTCCGCCCCCGGCGTTCTGACCGGCGAGATGGTCAAGACGATGGCGGCGCATCCGATCATCTTCGGCCTTGCCAACCCGGTTCCCGAGATCATGCCGGACGTGGCGCGCGATGCTGTGCCAGATGCCCTGATCGCCACCGGGCGGTCGGATTATCCCAACCAGGTGAACAACGTCCTGTGCTTTCCGTTCATCTTCCGGGGCGCGCTGGATGTCGGCGCGACGGAGATCAACGAGGAGATGAAGGTCGCCTGTGTCCACGCAATTGCGGAACTGGCACGCAAACCCTCCACCGCCGAGGCGGCGGCGGCCTATGCGGGGGAAAACCTGATCTTCGGCCCGGAATACCTGATCCCGAAGCCGTTCGACCCGCGCCTTCTGTCCGTCGTGGCGACGGCGGTTGCCGAGACTGCGATGAAGACCGGTGTTGCGAAGCGGCCGCTTGCGGATGTGGAGGCGTATCGCAAGAACCTGCTGTCGTCGGTATTCCGCACCGGCTTTGCTATGAAGCCGATCTTCGAGCGGGCGATGTCGGTCGAGCGTAAGATCGTCTTTGCCGAGGGCGAGGATGAGCGGGCGCTGCGGGCGGCGCAGAACATGATTCAGGACGGTGTCGACAAGCCGGTGCTGATCGGGCGACCGCAAGTCGTGCAGGACCGGCTTGACCGGATGGGCGTCAACCTTAAGGCGGGCACCGATTTCGAACTGGTGAACCCGGAGGACGACCCCCGCTATGCCGAATACTGGCAGACCTATTACGAGTTGAAAAAGCGTGAGGGCGTGTCTGCCGATCTGGCCAAGGCGATCATCCGCACCAACACGACCGCCATCGCGGCAACGATGGTGCATCGCGGCGAGGCTGACAGCATGATTTGCGGCCTGTTCGGCGAATACAACTGGCACCTGCGCTATGTGACCGATGTTCTGGCGCGTGAGGGACGGCATCCGATCGGGGCGCTGTCGCTGTTGATCATGGACAGCGGCCCGCTGTTCATCGCCGACACCCATGTGCACGAGGACCCGAGCGCCGAGCAGATCGTCGAGATCGCACTCGCGTCCGCGGTGGAAATGCGGGCATTCAAGCAGGAACCGAAGGCCGCCTTCATTTCGAATTCCAATTTCGGGTCGATCCAGCAACCGGAGGCCGCGAAGATGCGCCACGCGGTGGCGCTGATGGATGCTGCCGGGGCGGATTTCGAGTATGAGGGGGAAATGCATGCCGATACGGCGATGGACCCGGAACTGCGCGAGCGGATATTCCCCGGCAGTCGTCTGCATGGTGCCGCGAACCTGCTCATCATGCCCAATGCCTCCGCCGCGTCCGTTGCCCGCAACCTGCTGAAAACGGTGGGCAAGGGCATGGGCGTCGGGCCGATCCTGATGGGTCTGGACGGCAAGGCGCATATCGTGACGCCGTCCGCGACAACGCGCGGCCTAATCAATATCGCGGCACTGGCCGGTGGATGATCGGGGGGAGTCAGGCGGGTGACCCTACCTGACCCGAACCTGCCTCGGGCAGCGATTGCGCGGCGTTTCGGCGCCGAAACGGTTTGCGGCAACGCGGCGCATGGCCTGATGGCATCCCGCATCCGTCACACTCTTGTCGCTGTCAGCGTTTCGTGGTTTTGCTCTGACAGAAGAAAAGAACAAGGGGAGGTTGTGGAATGGGCGCTTACAGCGACATCTATCAGGGCTGGCAGGCCGATCCGGAAGCATTCTGGATGGAGGCTGCGCAAGCGATAGACTGGGTCAAGGCACCCTCACGCGCGCTGTTCGCCGACAAGGCACCGCTTTACGAATGGTTCGCTGACGGGGTGATGAACACCTGTCACAACGCGGTTGACCGCCATGTGGCCGCCGGGCGCGGCGATCAGGCGGCGATCATCCATGACAGCCCGATGACCGGCACGGTATCGAAGATGTCCTTTGCCGAGTTGCAAGACGCGACGGCACGGCTCTCAGGGGCATTGGCGCGGCAGGGAATCGCAAAGGGCGACCGGGTCATCATCTATATGCCGATGATCCCCGAAGCCGTGGTCGCGATGTTGGCTTGCGCGCGGATCGGGGCGATCCACTCGGTCGTTTTCGGCGGGTTCGCTGCGAACGAACTGGCGGTGCGGATCGACGATTGCACGCCGAAGGCCGTGATTGCGGCATCCTGCGGGTTGGAGCCGGGGCGGGTGGTCGATTACAAGCCGCTGCTCGACGGTGCGATCGCGATGGCGGGGCACAAGCCTGATTTCACGGTGATCTTCCAGCGTGCGCAGAAACCGGCGACTCTGATCGCCGGGCGCGACCATGAATGGGCGGCGTTTCAGGAGGGGGCCCCGCTGGCCGATTGTGTGCCGGTCGGGGGGATGGACCCGCTCTACATCCTCTATACCTCCGGCACCACGGGGCAACCGAAGGGCGTGATCCGTCCCAGCGGTGGCCACGCGGTGGCGCTGAACTGGACGATGAAGAACATCTATAATGTCGATACGGGCGATGTGTTCTGGGCGGCGTCCGATGTCGGCTGGGTCGTCGGGCATTCCTATATCGTCTATGCGCCGTTGCTGCGCGGGTGCACAACCGTTCTGTTCGAGGGAAAGCCGGTCGGCACACCGGATGCGGGCACGTTCTGGCGGGTGATCGCCGATCATCAGGTAAAGACGTTTTTCACGGCGCCGACCGCATTCCGTGCGATCAAGCGCGATGATCCGAAAGGCGACCTTGTCGGCGGTTACGATCTGTCGAGCCTTGGGGCCCTGTTCCTCGCGGGCGAACGGTCGGACCCGGACACGTTGAATTGGGCATCGGCAAAGCTGGGCGTGCCGGTGGTCGATCACTGGTGGCAGACCGAAACCGGCTTTCCGATCACCGGTGTGCCGCTGGGGCTGGAGGCTTTACCGGTGAAGATCGGATCGACCGGTCCGTCGATGCCGGGATATGATGTGCGCATCCTGGATGAAGGCGGGCATGAGGTGGCACCGGGCACACTGGGCGCGGTTGCGGTGAAACTGCCGCTGCCGCCGGGAACGTTGCCAACGCTCTGGAATGCCGAGGCGCGTTATATCAAATCCTACCTCACGACCTTTCCGGGATATTACGAAACCGGCGATGCGGGGATGAAGGATGCGGACGGTTATCTTTATATCATGGCGCGCACCGACGATGTCATCAACGTCGCCGGGCACCGCCTGTCGACCGGCGCGATGGAGGAGGTTCTGGCAGGCCATGAAGATGTCGCGGAATGCGCCGTTGTCGGTGTAGCGGACGATCTGAAAGGGCAGGTCGCGATGGGCTTTCTGTGCCTCAACCGGGGCTGCGACCGACCGCATGAGGATATCGTGGCCGAATGCGTCAAGCGGGTTCGTGACCAGATCGGGCCGGTTGCCGCCTTCCGGCTTGCGGTGGTGGTGGACCGCCTGCCCAAGACCCGTTCCGGCAAGGTGCTGCGCGCGGTCATGGCCAAGATTGCGGATGGGGTCGAATACAAGATGCCCGCCACCATTGATGACCCGGCGATCCTCGACGAGATCCGGGTGGCCGTGAAGGGTCTTGGATACCCTCAGGTGCAGTGAGGTGATCTGATTTCTCCGCCATCCGGTTAATTTGCAATTTGCAATTTCGGTCTATCGACGTTCAGGATAGGGGCGCGGAAGCCCTGAACGGGAGAACGACATGCCGGAACCTGTGAAAGCGAATCTCGATCTGTTGAAGGGCGTCAGCGTTCTGTTGGCCGAGGATAACGTAACCAATCAGCTTGTCGCGACACAGATGCTGAAAACCATGGGTGCGGACGTTGATATCGCCTCCGACGGCGCCATCGCGCTGGAGCGGTTGAAGGAGCGGAGTTACGATGTCCTGCTGATCGACATCGAAATGCCGCGTGTGTCCGGGCTGGATGTGATCCGATCCATTCGTTCGTCGCCCGAACCCCTGTCATCCGCGCCGGTGATCGCCCTGACCGCCTATGCGATGCAGGAACATCGCGACAAGATCAGGACCGTGGGCGCCGACAGCCTGATCCCCAAGCCGATCACGTCCATCCGTCAGTTCGGGCTTGATATTCGGGCGGTCATCGACGCGAAGAGGGCCAGCCGCCCCGCACCATCGGATGCGGCGGTCGCTGCGTCGGTGCAGATTCCGGTCGGGCAGGTGGACAGGGAAATCTACAACGGTCTTGCCACGTCCATCGGTCAGGAATCGATGGCGGAGCTGATGGGGCGGCTTGTGGTTGACTTGCGATCCCTGCGTGAGGATATCGAAGGCGCCAGCCAGTCAGGCGATGCGCAGACGATGAAAGGCGCGACCCATATTCTGGTCAGCATTTCCGGTGCGATCGGTGGCGTCGGTTTGCAACGAAAGTCAGAGGCGCTGAATACCAGGCTGCATGGCGCTGGCCCGGTTTCACTGGACAGCGAAGCAGCCGCATTGCTGCCCGAACTGGATGCCGTCATCGACTTTGTCGAAACCGAAATCGGGGCGCTGGCCCGACAATGACCCGATCCCGCACGCCCATCCTGCTGGTAGAAGACACCCGATCCTTGTCGATGGTCTATGAAGCGACCCTCAGAAAGGCCGGGCATGACGTGACCTGCGCCTATCTGGCGGAGGAGGCGCGCTATGCCCATGCCGGCGCAAAGGGGCAGGTTGTCCTGCTGGATCTGATGTTGCCCGATGGTGATGGGCTGGATCTGCTGAAAGAGATGTCTGCCGCCGACCCGGCGGGCAAGATCATCGTCATCACCGCGAACGGCTCGATCAACCGGGCGGTGGATGCGATGCGCAACGGCGCATTCGATTTTCTGGTGAAGCCGTTCGATGAACGTCGGCTGCTGGTCGCGGTCGAGAATGCCCTCGCCACGGTCGATGCAGACAAGGGCGCGGCCCGCCCCGCGTCGATGCACCCGGATGCCGGGTTTCACGGATTCGTCGGCAACGCGCCGGAAATGCGCGAGATTTATCGCCTGATTTCCGAGATTGGACGATCCACCGCGACGGTTTTCATCACCGGCGAAAGCGGCACCGGCAAGGAGGTCGCGGCGGAGGCGATCCACCGCGAATCGACACGGGCCAACAAGCCGTTCATCGCCCTGAACTGCGGTGCGATCCCGCGTGACCTGCTGGAATCCGAGGTGTTCGGCCATCTTCGCGGGTCTTTCACCGGCGCGATTTCCGACAAACAGGGGGCGGCGGCGGCGGCGGATGGCGGCACGCTGTTTCTGGATGAAATTTGCGAGATGGACCTCGCCTTGCAGACCAAGCTGTTGCGGTTCCTTCAGACGTCGACCGTCACGCCGGTGGGGGCGACCGCACCGCGCAAAGTGGATGCGCGGATCGTCTGCGCGACCAACCGCAACCCGGTGGAGGAGGTAAGGGCAGGGCGGTTCCGCGAGGATCTGTTCTATCGCCTGCATGTGGTGCCGATCCATCTGCCTGCCTTGCGCGACCGGGGCAGCGATATCGTCACCGTCGCCGAAACCTTTCTGTCCCGGTTCGCAAGGCGCGAGGGCAAGAAATTTCTTCGTCTGTCCGACGAGGTGAAGGAGTGCCTATCGCGATTGCCCTGGCCGGGCAATGTGCGCCAGTTGCAGAATGTCATCTGGAACACGGTTCTGCTGCATGATGCGGAAACGGTTGAAATGTCGATGCTGCCCGCCGGGTTGCATCACGGCGCAACGATGCAAGCCGCTTTGCCTGCGGAATTCGCGCCGTTGCCTGTCAGCCCGGTGCCACGAGACACAAGCGTTTCGGGCGCCCTGTCGGAACTGGTGCAACCCCTGGTCGGGTCCACGATGGCGGAGATCGAGCGTCAGGTGATCGAGGCAACGATTGCCGCTGTCGATGGGTCCGTCCCGCAGGCGGCGCGGATGCTCGACCTCAGCCCCTCGACGATTTATCGCAAGCTTGACGCCTGGGCAAAGCAAGGCCCCCGATAGGCGCGATTGATATTTCGCACCTGCCCCTTGCGGCGAAAGGGCATGTGCCGGAACATGCGGCACCCTTAATCGAGGATTGTCGCACAATGTCATCATCCGATCTGATCGACAGCGCCGCACGCGCCGCAGAAAGGGCCTATGCCCCCTATTCGAATTTCCATGTCGGTGTTGCGGTGCGGTCAGCCTCCGGCGCGATCTTCAGCGGCTGCAACATCGAAAACGCGTCCTATCCGCAAGGCTGGTGCGCCGAACCTTCGGCCCTGTCGGCAATGATCATGGCGGGCGAGACGAAGCTGGCTGAGGTGTGTGTCTGGGCGGACAGCGAGCGGCCCTGCACCCCGTGCGGCGGCTGCCGTCAGAAGCTGTCGGAATTCGGCACCGCAGAAACCGTCGTCATTTCAGCAGGCCCGAGCGGAGAGCGGGGCCGCTGGACGCTTGGCGAATTGTTGCCCGAAGCCTTCAGCCTGGAGGGGGAGCGATGACCGCCGCCGCCGATCTGATCCGGTCAGTGACCGATCAGCCCGTCAAACTCGGCATGATCCTCGGCTCCGGCCTTGGCGGCATGGCGGACGAGTTGGAGGCCGCGCAGCGGTTCGCCTTTGAAGACTTGCCGGATTTTCCGGTTTCTGGCGTCTCCGGCCATGCCGGATCGGTGACGCTCGGGTATCTGGAGGGGGTGGGCGTCGCGATCCTGTCAGGTCGGTCGCATTATTACGAGGCGGGCAATGCAGCAGCGATGCGCGCCCCGATCGAGACCTTCAAGGCGCTGGGCGCCGCCGCCATCCTGCTGACCAATGCCGCGGGATCGACGCGCACCGAAATGGGCCCGGGCACGCTGATGGCGATCAGCGACCACATCAATTTTTCGGGCCGCGACCCGCTGATCGGGGTTGGCGGCGACGACCGGTTCGTGTCGATGGTAAACGCCTATGACGACAAGCTGCGGTTTCGCCTGAAATGGTGGGCGGATGAGGCCGGGATCGAAGTGTCGGAGGGTGTTTACGCCTGGTTTTCCGGCCCGTCCTTCGAAACCCCGGCAGAGATCAACGCGATCCGCATTCTGGGGGCCGATGCGGTGGGCATGTCGACTGTGCCGGAATGCATCATGGCGCGGCATCTGGGGCTGCCGGTCTGCGCGGTGTCGGTCATCACCAACTTCGCGGCCGGCATGACCGGCGCGGACCTGTCGCATGATGAAACCAAATCCGAGGCGGCGAAGGCGCAGGCCCGGTTCCGCACCCTTGTCCGGGCCTTTACAGCGAGTTTTGCCAATGACTGATCTGCGGGACGTGGCGCGGCGGGCGATTGCCTGCCTCGATCTGACCAATCTTGACGAGGCATGTGACGCCGCCGCCATCGAAGATCTGTGCAATCGGGCGGTCACGCCTCATGGGTCTGTGGCTGCGGTCTGCATCTGGCCGCGCTTCGTGCCGCAGGCCAAGACGCTGCTGGTTGGGTCAGGGATCAGGATCGCCACCGTCGTCGCCTTTCCCGGCGGTGATGACCCGTCGGGCGACGTGATCGAGATGACCGAAGCGGCGGTGGCGGCGGGGGCGGACGAGATCGACATGGTCATCCCCTACAAATCGCTGATGGAGGGGAAGGCCGCGCAGGTTACCAGCGCGGTCGAGCGGGTGCAGCGCGCGGCGGGCGCGGCGCGGGTGAAGGCGATTCTCGAAACCGGCGTGCTCGGCACGTCCGACCTGATCCGCCAGGCGTCCGAACTGGCCATCGAGGGCGGCGCGGATTTCATCAAGACATCGACCGGCAAGGTGGTGCGCAATGCGACCCTGTCAGCGGCGCGGATCATGCTGGAGGCGATCCATGATGCCGACCGCCCGGTCGGGTTCAAACCGGCGGGGGGCGTCAAGACCACGCAGGACGCCGCCAATTACCTTGAAGCGGTGGACGAAATCATGGGGCCGGATTGGGCGGGGCCAGAGACGTTCCGGATCGGGGCTTCAAGTGTGCTCGACGCGCTGATCGCGACGCTGGATGGCGACGAAGCACCCGATGCAAAGTCTGGATACTAGGTGCGCATTCAGGACATCATCGCGCGCAAGCGTGACGGTGCCGTGCTGGATGATGCGGCCCTGACGGCAATCGGTGCCGGGCTCGCCACTGGTGCCGTGTCCGATGCACAGGCGGCGGCCTTTGCGATGGCGGTGTTCCTGAACGGCATGACGACGGCGGAGCGGGTCGCATTGACGCTGGCGATGCGGGACAGTGGCGAGGTGATGCGCTGGGATCTGTCGGGGCCGGTCGTCGACAAGCATTCGACCGGCGGGATCGGCGACAATGTCAGCCTGATCCTCGCCCCGGCGCTGGCAGCCTGCGGGGTGCATGTGCCGATGGTGTCGGGCCGGGGACTTGGCCATACCGGTGGAACGCTCGACAAATTCGAGGCAATCCCCGGATACCAGGTGCAGCCGCCGCTGGACCTGTTCCGCGACACGGTCCGCGATGTCGGCTGCGCGGTGATCGGCCAGACCGACCGGATCGCGCCCGCCGACCGACGCCTCTATGCGCTTCGGGATGAAACCGGGACGGTTGAATCGCTCGACCTGATCGTCGCCTCGATCCTGTCGAAAAAGCTGGCGGCGGGGCTGGATGCGCTGGTTCTGGATGTGAAATACGGGTCCGGTGCCTTCATGACCACGGCGGAGGACGCGCGCGCGCTGGCGGACGCGTTGGTCGCAGCGGCGAATGGCGCAGGCTGCCCGACCGCGGCCTTGCTGACAGACATGAACGAGCCTTTGGCGAGCGCGGCGGGCAACGCGGTAGAAATGGCCAATGCCTGCGCGCTGCTGACGGGTTATGAGGTGGACAGCCGCCTCTGGGATGTCACGCTGGCGCTGGGGGGCACGTTGTTGGCGCTGTGCGGTCGGGCGGTGGATGAATCAGGTGGTGCGGCACTGATCGGCGATGCCCTATCCAGCGGCGCGGCGGCGGATCGGATGGGGCGGATGATTGCCGCGCTGGGCGGGCCAACGGATTTCATGGAACGCTGGCTGGATCACATGCCATCGGCCCCGGTGATCCGCGATGTGACGGCACCTGAGTCAGGGTTTCTGGCCGCCATCGACGGGCGCGCCATCGGTGCTGCGGTAATCGGGCTGGGCGGGGGCAGGCGGGTTTCAGGTGACAGGATCGACCATCGGGTCGGGTTCGACCGGATCGCCGGTCTAGGCATGATCTTGTCGGCGGGCACGTCCCTTGCGCGGGTTCATGCTGCCGACGAGGCGGGTGCCGATGCGGCGGTGGTGGCGTTCCTTGCTGCCTGCACATTCACCAGCGCGCCGCCCGAACTGCCGGACAGCCCCATCCTGTCGCGGATCATGCCATGAGCCGGGTTTTCCTTCTGGTGATGGACAGTGTCGGGATCGGCGGTGCGCCGGATGCTGCGGCTTATGGCAATGCAGGGGCGAACACGCTGGGCCATATCGCCGAAGCCTGTGCCGAAGGTCGGGCGGATGACGGAAGGAGCGGCCCCTTGTCGCTGCCGCATCTCGATGCGCTGGGCCTCGGCGCGGCGGCGGCGGCATCGACCGGGGCGGTGCCACCGGGGCTGTCGGGCAGTGGCGGCTGTTGGGCGGTGGGGCGCGAGATATCGCGCGGCAAGGACACGCCCTCCGGCCATTGGGAACTGGCGGGCGCGCCGGTCGATTTTGACTGGGGCTATTTCTCCGAAACCGACCCGGCCCTGCCCCCCGACCTGATCGCGGCGCTGATCGCTGAGGGCGGGTTGACCGGGATTCTGGGGCAGGTTCATGCCAATGGCATGGCGATCATCGAACAGCATGGCGCGGCGCATATGCGAACCGGCGCGCCGATCATCTATACCTCGGCGGACAGTGTGTTGCAGATCGCGGCGCATGAGGCGACGTTCGGGCTGGACCGGTTGCTGGCGCTTTGCGTGATCGCGCGCAGGCTGTGCGATCCGCTGAATATCGGGCGGGTGATCGCGCGGCCTTTCACCGGCGCGCCGGGGGCGTTCCAGCGGACGGCGCACCGGCGCGATTATGCCGTTCCGCCGCACCTGCCGACCCTCTGCGATCGGGCGATGGCGGCGGGGCGGGTGGTGACGGGGATCGGCAAGATCGGCGATATCTTTGCCCATCGCGGGATCAGCACGGTTCTGAAAGGGGCGGATGACGCGGCGCTGATCGACCAGACCCTGCGCATGGTCCATGAGGCACCGGAGGGTGGCCTCGTCTTTGCCAATTATGTCGAGTTCGACAGCCTTTATGGCCATCCGCGCGACGTCGCAGGCTATGCCCGCGCGCTGGAGGCGTTCGATGCCCGTCTGCCGGACCTGATGGCGGGGCTTCGCCCCGATGACCTGATGATCCTGACTGCCGATCATGGCAATGATCCGACATGGCCCGGCAATGACCACACACGCGAACAGGTGCCGATCCTGTGTCACGGCCCGCGTGTCGCGGCGGCGGGGCATGGCATACGCGGATTCGCCGATGTCGGTGCGACCGCCGCGCGGTGGCTGGGGCTTGATCCGGGTTTGCATGGGGAGGCGTTCTTGTGACCGACTGGCGGACATTTCCCAAGATCGAACTGCATTGCCATCTGGAAGGCGCCGCGCCGCCCGACCTTGTCCGGCAGATGGGCGCCACGCAGGGGATCGACCTGACCGGCCTGTTCAATGCAGAGGGCGGTTACAATTCCAGCGATTTCACGACGTTTCTGGCGGCTTATGAGCGGATGGCCAAAGTCTTCGCCCGCCCCGAAAGCTATCGCGACCTGACCGAGGCGGTGCTGGCGGAGCAGGCACGGCATGGTGTCATCTATTCCGAAATCTTCCTTTCGCCGACCTCGCTCGGCTATGACGCAGCGCAATGGGACGACATGCTGGCCGCCATCGAAGAAGGCGCAGACGCGGCGGAGGCGGCGCATGGCATCATCTGCCGGTTCATCCCCGTCATCATTCGCCATCACGGGCCTGAAAAGGCGGCAGAGGCCGCCGCCGTGATGTGCAAAGCAAAGCGGGGGCGGATGACGGGGTTCGGCATGGCGGGGGATGAACGGCTGTTCGCCTGCGCCGATTTCGCCGATGTCTTTGCCGCAATGAAAGAAGCCGGGTTCCGCCTGACCGCCCATGCGGGGGAATGGGGCGGGCCGGAAAGTGTGAGGGATGCGCTCGACCTCTTGCATGTGGAACGCATCGGCCACGGCGTGCGGGCCAGCGAAGACCCGGCGCTGGTCGCCCGGCTGGCGGCGGAGCGGATCGTGCTGGAGGTATGCCCCGGATCGAATGTCGCGCTCGGCATCTATCCCGACCTTGCGGCGCATCCCGTCAAGGCGCTGTGCGATGCAGGCTGCGCGGTGACGATTTCAACCGACGATCCGCCCTTCTTTCATACCACCATGACGCGGGAATATCAGGCGCTTGCGGCGACCTTCGGCATGGGGGTGGACAGGTTCGCCGCCTTTGCCGAAACCGCGCTTCAGGCCGCGTTCTGCGATGATGAAACCAGATCCGGTCTGCGCAGGGCGCTGACATTGAAAGGCTATGACCATGACTGATACCGTGACCGTCGTTGACCACCCGCTGGTGCAACACAAGCTGAGCCTGATGCGGGATGTCGGGTGTTCAACCGCGAAATTCCGCCGCCTGCTGCGCGAGATCAGCATGTTCCTCGCCTATGAGGCGCTGCGCGACCTGCCGCTGACGAGCGTGAGGATCACGACACCGTTGCAGGAGATGGATGCCCCGATGCTGGAGGGGAAGAAGCTGGTCTTCGTGTCGATCCTGCGCGCGGGCAACGGCCTTCTGGATGGCCTTCTGGAACTGGTACCGGGCGCGCGGGTCGGGTTCGTCGGGCTTTATCGCGACCCCGAGACGCTGGAGCCGGTGGAGTATTACAAGAAACTGCCGCCGAACATCGAGGAACGCCCGGTGGTGCTGGTCGACCCGATGCTGGCGACCGCCAATTCGGCGATTGCGGCCATCGACAACGTCAAGGCGGGCGGCGCACGCGATGTCCGGTTCATCTGTCTGCTGGCCGCGCCGGAGGGGATCGCGAAGATCACGGCGGCACATCCGGATGTGCGGATTTATACCGCGGCAATCGACGAAAAGCTGAATGAGAAGGGCTATATCGTTCCCGGATTGGGTGACGCCGGTGATCGCATGTTCGGGACGAAATAGACGGGCCATGCCCGGTGAAGAAAGGGCACGACCCGTCTGGCTGACCACTCGGCGCCCGTGGAGGGCATACAACACCGACGGGTCGGTAATTATGTATCGTTCCGGGCCATGTAGGCGCAAGGAAAGGTTGGTTCGATGGCGACCCTTTTGGTGAAGAACGCGCGGATTCTGGTCACTGAAGACGATATGGGCCGGGAAATCGCGGATGGGGGGTTGTTTGCGGAAAACGGCATGATCGCCAAGGTTGCGGCGAGCGATATGTTACCCGAATCGGCTGATGTGGTGATCGACGCACGAGGCTGTGTTGTGACGCCGGGTCTGGTGAACACGCATCATCATCTGTTCCAGAATCTGACGCGCGCGGTTCCTTCGGGCGTTGATGTGTCGCTTTTCGGCTGGCTTCAGGCGCTCTACCCGATCTGGGCGCAGATGGGGCCGGAGCATGTTCGCGTCTCCGCCGAGATCGGATTGGCGGAACTGGCGCTGTCGGGCGCGACCTGCGTGGCCGATCATCTTTACCTTTTCCCGAATGGTGCGCGGCTGGATGACGAAATCGACGCGGCGAAGGCTGTCGGCGTTCGCCTCCACGCCACGCGCGGCGCGATGTCGATTGGCGAAAGCGATGGCGGCCTGCCGCCGGATACGCTGGTGGAGGCGGAGGCGGCCATCCTAAATGATTGCATCCGGGTGATCGACGCGCATCACGACCCAAGGCCGGGCGCGATGATCCGCGTCGGTGTCGCGCCCTGTTCGCCCTTTTCCGTCAGCCGCGATCTGATGCGCGATGCGGCGCTGCTGGCGCGGGACAAGGGCGTGATGCTGCACACCCATCTGGCGGAGAATGACGAGGATATCGCCTTTAGTATCGAAAAATTCGGCTGCCGACCGGGGCAATATGCCGAGGATCTGGGTTGGGTCGGGGATGATGTCTGGCATGCCCATTGCGTGAAGCTGGATGCGGGCGAGATCGACCTTTTCGCCCGGACCGGAACCGGGGTGGCGCATTGCCCCTGTTCCAACTGCCGATTGGGCAGTGGCATCGCGCCGGTGCGGGCGATGCTGGACGCGGGCGTGAAAGTGGGCCTTGGCGTCGATGGATCGGCATCGAACGATGCCGCCGATCTGCTGGGCGAGGCGCGTCAGGCGATGCTGTTGCAGCGCGTGCAGAACGGCGCGGAGGCCTTGAAGGCGCGTGAGGCGCTGCGGCTGGCGACACGCGGCGGGGCCGCTGTGCTGGGCCGCGATGATCTGGGGATGCTGGCACCGGGCAAGCGGGCGGATTTCGTCCTCTGGCCGACGGATGGCATCGCGATGGCGGGGGCGTGGGACCCGGTGGCGGCGCTGGTCCTTTGTGCGCCATTGAGGGCGAAGGAGGTCTGGATCGAAGGCCGCCCTGTCGTGCAGGACGGCCGGGTCGTCAGTTTCGATTTGGGTGCCGCTTTGCGGCGGCACCGGGTGCTGGCAGACGGGTTGATGGTCTGACTTTTTTCCCTCGGTGGTCGCACCAAGAGGGTCAGGGCGCAGCGTTCAAAGCCTTTGTCAGGTAATCCCGGTTCACATCTGTCAGCAGCCCGATCTGTTCGGCAGAGATCAGCGTCTGTGCATCGACGATGGCACCATTGCCGCCATCCGCATCGCAGAACGTTGCGCCGAACATCGACGCGCCGGTAAAATCGACGGATCGAAGGTCAGCGCCGTTGAAACTGGTGCCATTGCAGTTGGCCCCGCGCAGGTCGGCGTCGACCATGTCTGCGCCGTCGAACTTGCCCCCGGATATCATCGCATTCCTGAAATTCGCGCTCCGCAACCCGGATTTGAGGAACCGGCAGTCGCGGATCGTGGTGTCGGAGGCATCCAGCCCGCCCAGCGCCTCGCCTGAGAAATCGACGCCGAGCAGATCGCGTTTGCCCAGCGATTTGCGCTCGATCATCCGCTCGCGCAGGTCGGGCGGGATGTTGCCGGTGGTAAAGCGTTCTTCTGCCCAGGGGTCGGCATTGTCGTGATAGCCGGGGCCGGCCTCCCAGTATCCAAGCTTGTTTTCGGTGCGGATCTCGATCTCTTCCAGCCATTTGACGGATTTGTAGAAATACCGCCCCGGCGTGACCATACGGACCGGGCCGCCGTGAATTTCCTCCAGCGGTGCGCCCTCGGCATCGAATGTGATGAGCGGTTGCAGCGTGCGGCAGAGGTCCATCGTCAGCGAGGTGTCGTGGGCGCGTTCGGTACGGGCGATGAAGCGCACGAAGGCGGCGTCGGGATGCGGCACCGCCTCCGCGATCAGGTCCATCAGCGGAAAGCCGGAAAAGACCCGGTCGAATTTCGACCACCGGGTAACGCAATGAATGTCGGTGGTAATTTCGGTGCGGGGGCGGGCCATCAGGTCGGCCAGCGGTATTGCCAGCGGGTTATCGACCGCGCCTGTGACGCGGATCACCCAGGGCGCATCGTCGGCGCGCGGCGCTGTCTCGCCCAACACCGGCCAGTTTTCCGGGCGGCGGATCAGGCCCTGTCCGGGCGGCAGGCGGGGTTCGTCAGTCATGGGGGGCCTCATCAAAGCAAAGGACGCCATCGGGAAGGACAACGCCGGGAAGTTTCTGGCTGACCCAGATGTGGTGCAGGGTCGCAAAGTCGGGTGGCGCATCCAGACTGCCACCCTTGACGCTGATCGTGTCAGGATCGCCTTTCGCGAAATGCCAAAGGCGGGTGCCGCAGGTCGGGCAGAAATGGCAATCCATCGTGCTGCCGCTGTCGGTCGGGCGGGTCCAGACCCGCGTGTCGCCCTTCAGGATACGCAATCCGTCCCGGTCGATGATGATCGAGATGCCGAAGGCGGATGCGGACTGTCGGCGGCATTCGTTGCAGTGGCAGGCATAGGCGGTTCGCGGCGCTGCGATCAGTTCATAGCGCACGGCGCCGCACTGGCATCCCCCCTGAATCACGTCGCCGCCTTTTGCGGGTGTCCGGCGATCCATGTCTGCGCCACCGCCCGGTCATCGCCGAGGATCATCAGCGCGAAAAGCTGATCCGTCGCGCTGTCGGCCCACGCGGTGCGCTGCGCCAGAACCGGCGTTGCGGCTGGGTCGAGCGCGACAATATCGGCGGCCATGCCGGGGGCGAGGCTGCCGATTTCGTCATCCCGCCGCATCACGCGCGCGGCCCCCGCCGTCGCCAGCCACAAAAGCTGTGCCGGGTGCAGCGATGTGCCGCGAAGCTGTGCAACCTCATAGGCCGCCTTCATCGTGGCCAGCATCGAAAAGGACGATCCGCCGCCGATATCGGTCGCGAGGCCAACCTCCACCCCCGCAGCGCGCAGCGCGGTGACATCGCAAAGGCCCGATCCGATGAAGGTGTTGGAGGTCGGGCAATGCGCAACGCCTGAACCGGATGCGGCAAGCGCCGCGCGTTCCCGCGCCGACAGGTGGATCGAATGGCCCATGATCGCGCCCGGCCCGGTCAGGCCGTGACGTTCATAAACCGCCAGATAATCGCGATCATCGGGGTAAAGGTCGCCAACCCAGGCAATCTCTTCCGTCTGTTCGCTGAGATGGGTCTGCATCGCGCAATCGGGATGCGCGGACCAGAGCGCCCCTGCGGCGGCAAGTTGCGCATCGGTCGATGTCGGGGCGAAGCGCGGCGTGACGGCGTATCGGGCGCGGCCCTGCCCGTGCCAGCGGTCGATCAGCACCTTCGACTGGTCAAAGCCCGTCTCCGCCGTGTCGCGCAGCCCGTCCGGCGCGTTCCGGTCCATCATGACCTTGCCCGCCGTGATCGCCATGCCGCGCGCGGCGGCGGCGGCGAAAATCGCGTCGACGCTTTCGGGGTGAATGGTGCAGTAGGCCGCTGCCGAGGTGATGCCATTGGCGGTCAGCAGATCGAGGTAATCGGCGGCCACGGCGGCGGCATGATCCGGGTCGCAAAAACGCATTTCTTCGGGAAAGGTGAAGGTGTTCAGCCAGTCGATCAGCCGCGCGCCCCAACTGCCGATGATCCGCGTCTGGGGGTAATGATTGTGGCAATCGACGAAACCCGCCGTCAGGATGTGGCCGCTGTGATCGGATACCGGAACATCGGGATGCTGTTTCATCATCGCGCCCGCTTCGCCGATTTCGGCGATCATGCCGTCGCGGACCATGATCGCGCCGTCCTGCCGCCAGATGAGCGCGGCTTCCGCCGACCCGGCAAAGGGGTCGGCGCGAAATTCCGCGGTGATCCCCCGGATCAGGACAGAGTGAGCGGCGTTCATGCGCAAGCCATAGCGCGTTCAAACCTGACCTGCCAGAGGGGGCGGGGCATGCGGACACTCGACCTCGATGCCGCTTATGCGGTATCTGCGATCAGGACTTATGGGGCGAAACCCGGGCAATGGCAGTGAACGAGCGCAAAGGGACAGAAGAGGCCGAAGGCGGCGATCTGCGGGCGCGTGCGTTTTCGTGGTATTGGAACCGGCTTGCGCGGCGCATTCGCGACCCCGAGGCGTTTTCCCGCCTGATCCATGCCCGCCGTGCCGAACTGGATGACATCGCGCGGCGCACCGAGGAGAGGATCGCCGAAGGCCGGATCGTGCCGCCCGATCCGGGCAGCGATGTCTGGCTTCATCTGCCGCACTGCTTTCGCCAACCGATCAGCCCTGCCGCCCATGCCGATCCTGCAAGCGGTACGGCCCTTGGTCCCTTGCTGGCGATGTTTCACGATGACGAGGGCGGGGTCTTTGCCCTGACCCAGCGGCCCAATCGCAGCCCGAATCCGGCCACCAGATTCGAGCTGTTCTTTGAGAGTTACGAGTTTGAAGGCACCTATCTTTCGTTTGCCCTGCGGGTGCCGGACAAGCTGCGCCGCCCGCAGCAGCGCGAACAGCTTGTCCTGTCGGTCGATGCGCTGGCGACGCGCCGGATCAAAAGCTTTGCGCGGCTGAACATCGAAACGGAAACGGCGAAGGAAACTCTTTATGCCGAGGCCGAAATCGGCTCCGGCCCGGCGGTGTTCGGGTTCGATCTGTCGTTCACGACCATCGAAGCGCGCGAAAATGATCTGGTCTGGGTTGATCTGATCATCGACCGGCCCCGGATGGTCGAAATCACGATCCGGTCGCTTTTCATCTCGCTTCGCAACCGGGATCACGGCTGATGGCCGATGGCCGCATGGTGGCGGCGCTCGATCCGTCCAGCGGGCGGATCGTCGGGTTTGTTGTCGGACAAGGCGGCAAGCCGGGATGGGTCGAGGTGCTGCTGGACGGTTCACCGATGATGCGGATCATTGCGGCTGCACCGGCTGCCGATCTTGGCCGGGCAGGTGTTGCGCTGGTCGGGCTGCCGCCGGTCGATGGCTGCGCCTTCGCAGCCCGGTTGCCCGCAGATGCCGAAGGCCGGGTCTTGCGGGTGACGGCGATTACGGACAGCCACCTTGCGGCCCCGCTTCTGGTGCATGAATTCGAAAGTGACGCTGCGCTCGCGCGGTTTCGGGAGGGATCGGTGATGGCCGACTTTGTGATGCTGGAAAACCTGCGGTTTCAGTCGGGGAAATACCGCGCAAGCCTGCGGTCAGCCGGGGGCGGCGCACAACCTTCGGTGCATCTCGTCATCCGGGGCGAGCAGGTCGGGGAGGCGACATTGACGGCAACCGATGATCCGTCCGTCTGGGCGATGTCAGCATCCGTGCCGCCGGCGGCGTTTTCGGACGGCGTCTATCTGGTCGAATTTCAACTTTCCGACGGGTCGGTGCTGACGCGTCATCCGATCGCCGCCGGTGCCGCCCTGAGCGGCGATCTGGCGAGCGAAGTGGCCAGCCTGCGGGTGGAGATCGACCAGTTGAAGCGCAGTTTTCGCAAGGCGATGGCGGCGGGTGTGCTGACCCGGGACGAGAGGCCGATGATCGTGGCGGAGGCGCTGACCCAGGTGGACAACATGCTTGAGATGCGGGACCGGCGCGAACGGCAGGTGATCCGCGACAGCGATATTCCGGATTGGGACGATGACACCGGCATCTGGGAGCCTGACGAGTGACCGACCGCGACCGCCTGTTCATCATCGGCGGCCTCGCCGACCCTGGCGACCCGCTCGATCCGCTTGACGCGGTCCGCCCCGCGCTTGCCCTTGTCCATGATGTGATCGACGTTCGGCCCGGCGGCGCGATGACCATCCGGGGCGTGATGCAGCAGCGCCGTCCGGCGCGGGACGTCGTGCTGTTCGATTTCACCGACCCGGTTGCGGTGATGGACATGGTGCATCTGCCGCGCCGATTGCCCGGTGTGGTCCTGCTGGGGGCAGGTCAGCCGATCCGGGCGCAACATGCGCTTCATGCGTGGCAGCGCGAAGCGATCGTTTCCCCCGATGAATGGCCGCGATCCGTGATTGTTGCGCTGGGCGCGAAGATCGACGGCTGTCTGCTGACCGCCGAGCGGATGGTGGCGCAGCGCCCCCCCGCCGTTGGTGTAGACACCGGGCGGTTCCTGTGCTTCGGGCGGCCCAAAGCGCTTTATGGGGCGATGCTGGCTTGGGACCGGTGGCAAGGAAAACCTGACGGCGCGGCGCTGACCCTTGCCTGTGCGACGGCTTCGGATGCGGCGACGGTCAGGCGTATGGTGGCGTTGCGCGATCCTGCCGATGACATCGACGTGGTGGTTGCAGCCCGGCGCGGTGATGTGGCTGCCCTATGTGAGGGGGCGACCTGCGTTGCCGACCTGCTGCCGCTGGCATGGCCGGGGCAGACCGATGCCCTGTTGGCGGCGGCTATGCATGGTGTGCCTGCCTGCCGGGTCGACGGCCCCTTGGCGGGTGTTGCCGATGCGGTCGGCGCTTTCTGGGCTGCGATGCGGGAAGGCCGTTGGTCAGACAGCCCGGCAGACCCGCCGCGCGCCGGTGCGCTCGCCGAAATTCTCAATCGTGCGCTTGCCCTGTCGCGCGAACAGTCGCGCCGACACGAGGCCGCAGCGTGAGCATCGGTGTGGAACTGGCGCTTGCGCGCTGTGTCGCTGCGATTGATGCGCCGGTGGTCCATGTGTCCGACCGGGGGGCGGGTTCACCGCTTTTGTCGGCGCTGGGCCATGTGGAGCGGATGGCGCTGCGTCCACTCGGGGGTATGTATCTTTTTCCAGTCGGTCATTTCACACCGCCAGTGCACCTGATCCGGGCGCATGGGGATGCCGTGCGGCTGGTGCAGGGGGCGGTTGTCTGTGTCGATTGTGCTGTGGCCGATCTCGGGATGGTGCTGCGCGGCCTCGCTTCGGTCACTGCGGATGGGCCGGATATGATCCGGCTGCGGGTGGCGGATGCGCCATCGCCGGATGGCATGACCTGCTTGCTGGGCCGGGGTGATGACAGCCTCTGGTGCCGCGAGGGCCCGCTTGTCGCGCGGATGGCGGATGCAGCGGGGCCGCTGGCGCGGGGCGAGATAGACGAGTTTGATGAACTTGCCACGCTGGTCGCAAGGGGCGGCGATGCGGGTGTGATCGATCATCTGACGTTCGCGCCCGACCGGGTGGAGTTATCGCTGCGCCCCGCTTTGGTTCTGGATGCACCCGATACAAGGCAGATCGATGCGGCCCTGTCGGGTGGGCGTGCGGTATTTGACGCCACCGGCAGTTGCGGCCTTGTCATCCCGCATCTTTCCGGCACGCCTGCGCCCTTCGGTCTGGCGGTGTCCGGCCTGCCGTCGGGGGCGCCCGATCCCGCCATCCTGTCGGTGCCGGCTGCGTGGAAGGTCATGACCCGGCGCAACGGTGGCACATGGCAAGCGACGATCATGCCGGATCGCGTAACGGAGGCGTCGGCACCCGAACTGGTCCTGCCCCCCGGTCACGACCATGCGCGGGCGGAGGTCAGCCGGGTCTGGATCAGCGGCCAGCGTAGGCGCGGCGCATGGGAAGCCTGGGATGAAGCGCGGGCGCAGATCGACCTTGAGGTAAGCTGGTGAAGGGCCGCTGCCTGATCGTCACCGCAGCCGAACCTTCGGCGAGCGGCGCGCCAGCGTGGCGCAGGTTCCTGATGCTGGCCGATCATTATGCCGCATCCGGTCTGACGGTGTTTGGCCTGAACCTTCATACCCGTCCGATCCCGCAGCGGTTGGTGCCCTTTCTGCGCGATGCGGTGGCGGGGTTCGCGCTTGCCCCGTTTGATCAGGCACGCACCGCGATCGAGCGCATGGATCGTCGCTGGGCCTTCGATGTCGTGCATCTGACAGTGCCGAATGCGCCGCTGGACCTTCTGTCGGGATGCGCGGGCGTGCGCCTTGCCGATCTGCCCGACAGCGCGAGCCTGAAGGTTGCGCCATCGGTGTGGGTTGCGGAGCGGCGGCGCGCCGTCGATCTTTTCATCACGTTCGAGCGTGACGAGGCGACCCTTTTGCGCGAAACCGGCGCGCCCTTTGTCAGGGCTGCCCATCTGGGCCGGGCCGCGCGATTGTCGCGAACCCGCCCGAAGCGTGCCGAATTGCTGGCGGGGTGCTGGGTGGAGCCTACGCCGCGCGCCATTGAGGCGGTATCGGCGTTTCTCGATCAGGTCAGGCAGCGGGGTGGCGGGGCGGCACCCCGGTTTGTGGTGGCCGGACCCGGTGCGGTTGATGTGATCCTGCCCGACTTGCCTGTCCCGGTCGTGCGTCAGGGCGATGCGATGGCAGAGCGGGTGTTTTATCGCGGGATCGACGTGGCGATCTGCCCCGACTTGGCCGTGGCGGGCGGTGATACGCCGGTGCGGTATGATGTGGTCACCGCGCTGGAACTGGGTGCCACGCCGCTGGTGTCGGCAAGCGCCCTGACCGGGCTGCGGGAAAGCTGGCGCTTGCCGTGGTTTGATGATCTTTACGCGATGGCGGAATATGTGTTCGAACGCGGGCACGATCTGCGGGATGGCGGGCTGTTGGCGGATCTTCGCGCGCGGGCGGATTGGACGTGGAGCGGCCTGACCGTTGCCGCAGGGCAGCAGCGCACCGCCCTGATGCAGGCGATTGCGGATGCGCGGGACAACAAGACGAGGGACGGAGATGACACAAATGCCTGAATCGGCTTTCAAGGATGGGCCGCTGACCGGACTTCGGGTGCTGGACATGTCGCGTATTCTGGCCGGGCCAAGCTGCGGCCAGTTGCTCGGCGATCTCGGGGCGGATGTCATCAAGATCGAACGACCGGGGGCGGGCGACGACACCCGCAAATGGGGGCCGCCTTTCGTGAAGGGCCATGACGGCGAGGATACGGCGGAAAGCGCCTATTACCTGTGCGCAAACCGCAACAAGCGATCTGTCACGGTCGATATTTCAGCACCGGAGGGTCAGGCGCTGTTGGCTGATATCGCGGCGCAATCGGATATTCTGCTGGAGAATTTCAAGGTCGGCGATCTGGCGCGCCGGGGGCTGGACTATCCGACCCTCTCCGCACGGCATCCGGGTCTGATTTATTGTTCCGTCACCGGGTTTGGTCAGACCGGACCATATGCGCCGCGCGCAGGCTATGATTTCCTGATTCAGGGCATGGGCGGCATCATGTCGGTGACGGGGGAGCGGGACGGGCCACCGACCAAGGTCGGTGTCGGCATCGCCGATGTGATGACCGGCATGTATGCCACGGTCGCGATCCTGTCAGCGCTGCGCGTGCGCGATGCGACGGGGCAGGGGCAGCATATCGACATGGCCCTGCTGGACACGCAGATATCATGGCTCATCAATCAGGGACTCGACTATCTGACTGCCGGGATCACGCCGGTCCGGCGCGGCAACGCCCATCCGACCGTTGTGCCTTATGAGACATTCCCGACAGCGGATGGCTGGTTCATCATCGCGATCGGCAATGACAGCCAGTTCGCCAAGTTCATGAAAGAGGCCGGGCGGGCCGATCTGGCGGCAGACCCCCGCTTTGCCACCAACCCGGCGCGGGTCGCCAACCATGATGCGCTGATCGAGATCATGCAGGGCATCACCCGCACCCGGACCGAGGCGCAATGGATGGCCGATCTGGCGGCGGTTGGTGTGCCGTGCGGGCCGGTGAACGACATTCCCGCCGCGATCAACGACCCACATGCGCTGCTGCGTGGAAGCCGGGTGAAGCAGGCGCATGAGGGCGCGGGGCAGGGTTTCGTCGAAACCCTCGGCAACCCGATCAAGATGAGCGGCACCCCCATCACCTATCGCCGTCCGCCGCCGATGGTTGGCCAGCACACGGAGGAGGTGTTGTCGGAGCTTGGCTTTGACAGCGCCGCGCTGCGCGCGAAAGGGGCGCTGGGCTGATGGCGCATATCGGCCCCGATGTGACGCTGGATCATCCAGCGCTGATCCACGATACGGCGCTGATTCATGGCAAGGTCTGGATCGGGCCTGACTGTTCCGTCTGGCCCTATGTGGTGATGCGGGCCGAGATGCACGAAATCCGCATCGGGGCGCGCAGCAACATTCAGGATCACGTGATGATCCATGTCGGATACGGCACGCCGACCATCGTGGGCGAGGATTGCTCCATCACCCACCGCGTCGTCCTGCATGGCTGCGAGATCGGGGATCGCTGCCTGATCGGGATCGGCGCGACGGTGATGGATGGCGCGAAGATCGGTGCGAATTCCATCGTGGCGGGCCATGCGATTGTGTCAGAGGGGGCGGAGTTTCCTGAAAACTCCATCATCGCGGGGGTTCCGGCGAAACTGGTCAAGACGCGTGACAATGCCGCCGCGAACCTGATGAACGCCCGGTTCTATGTGAGGAACGCGCATGATCTGGCCAAGGGTGTTGAGCGGTTCTCGGCTGAGGATATGAAGGTTTTCCAAGGCGGATAGGTGCCGCGAGACGGCATCGGTCCGCTGCATGACAAGATCGAAAGCCGAGGACGAGGGAGAAATGACATGATCGACCGATTTGTGACCCTGACCTTCGACCAGCGCGTCGCGGCCCCTTTGACGGCACTATGGCAGGCATGGACAGCACCCGACGCACGGGCGATCTGGGCTGCCCCCGCACCGTCAGTGACCGTCGAATTTCTGGAGGCCGATCCACGGGTCGGCGGTCGCGAAGTATCGCTCTGCAAGGTCGAAGGGCAGCCTGATGTCCGTGTCGAGGCAAGCTGGCTGGACCTGCAGCCGGGCCTGCGGAGCATAAATCATGAAGTGGTGTCCTGCGAGGGTGACCTTCACTCCGCTGCCCTTGTCACAGCCGATTTCAGCGGCGGCGCGGCGGAAAGCCGTGTGGCAGTGACGGTGCAGCTCTCGCCGGTCGTGGACGGCATGGAGGCCGGGTATCGGCAGGGCTTTGGCGCGGGGTTGGCCAATCTGGCGGATGTCGCGGAACGAATGATGGTTCTTGACCGCCGGATCAAGGCACCACTGCCTCTGGTGTCGAAGGCATGGTTGAACCCCGAAACCCTGCCCCAATGGTGGGGGCCGGATGGGTTTTCGTGCAGGACCGCGCGGATCGACCTGCGCAGTGGCGGCGAATGGGTGTTCGACATGATCGGGCCGGATGGCACGGTCTTTCCGAACCATCACCGATATCAAGAGGTTCTGGCCGAAGACCGCATCAGCTATACCCTGCATTGGGGTGAAAACGGGCCGAAACATGCGGATGCTTGGGCTGCATTCGATGTGGTGGCGGGCGAAACCGGGGTAACGCTCGGCATGGTCTTCAGCACGGCGGCGGAATGTCAGGCCGCGAAGGAATTCGGCGCGGAGGCTTTGGGGCAACAAACCCTCGGCAAGCTGGCGCGGTTCGTCGGGGCCGACTGAACGCTGCGCCGCAAGGCGCAACTCAGGCCGCGGCGACCCCCGGATCGGTCAGATCGACAATGTCGAACATGATCCGGTTCAGGTCGAAATCCTTGGGCGTATAGACCTTTGCGACGCCCATCTTCAGCAGTGCCGCCGCGTCCGCATCGGGGATGATGCCGCCGACGACGACGGGGATTGAGAGGCCGAGCGCACGCAGCCGCGCCATGACATCCTCGATCAGCGGCAGGTGGGAGCCGGAGAGGATGGAGAGGCCGATGATATGGGCGTCTTCCTCCACCGCGCGGCGAATGATCTCCTCCGGCGTCATGCGGATGCCTTCATAGGTCACGTCGATCCCGGCATCGCGGGCGCGCACGGCGATCTGTTCGGCACCGTTGGAATGGCCGTCGAGCCCGGGCTTGCCGACGACGAATTTCAATCGCCGGCCCAGCCTGTCGGATGCGGCATTCACCGCCTCGCGAATCTCGTCCAGACCGGTGGCGGAGTTCGATACCGCCTTGCTGACGCCGGTCGGCGCACGGTATTCGCCAAAGACCGCGCGCATCGCGGTGCCCCATTCCCCGGTGGTGACGCCCGCCTTGGCGCAGGCGATGGAGGGGGGCATGATGTTGCGCCCTTCCTTTGCCGCCGCGCGAAGATCGGCGAGCGCGGCCTTCACCGCAGAGTCGTCGCGCGCGGCGCGCCAGTCTTCAAGCCTCGCGATCTGCTGTGCCTCGACGGCGGGATCGACGGTCATGATGCCGCCGTCACCGGCGGTCAGCGGGCTTGCCTCACCGTCCTTGTATTTGTTGACGCCGACAACGGCGGTTTCGCCCGTTTCGATTCGGCCGAGGCGGCTGGTATTCGCCTCCACAAGCTGGCTTTTCATATATTCGATGCACGCGACCGCGCCGCCCATCCCGTCGATGGTCGCGAGTTCGGCCCGCGCGCCCGCCTTCAGCGCCTCGACCTTGGCTTCGACCGCCGGGTTGCCATCGAACAGATCGTCGAATTCCAGAAGATCGGTTTCATATGCAAGTATCTGCTGCATCCGCAGCGACCATTGCTGATCCCACGGGCGGGGCAGGCCCAATGCCTCGTTCCACGCAGGAAGCTGGACAGCGCGGGCGCGCGCGTTCTTTGAAAGGGTTACGGCCAACATCTCCAGCAAGATGCGATAGACGTTGTTCTCCGGCTGCTGTTCGGTCAGGCCCAGCGAATTGACCTGAACGCCATAGCGAAAGCGGCGCATCTTCTCGTCTTCAACGCCATAACGGTCGCGGCAAATCTCGTCCCAGAGGTCGCAAAAGGCGCGCATCTTGCACATCTCGGTCACGAAGCGGATGCCCGCATTCACGAAGAATGAAATCCGCCCGACCACCATCGGGAAATCGGCATCGGACACGGCGCGCTGTGCCTTGACCGTGTCGAGCACCGCAATCGCGGTGGCGAGCGCGAAGGCAAGCTCTTGCTCCGGCGTCGCGCCTGCTTCCTGTAAATGGTAGGAGCAGACATTCATCGGGTTCCATTTCGGCGTGTTCGTGTAGGTCCATGCCGCGATGTCGCCGATCAGGCCCAGCGAGGGTTCCGGCGGAAAGACATAGGTCCCGCGCGAGAGGTATTCCTTGATGATGTCGTTCTGCACGGTGCCTTGGAGTTTCGAGATATCCGCGCCCTGTTCCTCAGCCGCTGCCACATAAAGCGCCAGCAACCATGCCGCTGTCGCGTTGATGGTCATAGAGGTGTTCATCCGTTCCAGCGGGATATCGCGAAACAGCATACGCATGTCGCCGAGATGGGAGACCGGAACACCGACCTTGCCCACCTCGCCCCGCGCAAGGATGTGGTCGCTGTCATAGCCGGTCTGGGTCGGCAGATCGAAGGCAATGGACAACCCGGTCTGCCCTTTGGCGAGGTTGCCGCGATAGAGAGCATTCGACGCCTCGGCGGTCGAATGCCCTGCATAGGTGCGAAAGAGCCAGGGACGGTCGGTCATGGGCAACCTCAATCAATGTCATGCGTCATGCTGCATCGCAGCGAACTACCCTAGGCTAATAATGTTGCGCTACGGGCAATTCAAGCAAAACGAAATTATCTTATGTGCAATTCGGTCTGTGGGTCATTGAGACGGGCCGTGTCCCGAATGCTTTGCCTCCCAATGCCGACCGTAACAGGCCAGACTCTGCCTTTCAGACCATTCTGTGGCTGCGGATCGAATCATGGCAACGTGGTGCACGCAGCCTGATCGTGCCTAAGCCGCGTTTCAACGTCGTGCCAGATCTGCCGTGGCGTATCCTGCGATCAGAACGCTATGGACCTCGCCCCTTGGTCCGGTCATCTTCGCGTTCATGAACGGCATCATTGAAATTCCGGTCTGGGTGGCTGTGCTGGGGGGTATCGCAGCGGCAATCGGGGTGTTGGATCGCGTGTTGGCCCCGTCCTTTCGCTGGTATCTGCGGCGGCGGCTGAACCTCGCGGTTGACGAGTTGAACCAGCGTCTGTCGCTGCGTATCCAGCCCTTCAAGCTGATGCGCCGGAGCGCGCTGATCGTGCGTCTTACCCATGACCCGGAGGTGATGCGCGCGGTTGAGAGCCATGTGGCCGAAACGGGTATGCCGCGCAGCATCGTCCTGAAACAGGTCGAGCGTTATGCGCGGGAGATCATTCCGAGCTTTTCGGCGATGATGTATTTCGGTGTCGGCGCGCGGGTCAGCCGGTGGATCACGCAACTTTTGTACCGGGTGCGGCTGGGGCGGTTCGACCGGGACGGGCTGGCGCAGGTGGATCAATCCGCCGCCGTGGTGTTCGTGGTCAATCACCGGTCCAATATCGATTATCTGCTGGTGACTTATATCGCGTCCACATCCTCCGCCCTGTCCTATGCCGTTGGGGAATGGGCGCGGGTCTGGCCGCTGTCGCGGCTGATCCGGTCGATGGGGGCCTATTTCATCCGGCGCGAGTCGCGCGATGCGCTCTATCGTGCCGTGCTGCGCCGCTATGTGCAGATGGCGACTGAGGGTGGCGTGACGCAGGCGATCTTTCCCGAAGGCGGGCTGAGCCGCGATGGCAGGCTGGGGCCACCGAAGCTGGGCTTGCTGAGCTATATCGTCGATGAGTTCGACCCCGACGGCCCAAGGGATGTGGTGTTCGTGCCGGTCGGCCTGAATTACGACCGGGTGCTTGAGGACAGGATATTGCTGAACGCGGCGGCTGGCCCGACCGGGCGGGCGCGGTTTCGGGTCAGCTTATGGCGGGTATCCGGCACGATCGCATCATACCTCTTGGGCCGTTTGCGCGGGCGGGCGCATCGCTTCGGCTATGCGGCGGTCAGCTTTGGATCGCCCCTTTCGTTACGCGCCTTTGTCGCCGAAGGGGGGGCCAAGGTGGATGTTGCTGCGCTTGGCACAGAGTTGACGGGGCGGATCGGCAAGATCGTTCCGGTGCTGCCGACATCGCTGGTCGCGACGGTTCTGCTGGCCGCCGCCGGGCCAGTGCCGGAGGAAGCGGTGCTGGAACAGGCGCTGGCATTGCGGGAACGGCTGGAAAAGCTGGATGCCCACCTGCATATTCCGCGCGAGGATTTCACCTATGCTGTCCGTGTCGGGATTCGCAGCCTCGTCACCCGAAACATTGTTCACGATACCGGTGACGGAATCAGCCCACTGCCGGAGGCAAAGGCGCTTCTGGAATATTATGCGAATTCCATTGCCCATTTGCATCAGAATGCAGGATAGTTGCACTGCGGTATAAAGTTTTGCGTTGCACAAGCGTAGGACTTGCGCCAAACGTTTGATAATGTAATTAGCCTATTGAGCTGTGAAACGAACGAATCTTGCGCGCGCCTTGGCGGGCGCATTGGCTTCAGGAGAAAGATGATGGCCCTCGACGACACCCCGAAGGACCTTTACGAAATCGGGGAAATCCCGCCGCTCGGCCATGTGCCGAAGCAGATGTACGCCTGGACGATCCGGCGTGAACGTCATGGCGAACCTGACAAGTCCTTTCAGGTTGAGGTGGTGGACGTGCCGAAGCTGGACAGCACCGAGGTGCTGGTCCTCGTGATGGCTGCCGGGGTCAATTATAATGGCGTCTGGGCGGGTCTGGGCACGCCGATCTCGCCGTTCGACGTGCATGGGGCGGAGTTCCACATCGCTGGATCCGACGCGTCGGGTATCGTCTGGGCCGTTGGCGACAAGGTGAAACGCTGGAAAGTCGGCGATGAAGTCGTCATCCACTGCAATCAGGACGATGGCGACGACGAGGAATGCAATGGCGGCGACCCGATGTTCTCGCCCAGCCAACGCATCTGGGGATATGAGACGCCGGACGGGTCGTTCGCGCAGTTCACCAATGTGCAGTCGCAGCAGTTGATGCCGCGCCCGCAGCACCTGACCTGGGAAGAGGCGGCGTGTTACACGCTGACGCTGGCGACGGCCTATCGTATGCTGTTCGGCCACCGCCCGCATATCCTCAAACCCGGCGACAACGTGCTGGTCTGGGGTGCGTCGGGGGGCCTTGGGTCCTATGCGATCCAGTTGATCAACACGGCGGGCGCGAACGCGATCGCGATCATTTCGGAAGAAGACAAGCGCGATTTCGTCATGGGCCTCGGGGCCAAGGGCGCGATCAACCGCAAGGATTTCAAATGCTGGGGGCAGATGCCCACGGTGAACAGCCCAGAATACAAGGAATGGTTCGCCGAAGTGCGGAAATTCGGCAAGGCGATCTGGGACATCACCGGCAAGGGCAACAATGTCGACATGGTGTTCGAACATCCGGGCGAGGCGACGTTCCCCGTGTCCGTCTTCGTGGTGAAACGCGGCGGCATGGTGGTGATCTGCGCCGGGACGACCGGCTATAACCTGACGATGGATGCGCGCTACCTCTGGATGCATCAGAAGCGCGTTCAGGGATCGCATTTTGCGAACCTGAAACAGGCGGCAGCGGCGAACAAGCTGATGCTGGAACGGCGTCTCGACCCGTGCATGTCGGAAGTGTTCGCATGGGATGACATTCCCGCGGCGCACATGAAGATGATGCGCAACGAACACAAGCCGGGCAACATGGCAGTGCTGGTCAGCGCACCGACCACCGGCCTGCGCACCGTCGAGGATGCGCGAGAGGCGAGCTGATCCACATCGCAAGCGGTGTCCGAGCGACAAGGGGCGGTGCGGGTTCGTGCCGCCCCTTTCCGTTTCACTTTCCAGCATCGCGATGTTTCGTTTAGGGTTCTTGCGAATGAGCAGGGAACACGAGACATGACCGAGATCAGGCGGCTGGGCGGACCCCGGCCCGGCGCATCGCTTCAGACCATCGCGATGCCTGCGGATACCAATGCGAACGGCGATATCTTTGGCGGCTGGCTGATGGGGCAGATGGATCTTGGTGCCTCCGTCCTCGCACGGTCGCTGGCGGAGGGCCGGGTGGCGACGGTTGCCGTGTCTGACATGGTGTTCCACCATCCGGTCCGGGTCGGCGACGTGGTTTCGATCTTCCCGTCGCTGCACAAGCGGGGCCGCACGTCGATCACGCTGGATGTCGAGGTGCGCATCTTCAACGCGGAAACCGGGGACGAGCGGCGGGTCGCTGAAACGCGAATCGTCTTTGTGGCGATTGATACAGCCGGGCAGCCCCGCCCTTTGCCGCCTGCGTAACAGGCTGTTAATCCCGCTCCGGCTATCTCCCCCTCCATACAAGCTCCGCGTGTATTTGGCGCAGGCGACGGGTTGGTGGGGGTGCGGTGGAAGCAGCGGCTGACAATTTCTCGGAACGCTCTGCGACGAAACGGTTCACCTTGTTCGTCCTCCTTGGATTTCTGGTTTCGACCGGGATCGGGATCGGCGCGCTCCGCCTGACGGTCGACAATCTGATCTGGCGGTTTCAGGTGCGTGGCCTCGCGGCCTCTGCCGATGTCTATGCAGGTTCCGTGCACGCGACGGCGATGGCGGAGCATCAGCTTTTGCGGTCGATGACGGCTGAGACAGATCTGGGGATGTTGTCGGACGACAGCGTTTCCGGCATGCCGACCTTCGCATCGCTCGCGATCTTTTCTGGCGCGGGGCGAGTCGTTCATCGGGGGCGCGATTTGTCGGCATCCGATATCGCCACCGCAACACGTCTGGTCGCGGCACTCGGGCGGTCGGCGCACAGGCACCCGTCGGTGGACCTACTCATTTGGCCGGACACCGGATCGGGGCAGGCGCTGTATGCGATTTCGCAGAATTTTGCGCGCGGTCAGCATGGGTTCGTCGTCGCGCGTCGCGCGTCGCCTGTGCATCATTTGTCGAGCGTGATGGGGGTGTCGCTTGTTCCCACACTCGAACCTTCGCAGCCTGACGCCACCAAGCCTGATGGCGGAGTGCGGCAAGCCGATGATCATGCGGTGTTCGACGCGTCGATGGATTTTGTAGAGGTCAGGCGCAGCCTCGGCCTCGGCGGGCTCGATCTGATGGTCGAGATGTCTGCCGAAACATTGCGGCGGGAACGTGCGGCGATCCTTACGGTTGTCTCTGTTGCCGTTTTCGGCGCGCTTGTCATCGCCTTCGGCCTGATCTTCGGCATTGGCCGCGACCTGATTCTGAAACCGACAGCCGCGCTGAGGCGGTCGGAAACCAGATTGCGGCGCAGCGAACAACAAGCGCGCCGCCTGTCAGTGGCGCTGGAATCGACATCCGATCACGTCATCATCACCGATGCGGAGAGCTGCGCAATCTGGGTCAATCAGGCGATATGCGAGACGACGGGCTTTGACCGGCACGATTTCATCGGCAGAAACCCGCGTGAGCTGCTGTGGGGACCGCTGACACCGGATGCCGTGAAGATCGCTGTCGAGAAAGCCCGTGCATCGCGCAGCAGCCTGAAATTCAGAACCGTTAATCACAAGAGATCGGGCGAAGCCTATACTGCCGACGTCTCGCTGACCCCGATTGCGACGGAGGGGGACAGCACCGTCAGTTACGTCTCGATCGGGCGCAACGTAACGGAGACCTACAAGGCGGAGCAACGATTGCAGGCTGCGGTCGATGCGATGATCGACGGTTTCGCGGTCGTCGGGCGCGATGGCAGGTTCCGCATTGCCAACGCGGCTTACAAACGCCGGATTGCAGAATTGGGCGCGACTGTCGATGTCGGGACGCTGTATGTCGAAATGATACGCGCCTTGGCGGCAGCGGAGGTCTGTTCGTTCAACGGGCTGTCATCCGAAGCATGGATTGCCGAAAATATCGACGCCTTCGAAGCCGGAATTTCACGCGATTTTCTGGCCATCGACATAAACGGAACCGCCAATCTGCGCCGCCACCGCTGCCTGCCTTCGGGCGATACCGTGATGCTAGCAACCGATGTGACGGAACTGACGGAGGCGCGTCAGCGGGCCGAGGCCGCCGTCGAAGCGAAATCGCAATTCACGGCCAGCATCAGCCATGAATTGCGCACGCCTTTGAATGGCGTCATCTCCATCGCCGACCTGTTGCTGGAGCGGCCCCTGGAGGATGACCTGCGCACCAGTATCAAGCTGATCCGGCAATCGGGTCATGCGTTGTTGATGATCATCAATGACCTTCTCGACATGTCCAAGCTGGAATTCGGCAGGATGACATTGCGGCAGGAGCCTTTTGATCTGGTGTTGGCTGCGCAGGACGTCTGTCATCTGCTGGCGCAAGGCGCGCGCGACAAGGGGATCGAGCTGACCTTGCGGCACGACCCTGACATGCCCCGGCATGTGATCGGCGATCAGGGCAGGCACCGCCAGATACTGACCAATCTGATCGGCAACGCGATCAAGTTCACGGATCAGGGCGGCGTCACGGTAGATCTGCAAGCGGAGGTTTTGGGTGACAATGTCAGGGTCGTCTGCACGGTGTCCGACACCGGCGAGGGCATTTCCGCCGATGACCTGTCGCGCATCTTCGCCCCCTATCAGCAATCCACATCGTTGCGCGCTGCGAAGGCGCAGGAAGGGACCGGGTTGGGGCTGTCGATCTGTCGCGCGCTCGCGGCACTGATGGGGGGGACGCTCGAAGCCTCATCGACCCTTGGCAAGGGGTCGAGCTTCACCTTTTCGGTCACGCTTCCGGTTGATGGCGCGGTGGGGCTGCATCAGGACACGTCGCGCGGCGTGCCGTTCGACGTGTCTGGCGGCAGGGCCAGCCCGACCGCAGGCGCCGGCCCGTCTGATCAAGGTGATACCGCCGCCGGTGGTGTGCCGCCGCTTGTGCCGCCGCTTGTGCTGGCGGTCGAGGACAACGCGACCAACCGCTTCATCCTGAAAGCGATGCTTGCGGGGCAGAATCTGAGGTTGGTCCTGTGCGCGACCGCTGCAGAGGCATTGGCAGCCGCAGCATGTGAACGCCCGACGGTCATCCTGATGGATGTCCATCTACCTGACGCGAGTGGGTCCGATACGATGCGCGCCCTTCACGCGGCACAGGCCGATGCGGGTCTGTGCCCGTCGCCCGTCTATGCCTACACGGCGGGGCTGACCGAGGCTGAGGAACGCGATTGCATGGAATCCGGCATGGTCGGCATCATCCGAAAGCCGGTGCAGAAGTCTGAATTGCTGCACATTCTTGCACCGCATCTCGAATTGGATCGCGGTCATTCGCGGCAGACGCCTGTGAAGGTGATCGCTAGCTGCGCCTGAGGCGAAGCCAGCCGCGCCAATCCGCCCCGATGCGGCAGCGAATGGCACATGGCGCGGCTTTTCCTGATCGGCTATCCAGCCGCGATGGAATATTCCGAAGACCAGTCCAGGGCATTTCAGGCGATCGCGGCACGGCTCGCGTCGTCCGGCGTCGACCTTGCGGCGCAGTCCAGCGGCCCGGCACCGGAGGGGGAGGCGGATGCCACGGTCCTGGCGGTGCTCGGCAAGGCGGGATCGGGCAAGACCGCGCTTCTTGTCGATGTCGCCGAGGCACTGACCGCCGCTGGGCTGGAGACGGTGGGCGGAGATTGGGAGCCACGGCGCAGCCGATCCCGCCGCAGCTTCGCGGTGCTGGCCCCGACCAACAAGGCGGCCTCGGTCCTTCGCGCGCGCGGCGTGCAGGCGACGACCTTGCACCGCATCCTCTATACCCCCGTCTATGACCCTGAATACGAAAAGATCGCGACCTGGTTGACCACCCCCGGCGCACCGCGCCCGGTGGTAGAGGGCATCGACGATGTGATGCTGGACCGCGCGCATGCGTTCTATGCGGCGCAGGGGTCGATCCCCGGCGCGCTGGCGATGGCGGGCCTGTCCGGGTCTGATTTCATCAAGGGCTGGACCCGGCGGGACGAGGCGCTGGATGTGGCGCTGGTCGATGAGGCGTCGATGCTGGACGACAAGCAGTTCGAGGATCTGAAGGCGATCTTCTCCACCCTCATCCTGTTCGGAGATCCGGCGCAGTTGGCCCCGGTCGGGCAATCCGGCGCGATGATTTTCGACAAACTGCCCGATACCGCGAAGCCGATCCTCAGCCGCATCCACCGGCAAAGCGCCGACAACCCGATCCTCGATCTGGCACATTCGCTGCGCGAAGGCGTCAGCTTTCAGGATTTCGAGACGGAGGTTGAGCGGCTTGCCCTGATCGACGACCGGATCGTTGTTGCACCGCGCGCCGATCCCGACCTGATGTCGCGCGCCCCGATGCTGGTCTGGCGCAACGCGACGCGCATCCGGCTGATCCACGCTTTCCGCGCTGCTTATGGCGCACCCGACATGGAATTGCTGCCGGGGGAGCCGTTGATCTGCGACGGCATCGAATTGCCCGCAAAGCACCGCAAGAAGCGGATCGACCTGGAGGCGCGGGGCCTGATAAAAGGCGCACAGGTGATCTTCATCGGGCCGGGGCAGCGCAGCGGGTTCGCCCGGCTGCATGTGGCGGGGGCGGAAAAACCGTCGATCAGCGCGGCGGCGATCATCAAGATCGAATCGCCTGATCTGGACGAGCCGATCATCCCCTCCGCCGCCCGCATGGGCGCGGCCTTCGTGCATGGCGCGGCGACGACGATCCACAAATCGCAAGGCTCGCAATGGCCCGCCGTGCAGGTGTTCGCGCCCGACCTTTATGCGGCGGCGCAGGTGGGGCGGATCGAGGCGGGTGCGCCGCTATGGCGTCGTCTCGCCTATGTCGCCGTGACCCGCGCGCAGGAACGGCTGATCTGGGTCACGCGGTATCGCATGGCGCGTCCGACCGGCACGCTGGGGATTTCCGATCTGGCCTGATGGTCGCATTGACCCGCCGCATGACCCCGTCGATGGTGCCAGAAAGCAATACAGGAGCCGCATGACATGAAGACATCGTCCCTCATCATCGGAGGCGTCATCGGCGTGGCAACGCTCTGGTCGGCGGGCTGGTTCGTCGGCAAGACGCTCTATGTCGAGCCGGAGGCGGACAAGGTTGTCGAGCAATTGCGTTCCGGCGACGTGTTTTTCAGTTTTGACAGCCGCAGGATCGCCGGGTTCCCGTTCGCTTACGAAGTCGAATATGCCGGGGTCAAGATCTCCGACAGTTCGACCTTGTGGCAGTGGTCAGCGGCGACCATGTCAGCCGGGTCCGGCATAGCGGATGGCGGCGCGCTGGTTCTGACACCCTCCGACGCAAGCAAGCTGACCATCGAACCCGCCGCAATCGGGGGGGAGGCGGACGATGCGCCGCTGGTTTTCGATATCAAGACCGACGGTCTGACCATCCGCCTGGTGCAGACGGCAGCAGCGGTCGAGACTGCGCTGACAGCGGCGGCACTGACCGCCGATCAGGCTGCGCCTGCCGCGCTGATTTCGGACGGAAAGCTGCGAGTTGCCGATCTGGCGGTAACTGTCAGCAACGGCTACACCGATGGCACCGCGACGGCGAGCATGACCGCTGCCGAGTTTGAAACCCGCTACACGATCAGTGAAGACGGCGTTTCATCATCCATGACAAATAGTGTCGCGACGGGCCTGAAGGTGAATTTCAAGGCAGACAACCTTGATGCGGAGGATTTCAAGGCTTTCGTAGCAGCGGGCGGCGAGGGTGAATTGACGCTGTCGCAGGAAAGCGCGACCGGCACCTTCGGCAGCACGGGCGGGCCGAGCACCCCCCCAATGAGCCTGAGCAACAGCAGCGGCGTGGCGGAAATGGGGATTCGCGTCGTTGATGGGCGGGCGGCGTACAGTGCTTCCCTGATGGACCTTCAGGTTGTCAGCGCGGATGATGCGGGTTCCGTATTGCCTGCGGGGGCGGCCGATCTCGGCGAGATGGCAGTCTGGTTTGAAATGCCGTTGCGCAAATCGGTTCAACCCGCGCCCTATCGCATCGGGATGAAGTTGATCGACCTCACGCTGGATGAGGCTGGCTGGGCGCAAATCGACCCGGCGAAGGCAATAAGCCGCTCGCCGGTCTCGCTGGTGATGGATCTGGGCGGCGGTGTGCGGGTGCTGACCGACCTCGGCGGCGATACTTTCGGCCAGCCGCCGGTCGATCTGGAAACGCTCAACATCAGCGAGATCAGCCTGACAGGCCTTGGCATCGTGGGCAAGGCGACCGGGGAATTGAACGTGGCGGGCAACGCGTCGCAGCCCGATGGCGATGTTCAGGTGACCCTCAGTGGGGTGTTCGCGCTGCTGGATCAACTGGTGGCTGGCGGCCTGGTCGCGCCAGAGGAAGCGGGCGTTTACCGTTCCATCATCGCGGGATTTGCGCGGCCCGGTGCCAGCCCTGATGAACTGATCGCCGACATCTCGATTGCGGATGGCACGGTCAGCATCAATGGACAGCCGCTTCAGTAATTGAAAAAGGCGCCCTCTTCCGGGGGCGCCTTTCTGCGGTTTCCCGCAATTCGCGCGGATCAGCCGGTATAGCCCTGCCGCGCCGCGTTGGCCTCGCAATCGGCCTTTTTGGTATAGCCTTCGGTGGCGGCACCGATGATGTTGCCGTTGCTGGCCTTGCGCCGCCAGCGGTATTCGCCACGCTTGTCGGTGTAGAATTCCCACTTGTCGGTCGGGTTCGGCCCCCGGTTCATGTTCTTTTCGCAATCGGATCGCTTGTCATAGCCCTCGGACGAGGCCCCCACGATCTGGCCGTTGCTGGCCTTGCGCCGCCAACGCCATTCGCCGCGCTTGTCCTGATAGACCTCGAATTTGTCGTTCTCACCCGCCATGTCGTCTTCCCTGTTTCATGACAGAGGCATTCCGCCCCTCGTTTGGTTTCGCCAGCCCCGTTCCCGAAGCGATAAAGATGCGCTGAAATCATCGTTCACGCAAGTTTGTGATCTGATCGGGCGGTGGGGCGCAATTAGGGCGACCCGGCGACAATGCCGCCAGAATTGCCGACCAGCGGTGTTTCAGGGCGTTCAGGCGATGGTGACTGGCGTTCGGGCCCTGCGTGCATATGTTCACCAACATGAACAGATTCCTGATTCCGGCGCTATGCGCCGCCCTTCTTCCCCTGTCTCCGGCGCAGTCCGCTGATGGATCGCTTGCGGTCTGTGCCGATCTATCCGCGCGGGCCAGCGATGTCGTGCTGCATTGTCGGCGGGCCATCGCGTCCGGCGGATTGAACGAGGCGCAGAGTTTCGGCGCGCAGGTCAATCTCGGCGAGGCGCTGTTGTCGATCGGGCAGGAGGGGTTGGCGATTGATGCCTTCACGGCGGCAGCGGCCATCGCGCCGGACCGTGCCGAAGCCTATATCGGGCGTGCGAATGCCTATGAAAAGCGCGACCGGCGGGACGATGCGCAGCGCGACTGGGATCAGGCCGTCGCGCTGGCCCCCGACAGCCTTGATGTCCGGCTCGGGCGGGGGGCGTTCTTGCTGCGCGGCGGGCAGGCGGAGGCGGCGCTGGTCGAATTCGATGCGGCGGTGCGGATCGACAATCAGGACCCTGACGCATTGTTCAACCGCGGTCTCGCCCTTCTGGCGGCAAACCGGGCGACCGAGGCGGTGGGGGATTTCACCCGCCTGCTGCGCGATTATCCGAATGACGCGGGGGCCTTTTTCCACCGTGGCCGGGCACTGGCAGGGCGTGATGACCGCGCGGCGCTGGCCGATTTCGATCAGGCGATCCGGCTTTCCCCGGAATGGTCCGATCCGTGGTTTCAGGCAGGTCTCGCCCATGATCGCGTCGGCCAGACGGAGGCGGCAAATCAGCGTTTCAGGCGGGCGTTCGAGCTCGGCCAGAAGGACCCTTGGCTATTGGAGCGTATTCGCAGCCTTGGCGGCTGAGCCGGATCATTCGCCCGCAACGGCCTTCAGCGGCATTGGTGCAAAGGCATCAATCTCGCAGCAGCGCACGAACAGTTCCACCGGCGCAGACAGGCCAGGCAGGCCCTGCGGGCCGACCGACTGCCACAGATCGGGGTCGATGGCGGCAATTTCGCTGGTGACGACCACGGATCGGCCCAACACCTTGGACAGGTCGTCCATCCGCGCGACCTCGTTCACCACAGGCCCGATGACCGAGAAAGACAGCCTGCCGGGGATGCCGATATTGCCGAACATCACCTCGCCGCTGGCAATCGAGACGCAGAACCGCATGTCGGGTTTCGGGAATTCCTTCATAATCTCTTCGCGGCGCTGGAGCGCGTTTTCCATCGCGCGAACGGCGGCACGCACCGCTTTCGGCTCTCCGGTGTCGCCCATGATCGGGAAGATCGCGAGCACGGCATCGCCGATATAGTCGAGGATTTCGCCACCTTCCTCGGTCACCGGCTGGGCGGCACAATCGAAATAGCGGCGCAGGAATGTCAGGTAATCTTCGGATGACATGGAATCGGACAGGCGCGTGCTGCCGCGCAGATCGGCGTAATAGACGACAGCATTGATCAACTCGCCATCGCCGCGGCGAATCTCGCCCGACAGCGCCTTTTGACCCGCAGTCGGGCCGAGATAGGTATGCATAAGGTTCGCGGTGACGCGCCGCTGTATGGTGACGCGGCAGGCGACGGCGAAAATCCGCTGGATGCGCGACAACCCCTCCAGATCGGCACGGGTGAAGCCGTTTTCGCGCTTCGTCGCCCATGATGCGATGATGCCGGTGCCGCGCGCAAAAAATTCCTGCACCTCGCCGATGCGGAAGGTCGAACTGGTCATCAGGTAATCGGTGAAGCCCTGTTCGCTGAATTCTTCCAGCACTTCGAAATCCAGCATCTTGTCCGGGCCGGTCAGGCGGCGGCGCAAACGGGTCAGGCGGTGCTGGAGAACATGGTAGAACGGGCTTTTCAGCCACCCCTCGCTTTGCTGGTTGGCATGTGAGTACTGAAGCAGCTTCGCGCCCTCGGTGGGGTTCCAGAATATCTGCTCGGCCTGAAACAGCGGGTGCAATGTCGGCCATGTCAGCGCCGCCCGGTCGAGCGGGATGCCACTGCCGAGCAACCTGTCGCACAGGGTATCGAACAGTTGTTCGATATCCGGATCGCCCAGCGACTTGTCGATCAGCCAGCTTTCGATCTCTTCGATGAGCACATCATGTGACATTCGTTCAAGATAAGGCGGCACCTTGTTGAACGCCAGAGGGTTTATCAACCGGCTGCGATCACCGCTCTGACGGGCATTTCACGATCCGGCAAAGCGCGCCTCAAGCTCAGCGCGGGTTTCGTCGGCCAGCTTGGCGAACAGCACATCCGGGGTGGTGAACCCATGCCCGACAGGCAGGGCGGACAGGGCCGATGTTGCATCTTCGGGCCAGGGCACATCCTCCGGCAGACCAAGTGCGTTCAGCATTGCGGCGGACGCATCGGGGATGAAGGGGCGGGAGAGGATGGCATAGAGCCGCACAAGGTTCAGCCCGGCGCGCACAATCGCGGCTGCCCCGTCAGGATCGGTCTTGGCCAGCGCCCACGGGGCCGCGTGTTGCAGATATTCGTTCCCGGCAACCCAGATGGCGCGCAGGGCCTGTGCCGCGCGTCGGATTTCGATAGCTTCCATCGCGGTTTGGTAGTCGGCCAGCCGCGCGTCAATCTCCGCCGCCAACGCCGCCTCCGCCGGACCATAGGTGCCGCCTGCGGGAACCTGCTCGCTGAACTTGGACCGGCAGAATTTCATGATGCGCGAGACGAAATTGCCCAGCACGTCCGCCAGATCCTTGTTCACGCCGTTCTGGAAACTTTCCCATGTGAAATCGGCATCCGAGCTTTCGGGCGCATTCGACAGCAGCCACCAGCGCCAATAGTCGGAGGGCAGAATCTCCAGCGCCTGATCCATGAACACGCCGCGCCCCTGTGAGGTGGAGAATTTGCCACCCTCGTAAAGCAACCAGTTGAAACCCTTGACATAATCGACCAGCTTCCACGGCTCCGCCGATCCCATCAGGGTGGCGGGGAAGCTGAGCGTGTGGAACGGAATGTTGTCCTTCGCCATGAACTGGACATAGCGCACATCGGCTGCGCCTTCGTCCGTTCGCCACCAGCGCCGCCATGCGGCATCGTCCAGCCCGTGCGCATCGGCCCATTCCGCCGTCGCGCCGATATATTCGATGGGGGCATCGAACCAGACATAGAAGACCTTCCCCTCCATCCCCGGCCAGGGCTTGTCGCCCTTCTGCACGGGAATGCCCCAGTCGAGGTCGCGTGTGATGGAACGATCCTGCAAGCCGTCGCCATCGTTCAGCCATTTGCGGGCGATCGAGGTGGTCAGGATCGGCCAGCCGGTCTGCTGGTCGATCCACTCGCTCAGATGTGTGCGCATCGCCGACTGGCGCAAGTAGAGATGCTTGGTTTCCCTGACTTCAAGGTCGGTCGATCCCGAAACCGCGCTGCGCGGGTCGATCAGATCGGTCGGGTCGAGCTGCTTGGTGCAGTTTTCGCACTGGTCGCCGCGCGCCTTGTCATACCCGCAATTTGGGCAGGTGCCCTCGATATACCGGTCTGGCAGGAACCGGCCATCGGCATGGGAATAGACCTGCTTTTCCATGACTTCGTCGATCAGGCCCGCACCGGACAGCCGTTCGGCGAAATGCTGCGTCAGGCGGCGGTTCTGATCGGAGGATGACCGCCCGAAATGGTCGAAAGACAGGCGGAACCCGTCGGCGATGCCTTTTTGCACTGCCCACATTTCGGCGCAGAATTCCGCAACCGGCTTGCCCGCCTTCGCCGCCGCCAGTTCTGCGGGGGTGCCGTGTTCATCGGTGGCACAGATCAGCAGAACCTCGTGACCGCGCGCGCGCATGTATCTGGCATAGGCGTCGGACGGCAACTGCGATCCGACAAGGTTCCCCAGGTGCTTGATGCCGTTGATATAGGGCAGGGCGGAGGTAATCAGAATGCGCGCCATGTTCGCTCCGGTTGCTGTTCGCGCGGGTCTATAGCGGAAACGATGGCGAAGCGCGAGATGCGTTTGGGCGGGACAGAAAGCGCCACCTTTAATCGAATGGTCAGGAAATTGTCCTAGACCCGCCCCCGCCAAGCCGCGCGGCACCATGTCGCCGCGTCGGCCCCTTTCACAACCCGACCGATGTGATCCCAAAGCGATGGAGCCTTTCATGAATCCGAACCGATCATGGCCTCTGGGCGGGGTGATGCGCATCCTCGCGGGGGTTTGCCTTCTTGG